>NZ_CP106738.1:2575302-3219127 GCF_025639885.1 Roseovarius pelagicus | reverse complement strand
TTGCCGCTGCGGCGCGCGCGGTTTAAACCGCGCGCAACAGCCATTCCCTCAACCAAAGGCCCGCACACATGATTCCCCGCTATTCCCGCCCTGACATGGTCGCCATCTGGTCGCCCGAGACCAAGTTCCGCATCTGGTACGAGATCGAAGCGCATGCCTGCGACGCGATGGCCGATCTGGGCGTGATTCCGCGTGCGAATGCCGATGCCGTGTGGAAGGCCAAAGATGTGGAATTCGACGTCGCCCGCATTGACGAGATCGAAGCGGTGACCAAGCATGATGTGATCGCTTTCTTGACCCATCTGGCGGAACACGTCGGCAGCGACGAGGCCCGGTTCGTGCATCAGGGCATGACGTCCTCGGATGTGCTCGACACTTGCTTTAACGTCCAGTTGGTGCGCGCTACAGACATCCTCATCGAGGATATGAAAGGCCTGCTGGCAGCCCTCAAACGTCGCGCGTTCGAGCATAAGGATACCGTTCGCATCGGCCGCAGCCATGGCATCCATGCCGAACCGACGACGATGGGTCTGACCTTTGCGCGTTTCTACGCCGAAATGGATCGCAACCTGAACCGGCTGGAGAAAGCCCGGTACGAGATCGCGACCGGGGCCATCTCCGGCGCGGTTGGTACTTTTGCCAATATCGACCCGGCGGTCGAGGAACATGTCTGCGCCAAGCTGGGGCTGGAACCCGAGCCGATCAGCACTCAAGTCATCCCGCGCGACCGGCATGCGGCATTCTTTGCCGCGCTTGGCGTGGTCGGCAGCAGCATTGAAAACATCGCAACCGAGATCCGCCATATGCAGCGCACCGAAGTGCTGGAAGCCGAAGAATTCTTCTCGGCCGGCCAAAAGGGCAGCAGCGCCATGCCGCACAAGCGTAATCCGGTCCTGACCGAGAACTTGACTGGCCTCGCTCGTCTGGTGCGCATGGCCGTCGTGCCCGCGATGGAGAACGTAGCCCTCTGGCACGAGCGCGATATTTCACATTCGTCTGTCGAGCGTAACATCGGCCCGGACACCACAATCACGCTCGACTTTGCTCTGGCTCGCCTGACGCAGGTTGTGGACAAGCTGGTGATCTATCCCGACAACATGCTGGCCAACATGAATAAATTTCGTGGCCTGGTCATGTCGCAGCGGGTGCTTCTGGCACTGACACAGGCCGGGGTCAGCCGCGAAGACGCCTATAAGCTGGTGCAGCGCAATGCGATGAAGGTCTGGGAACAGGGCAAGGATTTCAAAACTGAGCTTCTGGCTGACGCCGACGTTCTGGCTGCCTTGAGCGCGGAAGAGATCGAGGAAAAATTCGACCTCGGTTACCATACCAAGCATGTCGACACGATCTTTGCCCGTGTGTTCGGCAAGGATTGACACCTAGGCATGCATGCCGACCGCCAAATGCCTTTACTGGCAGTGGTCGGCGTGCACCTGCTTCATGGAGTCCGCCGCCGTTTCGGCGGCATCCCAATCGTCGTTTACCTCGCGTATGATTTTGTTCACCTGCTTTTCATCAGAGTAGCGTTGATAAAATCGGCAATCACTGGCTGCATCACTGTAGGCCCGCGATGCACGGCGGAATCCCATTCGTGCGCGCCGCATCCGCGCCGCCGCCTTTTTTATCAGTCCGCAGGCGCGCACCTTGTCCGTTTGAAAGATGTCACGCCCGGCATCATAGATTTCATAGGCGCTGTTATAGGCCTCAATTCCCTCGTTTTCCTCTTGGTACGCGCGATCCATCGCCTCCGAACAGGCATGCGCGCCAATTGGCAGTGACAAAACGATGATCGCCAAGGCAGAAAAATATAACTGTCTCATAATACTCTTTCAGGAAAAATTTCAAACTGTGACCAGACACTAGCCCGAAAGCTGCCGAGCCGAGAATAGTCAATTTACGGTCGCCCACCACTTTCCAGATGCGAAAATACTGGGCGGGCGTACGGTTTGCGCCATATGATGGCTGTAGACTGCTAAATTTCAGGACCCTTTTTATGCTCAGACCGATTCTTTTCGCCGCTTTCATGGTTCCCGGCCTCGCCTTCGCCGCCGGGGATGAAACCAAACCCACCACGACTGAGACCACGGGTACCTGTACCAATGGCCAGGTGTGGGACACGGGCAGCGCGTCATGCGTCAATCCGCAGGATAGCCGCCTTGATACCGACGAACTGATCGGTGCGGTGCGTGAATTTGCCTACGTCGGGCAATACGACGATGCCCAACGCGCGCTACGCGCGATACCGGATCAGAACGATGATCGCGTGCTGACCTATTGGGGCTTCACCACCCGAAAGATGGGCGATACGGCAGGCGGTATGGTCTATTACCGCAAGGCTCTGGTACGGAATCCCGCCAACATCCTCGCACGGTCCTACATGGGTCAGGCGCTAGTGATCGAAGGCGATCTGGTGGGCGCGCTGACCCAACTCCGGCAGATCCGGTCACATGGCGGCGCGGGAACTTGGGCCGAGACATCGCTGCGCAGCGCGATTGAAACAGGCACGACCTACGACTACTGAAACGACGGCCTTTAGGCTTTTCTTCACCCTCTGTGACCTATGGTCAGGCTGACAGTAGGAGGGCACAGAATGAGTCTACGCAGTCCGCTTGCCCAGGTTTCGCAGGGTCAGTCGGCAGGTCACACAGCCGCGCGGCTGACACGACGGCAAAAGGCGGCAATCATTGTCCGGTTCCTACTGAACGAAGGGGCCGATGTGCCGCTATCTGACCTGCCCGATGCGCTACAGGCCACCCTCACGACCCAGATGGGCGCCATGCGCTATGTCGACCGCGCGACACTGGTGACCGTGGTCTCCGAATTCGCAACCGAGCTTGAGGGCATGGGCCTGACCTTTCCGCACGGCGTGGCAGGCGCAATCACGGCGCTTGACGGGCGGATCAGCCCACAAACCGCCGCCCGCCTGCGAAAAGAGGCTGGCGTGCGCCAGATCGGCGATCCGTGGGAACAGGTCCAGCGCACAGATATTGACACTCTTGTACCGATCATTCTGGCCGAAAGCACAGAGGTCGCAGCAGTGGTCCTGTCAAAGCTCGACGTTACCTTCGCGGCGAAACTGCTCAGCAAGCTGCCCGGTGACGAAGCGCGGCGTATCACCTTTGCCATTTCGCGCACGGGCCGGGTCACGCCCGACGCTGTGGACCGGATCGGGTTCGCGCTGGCAGCACAGCTTGATGACTGCCCGCCTGTGGCCTTCGACGACGAACCTGTGCAACGCGTCGGCGCGATCCTGAATTCATCCAGCTCTGCCTTGCGCGATGATGTCCTGTCAGGGTTAGAGGAAAACGACGGTGACTTTGCCAATCAGGTCCGGCGCGCAATCTTTACCTTTCAACATATCCCCGATCGTTTGGGCCGCACCGACGTACCTCAAGTTATCCGCGAGATTGAACAATCCGCACTCATCACCGGGCTCGCCGCAGCGAAATCCGCAGGGCTGGATAATGTCGTCGACTTCCTCCTTGAAAACATGTCGCGGCGTATGGCCGATGCGATCCGCGAAGAGATGGAAGATCGCGGTGCCGTGAAACAGGGACCGGGCGAAGAGGCCATGACCGAAATCGTCAACGCCATTCGCAGGTTAGAGGCGTCAGGCGGGGTGACCCTTGCCACCCCCGAGGATCAGGAAGAAGCCGCCTGAGCGGCATATCGTGGTGAACGCTGGACTCAGGCTCATCTGCGGCTCTATCCTCATTCCATGACCGATAAACCAAATGACCCTGCCGCACGTCGCTGGCATGACATGGGCGGTGCCTCTGCTGGTCCCGTTCCTATGGACGGGCATGACTTTGCCCTGTGGGAGAAACGCGTTGACGCGCTGATGGTGCTGTGCGGCAGCAAGGGCCTGCTGTCGGTCCACGGGCTGCGCCGCGTGCTAGAGGACATGGGCGAAGAGGCGTTTGAGAACTACAGCTATTATGACCGCTGGATCGCCGCGATTAACCAGAACCTCGTCGAACACGGCGTCTACACCCTAGAAGAACTGGGCACACGCATGGCCGATGTTGCCGCACGCGGCGGCACCTACGGAGAGGCGACAGATGGCTGAGCGGGTCCGCGTCAGATCGCTCTATCCGCCGGGTCATGTCCGCGCACCTGCTTACCTGCGCGGCAGAACCGGAGAGGTCGAGCGCGCATTAGGGTGCTTCGCCAATCCCGAACAACTCGCCTACGCACTGAAAGCCGAGCAAAAACGGCTCTTTCGTGTGCGCTTTACCATGGCGGAACTGTGGGGGGCTGACGCGGAACGCCCAGAGGATACGCTCGACGCGGAAATCTACGAACACTGGCTCGAAAGGATCTGATGCACGATGCCCCATGATCACGCCGACCACGACCATCTCAGCCCGTCCGGCCATCCCTACCGTGCCGACAATGATGGTCCCCTCACCTATTGGCAACAGATGGAGATCGCCGTGCGCGAACTCCTGATCGAAAAGGGCCACATCACGGCAGCCGAGATCGCCACACAAGTCAACGACATGGATTCGCGCAGCCCCGCGAACGGTGCCGCCGTGGTCGCCCGCGCATGGACCGACCCGGAATTCAAGACGCGACTGTTGGCTGACGCCGGTGACGCCAGCCGCGAGATGGGGTTCGACATTGGTCCGCTGGAACTGATCGCAGTCGAAAACACGGACGAGGTGCATAATCTCATCGTCTGCACGCTTTGCTCCTGCTACCCGCGCAATCTGCTGGGGTTACCCCCCGATTGGTACAAAACCCGCGCCTACCGTTCTCGCGCTGTGCGCGAACCGCGCAGCGTGTTGCGTGAATTCGGCGTTGATCTGCCCGACGGCATCCGCGTCCGCGTCCACGACAGCACTGCCGACATGCGTTATATCGTGCTACCTGCGCGCCCCAAGGGGACCGATGGCATGGACGCCGATGCGTTGGCCGCACTGGTGACCCGCGATTCAATGATCGGTGCAGGATTGGCGCGCACCCCCTAGCCGCGCTTGTACCCCGTCGCGCCCGGCTCTATGTCTGGCGGCGGTTCCACAAGTGACGGCGCAGATGAACACCCCAACAGATCCCTTCCACATCCGCGCGGGCGAATACATCGTCAATCTGATCCTGCGCGGGCTGATCGGACTGACAGGGCTGATGCCCTATCGCTGGCGCGTCCCGGCGATGGGCTGGATCACGTCGCAGATCGTCGCCCCGCTGGCGGGGTACTCTGCCCGCGTACGCGACAACCTTGCGCATGTCTGCCCCGACCTGCCAGAGGCAGAGGTGCGCCGCCTGATGCGCGCGGTCCCCGACAATGCCGGCCGCGGCATGATCGAGATGTATTCGACACGTGATTTCACTGCCCACGCCCGTCACTCACCTGTTGAAGGCCCCGGCATGCAGGCGGTTCGTGAAGCCAAGGCAGCGGGCCGACCGCTGATTTTCGTAACCGGCCATTTCGGCAGCTTCAACGCCGCGCGGGTTGCCATGGTGGAACAAGGGATCGATCTGGGCGGCTTCTACCGCCCACTCAAGAACCGATATTTCAACGCGCATTACAGCCGCGCGATGACAGCACTCAGCCAGCCGATGTTCGAACAGAGCAAACGTGGCATGGTCCAAATGACCAAGCATCTGCGCGCAGGCGGCACGCTGGCGATCCTGACCGACCTGAATGCCCATTGGGGCGTACCATTGGATTTCTTTGGAAAACCAGCACTGACCTCGTTGGTCACGGCCGAACTGGCCCTGAAATTCGATGCTCCACTGGTGCCCGTCTGGGGTATCCGGCGCGAAAATGGACTGGATTTCGATGTCCATGTCGAAGCACCGATTCCGCCTTCTGATCCCGTCACAATGACTCAGGAATTCAATGACCGGCTAGAGGCGCAAGTGCGCGCGCATATGGATCAGTGGTTTTGGATTCACCGCCGTTGGAAGGACGGTACAGGCGTCATGGCCGAGCGCGGCGCCGAGCGGATCGCCGAGATGCAGAACGACGACTGAACGACCTTATTGCAGTTGCGCCACCGCCTCTACTGCCCCATAGCCCGGACGTTGCAGGATCACGACAACGGGTTGGTCAGGGCTGACCTTGGTTTTCAACGCCAGCGGGCTGCTGGTGTTCCAGCGGGTCAGTTCCGTCAGCTCCGTTACCACATTCGCATAGCTCAATGTGCGCCCGGCATTCTCGCCACGCTCAATGGCCACGGTACGTTGCGGGGTGTATTTCGCAATCTGCACCACCAGCGGCGTCCCGATGGGCTTGGTCGCCCGCGCTTCTATCAGCACCTGATTGCCTTTGCGGATCACTTTCATCACGACGCTGTCTGGCACGGCCCCATGGCGGCGGATCAGCGCGTTCACATCCTTGGGCCGGTTTCCGACAACGTGATCGGTGCCATCTATGATCATCTGCGGGGTATAAACCATGCGTCTGTCACCCGCCTTGGCGTAGCCACGCTGACGTTTGGTATTGGCGGGATTGCCAAACACGTCCTTCCATCCGATGTAATCCCAGTAATCCACATGCAGTGCCAGCGCGATCACGTCATCGCGCGCCACCAATTCGTGCAACAGCTTGTCAGCGGGCGGACACGACGAACACCCCTGCGAGGTATAAAGCTCGACCAGCACGGGGCGATCCCCGGCAGTTGATGGATTGGCCCAGAGAAAAGGCGCGAGTATCAGGAAGGTCAAAAACCGCATTTAATGTGCTCTTTGGACAGGATCAGGCGTGTTATGGTCCCATCTAGCCACGCAGCCCCCGAAAAACCAATCAATGTTTCGCGATGGCCTTGTGTGTTGGCTGGACAATATGAATTGTGTGCAATAGTATACCGACAACAGGTGAATCACCTTGCTGCCCTTATCCAAATGGGCGAAAACCAGTTCAAGCCAGCTTCATTGCCAGACGAAAGGACGCGCCAATGCCGATCAATGTCGGACATGACACCGCCAAAGCCCGCCAAACCCTGACCTCAGGCGACCAATCCGTCGCTTATTACTCCATCGCCGCCGCCGAAAAGGCCGGGTTGGGCGATTTCAGCCGACTGCCTGCCGCGCTTAAGGTGGTGCTGGAAAACATGCTGCGGTTCGAGGATGGCAAGACCGTCACCACGGACGACATCAAGGCATTCTCGGAATGGGCGACCAAGGGCGGCAAGAACCCGCGCGAGATCGCCTATCGTCCCGCCCGCGTGCTGATGCAGGATTTCACCGGCGTTCCGGCGGTCGTCGACCTTGCGGCGATGCGGGATGGCATCGTGGCACTGGGCGGCAAAGCCGAACAGATCAACCCGCTGAACCCTGTCGATCTGGTCATCGACCACTCCGTGATGATCGACGAATTCGGCAATCCACGCGCGTTCCAGATGAACGTGGATCGCGAGTATGAGCGCAATATCGAACGCTACCAGTTCCTGAAATGGGGTCAGGGCGCGTTTAACAACTTCCGCGTGGTCCCGCCCGGCACCGGCATCTGCCATCAGGTGAACCTCGAATATCTGGCACAGACCGTCTGGACCGACAAAGATCAGAACGGCGAAGAAGTCGCCTACCCCGATACGCTCGTCGGCACGGACAGCCACACCACGATGGTTAACGGCGCCGCCGTTCTGGGTTGGGGCGTTGGCGGGATCGAGGCCGAAGCCGCGATGCTGGGTCAGCCGATCTCGATGCTGATTCCCGAAGTGGTCGGTTTCAAACTGACCGGTCAGATGGTCGAAGGCACGACCGCCACGGACCTCGTTCTGCGCGTCGTTGAAATGCTGCGCGAAAAGGGTGTGGTCGGAAAGTTTGTCGAATTCTACGGTCCCGGCCTCGACAATCTTCCGCTGGCAGACCGCGCGACCATCGGCAACATGGCGCCCGAATACGGCGCGACTTGCGGGTTCTTCCCGATTGACGGCGAAACACTGCGCTATCTTGAGCTGACCGGTCGCGACAAGGATCGCATCGCACTGGTCGAGGCCTACGCCAAGGAAAACGGCATGTGGCGCGGGGCAGACTACGATCCGATCTATACCGACACACTCAGCTTGGATATGGGCACCGTCGTTCCCGCGATCTCGGGCCCGAAACGCCCGCAGGACCACATCGCGCTCGACGTCGCGGCACCAACGTTCAAGGATTACGTACGTGGCTTCCGTGAAGGTCGCGACACAAGCGAGACCTCTGAAATCCGCTGGGAAGGCGAAGGCGGTCAGCCCGAACCGCGCGACATTCCCGGCGACGAAGGTCATCACGCACGCGGTTATGTGGCAACGGACGATGGCAACTATCAGCTGCATGACGGCTCGATCGTCATCGCATCAATCACATCTTGCACGAACACCAGCAACCCTTACGTGATGATCGGCGCAGGCCTCGTTGCCCGCAAGGCGCGCGAACTGGGCCTGAACCGCAAACCGTGGGTCAAAACCTCTCTTGCTCCAGGATCTCAGGTTGTTAGTGAATACCTAGAAGCTGCCGGATTGCAGGATGATCTGGATGCCATCGGTTTCAACCTTGTGGGTTATGGCTGCACGACCTGCATCGGCAACTCGGGTCCGCTGGCGCCCGAAATCAGCAAATGCATCAATGACTACGATCTGATCGGCGTCAGTGTCCTCAGCGGCAACCGTAACTTCGAGGGCCGCATCAGCCCCGATGTGCGTGCCAACTATCTGGCCTCTCCGCCGCTCGTCGTAGCCTATGCCCTCGCCGGTGACATGAATGTAGACATCACCCGCGACTCTCTGGGGCAGGACAAGGACGGCAACGACGTCTACCTCAAGGACATCTGGCCCTCGACTAAGGAAATCGCCGATCTGGTCCAGAAAACCGTCACCCGCGAGGCATTCCAGTCGAAATACGCCGACGTATTCAAAGGCGACGAAAAATGGCAGGCGGTCGAAACGTCTGAAGGCCAGACATATGACTGGCCACCACAATCGACCTACGTTCAGAACCCACCCTACTTTCAGGGCATGGGGGCCGAGCCGGGCACAATCAGCAACATAACTGATGCCAGCATTCTGGCCGTCCTCGGCGACATGGTCACAACCGACCACATCAGCCCGGCGGGCAGCTTCAAGGAAAGCACACCAGCCGGTCAGTACCTGCGCGAACGTCAGGTGCCCGTGCGCGAGTTCAACTCTTACGGATCGCGCCGTGGCAACCATGAGGTGATGATGCGCGGCACCTTCGCCAACATCCGCATCCGCAACGAGATGCTCGATGGGGTCGAGGGCGGTTATACCAAAGGCCCCGATGGCAAGCAGACCGCGATCTTTGACGCCGCGATGGCCTATCAGGAAGCAGGCACACCACTGGTCATCTTCGGTGGTGAACAATATGGCGCTGGCTCCAGCCGTGACTGGGCTGCCAAGGGCACTGCGCTCTTGGGCGTCAAGGCCGTGATCGCCGAGAATTTTGAGCGCATCCACCGCTCGAACCTCGTTGGCATGGGTGTGATCCCGCTCGAGTTCACCAATGGCGACACGCGCAAGTCACTGGGTCTGACCGGGGACGAGACTGTTTCGATCAAAGGGCTGGACACGATCAAACCTCTGCAAGAGGTGCCCTGCGAGATCAAGATGTCCGATGGCAGCGTGAAGGAAATCACGCTCAAATGCCGGATCGATACCGCGATCGAGATCGAATACATTGAGCATGGCGGCGTGCTGCATTACGTGCTGCGCAACCTCGCAAAATCGGCCGGATAGACCTCTTTAACACTAAAAAGCGCCCCGGAAATTCTCTGGGGCGCTTTGCGTTTAGGCATGGTTCCGCTCAACCATTCCGGGTTTACTCGTTGCTTTCCTAGGACAATGCGCTAAGCTGACGTAACGGCACGGATAACAGTGCCAAGGCTGAGCATGAGGACAGGCAATTCTGTCGCCCCGACACCGAACCGGCAGGCAACTCTGCCGCGCGCAGGGTGTGGCAGACTGCCCATAGGGCAATGACGCAAATTACAAGCGTTGATCACCAACCATTTGTCAGGGCGTCCATGCGCCATCTGGCCGCGCTTGATCATATGCGCCCCGGACCGGCGTCGGATGCGCCCCCCTACCCCGATGATTGGTTCGATCTGCCTCAGGACGCATTGGCGGACTTGGGTGCCATGACATACCTTCTCAGCCTTAGCTCCTATCACGCGACCATGCCTCTGTCCGAGGCCACCGCACATCTCGAGGTGGCCTTGCGGTTGGGGCAATACCGCATTTTCCGCTCGGGTGGCTTTCCACGCGGTTTTGTCACATGGGCCGGGCTGGCTGACGGGGCAGAACGGCGCTTTGCACTCCATCACAAGCCGTTGATGCCGCGCCACTGGAACAGTGGACCGTCAAAATGGATGATCGACTTTGTCGCACCCTTTGGCCACACCCGCGAAATCCTCAAGGTTCTGGCCAGCAATCCGAATGAATCCCGCGTGCGCACCCTGTGGCACAATGCCAAGGGCACGCGCTATCGCATCATCGAATGGGCACGTCCCGCCCCCGGCGCGCCTATCGGCGTGCGCTCCTTTGGTGTTGGACAGTTCGCCCGTCATCTGGAAGCGGCCTGATCCATGGGCACGCCAACCATAGGCGGTCAAACGACCGGGGCCGTGACCGAGAATTCGGGTATTATCATTTCCGGCAATCTCGACGATGTCGGTCTGTTGGCCGGCAACAATGATGACACATGGTCAATCTCCAGTTCTGCGACCTATGGGACCGCCACAATCAACCCCACCACCGGCGTCTGGAGCTATGATCTGAACGACAGCCACCCTGTGGTTCATGCACTCGATCCGGGCGACACGCTGACGGATGTATTTACGGTGTACATGCTCGACGCCGACGGCCAGTCCGATACGCAGAATATCACCATCACGATTTCCGGCGCGGTCTGTTTCGCTGCCGGCAGTCAGATCGAAACCGCGCAAGGATTGCGCAGGGTCGAATGCCTTCGGGTTGGCGACCGCATCCACACGCTTGACCGGGGGTTGCAACCCTTGCGCTGGGTCGGTCGGCAGGACGTATCCGCCGACGCACTCCGAAACGACAAAAAGCTCCGCCCGATCCGCATTGCCGCGGGCGCACTGGGACAGGGCCTGCCACGGCGCGACCTGTTGGTGTCGCGACAGCACAGGATGCTGATCTCTGGCCCCGCCGCCCTGAAGGTGTTTGGGTGTCAGCAAGTGCTGATCCCCGCAATCAAGCTGGTCGGACTGGTCGGGATTAGCATCGAGCGGACCTCGCGCGACCTACAGTATTTTCATCTGCTCTTGGACGCCCACCACATCGTCTTTGCCGAGGGCGCGCCATCAGAAACCCTGCTGCCCGGCCCCCAAGCAATGGCATTACTGCCGCCGACTGCGCGGGACGAAATCAGGGCGATCCTTGCGCGGCAGTCAGATGGTGGCAGTTTGGCAGAGCAATATCAGCCCGCCAGATTGATCCCCGCCAACGGCACGCACCTGCGCCAGTTCCGCAGGCAGATACAGAACACCGGGCTGCCCCTGATAGCGCCACAGACCTTGGCGGAACTCGTGCCCTGACCGATCATCCTGCCCTGTGCATAGCTACGCTCTATAGTTGAAAAATGACATGAACAGAGGCGCGGCCTGTATATAAATTGCCCTCTGGGATTGCTTCGCAATAACGTCTGCCTTTAACGCTCCAATGCCTTTTTCAACTCGGGGCGAAAACGTTGTTCATAGTCACTGCCCACCAGCGGGCCGATGAACTTGAACAGAACCGTTCCATCGCCATCGACGATGAAGGTCTCGGGCGGAGCCGTGACACCCCAATTGATCGCGGCACGCCCCTGCGGATCAAACCCTATCGCAAAGAACGGATCGCCCGAATCGTCAAGGTAGCTGTTGGCCTGATCCGCGGTATCCTTGAAATTGATCCCTGCAACCCGCACGCCCTCTTCGTTCAATGCGTGCAGGTTGGGGTGTTCGGCACGGCAGGGCGGGCACCAGCTGGCCCAGAAATTAACCACGGTCACCTCTCCACTGCGCAGGTCGGCATCCGTTAGCGGCGTGCGCAATTCCAGTGTTCCGACCGGAACCTCCGGTGCAGGTTTGCCGATAAATACAGACGGCAATGCATCAGGATCGCCGCGCTGCATGCCGACGAAAAACAGCGCCGCAAGACCCGCAAAAATCAGCGGCGGCGCGGCCATCAGGGGTGAAAGCTTAGCCATTGCCGCGAATCCTCTGCTCGACCGCGCGCAACTGCGTCTTGATGCGCCGCGCGCGCTGTAGGCTCAACCCGACCAAAACACCCAGCAACCCGATCGAAACAACATACGACCCCATCACTGCAACGGTATATTTCCCCAGCTCAGGTATCATCCCATCCGCTCCCGTGCCAGCAAGGCGCGCATCCGCCGCGCGCGAATTTCGGTCTGGGTCCGTAGCAACACCAGCGCGATAAAGAGCAGGACAAACCCTGCAATGCTCAGCAGTAGAGGGTGGTAAAACACGTTTGCCACGTTCTCCTCCCGGTCAAGGCTCAGCGATGCAGGCTGATGCAGCCCCTGATTCCAAAAATTCACCGCATAGCGGCTGAGCACGGCAAAGACCGATCCGACAAGGCACAACACGCTGGTCAGGTCGGCGGCCGTATCGTCATCCTCGATCGCGGACCACAGCGCGATGTACCCAAGGTAAAACAGGAACAGGATCAGGAACGACGTCAGGCGCGGGTCCCACACCCACCATGTTCCCCAGATCGGTTGCCCCCACAATGCGCCGGTCGCCAGTGCGATCACCGTCATCACCGCGCCAACCGGGGCCGCAGCTCGGGCGGCCAACGCGCTAACGTGGTGCCGTCGCACGATCCAGATTAATGACGCGACCAGCATCATCAGCCACGCGTTGATGGCCATCAGCGCAGCGGGTACATGCAAAAAGATGATCTTGACGCTCGCGCCTTGCCGCGCCTCTTCGGGCGTGAACCAGAACCCCCAGACCAAACCCGCCGTCAATGTCAGCAACGACAACCCCGCCACCCAGGGCAGAACCCGGTCGGACGTCGCGATAAACTTTCGCGGATTGGCGTATTCCCAGAGCGAACTCATGGTGGGGTTCGGTCCCTTCTGATGGCTTAACGTAGATTGACCCTTAGTACCGAAGCAGAAGCGAAGGGCAAGAGGGCGATAGTGCCGCAGGTGATCCCCGCCAACATGACCAGCGGCGTGGTGTACGGCAGCCCTTCGGCCCCGCGCCGCGCCGCCTCTGCTCCGAAAATCAGTATCGGCACATAGAGCGGCAACACCAGCAGGCTCAGCAGCAGCCCACCGCGCTTGATCCCCACGGTCAGCGCTGCCCCGAACGTACCAATCACACTCAGCGCGGGCGTGCCCAGCAGTAACGACAGTGTGAGCGGCAGATAGCCCGAGGCGGACAGATTCAGCAAGATACCCAGTACCGGAGCCACCAGAACCAGCGGTAGCCCCGTGGTCAGCCAATGCGCCAGCGCCTTGATGCTCACCAGTGCTTCCATCGGCAACGGCGCGGTCGCCAGCAGGTCCAGCGATCCGTCCTCCCAATCAAGCGCAAATATCCGATCCAGCGACAGCAAACAGGCCAGCAGCGCACCCAGCCACAGAATACCCGGTGCGATACTGGCATGCAGGTCCGGACGGGGTCCGACACCAAAGGGCACCAGCGTCACAACGATCAGGAAAAACGCAAGCCCAAGGCCAAAGCCCCCTCCGGCCCGCACCCCAAGCTTTAGGTCACGCATCAATAGCGCGATCATAGGAAAGCCCCGTCAAAATCACCCAACGCGGGCGCCTTGGCGCGATGGGGTGTCACATCCAGTACGTCCGCTTCGTCCAGACCCAGATGGATGTGCGTAGCAATCAACGCTGACCCGCCCGCCACCAGATGATCGCGCACCACCGTGGCAAAGAGCGCCGTCGCCTGCATGTCCAGCGATACGGTCGGCTCGTCCAGCAGCCAGATCTCGCGCCCGGTTACCAGCAACCGCGCCAACCCCAGCCGACGCTTCTGCCCTGCCGACAGCGCGCCCGCCGGTCGGTCTGCCAGCGGCGTCAATTCAAAGGCGGCCAACGCATGCGAGATACTCCTGCGGCCAAATACCCGCGCCCAGAATATCAGGTTTTCTGCCACGCTCAGCGTCGGCTTGATCCCATCGGCGTGCCCGGCATAGACCAGCGTATCGTAATCTGCCTCGACCCGCCCGCGCAGGGGCGGTTGCAGTCCGGACACCGTGCGCAACAGCGTTGTCTTGCCCGCCCCATTGGGGCCGCGCAAAATCAGCGCCTCACCTGCATTCAGGTCAAAGCTGACGTTCTCCAGAACGGCGATGCCCCCTCGGGCAATGGTCAAATCAGATACGCGCAATGTCATATCAAAAGCCTAGCTTAAACCACATGGTCGAGGAAAGCTCAGACCGGCAGCAGTGCAGCCGCCACACGCCGCCCTTCAGACAACAACACGTTGAACGTCCGGCAGGCTGCGGGTGAGCTCATCGTTTCGACGCCGATGCCCGCGTCCTCCAGCGTGCTGCGCAACGCGGCGGGAATATGCGCTATCTCGGCCCCGGTACCGAGGAAAATCACATCGACCTGATCCGCCAGCGCCAGCAACGATGCATGATCGTCCATCCCGCCCCAGCTGCGCGCGCCGGTTTCCGTGATGCAGATCGGCCCCTGAAGCACTGTACCGCCGACCCGAAAGAATCCCGGGCCATAGCCATCAATCGGGGTCGCCTGACCAAAGGAAATCTCGTGCATCTGCATAAACTTCTCCCAATTCGTTCCGCGTCCGGGCTGGGACGCCTAACCCCAGACCGGCAAACCGCTGATGACGGCCAACCCGATGACTGAAAAGGCTGCATAACGATAGAGCCGCTCGCGCGTGGGAGCAAACAGCGCCTGACCGATCATTGTCGTGACGAAGTAGGGGATCGCCAGCAATCCCGCCAACCAGACCACTTCCCACCCGGCAAATCCGCGCGTCAACAGGTTAACAACAATTGCAACATCCAGCGCCGCCAGAAACAGGATCGTATTGGCACGCACTGATTGTGCCACCGCCTGCCCTGCCAGATAGAACAGGATCACCACCGGTCCGGTCAGCCCCGTGAGACCACCCATCAGCCCCGCCGCGGCACCAATGGCCAGTAAGCCGGGCAATGCAAGCTGGCCGGAATAGCGCCAGCCCGAGATCAGGGCAATCAGCGTGCCTCCGGCGATAAAGGCCACGACCCAGCGGATCGTCAACGCATCCAGCCGGTCCATGATAAACAACCCCAGCGGAATGGTCGGCAGCGCAGCAAGCGCCAGCAGGGCGACTTCGCGCCGGTCTCCTTGGCGCCACGCGCGCGGCAACAACGCCGCAGAGCTGGCAACCCCTGTCAGGGTAATCGTCGCAACGACCATTGCAGGCGGCAGGAACAGCCCCGCGACAGGAACAAAGATCAACGCCGTTCCAAACCCGGTAAAACCGCGCACAATACCTGCCACCGATATCGTCGACACCAGCCACCAGAATCCCGGAAGGCTGATTGCGGCGATTAGCCCATCAGGCATCTACGTTTGCGAACTGGTTGCCGGTGTTGGCGTCCGGCTTGGACCAGTCGCGTTTGACCCCCAGCCACAGCAGAATCGTCGACGCCACAAAAATCGAGCTGTACGTGCCCACGATCACGCCCCAGATCATCGCAAAGACAAAGCCGCGGATCACATCCCCCCCCAGCACGTACAGCGCCAGCAGCGCCAACAATGTGGTCACGGATGTCATCATTGTCCGGCTCAATGTCTCGTTGATCGACAGGTTCAACACTTCGCTCAGTTGCAGCTTCTTGTATTTTCTCAGGTTCTCGCGCACCCGGTCAAACACAACCACCGTATCGTTCAGCGAATAGCCCACAATCGTCAGCAATGCCGCGATGATCGCCAGATCGAACTGGATCTGTAATTCAGAGAACACGCCGATGGTCAGCACCACGTCATGCACCAAGGCGGCCACAGCCCCCACGGCGAACTGCCATTCAAAGCGCAGCCAGATGTAGATCAGCACCGCCCCGATCGCCAGAACGACCGCAATGGCCGCCGTGGTGATCAACTCGCCTGACACTTTCGGCCCGACACTTTCGACAGAAGTGAATTCAATATCCGGCACTGCGTCCTGCAACGCCTCTTCGACCTGCACGATGACCTCCGGCGTGACGGCCTCTTGGCCTTCCTGCGCCTGAATGCGGATCATCGCGACGTTTTCATCGTCGGCAAAGGTCGGATCGAACACCTCGGTAATCGACACATCGCCCAGTTCCAACGGGGTGATCGCATCGCGGTACTGGCCGATATCGACACTCTGTTCGCTCTGCGTGCGGATCGTCGTGCCGCCCTTGAAATCAATACCGTAGTTGAGGCCCTGCACCCCGAACGATCCGGCGGCAATCACGATCAACACCGCCGACAGGCCCAGCGACAGCTTCCACCGGCGAAAGAAATCCCAATTGGTCTCTTGCGGTACCAAGCGCAATGCGCGGCCCTGAAGCACGGATTTGGGACGCTTGCGTTCAAACCACATCACCACGATCAGGCGGGTGACGAAAATCGCGGTAAAGACAGAGGTCAGGATACCCAGACCCAGCGTAATGGCAAAGCCACGCACCGGGCCAGAGCCCATCGCGAACAGGATCAGCGCGGTGATAAAGGTGGTAATGTTGGCGTCGGTGATGGCGCTCAGCGCCTTCTCGTAGCCCAGTTCAATCGCCCGCGCCGGTCCCTTGGCGGTCTTCATCTCTTCGCGGATACGCTCGAACACCAGCACGTTGGCGTCCACCGCCATCCCGATGGTCAGCACGATCCCGGCAATCCCCGGCAATGTCAGGGTCGCTCCAATCAGGCTGAGCAGGCCAAAGATCAGGCCCACATTGATGACCAGCGCAATGTTGGCAAAAATCCCGAATATACCATAGCTGAGGAACATGTAGGCCAGCACCAACACAAAGGCGACGATGCAGGCCAGTTCACCCGCCTCAATGCTATCCGCGCCCAGTTCCGGCCCGACAGTGCGTTCCTCCAGAAACTCCAGCCCAGCCGGCAACGCACCTGCACGCAGCAAAACGGCCAGATTGGTGCTTTCTTCAACGCTGAAATTGCCGGTGATGATGCCCGATCCACCGGGGATATGGCTTTGGATCACCGGGGCGCTGATCACTTCATCATCCAGCACGATGGCAAACGGATTGCCGATATTCTCGGCCGTGTAATCACCAAAACTGCGCGCGCCCGTCGGGTTAAAGCGGAATGATACCGCTGGCCGACCGTTCTGGTCGAAATCGGGTTGCGCATCGACCAGCTCTTCGCCCGTCACGACTGGGGCAGTTTCGAGGATATAGTAAACGCCCTCGTCATCCAGCGATGGCAGCACCTCATTGCCCGCACCTGCGCGCTCGTCCTTGTTCGACGTGCGGCTGACGACCGGCTGAAAGGTCAACTGCGCCGTCGTGCCGATGATCGCCTTCAGCTCTGCCGCACTACCGATACCGGGCACTTGGATCAGAATACGGTCGCTGCCTTGCCGCTGAATCGTCGGTTCGCGTGTGCCGACCTCATCAATACGGCGGCGGATGATTTCCAGCGCCTGCCGCACAGTGCGCTCATCCGTCGCGCGCTTCTCAGCTTCGCTCAGACGGACAACAATGCTATCGCCGCGCGTCGTTACCTCTATATCGCTGGCACCGGCCCCTGTCAGGCTGGTCACCGGGCGCGCCAGACCGCGCACCAGCGTGGCGGCCTCGGTGACCTGTCCGGGCCGCTCGTTCAGGCGCACCACCAGTTCTTCGCCCTTGGTGGGTTGCAGGCGGATGGTACCGACACTGTCGCGTTCGTCGCGCAGCAAATCGCGCACTTCGGGCCACATGCCTTCCAGTCGGGATTGATAGACCTCTGCGACCTTCACCTCGGCCAGCAGATGTGCGCCACCGCGCAGATCAAGGCCCAGATTGACCAACCCCGATGGCATCCAACTGGGCCAGAGCGACAGATCAGCCGCGACTTCGGAAGGATCTGTCCCCGCCTCTACGGCAGTAACAGCGTCGTTATGCGCCTCGACCCGCGGATAAAATCCGTTGGGCACGGCCAACAACAGGCCAAGGGCCACCACCCCCCAGATGCAGAGACGTTTCCACAGGTCAATCTGAAGCATGATGATGCCTTTTCAGCGTAGCAGACAGGTTTGGGTCGAGGGCAATCAGCCCTCGGCAGGCTCGGTTTTGGACAAAACCTGCGCAACAGTCGATTTGACCACGCGAATTTTCACGCCGGTTGCCACTTCAACTTCGATTTCGTCGTCATCCTTGACCTTGACAACTTTGCCGATGATCCCGCCTTGCGTGATCACTTGATCCCCCCGGCGCAGAGCAGAAACCATCGCCTGATGCGACTTCAGTTTCTTTTGCTGGGGACGGATCAGCAAGAAGTACATGATCGCGAATATCAGAATTAGGGGGACAAATTGCGCCAATGCGTTTCCGCCTTCCATGGGGTGTTCCTTCGTGTCCGGCGGGAGCCTCCCGCAATTTTTGGGGAACCTATGGTCCGGCGTAGGGTTTTGCAAGGCGCGAAAGGTGCGAAACCTGCACAGACCGGTGCATCCTGACCAGATGTCAGACTAGCCATCCCGCGGTGTGCAAACAAGGATCTGGTGACCCAAGCTGATACAATCCCAATGAAAGAAATGCAGGTTCAGGGACAAACCTCGAACCGAACCTGTGCTCAAGCAGCGTTCCGCGTGGTGGCACAAACAGGACTGGTGCGGGCGGTGGGACTCGAACCCACACGGGCACAAGGCCCAACAGATTTTAAGTCTGGTATGTCTACCATTCCATCACGCCCGCATTAGAGCGCGACAATAGCCACTCGGCCCGCCGTGTAAAGTACGCCAGAGGTGCAAATCACAGTTCTTGCTCCATCGCCTCTAACACCGGCAGCAGGCTGCGTTCGCCCAGCCATGGGTTCATCTCTAGTGCTGCGCGCAACGCCAGCGTCGCCTCGCCGGTTCGCCCCAGACGCATCAAAGTCAGCGCCAGCCCGGTGCGCGCCGCCACATGCTGCGGCACTAACGTGATCGCATGCTCCAGATCGGGCAGCGCAGCCTCGTATTCTTCGCGAAGAAAATGCACAAAGGCGCGCTGGTTGTAGCCTTCGGCATAGTCAGGGCAATAGTCCACCAGCGCCTCGAACGCCTTCAAAGCTCCGAGATAATCATAGCTTTCGCGCCGTTCCATGCCGGTATCCAGCAACTCCTGCGCATAAGTATCCGGTGCAATGGTCCAATATTCCCACATCGCATTCGAAATCTCGCGCCCGGTCTGCTGATCCGGTGCGGCTTGCGCGGCGACAACCAGCGCGCGCAACTCCTCGGTATGGTCAGGCGCAGCGGGACAGGTATCGGCCTGCGCGGGTAGCGCGGCGACCATACAAAATAACAGGCGCAAACAGGCGTGTCTCATCATGGAGGGTTCTCGCCGCGCCGTCATACGATTGCCTTTGATATTTACTTTTTCGGTTTCTTGTCGATTAACACATCTTGCTGCCATTTGCTTGGCTTCTTGTCGGTTCGATGAATGCAGCCCGCCCAACAGCATGGGCGTTTTTTACCTTCATGCAGTTCTTCTACGGTTCGCTTAATCCGCCGTATCCGAGTCTTTTCCTGTTTTGCATCTTCAACCCAACAAATAAATTCGTTGCGCGCGATCGGCGTCAAGCCTTCCCATAGGTCGACCGTTTCTTTTGTGTCCGTCAGCGCACCGATCAAGTCGGCAGGTAATTCGTGGACAAGACCACCCGAAATTTTGCTGTCCATATGCTCAACCTCACAATTGTTCTGCGACAGTCTGACATAGCCCGTGTATCAAGTATCAGCTTTCACGCGCAGAATCTAAACTGTCGCATCGACCAGTCAACACTGATGCGACACTGGCGCGGGTCAGATCACAATCGAACCACCTACATCCAGTAGACTGTTTTCCTTGACCGCCTGCATCGCCACATAGGTCGATGTGCCCGACACATTCGGCAATGTTGAAATCCGCTCGGCCAGCACACGGCGGTAATCCGACATATTCTGCGTTCGAACTTTGAGCAGGTAATCAAAATTTCCCGCGATCATATGCGCTTGCTCGATCTCGGGGGTGCGCGCAACTGCGGCGTTGAACGCCGACAGCGCCGCCTCGCGGGTATCCGTCAGACGCACCTCGACGAAACTGACATGATCCAGCCCCAGCAATATCGGGTCGATCAGCGCACGATACCCGGTGATCACACCCGCCTTTTCCAACCGCCGCAGCCGCGCTTGGGTGGGCGATTTCGACAGACCGATTTCACGCGCCAGATCCGTGATGCTGATCCGGCCATCGCTGGTCAACGCTCTTAGAATCGCCCGGTCGAACCGATCCAGCACAAACTGATCACTTTGCATCGTCGATTCCCTATAATTCAGTCCATTTGCCTATAAAACCCGATCTATCAGGAAAAACAACTTATCCCCCCGTGATAACTTAGATCAATTCACCCTGGAGTAGCCCCAATGCCATACGACACAGACCTGCGCCGCGCCATTGATCTGGACACCTATGCCAATGAGACCGAAACGATCCAAAGGCTGACCGCCACCGCCGCGCTCAGCGTCGAAGATCGCAAACGTATCAGCGCCCGTGGTGCCCAGTTGGTCCGGGACATTCGCGGGGCCTCTGATCCCGGCCTGATGGAGGTCTTTCTGGCCGAATACGGTCTGTCCACGGATGAGGGGATCGCCCTGATGTGTCTGGCCGAGGCGCTGCTGCGTGTACCCGACGCCGAAACCATCGACGCACTGATCGAGGACAAGATCGCCCCCAGCGACTGGGGCAAGCATATGGGCCATTCCACGTCGTCGCTGGTCAACGCGTCGACATGGGCCTTGATGCTGACAGGCAAGGTGCTGAAAGAGGACCGCAAAGGCCCCGTCGGCCACCTGCGCGGCGCGGTCAAACGCCTCGGCGAGCCAGTCATTCGTACCGCCGTCGCCCGCGCAATGAAGGAAATGGGCCGCCAGTTCGTACTGGGCGAAGACATCCAGTCCGCGATGAAACGCGCCGCCGGGATGGAGAAGAAGGGGTATACCTATTCTTACGACATGCTTGGCGAGGCCGCACGCACCGACAAGGATGCAACCCGCTATCACCTCAGCTATTCCCGTGCGATTTCCGCCATCGCGCAGGCCTGCACCCATGACGAAATCGCCAAGAACCCCGGCATCTCGGTCAAACTTTCCGCATTGCACGCCCGCTACGAGGTCGCCCAGCGCGAGCAGGTGATGGAGGTGCTGGTGCCTCGCCTGCGCTCACTCGCCCTGCTGGCGAAATCCGCCGGCATGGGCCTCAATATCGACGCCGAAGAGGCCGACCGCCTTGCCCTGTCGCTTGACGTGATCGAAACCGTGCTCAGCGAACCGGCGCTGGCGGGCTGGGATGGCTTTGGCGTGGTGGTACAGGCCTATGGCCAACGCGCCAGCCATGCGCTCGATTTCCTTCACGATCTGGCCACGCGGCTGGATCGCAAGATCATGGTCCGGTTGGTCAAGGGGGCCTATTGGGACACCGAGATCAAACAGGCGCAGGTCGAGGGGATCGACGGTTTCCCGGTCTTCACCCACAAATCCGCGACCGACATCAGTTATATCGCCAACGCGCGCAAACTGCTGTCGATGACCGATCGCATCTATCCGCAGTTCGCCACGCATAACGCCCACACTGTCGCCGCCATTCTCGACATGGCCGCCCACCTGCCCGACGCCAAAGACAAATTCGAATTCCAGCGTTTGCATGGCATGGGCGAGGCACTGCATAACATCGTGCTGACTGCCGAAGGCACACGCTGCCGCATCTATGCGCCCGTCGGTGCACACCGTGACCTGCTGGCCTATCTGGTGCGTCGCCTGCTGGAAAACGGCGCGAACTCCAGTTTCGTCAACCAGATCGTCGACGAAGAAGTGGCCCCCGACGAGGTCGCCCGTGACCCCTTCGAGGTCTACGAAACCGTGCGCGCCCACCTGCCGACAGGACCAGAGCTGTTTCAGCCCGAGCGTATCAACTCCAAGGGTTTCGACCTGAAACACCAACCGACGCTCGACAAAATCGAAGTCGCGCGCGCGCCCTTTGCCACCCACCAATGGGCGGCGGTCCCTCTGCTCGCGGGCAAGGCAAAACCGAACAAGGCGCAACCCGTCACCAATCCGGCCGATCCCTCTGACAGCCCCGGCACCGTTGCCGCCGCCAGTGCCGCCGACATCGAAACCGCGCTGGCCAATGCCAAACCGTGGGATGCAACCCCGGCCCAGCGCAAAGAGGTGCTGAACCGCGTGGCGGACCTCTATGAGGAAAACTTTGGCGAGCTGTTCGCGATCCTCGCCCGTGAAGCTGGCAAAAGCCAGATGGACGCGGTGGCAGAACTGCGCGAAGCCGTGGATTTCCTGCGCTACTACGGCGTCAATGCCCCCGAAGCCCCCGCCGTTGGTGTATTCACCTGCATCAGCCCGTGGAACTTCCCTCTGGCCATTTTCTCTGGCCAGATCGCGGCGGCGCTGGCAGCCGGTAACGCCGTGCTGTCCAAACCTGCCGAACAAACGCCGATCATGGCGCATTTCGCCATTTCGTTGATGCATGAGGCCGGTGTGCCGAAATCTGCATTACAACTCTTGCCCGGTGGTGGCGATGTCGGCGCAGCGCTTACCTCTGATGCGCGTGTCGGCGGCGTGGCCTTCACCGGCTCGACTGCGACCGCGATGAAGATCAAGGCGACGATGGCCGAAAACCTCGCCCCCGGCGCGCCACTGATCGCAGAAACTGGCGGCATGAACGCGATGATCGTGGACAGCACCGCCCTGCCCGAACAGGCCGTGCAGGCGATTGTTGAAAGCGCGTTCCAATCCGCAGGTCAACGATGCTCCGCGCTGCGTTGTCTCTATGTCCAAGAGGACATTGCCGAGGATTTCATCAAGATGCTCAAGGGCGCGATGGACGCGCTCGTGATCGGCCTGCCCTGGGACCTTTCGACCGATTGCGGCCCAGTGATTGACGAAACCGCCCGCAAGGGTATCGCCGACCACATCCAGACCGCCCGCGCCGAGGGGCGTCTGATGCACGAATTGAAAACACCCAATTCCGGCACCTACATTGCCCCGACATTGATCCGCGTGGACAGCATTGCCGACATGAAGCGCGAGATTTTCGGCCCCGTGCTGCATCTCACCACCTTTGGTGCGACCGAACTGGACAAGGTGATCGACGCAATCAACGCCACCGGATACGGGCTGACTTTCGGCCTGATGACCCGCATCGACGATCGCGTGCAATATGTCACCGAACGCGTGCAGGCTGGCAACCTTTACGTCAACCGCAACCAGATCGGCGCCATCGTCGGCTCCCAGCCCTTTGGCGGCGAGGGGCTGTCAGGCACCGGCCCCAAGGCAGGCGGGCCAAATTATCTGCCCCGCTTCACCGCGCGGCCTGCGCCAAAGGCCGACGGCGAATGGCCCAGTGCCATGCCAACGAGCGACGTGCAAAAGGCGCTGGACAAGACCGCGACCCACCCGCGCACCCCGCGCGAGGCCCTCGTGCTGCCCGGCCCGACGGGTGAATCCAACCGACTGACAACACACCACCGCGCGCCCCTGCTGTGCATGGGCCCGGGCAAGGACGCGGCAGAAGCGCAAGCCAAATCCGTGACCGACCTCGGCGGTGTGGCCACCATCGTGACCGGATATGTCGATCCGGTCGCACTCAGCACGCTTACCGGATTCTCCGGGGCGCTCTGGTGGGGCGAAACCAAGGCCGCACGCGAATTTGCGCTGGCACTGGCCAACCGGTCGGGCCCGATCCTGCCACTGATCACCGGCCTGCCGGACACCGGCCACGCGCTGCACGAACGTCACGTCTGTGTCGATACGACAGCGGCGGGTGGCAACGCCGCGCTTTTGGGTAGCGCCGCGACCAGTCTGGGTTGACCTCGGCGGAACATGGGGCAACTAATGCCCCATGTTCCCGATCCGCGATCATAACCCTTCGGGGCGCACACCTTATGTGACCTACGCGCTGATCGCGATCAACATCGTCGTCTTTATCTCCTACTGGCCGCTGTTCGACGATCCGCGCGCGCTAAATGCCTTCTTTCGGGATTGGGCCATGCACCCGGTCTCTGTCAGCAATGGCCGCGAATACTATAGCCTTGTCACCTCAATGTTCCTGCATGGCGGATGGATGCATCTGGCCGGTAACATGCTGTTTCTATGGGTCTTTGGTGACAACCTCGAGGATGAGATGGGTCATGTCGGCTATCTGGTCTTTTATCTTGCCGCAGGCGTCGCAGCCTCCCTTGCCGAAGTGGTCGCCGCCCCACTGTCGGGCGTGCCCACGGTTGGGGCATCCGGGGCCATCGCAGGCGTCATGGGCGGGTATCTTCTGCTCTTTCCCAAGGCAAAGGTCGATATCCTCATCATCATCGTCATCATCTTTCGCATCCTGCCGATCCCCGCGTGGATCGTGCTCAGCGTCTGGCTGGCCATGCAGATTTTTGGTGGCTTTAACGCGGTGCAGGGCAGCGGCGGCGTGGCCTATTGGGCGCATGCCGGTGGCTTTGTCGCCGGAATCGTGATGACCCTGCCGGTTTTCCTGCGTCTTGGCGGTCCGCGCTTTTGGGCCCGCACCCACGGCCACCCGCCACATCCCGAGGCACGTTACGAACTGGCCCGCTCCCGCATCCCCAAAGTGAGGCGTAAATGACCGAAACAGTAACCGCGACCTGCCACTGCGGTGCCGTCGAAATGCGCGTGCGCCTCTCTGACGGGCTGAACACGGCCCGTCGCTGCGATTGCAGCTTTTGCGTGCGGCGCGGGGCGGCGGCAGTAACAGCGCCGCTGGATGGGATCGAAGTGGTCAAGGGGGCCGACAAGCTGACCGAATATCAGTGGGGGACCAAAACGGCGCGGCACTTCTTTTGCTCGGTTTGCGGCATCTACACGCATCACCGGCGGCGCTCGAACCCCAATGAAATGGGCGTCAATCTGGGCGCGCTCCACGGTGTTAACCTGCGCGATCTGGGCGATATCCCTTGGGTCAATGGCCGCGAACACCCGTCCGACACATAACGCCAGCCGTACGGTCCGGCCGGGCGATCACGCGTCGCGGATCACCTTGGCGAATTTGTCAAAGATAGGCTCGTTAGAGCAGATCACCGCCCCGGTCTCCAGCATATCCCGGCCCGGATCAAGCGGCTCTACCAGCCCGCCCGCCTCGCGCACGATCACGATCCCCGCCGCGATGTCCCATGGATTCAGGCGCCGTTCCCAGAACCCGTCATAGCGCCCTGCGGCCACATAGGCCATGTCGAGCGCGGCAGCGCCCCAGCGCCGCACGCCTGCACAGGCCGGCATCAGCCGCGCCAGATCCTGCAATGTCTGCGGCAAATCACGCCGCCCGCCAAAGGGCACACCGGTGGCAAAGATGCTCTCGATCATCTTGGCCCGCCCGGACACCCGCAGGCGGCTCTCGTTCATCCAGGCACCTTCGCCCTTTTCAGCCCAAAACATCTCGTCCTTGGCAGCGTCATAAACGACGCCCGATACGATCTGCCCCTTGTGCTCCAGCGCGATGCTGACAGCCCAGTGCGGCAACCCGTGCAGAAAATTCGTGGTTCCGTCCAGCGGGTCAACGATCCAGCGGCGGGTCGGATCCTTACCCGGCTCCTCGCCGCCCTCTTCGGCGATCCAGCCATAGGTCGGGCGCGCGTTCATCAGCTCGGATTTGATGATCTGCTCCGCGTTGATATCGGCACGGCTTACGAAATCGCCCGCGCCTTTCATGCTGACCTGCAGGTTTTCCACCTCGCGGAAATCCTTCGCCAAAGCGCGCCCCGCCTTGCGGGCGGCCTTCATCATCACGTTGAGGTTTGCACTAACGGCCATTGCTACGCTCCTTGGATTAAGCTCGCGCATATACGCGCAAGGACCACTCTTGCCAAGGGTCCTTGCCAAATGACGGCACCTGATCCAATCTGGCCCTCACCAGGAGGACGACAGATGGCCAAATTGACAACTGCACTCATCGCGGGAATAGCCCTGCAGACGGTTGCACTTCATGCGTCAGACGCGATACCCGCACGTCTCATTCCCTTGCCGGCGGACTTCGCTCTACACTACACATGCGCTGCGATTGACGCACAACTCGGCTGGCAGAGCATAGACACACGGCATCTGTCCAAACCGGCTGTCTACGCGCTTGGGACCGCTCACTTTCCGCCGTCTACTCTCAACTCCGTTCACGTTGACTATAAATGGAGCGTCGATGGCGCGCGTTACGACAGGGTTGGTCCCGACGGCCATACCGGCGCGGATGCGGCGGCCCTCAAACCATTTGAGCGGTACAAGTTCTTTGCCGACTTACCCTTCGGCGCTCTCTTGAGCCGTAGTGCGAATCTCAAACTGGCGCATATACGGGAACAACGCGCGGCGGCCGGCTATCCGACCCATTCCAATCAGGTGGATTTCCGCATCAACGATACCGGTCTGGGGGATAATGTCGGCGGAATGGTCGTTTGCATCACAGATCTGAAGTACTTCAACGCTCAGTAGCCGAAATCTTCGCACCCCCAAATGGCCGCTCCCCGGCACTTGGGTAAGATTTGCGTGCAGTTTCCAACCCGCGCGCGCTGCAAAGGTAGGGCGGTTTTCTCAGTTCATCAACAGCCGCGCCTCATGCGCCTTCAGTGACCTGCGCACCGGCGGGCCATAGACCTCCGGCCCACTCTGGCGCAGCTCTGGAAAAATTGCCAGTATTTCGCCCCGCGCATCCGCCCCCATCCCGTCCCATGCCATCGCACCGGGATGAAAGCTCTCCGATGCGATCCCGCCCGCGTGGACCAGCTCGTGTTGGTCGAACATGATATGAAAATACTCCACCATCCCGCCCGGCTCGCGCACGATGTCATGCCCGTTGACCAGATGCTTGGCTGGCGCCAGCGCCTCGCGCGCGCCCAGATACATTTCTGCGCGCCAATCTGTCAGCAGAATACGGTGCTGAGGTGACACCCGCAGATCGCAACTGTTGCCCAAGGCCCCCGCTCGGATCAGAATCGGTGCCAGCGTCCCACGCGCCGCCACGCGCCGCCGCCCGATCCAGCGCAGCGGTTGCATCCCGCGATCCACCGTCCAGATCATATCACCGGGTACCAATCGCTCGATCGGGACCGGGCCCGCGGCAGTGTGAATTTCAGTACCACGCACGAAACAGGTCACGAAATTCCATGCCTCACGCGACGCCGTTAGCCCCGAATATTCATTGCCAATCAGGCTATCGAGGCTGATCGACCGTATCGCACCGCCCTCCAGCGCGGCCATATCGGCATTGGCGGAAAATTCGGGCGCAAGGTAGCTGTGACCGTTCACATCCTGAAACACCACGGCGGAAATACTACCGGTCGATCCGTCGGTATAGGTGATCGTGGCGTTGTAGACGGCCACACTGTCAAAGGTTTGCGCCGGGCCACCATCGATCGAAAAATAGTCCGTGTCGGCGTCACTATCCTGATCAAATGTCGTATCTGCCGCGCCAACCCGGCTGAATGAGGCAAATTCATCCACCAATGGCGCCCCCGGTCCCCCAAAACTCTGACCGACCAATGCCGAGGCATTTTCGGCCACCGCATTACCCTCGGTCGTGTCCATATCCGCCAACTGGCCAAGCGATATAACATTGAATGTCGTCGGCATACCTGTGCCCCCATCAAAACGCACAAAACTGCCCGCCTGTCTAAGCCACAGAAGTTTTGATAGGATTAAGGTGGCCGCTATGCCCGGCGTTGCAACCGCACCGGAATTTCGCGCGCCAGCCGCATCAGATGCGCCATATAAGGTTTTTGTGCATCCTCGTCGCGGATCGCCGCATAAAGGCGCTTGGTCAACCCTGCTTGGGTGACAGGCAGGGTCACGTAATCGCCATTGGTGCGTTGCTCTCTCACGACCCAGTCGGGCAGCACGGCCACCCCGCGATTTGACGCAACCAACAGCAATATCACCGCCGTCAGCTCCACCTGCCGCGTCGCGGCAGGCTCTACCTTGGCAGGGGTCAGCAATTCGGTGAATACATCCAGCCGGGACCGATCCACCGGATAGGTGATCAGTGTCTCACCGCGAAAATCTTCGGCCTCGACATAATTCTTTTGCGCCAACGGATGTACGCTGGACGCCAAAAAGACCGGCTCGTAATCAAACAGCGGCTTGAACGTGATCCCGGGCAGGTTCTCGGGGTCGGACGACACCACCAGATCGACCTCTTCCTTTTGCAGCGCCGGCAGCGCGTCAAAGGCCAGACCGGGGCGGATATCCACATCCACCTCGCCCCAGTTCTTGCGAAACTGCTCCAACACCGGAAACAGCCATTCGAAACAGGCATGACATTCAATCGCGATATGCATTCGCCCCGCGCTACCGTCCCGCACGCCGCTGAATTCCGCCTCAAGCGCCTCAATCTCGGGCAGCACCTTTTCCGCCAGACGCAGCAGGCGGTGCCCAGCCGCCGACAGTTTCATCGGCTTTGACCGACGCACGAACAGTTGTACACCCGCCTGATCCTCTAACCCCTTGATCTGATGGCTTAACGCAGATTGGGTGATGTGCAGCATCTCGGCCGCACGCGCCAAACCACCCGCCTGATGAATGGCGCGGATCGTGCGAAGGTGGCGAAACTCGATATGCATACTGCGGGTAGCCTCATAATCTTTGTGAATATTATGAATTTGCCTCTATTACACTTTGCGCCGACAAGGAGACAAGCCTTTCGCAAAGGATTTGCACAATGACCACGCCTTCCGTCTCTTTCGAGTTCTTCCCACCCAAGTCGCTTGAGGCGTCGTTTCGCCTCTGGGATACGGTTCATACGCTGGCTCCACTTGCGCCACGCTTTGTCTCGGTCACCTATGGCGCAGGCGGAACCACCCGCGCGCTGACCCGCGAGGCGGTCGGCACATTGCATCAGGCGACCGGCCTGAATGTTGCTGCCCACCTGACCTGCGTTGACGCCACCCGTGCAGAGACGATGGCGATTGCCGATGAATTCGCCGCCGCTGGCGTCCAAGAGATCGTGGCCCTGCGCGGCGACCCGCCCAAAGGCGCGACAGGGTTCACGGCACACCCGGACGGGTTTACCGACAGCTGCGCGCTGATCGAGGCATTGGCAGACCGCGGCGATTTCAAAATCCGCGTTGGCGCCTACCCGGAGCCACACCCCGAGGCCGCAGGTGATCAGGCCGACGTGGACTGGCTCAAACGCAAATTCGACGCAGGCGCGGACGAAGCAATCACGCAGTTCTTCTTTGACGCGGACACATTCCTGCGGTTCCGTGATCGTTGCGCCAAGGCAGGCATCGACAAACCCATCCTGCCCGGCATCCTGCCGATCGAGAACTGGAAATCGACCCGCCGCTTTGCCGCTGCTTGCGGTGCCGGCATCCCCGACTGGCTCGACAGTGCTTTCACCACCGCAGAGCGCGACGACCGGTGCGAACTGTTGGCAACCGCCGTGGCGACCGAACTGTGCAGCAAGCTGATCGACGAAGGTGTCGAGAACCTGCATTTCTACACACTGAACCGCCCCGAACTGACGCGCGACATCTGCCATGCTCTTGGCGTAACACCCCGGGTAGAGCTGCGCGACGTGGCGTGATGACTGGATGACAGGTGCAACACATGCCCGGCTTTATGGCGTATGACGCCGCCGGGCGGCACCCATTCATCGCGACAGGCTGAAACACTCCGGCGCGCACTGCTTGTCCCATGACCGCCATTGGGGGACTGGTCCCTGCCCTACACCTGTGCCAGAAACAGCGCATGACCAACACACCCCACACCGCCCGCTCTCTCGACGACCTGCCCGACATTGACGCGCTACTGGCGCGCTCGGGCCTTGAATTCATGCAAGACATCCTTGCCGGAAACATCTCCGGCCCGCCTATTGGTGCAACACTGGGCTTTACCATTGCGACCGTCGAGCAAGGACGCGTGACCTTTGCGGGCACGCCGCAGTTTGCAGTCACCAACCCAATGCGCGGCGTGCATGGCGGCTGGTACGGGGCGATTCTGGACAGCTGCATGGCCTGCGCCGTGATGACCCATGTTCCGCGCGGCAGCTTCTACACCACGCTGGAATACAAGGTGAACCTGACACGCGCGATCCCACTCGGCACAGATGTCATCGCCGAAGGGCTGGTCAGCCACGCGGGCCGCTCTACCGCGGTTGCGACCGGCGAAATTCGCGGGCGCGACGATGGCCGCCTCTACGCCTCCGGCTCGACTACCTGTATGATCATGGTTGCGCCCGGCCGCGACTGATCACACCTGCCCACCCCGGACAGTTTGGGATGCCACAGCCAGCGGCAGATCGCGCACACCTGCCGTTGGATGCAACCGCTCCGACGGATCTGCTCCAATCCGACGACGGCTCCGCAACAAGAACAGCTTGCCCCAGCCCCGCCATGTGCCGACCGACGGCGCATCCGGATCGCATGGAAACCGCGCCTGCCAGCCCTCCGGCAACAACAGCCCGGCCTCTTCGGCCCGCTCCAACATCCAGACCAGCGGGATGTTCGACAATCCGCGCGCAGCATCGAACCCGCCCAGCTGACCACCGATATCGCCATGCGCCCCACGAAACCACATCTGTGTCACCTGTGTTTGCGGGGCCGCGCGACTGTCCCACATCACGGGCGCGAACGCGCGCCGCGTCTCATCCAATGCCAGCGCGTGGTACCCGTGCAGCACCGACGCGCCCAGCGCATCCGAATGGAATGCATAGCGATGCGCCGTCAGCCGCCACAGAACCGGCACATGCAGGCCCAGCGCCTTTACCGTGTCCCAGACGCCGACCATCGCAATCGGCGTCGCCTCGTGACAATAGGCCTGCCGAAAGGCATCGACCGCCGGACCTACGTTGTGGCTCTCATAATGACGATACGCCAGCCGCACATTGCGCTCGGTCGCATGTTCCGCCTTTAGCAAACCCACCCGCTCAATCGCACCTGCCAGCGACCGCACCGCATAGGCACCTCGCGAATAGCCCAGCAAAATGATCTGATCACCAGTGCGATACCGGCTGGCCAGATACCCATAAGCGCGCCGTATCTGCCGATTGATCCCGCGCCCCATCATCACTCCAGCGCCAGATCGCCAGTCCTGCCATTGCAGCCCGGCCTCATAGAACACCGACACAGCAGGCCCCGCCTGCTCGGCAATCAGCCGATAGGCCAGCCCCGCGTTGCTTTCGCTCCCCGGTGACAACGACGACATAGTTCCGTCAAGGATCAGCACATGGGTAACTGACCCGCGCGTTCGAACGCCATGCACGCTTTGCCCGCGCCGAATACCCGGCAGGAAAATCTCGGTGATGGCTTTGGCCCACCGGCGCCAACTCATCGCAATGCCTTTCGTCTTGGTCGCCCATGTGGCCGCGTCGCCGCAGGGGATCGTATTGTACAAGTACCTGATACTCGTTCACTGAATGTCCAGATCCTACGTTGAGATACTGCCAACACCGTTTAAATGCGCAAGCCAAACCGCCGCAAGAATCCGCACCGATCACACAGAGAGCCTTGCGCAGGATATGGAAAATACGGTTTGCTAAGCACACCATGACCTGAGGAGCCACCGAATATGGAACGCGTCAGCTTTACCCAGATGAAAGACGGCACCAAGGAAGATTATGAATTCCTGACCGCGCACGAGATTGACCACACCAAACATACCGCGCAACGCCTGCTCAAAGCGCTGGTGGAACTGGACGAAGGTCTGTCAGGCTACCAAATCACGCGCCTCGGCCACTCGATCCAGTCCGCCACCCGCGCATGGCGCGACGGCGCGGATACCGATTGGATCGTGGCCGCCCTCCTGCACGACATCGGCGATATCTACGCGCCCTACAATCACGACGAATACGCCGCCACGATCCTCAAACCCTTCGTGCGCGAGCAATGCACATGGGTCGTGGCCACGCATGGCGACTTTCAGATGCTCTATTACGGCCACCACCTGGACGGGTTCGACGAGAACAAGCGCGAGCGCCATCGCGGACATACCTATTTCGACGACTGCGCCGAGTTTTGCGAACGCTGGGATCAGGCCAGCTTTGACCCCGCCTACGACACCCTGCCGCTGGAATTCTTTGCGCCGATGGTCGAGGGAGTATTCGCGCGAAAACCCTACGATCCTGATGTCATCCAGCCGGGCACGCGTATCCCGCTAACCGGCACCCCGCGCGCTTGATGCCTCTGTCGGAACTTGGGTATTTTTACCAAGAAAAAACCAGATTCGGCGCTTTTTCTTGGTAAAAATACCCAATGCACAGCAGTCGTTCCTCAGCGCGACCGTAGCCATCCCAAACGCGCAAAGAGAAACAGCAGAAGTGCACCGACAGCCAACAGCCCCCCGCTGACGATCCAGAACGCATGCGGCGACGTCGCACCGGGCATCCCGCCGACATTGATCCCCAGCAACCCGGTGATCAGACCGAGCGGCAGGAAGATCGCCGCCACCACCGATAAGAGCAGCATCTGTCGGTTCATCTGTTCGGCGCGGGCATCCATCATGTGATCATGCACCACCTGCGCCCGGTCGCGAATCGCGTCCAGTTCCTCTGCCAGTCGCGTGACCCGCTCTGTCGCCTCGCGCAGGCTGCTGCGTTCGGCCCGTCCGATCCACGGCAGTTCCTCGATCTCCAGCGTACTGAGCGCATCACGTTGCGGAAACATGTAGCGCCGCAGCACGATCGATACCCGCCGAATATCGGCCAATGCCGTTCGCAGCGGCATCGTATGGCCCGCCGCCACCTGTTCTTCTAGATCATCAATCCGCTCGTTCAGCTCTGCCACCACCGGCTCTGCCCGGTCGGCCAGACGCAGCGCCAGCCGCGCAATCAGCTCTGCCGGGCTGGCAGGCGCCTTGCCTGCTTCGCTGCGCGTCCGCAGGTCGCCCAGCGCCTGCACCTGTCGACGCGTCACAGTCACGATCTGCCGCGCGCCGGCCCATATCCGCATGCTGACCATATCCTCGGGCTGCGCGCCGGGATTCAGGTTCACCCCGCGCAGATTCATCAGCACTGTCTCGTCCAGAACGGTGCAGCGCGGGCGTGTCTCTTCGGCCATCAGCGCGGCCTCGACCAAGCCATCCCCACCCAGCGCCGCCAGCCATTCAGCCGAAGTGCCGGCCGCCTGCATCACATGCACCCAGAGAAATCCCCCTTCGGCTGGCGCGGGTATCGGACCATCCAGATCAACCGACACCGCCCCGCCAGCGCCGTCCAGCATCAGAGCAAATCTTTCGTTCATTGATGCAGCCCCTCCATATTTCCCGTGGCAGTAGAACACGCCAAGCAAATTCCACAACACTTCTCTGTAACACGCACCGGAGACCGTGAAATTCCCCCCGTGCACCTTCCCCTTGGCCCGCGCATTGGGTAAGCCACCTCTCAACCACGCAAACGAGCGGAGACACCCGATGGGACTGGACAAGACATTCGACGCCGCCGAGGCCGAAAAGCGCATTTATGACGCTTGGGAGGACGCAGGCAGCTTTGCCGCCGGGGCCAACGCCGCAGACGGAGCGGAGCCATTCAGCATCATGATCCCGCCGCCCAACGTGACCGGCGTGCTGCATATGGGCCATGCATTCAACAACACGTTGCAGGACATCCTGATCCGTTGGAAGCGGATGCAGGGCTACGACACGCTCTGGCAGCCGGGCACCGACCACGCGGGCATCGCCACGCAGATGGTCGTGGAGCGGATGCTGGCCGAAAACCAGCTGCCCAGTCGGGCAGAGATGGGCCGCGAGGCGTTTCTCGGAAAAGTCTGGGAGTGGAAAGAAAAATCCGGTGGCACCATCGTCGGACAGCTCAAACGCCTCGGCGCGTCATGCGACTGGTCGCGTACGGCGTTCACGATGGCCGGTGCGGCAGGCGATACGAAGGTCGGCCACGAAGGCAGCGCCAATTTCCACGACGCGGTCATCAAGGTCTTTGTCGACATGTACAACAAAGGCCTGATCTATCGCGGCAAGCGACTGGTCAACTGGGACCCGCATTTCGAGACCGCGATTTCCGATCTGGAAGTCGAGAATATCGAAGTAGCCGGTCACATGTGGCACTTCAAATACCCGCTCGCCGGGGGCGAGACCTATGAATATGTCGAGAAGGACGAGGACGGTAACGTTACCCTGACAGAAACCCGCGATTACATCTCGATTGCCACCACTCGGCCAGAGACGATGCTGGGCGATGGCGCGGTCGCGGTGCACCCATCGGACGAACGCTACGCGCCCATCGTGGGCAAGCTGTGCGAAATCCCCGTCGGCCCCAAAGAACACCGCCGGATGATCCCGATCATCACTGATGAGTATCCCGATCCCACCTTCGGCTCGGGCGCGGTCAAGATCACTGGCGCACATGATTTCAACGATTACGAGGTGGCCAAGCGCGGGAATATCCCGATGTACAACCTCATGGACACCAAGGCGAACATGCGCGCCGATGGCAAACCCTACGCCGAAGAGGCCGCGATCGCGCAGGCCATCGCGAATGGCGAACAAGAGTTCGACGAGGCGATGATTGCCGCGATGAACCTTGTGCCGGATGAATATCGCGGGTTGGACCGGTTCGAGGCGCGCGCACGGGTCGTGGCGGATATCACCGCCGAGGGCCTCGCCGTGATGGTCGAGGCTGAAGGTAGGCCGGGCTTCAGCCCGGCACCCGACGAAGACGCTGCCGACAGCGCAGAGCCGGGCTCAAGCCCGGCCTACGTGCCTTTCGTCGAAAGCAAACCCATCATGCAGCCCTTCGGCGACCGCTCCAAAGTGGTGATTGAGCCGATGCTGACGGATCAGTGGTTCGTCGATACGTCCAAGATCGTCGATCCCGCGCTCGATGCGGTGCGCAATGGCGACGTGCGGATCATGCCCGAGAGCGATCGTAAGGTCTATTTCCACTGGCTGGAGAATATCGAGCCATGGTGCATTTCCCGGCAATTGTGGTGGGGGCATCAGATACCGGTTTGGTATGGACCGAAGTTTGAAGGCAAAGCCCAGCAACTCGGCCAGGTCGAGTATTTCTGCGCTCCAAGTGCCGAAGAAGCACTTGAAAAGGCGAGGGCCTACTATCGTCAGCATTTGGGTATCAATGCCCGTCCTTTTGTTGGAGACGAAGCACTCGGTGCCGTTTCCGACCATGAGATCCAGATCCGGGGCGCTGATGAAAGTAGCTCAATCCGTCTCACTCGCGACCCCGACGTGCTCGACACGTGGTTCTCCTCCGGCCTCTGGCCCATCGGCACGCTGGGCTGGACCGGCGATGCGGACACCGACGCCCAAAACGAGGCGCTACAGAAATACTTCCCGACCTCGACGCTGATCACCGGGTTCGACATCATCTTCTTCTGGGTCGCCCGGATGATGATGATGCAATACGCCGTTGTGGGCCAGAAACCCTTCTCGGACGTCTATGTCCACGCGCTGGTGCGCGACGAGAAGGGCAAGAAGATGTCCAAATCGCTCGGCAACGTGCTCGACCCGATCGAGCTGATTGACGATTACGGCGCCGACGCCGTGCGCTTTACCCTGACCGCGATGGCCGCCATGGGCCGCGATCTGAAGCTCAGCACACAGCGCATCGCAGGCTATCGCAACTTCGGGACCAAGCTTTGGAACGCCGCGCGCTTCGCCGAGATGAACGGTGCAACCACCGCCAATGCACCGACGAAATACCGACGTCTTACCGACGCAAAACAGACGGTCAATAAATGGATCATCGGAGAGACCGCACAGGTCCGCGCCGCCGTTGACCACGCGCTGGAACAATACCGTTTTAACGACGCCGCCAGCGCGCTTTATACCTTTGTCTGGGGCAAGGTCTGCGACTGGTATGTGGAGTTTTCCAAACCACTGCTGATGGATGGCACCGACGAAGTTAAGCAGGAAACCCAAGAGGTTATGGCATGGGTCATCGACCAATGCGTGATCTTGCTGCACCCGATCATGCCCTTCGTCACCGAAGAGCTGTGGGGCACGCTGGGGGATCGCGACCAGATGCTGGTGCACACCCCTTGGCCCACCTATCAACCCGCTGATCTGGTTGATGAAAATGCCGATCGCGAAATGAACTGGGTGATCGCGCTGATCGAATCCGTCCGCTCTGCGCGCGCCCAGATGCACGTACCGGCGGGGCTGAAAATCCCGATGGTCGTGACCGCACTCGATACGGCCGGTCAGGCCGCATGGGACCGCAACGAAGCGATGATCATGCGGCTCACACGGGTCGAGAGCCTGACGCATGTCGAGACATTGCCCAAAGGCTCGATCACCGTCGCTGTAGAGGGTGGCAACTTTGGCCTGCCTCTGGCGGATATCATTGATATTGATGAGGAAAAGGCACGACTGGAAAAGACACTGGGCAAGCTGGAAAAGGAACTTGGCGGTCTGCGTGGACGGCTCAGGAACCCTAAATTCGTGGCCTCCGCCCCCGACGAGGTGGTCGAGGAAACCCGCGCTAACCTCGCCCTGCGCGAAGAGGAAGAAACGCAGTTGCGCACAGCGTTGGAGCGATTGAACGAAATCGGATAACGTAGGCCGGGCTTCAGCCCGGCACCGACGAGAAGTTCCATAACCATCGCAAGGTCGGATTCAATCCCACCTTGCCTATAGCACGCGCCGGGCTAAAGCCCGGCCTACTTCTGACAGCAATGCCACCGCTCACCCGCGTGTCGTGAACCGTGGTGCGCGCCCGGCCATGTTGGCGCTGATCACTTCCATCTGATCCGGTTTGCCGATCAGATCGGTTTGCGCACGGCTCTCTGCAATCAGCACATCATCCGCCGATGCACCGGATTCAGCGTATTCTATCAGTGCCTTCGCCGCGCGCATCGCTGACGGGCTCTTGCCCGCAATCTCTGACGCCAATGCCTGCGCCACCGCCAGCGGATCATCAGCGATCTCTGTCACCAGCCCCCAATCTGCCGCTTGCTGCGCGCTGATCGGCGTGGCCGAATAGGTCATCCGCCGGATCACATCGCTGCGCGTCAGATGCGGCAACAGGGCCATGCCGCCCATATCCGGGACAAGGCCCCATTTCATCTCCATAATCGCCAATTTCGCGCCCGGTGCGGCAATGCGAACATCCGCCCCCAATGCCAGCTGAAACCCGGCGCCATAGACCGCCCCCTGCAATGCGGCGATGACCGGAACGGGAAGTTTACGCCAAATTAACGCAACTTCTTGAAAAAGGTTAGCGTTGCCATGGGTGCGTGGCATCACCAATGCTTCGGGATCACCCGCCGCCAGTTGCGCGAAACTCATCACGTCCAGGCCCGCACAAAATGCTTCGCCCTCGCCCGACAGAACCACGGCACGGATATCGGCACCCATCAGCGCCTGCCCGGCGGCGACAATCGCCTCGGCCATTGCCGGATCGACTGCGTTGCGTTTTTCCGGGCGGCTTAGCCGGACATGGGCGATGTGGTCGGTAATTTCAGTGGTAACGCGGGACATTGGCAGGCTCCTATCGACTGCGGCCAGCAAAACCGCGCGATGCGGCCCGCGCAAGAAGAACCTTACGGCACCCAACGTTCCACCGCGCGCAGCGCGCCCAGTGATTTATCATAAACCAGTGTCAGGATACGACGCCCGCCGGTCCGCGTAGCAATGGCCGGGACAGTACGGACAGCACCGGCCGCAAGCGTAGCCGCGATAAACCCACGGCGAGAGAATGTTGGCATCTGGATGTCCTTCTTAGTTGCGAATGATTCGCATCTATGGGTGCACCCACGCAATTACAAGGGATTGCGCCACACCACGGCATGGCGTTATCTGGCGAAATGAGCCATCCACGATACACCGACCTGATCCTGTCCCTGCCCGCCTCCGTGCCGTTTGTCGGCCCCGAAGTGCAAGAGCGCACTCGCGGCGCACCGTTTGCCGCGCGGCTGGGTGCGAACGAAAATGTCTTTGGCCCCTCACCCCACGCCCTCACCGCCATGCGCGATGCGCTCGAGGGTATCTGGCAATACGGCGATTCCGCCAGTTTCGACCTGAAAGAGGCGCTGAGCGCACATCTGGATGTGACCCCGGAAAACCTCGTTATCGGCGAAGGTATCGACGGCCTGCTCGGGTATTTGGTACGGCTGCTGATCGCGCCCGGCGACGCCGTGGTAACATCGGACGGGGCCTATCCAACGTTCAACTACCACGTCAGCGGTTTTGGTGGGGTACTGCACAAGCTGCCCTATAACGGCGACCACGAAGACCCGGACGCGCTCTTTGCCAAGGCGGCAGAGGTGGATGCCAAGCTGGTTTATCTGGCCAATCCCGACAACCCGATGGGCAGTTGGCATGAGGGCGATACAATCTTGCGCGCACTCGACATGCTGCCCGAGGGATGTCTGCTGCTGCTGGACGAAGCCTATGTCGAATTCGCCCCCGAAGGGACCGCGCCGCGGATCGCGGCAGACGATCCGCGCGTCATTCGCATGCGGACATTTTCCAAGGCTTACGGCATGGCGGGCGCACGTATCGGCTATGCCATCGGTGCCCCCGATCTGATCCGCAGCTTTGACAAGATCCGCAACCATTTTGGCCTGAATCGCGCAGCCCAAGCGGGCGCATTGGCGGCATTACAAGATCAGGACTGGTTGGCGCAAACCCTTGCTCGGGTTGATGCATCACGCAGGCAGATTGCAGATATCGCAGCTAAAAACGGTCTGATCGCCCTGCCTTCAGCCACCAATTTCGTGACCATTGATTGTGGCGCGGATGGTGACTTTGCGCGCCGGGTACTGGCATCTCTGGTGAACCAAGATCTGTTCGTACGCATGCCCTTTGCTGCTCCCCATGATCGCTGCATCCGCATCAGTTGCGGGCGCGAAGCGGATCTGGCCCTGTTTCGCGCCGCACTGCCAAAGGCGCTGGCGGAAGCGCGCGCATGATCGCACAGGGTCGATATTGACGCCTGACTTTTCTTTGGATCGTTATATCATCTGGATATGCGACGCGGAAACATGCCCTCTGCCCCGAATTACACAAACGCAGCCCTGATCATGGGGCTGGTTAATCTGGTGTGGGTTTTCTTTGTCCTTTGGGTGGCCTTTGGCCTACCGATCGTACTGGCTACGGGTTATGGGTTAAACCTGCTGATTGACCGGATCAAGCATCGCGACTGAACTGGTGCGTGGATGACAGTTCAGCACATATCAACCCACGGAAATCACACGCGCCGCCGCACTTACACCGCCAGCCTCATGCGGGATATCCAGGGCAACCAATCCAGCCTCGATCGCGCCCAGCATACCCAACACCATATGCGCATTTACATGTCCCATATGACCAATCCGAAAATATCCATGCCACGCCGGGTCGGTACACTCGGCCATGCCAAGTCCGATCCCGAGGGTGACACCGGCATTGGCCTCGACCCAACGGCGCAACTCCGTCGCGCGTGGGGCAGGCAGCGATAGCGAAGAAACCGCGCGGCTGCGATGCACAGGATCAGCGACATTCAGACTCAATGCCCCCGCCCTGCCCCAGACATCTGCCGCAGCCCATATCGCACGGGACAGTGTATCGTGGCGCGCCCAGACAGACTCAATCCCTTCCGCATGGATCAGGTCCAGCGCGGCCCGCAAACCATACAGATGATGCGTCGGCGCCGTCCCACAGAAATACTGATAAAAGATTTCAGGCGTGGCGCGACGGGTCCAGTCCCAATAGGGGCTGACGCGTTCCTGATTGGCCCGCACCGCCGCCGCCCGATCATTGAAGAACACGAACCCAAGGCCCGGCGGTGTCATCAGACCTTTTTGACTGGCGGTCACAGTCACATCAATGCCCCAGTCATCCATCTCCAGACGGTCACATCCAAGGCTGGCAATGCAATCGGCCATCAACAGCGCCGGGTGCCCTGCGGCGTCGATTGCAGCCCGCACCGCTTTCATATCGCTGAGGATACCGGTCGAGGTGTCGACATGCGTGGCAAGTACTGCCTTGATCCGATGGTCTGTATCTGCGCGTAGCACGTCCTCGACTCGGGCAGGGTCAATCGGACTTTTCTTGCCAAAGTCGATAATCTCTGCGACCACCCCCAAAGACGCGGCCATTTCGGCCCAGCCATGTCCAAACCGACCTGTCGTCAGCACCATAACCGCATCACCCGGTGCCAGAGTATTTGCCAGCGCCGCCTCCCATGCGCCATGCCCGTTGGCGATATATATCGCAACATGATGGCTGGTGCGCGCGACACGACGCAGATCAGGCAGCAGGCTTGCCGTCATCTCGATCAACTCACCTTCATAGATATTTGGCGCCCCCCGGTGCATGGCTCGCAGCACTTCGTCGGGCACGACAGACGGACCGGGAATGGCAAGGTAGGGATGTCCGCTGGCAAGGCTCATTTTCTGCGCTCCGAGATACAGGTCCGTCGGACATTACTGAGGCGGCAGGTCGCGTCAATGCCCATCCATCCGCTTGCCATGGCTCCGGGCTGCGCCTACATGAGGGCTTCGCATCGTCGGTTTGCCCGGCGCACCCCAAAGCCAAGGCAGAGATGACCCTTATCAAGCGGATCACAGAGTGGGAGCGCAATCTGCGTCAATCCTACAATACCGACCTTTCGACACCCGAGAACCGTCGCCGTGCTGAAATCTACAACCTTTGGTTCGATCACGCAGTACTGCGTATTTTCTGGACGAATTTCTATCCCGTCGCGCCCGGTGTCTACCGATCAAACCAACCAACACATCGCCGGTTCGAAAAGCTCAAGGCAATGGGCATCCGCAGCATCCTCAATCTGCGCGGTTCAGCGGGCGCCGCGCACTATCTGGTCGAAGAGGAAAGCTGTGCGAAACTAGGGCTCAACTTGGTAAACGTGACGCTGCACGCGCGCTTTGCAGCGCCGCGCCACGACATTCAGGCAGTCATTGCTGCATTCCGCAGCATCGAAAAACCCTTTGTGATGCATTGCAAATCAGGAGCAGATCGCGCCGGATTCGCCTCGGCTATCTACCTGTTGGTGATCGAAGGCAAGCCGGTGTCCGAAGTGCGTAAAATGCTCAGCTTCAAATACCTTCATATCAAGAGTTCACGCACTGGTGTTCTTGACTATATCCTTGATCTTTATGAGGCGCGCAACGCACGCGCGCCAATCAGCTTTGAGGACTGGGTAGAGACCGAATACGAGAACGAAACAGTCCAAGCCGAGTTTGAAGCCAAATTCAAACCCCGCTTTTAGGTCACCACCCCGCGCCGTCCGATCCGCTCTGCCATATCGAGCATCCGGCACGAGAACCCCCATTCATTGTCATACCAACCAAAGACACGCAGCAAACCGCCCGCACTCACCGAGGTTTCACGCCCGCAGATAATGATCGATTCCGGTCTGCCGCGCAGGTCGGACGATACCAGAGGTTGTTCTGTCCAGCCAAAAACACCGCCCGATGCCGCCGCGTCCTTCAACAACGTGTTTACGGCGTTCACCGAAGCTGGTTTTTCCGTTTGCACAGTCAGGTCGATACAAGAAACACTTGCCGTCGGCACTCGGATCGCACGCGCCTCGATCCGGTCCTTGAGGTGCGGCAACACCAGATAAGTCTGATGTTGCGCACTTGTCGTCGTGGGCACCATCGACAATGCCGCCGCGCGACTGCGTTCAGGGTTTGCGCGCGGTTTGTCCACGGTGGGCTGACTGCCGGTATAACAATGTACTGTGGTCATCTGCCCGTCGATGACACCAAAGCTTTCATCCAGCCGCTTCAACAAAGGTGCCAGCGCGTTGGTGGTACAAGACGCATTCGAGATAATGCGCGCATCGCCCATATCATCCTCGTTTGCCCCCAGAACCAGCGTGACGTCGGCCTCGGCAGCGGGACCCGAAACCAGAACCGCACCCGCGCCAGCCTGTAACCCACGCTCGGCCACGGCTCGGCGCCCGGCCATTCCGGTACATTCCAACACCAGATCGACACCACTCAAATCCAGCGTACGCAAGTCGGTCTCAGCATGAAACGGGATAGGCCGACCATCCACGGTGAGGGCATTTTCGCTGGTGTCCACGGTACCCGGCCAAGGCCCGTAAATACTGTCATATTGAAAGAGATAGGCACAGGTTTCCAATGGTTCGATCTCGTTGATCAGAACCAGCTCGAACCCATCGCGGCCCTGTAGCAGAATGCGCAGCAACGCGCGGCCAATACGACCAAAACCATTGATGGCGATACGGATCGGGCGATCGGACATGGGGGCCTCCGGTGTCGTGTCGCACCATCGCTATCGCAGCGCGCCCCATGCTGCCAACCAACAAATTGTACCGCATACATTGTGTTACGGGGAAACGCCTAATGAGTTGTCCCCGCCGAACCCGCGCCGGGCCGAAGCGCACGCGGTGCCGCAAATGGCGCGTCATTCCTCAGGCTCGGCACACGCGACTGCGTCTCAGCCACCAGATCGAGGTCGATCTCGGCTAGAATCACCCCCGGATCACGGCCGCCATCGGCCAACACCCTGCCCCAAGGATCGACAATCAGCGAATGGCCATAGGTTTCGCCGCCGCCGGGCACCGGACCGACCATGCCAGCCGAAACCACGAACCGCGTTGTCTCGATCGCGCGGGCACGGGTCAGGACATGCCAGTGTGCCGCGCCGGTGAGCGCCGTAAACGCCGCCGGACAACACAGGATTTCCGCCCCGGCCTGCGCCAGCGACCGATAGAGTTGCGCAAACCGCAGATCGTAACAGATGGTATGCCCGATACGCGCCAACGCTGTGTCGTGGATGACCGCGCAGTTTCCTGCACTGACAGTCGCACTTTCGCGGTAAACCTCATCCGCAGAAAGCGTAACGTCGAACATATGTATCTTGTCATAGCGCCCGTTAATCTGGCCATGCGGGTCCAGCATCAGGCCGCGGTTAATAATCCGCCCGTCCGATCCAGCCACGGCTATCGACCCGAGATTGACCCAGATACCATGTTCGGCTGCAAAGCCCTGCATCGCCTTCAGGAATGAGTGGTCGGCCTCGACGGCGGTGGGCGGTGTTACTGTGGATCCATCCGTCGCCAGACCACTGCAATACTCCGGCAAAAAGATCATTTGCGCCCCCTCATCAACCGCGTTGCGAGCAAGCGGAAGGGCCTCCTCTAGCGCAGTTTCAAACGTTGGGCGTGCGCGCGTCTGTAGGCAGGCGATCATGATGGGGCGTGACATCCGAGGGTCTCCTTTGGTGTTCGCCGCAACCTATCCCAGTGCTACGGACTGTGCAAAACTCTCAGCGATAGGCAGAGGGCGGCTGACCGTACTGCGCCGCGTAACTGCGCGAGAAATGTGCCGAATTCGCAAACCCGGTGGCAAGCGCAATCTCGGTCAACGGCAGGGCCGAGTTGCGCAACAGGCTCTGCGCGCGCTCCAACCGCAGAGATCTATAATACTGCATCACCGGCTGACCCAGCTGCGCTCTAAAAAGCCGGGCAAGCTGGCGCGGCGACACGCCGGAAATGACCGCCAACTGCGCCAGATCAAGCGGATCCGCGACGTGGCTCTCCATCGCGGACACAGCATCCAGAACAGCCGGTGTATGACTGCCGATCCGCTCAACCAAACCGGCACGCTGCGGGCCAATGGGCGGGCGGACTTCCGTGTGCATGAACCAATCGCTGACTTGCCGGGCAAAGCCTTTTCCGTGCTGGCTGGCGATAAGTGCATGTATCATGTCCAGCGGCGCGGTTCCCCCCGCGCAGGTCATCCTGTCACGGTCGATGACATATAGCGTGCGCTCGATTTGCAAGTCCGGCGACAACTCGGCCAGCGCGGGCGCATATTCCCAATGTAGGGTCATTCGCCGTCCTGCCATCAGCCCGGCCTGCGCCAGAATGACCGGCCCGCCTGAGACGCCGCCCATCACTGTTCCGGATCGCGCCTTGCGAGCCAACCACCGCAGCAATGCAGGGTCAGAAACTCCACTCAGATCCCCCCCCGCGATGACAAACAGATAATCCAGCGCCAGATCGTCACCCACCCGCGCCTGTGCCGTAACTGACGCGGCCCCCGAGCTGAAAACAGCGCCGGTTCCCATACCTACGGGGATGATGTCATAGAGTTGCCTGCCGGCCAGCAAGTTGGCGGCGCGCAACGGTTCTGCTGTTGCCGCATAGGACATCAGGGCAAAATCCGGCATCGGTAACAATCCGACCCTTGTAACGTTACTTTTCCGCTCACTGTCCATTTTGGATATCTAAATGTCATTTTCAGGAAAGTCTATTCCCTGGAAAGTTCGCATGCTTGAGAACACTGATCCCAGCAGGACCATCACTATGCGCTACTCTGCCCTTCGTATTCTCAAAGAAGGCCTCACCGGCAACAAAGGCTGGAAACCCGTCTGGCGCGAGCCGGAACCCAAGCGTGAATATGACGTCGTCATTATCGGGGGCGGCGGGCATGGGCTTGCGACGGCTTATTATCTGGCCAAAGAGTACGGCACCACCAATGTCGCCGTGCTGGAAAAGGGCTGGATCGGGGGCGGCAATGTCGGACGTAACACGACGATCATCCGTTCGAATTACCTGCTGCCGGGCAACGAGCCGTTTTACGAGCTGTCGCTGAAGCTGTGGGAAGGTTTGGAGCAGGACTTCAACTACAATGCGATGATCTCACAACGTTCGATCCTGAACCTCGTTCATTCCGACGGGCAGCGCGATGCGTTCATCCGACGCGGCAACGCGATGTTCCTGGCCGGGGCAGATGCCGAATACGCCGATGCAGACCAATTGCGCGCCGAACTGCCGTTTCTCAATTTCGACAACGCACGGTTTCCGATCAAAGGCGGGCTTTACCAGCGGCGCGGCGGCACTGTCCGGCATGACGCGGTCGCATGGGGGTTTGCCCGTGGTGCCGACAGCCGCGGTGTCGATATCATCCAAAATTGCGAAGTCACCGGCTTTGACATCGAAGGCGGCGTCTGCCGCGGCGTCGAGACCTCTCGCGGTCCGATCCGTGCGCGCAAGGTGGCGATGTGTGTCGCCGGGTCATCGGGGCGTGTTGCCGCGCAGGCCGGTATGCGCCTGCCGATCGAATCCCACGTTTTGCAGGCTTTTGTCACCGAAGGACTGAAACCGGTGATCCCCGGCGTCATTACCTTTGGCGCGGGTCACTTTTATGTCAGCCAGTCCGACAAGGGCGGGCTGGTCTTTGGCGGCGATATCGATGGTTACAACTCTTACGCACAACGCGGAAATCTGCCCGTGGTCGAGGACGTGGCCGAAGGCGGCATGGCAATCATGCCAATGATCGGGCGTGCCCGACTGCTTCGCAGTTGGGGCGGCATCATGGATATGTCGATGGACGGCTCGCCCTTTATCGACCGCACACATGTCGACGGCCTCTATTTCAACGGCGGCTGGTGCTATGGCGGGTTCAAGGCAACGCCAGCCTCGGGATGGTGCTACGCCCATCTGCTAGCCCGCGACGCACCGCACCCGGTGGCAGCCGAAATGCGGCTGGATCGCTTCGCACGTGGTCACATGATCGACGAAAAGGGCATGGGCAACCAGCCCAACCTGCACTGAGCGCCCTCATGCTTCTTCTTTGCAAAAATACTCCAATTTCGACCTCGCCCGAGAGGACCATATCATGATCATCAACCATCCCCTTCTTGGTCCGCGTGATGCGGCAGAGTTCGTCTATCTCGGCGATGCGGCCCTCATCGACCGGCCCGATTGGCAGGCCAAGGATGCCGCCGAGCAGTTCCACGCCTATGGCTATCTGCGCGACAATCCTGCGGGTCGGCATCAGGAGCTTTGGTATCACGAGCAAGGAGACCGCAGCTGGCTGGTGGTCACCCGCGACACACTCACCCACGAGATCACAGAAGTGCAACTTGCCCGCGACGTGGCACGCAGCCGGGGGCGCAGCGCATGACCCAGATCAACCGTATCAGCAGCGGGCTCGTCGATACTACGCAAACGCTTCAGTTCACTTTCAACGGCAAGCAGATGCAGGGGCATCCCGGCGATACGCTGGCCTCAGCATTGCTGGCGAACGGTCAGCGCCTTGTCGGTCGGTCGTTCAAATACCACCGCCCGCGCGGCATTTTCACCGCTGGTTCCGAGGAGCCTAATGCGCTGGTTCAATTGCGCTCTGGGGCGCATCAGGAACCGAACACACGCGCCACCGTGGCCGAGCTGTTCGATGGCCTAAGCGCGACCAGCCAGAACCACCGCGGGTCGCTGGAATACGATCTGATGGCGGCGACTGATTTTCTGTCTCCGTTCCTAAGTGCCGGATTCTATTACAAGACATTCATGTGGCCCAAAGCGTTTTGGGAAAAGTTCTACGAACCCGCGATTCGTGCCTCGGCTGGCCTTGGTCGGTTGTCGATGCAAGATGACCCGGACAGCTACGACAAGGGCTATCTGCATTGTGATCTGCTGGTAATCGGAGCAGGTCCCGCCGGTCTGAGCGCTGCGCTGGCTGCTGGTCGCAGTGGCGCACGCGTAATTCTGGCAGACGAAGACTTCGCTCCCGGCGGGCGCCTCAACGCCGAAACACTGGAAGTGGACGGAATGTCGGGCCGCGAGTGGGCCGCCGAGGCCATCGCGGAGCTGACCGCGATGGACAATGTACGCCTGATGACTCGCACCACCATTTATGGTGCTTATGATCATGGCACCTATGGCGCGCTGGAGCGGTGCACAGACCACCTCGCCCACGCCAACGGCAAACCGCGCCAAATCCTCTGGCGGATCTACTCCAAACGCGCTGTACTGGCGGCGGGCGCAACAGAACGCCCCATCGCGTTCGGCAATAACGACCGGCCCGGCATCATGCTGGCGGGCGCGGTCCGCACGTATGTGAACCGCTACGGCGTCACACCCGGTCAGAACATGGCAGTGTTCACCAATAATGACGATGGCTGGCGCACGGCCTATGACCTAGTGGCCAAAGGTGTCGACGTCCGTGCGATCATCGACACCCGCGACGCACCTGCCGTCTGCAATGTACCCGGCGCACGCCACATTCGCAGCGCGGGCGTGATCGATACTGTCGGACGCAAAGGGCTGCGCGCTATCACCCTTACCGATGGGCAGGTCATCCCCTGCGATGGCCTCGCTGTGTCGGGTGGATGGAACCCCAACGTGCATTTGACCTGCCACCAGCGCGGGCGGCCTGACTGGAACGATGCCCTCTCGGCTTTCGTACCGGGCAGCAACCTACCCGCTGGCATGAGCGTTGCTGGGGCCGCGAATGGTGCGCTGACACTTGGTACGGCTCTCGACGAGGGTCGCAGGGTAGCGAATGCACAGATCAAGGACCTCGGCTTCACGCCTGCGCGCAACCCTGCGCCGCACGCTGAGGACGAGCCGCATGAAGGCGCCCCAGTCTGGCACATCGGAGCGAGCGCGAAGCGGGCGTGGCTTGATCTGCAGAACGATGTCACCGTCAAAGACATCAAGCAATCCCACCGCGAGGGCTTCCGCTCGGTCGAGCATATGAAGCGCTACACGACACTCGGTATGGCCACCGATCAGGGAAAAACAGCAAACATCCCTGCACTGGCCATCATGGCGGAGTGCACCGGAAAATCGATCCCCGAGACCGGCACAACCATTTTCCGCCCCCCCTACACGCCTGTCCCCCTTGGCGCGCTGGCTGGTCGTGCACGGGGTAAGGAATTCCGCCCAACCCGTCTGACACCCAGCCATGAATGGGCCAAGGCCAATGGCGCCACCTTCGTTGAGGTCGGCAACTGGCTGCGCGCACAATGGTTCGTTCAGCCCGGCGAGCAGGGCTGGCGCGACAGCGTCGACCGTGAAGCTCTGCAAACTCGCCAAACCGTCGGTATCTGCGACGTGACCACACTGGGCAAGATCGACGTTCAGGGCCGGGACGCAGCGGCGTTTCTGAACAAGGTCTACGCCAACGGCTTTGCCAAGCTTGCCGTTGGCAAGGTGCGCTACGGCATCATGCTACGCGAGGATGGGATCTGTTACGACGACGGCACCACCGCGCGCATGGGTGAGAACCACTTTGTGATGACCACCACCACCGCCAATGCCGTTCTGGTCTATCGGCGGATGGAGTTTGCGCGCCAATGCCTTTGGCCGGATATGGACGTTCACCTGATTTCGACCACCGATGGCTGGGCACAGTTTGCAGTCGCTGGCCCGGACGCGCGCAAGCTGCTGCAAAAGGTCGTGGACCCAGAACAGGACCTGTCCAACGAGGGCTTTCCCTTCATGGCCTGCGGCGAAGTTACTGTCTGTGGCGGTATCCCTGCCCGGCTATTCCGAATCTCGTTCTCTGGCGAACTGGCCTACGAGGTGGCAGTGCCTGCCCGCTATGGCAACGCCATGATGGGTGTGCTTATGGAGGCAGGTCGCGAATTCCGCGCTGTGCCCTATGGCACAGAGGCCCTCGGCGTGATGCGTATCGAAAAAGGGCACGCAGCCGGCAACGAACTGGACGGGCGCACGACGGCATTCAACCTCGGTCTTGGCCGGATGGTAAGCGCCGCCAAGGATTGCATCGGCAACACCCTGTCGCAGCGACCCCAGATGAATCAGTCTGATGCGGTAAAATTGGTGGGCTTTCGTCCAGAGGACCGGATGAAGAAACTCATCGCCGGTTCACATTTCATCGCTCAGGGAAAGGATGCGACGATGGACAATGATGAGGGCTGGATGTCATCGGTTGCCTATTCGCCTACCCTCGGCCATTCCATCGGTCTGGGCTTCATCAAATCCGGGGACACGCGCATCGGTGAAGTGGTTCGCGCCGTCAGCCCCGTACACAAGACAGAGATGCGGGTAGAGATCGTTTCGCCGCATTTCATCGACCCAGAAGGAGAGCGTCTGCGTGGCTGATTTTACCCTTACCGCCGCCCCGCCGCTGGCGGGCTACAACCGCAGCTTTGGCGCAACATCACTCAAGGCGCCGGAAAACCTTGCTATTGTCTCGATCGCCCTGCCATTAGGTGGCGAGGCGGAGGCCGAAAAGGCGGTAAAATCCGCATTCGGCATCAACTTGCCTGACGTCGACATGTCTGATGTCGCCAAGGATAAATCCAGCGCAGTCATGCGTTTGGGCAGTGATCTGGCGTTTGTTATTTTCCCCTGCGAAACGCCCGATGCCGAACCACGGATTGCCAAAAAGCTAAAGGGGGCTGCCTACACCACGGACCAGACCGACGTCTGGTGTGCACTGGAAATCAGCGGATCGGGCAGCCGCACTGCACTGGAACGTATCTGTCTGCTTGATCTGCATCCGGACGCCTTCAAGGTGAACGCCATCGCCCGAACGGTGATGGAGCATCTGGGCGTGATCATCGCCCGCACCGGTGACGATACCTACTTGCTGCTCTCGGCCAGCTCATCTGCCAAGTCATTTTTACACGCCATTGAAACGTCGATTGAAAACACCGCCTGAGCGCGCCACCATGCATCGTGAAAGCGAGGCATGATGGCACTCAGATGGACAGACGCGGCAAAGCCGGGCACGCCGTATTGGTGGGATGCGTTGGAAAATCCGGCACCGGATGATCCGTTACCCGAATCCTGCGATCTTCTGGTGATCGGGGCGGGCTACACCGGACTGTCAGCCGCCATCGCTGCACATGATTGCGGCGCGCGTGTCGCAGTGGTCGATGCAGACATCCCCGGTCGCGGGGCCTCTACACGCAATGGCGGCATGTTCGGCGCGCATCCCCGTCTTGGCTGGGACGAATTGCGCCGCCGTTTTGACGCAGCCACCGCCGACAACATCTTTGCAGAGGCACCTGACGCATTGGCATGGGCCCGCGCATTGATCGCAGATGAAGCCATCATCTGCGATCTACAGCAGACCGGGCGCATCCAACTCGCCTGGAGTGCGTCTCATTTCGAAAACCAAAAGCGTCTTGCGCGGACAATCCGGGACAAGAGCACGGTCAACGTGCAGATTGTGGACCGCGCTGACCTTTCGACCGAGATCACGACAGAGCAGTATTTCGGTGGCATCGTCTTTCCAGAGCATTGCGGACTGCACCCTGCCAAGTACCATGCAGGACTGATCGCTGCCGCCAGACGCCGTGGCATTCCCATCACTGGCCACGCGCGCGTGCAACAGGTTGAGCGCACCGACGCAGGTCATATCGCGTCGACACCCAAAGGAAAAATCAAAGCGCGAAAGGTCGTGCTCGCGACCAATGGCTACACAACAAAGCCGTTTCGTTGGCAGATCCGCCGTGTCTTTGCCTTGCCCAGTTACCTCATCGCGACCGAGCCACTACCGGCCGATCTGATTGCTCACCTGGTACCGGGCGGTCGGATGATGGTCGAAACCCGCGCGCGCCACAGCTACTTTCGGATTTCACCCGATGGTACGCGCCTGCTGTATGGCGGGCGGGCGGCAATGGTCGACGTGGACCTGCAAACCGCCGCAGAGCGCCTGCATGCCACCATGTGCGAAGTCTGGCCCGAATTGGAACAGACACGCCTCAGTCACGTCTGGACCGGCAACACTGGCTACAGCTTTACCCACATGCCGCATGTCGGATGCCATGATGGCGTGCATTACGCGATGGGGTTTTCCGGATCCGGCACTGTCATGGCCCCTTATCTGGGGGCCAAGGCCGCTTGGCAGGCGCTTGGCGATCCAAGAGGCGAAACGGCGTACTCTAACACAGCATTCGCGCCCAGTTGGCTGCACCCCAGCAGCAATCCCCATTTCTTGCAGGCCGCAAACCTGTGGTATCGCAGCTATGTGGATTGGTCTGAAAATCGGCAGGGCCGCAAGCGTGCGCAGTAAAATGTGAGACGTTGGAGCGGGTAGCGGGAATCGAACCCGCACCTTAAGCTTGGAAGGCTCTTATGATACCATTTCACCATACCCGCTCAACGACCCTCTAGCTATTCGTGCTGGCAAAAACCGTCAAGCCCTCATGTCGCAAATCCGTGTGCTTCTTCCTTACGAAAGGGCACATAGACGCTGCCGGACATCAGTAGCGTCGTCGCAGATCATGCGGATTTGCCCCGCAAAGATAGCGCACCAACAGCAACAGGTTCCGCCCCCCGCGCAACAGCCAACCGTCGCGCTCAAATCGTGCCGCGCTGGTCGTCACATGCCCCGGCATCCGCATCAGTCGTCGGCCGAGGCACCGTGCTATCGCCACATCCTCCATCAAAGGGATATCCGGAAAACCACCCACCGCGTCATAGTCAATTCGTGATATCAGCAGGCCCTGATCCCCGTAAGGCAGATGAAAGAGGCGCGAGCGTAGATTGGCCCACCCCGCCACGAGCCGAGCCACCACCTCGTCACTGCCAAAGCGCAGCCCGAAATACGCTGGCTGCCCTTGTGCAATCTGCGCCTTGACAGTTGCCGACCAACCCTCGGGCAATTGCGTATCCGCATGCAGAAACAGCAGCCACGCCCCTTGCGCTATCCCTGCCCCGCGCCGCAGTTGTCCACCACGCGACGCCGACCCTGCCACTATGATCGCACCGACCTCATCAGCGATCTGTCGCGTCGCATCTCGTGATCCGCCATCCGACACGATCAACTCACGGACGAGACCAGCTTCGAGGCCTTCCATCAATGACGACAGGACAACAGGCAGTGCCTCCTGCGCGTTCAAGGTTGGGATCACAATTGATAGTACCGCGCGCATCACCACCCCCTGTTGCCGGACCGCCATGATCCTATATGACAGGGAGACAGAAAACAGGAGTGCCGATGACACGCGCCATATATCAGATCACAGGCAGTGACGCCGCGCCCTTTCTGCAAGGGCTGATCACCAATGACATTGCCAAGCTGGAACATGGTCTGGTCTATGCGGCAATTCTGACACCGCAGGGCAAATATCTGGCGGATTTTTTTCTGTTTCAACGTGATGATGTGATCTTGCTTGATGTTGATGCAGGCATCGCTCCCGGCTTGATCCAACGGCTGAACATGTACCGTCTGCGCGCGAATGTGCAGATCACCCCCAGCGATCTGCTCGTCACGCGCGGCACCGGGCCTGCCCCGGAAGGCGCGTTTGACGACCCGCGCCATTCGACGTTGGGTTGGCGACTATATGGTAATTCAGAAGGTGACGACGGCACAGATTGGGACGCGTTGCGCGTTGCTCAGTGCGTGCCGGAAACCGGAATCGAGCTGACGCCTGACACGTTCATCCTCGAAGCCGGTTTCGAACGATTGAACGGCGTCGATTTCCGCAAAGGCTGCTATGTCGGGCAGGAAGTGACCGCGCGAATGAAACACAAGACTGAACTGCGCAAAGGGTTTGCCACTGTCGACATCAATGGCAGCGCCCCGGTCGGGTCAGACATCTCCGCCGAAGGCAAAGCCGCAGGTACTCTGTTCACTCAATCAGGTGGGCGGGCTATCGCCTATCTGCGATTTGATCGGGCGCGAGGTCCGATGCAGGCAAGTGATGCCACTGTCAGATACCCGTCGGCATAAAAATATCGGCACAAAAAAAGGGGCCGCAGACGCAGCCCCTTCATCCGAAAAAAATATCGCGTCACGCGCGCTCGGAATATTCCATTGTTTCTGTGTTCACCACAATCGCCTCATCCTGACCGACAAAGGGCGGCACCATCACCTTAACGCCATTGTCCAGAATCGCGGGCTTAAAGCTGTTGGCCGCGGTCTGCCCCTTTACGACTGGCTCGGTTTCAACCACGGTGCAGGTCACTTTCTGCGGCAAGGTTGCGTTCAACGCCTCGGCCTCGTGGAATTCCACTGCGATGGTCATACCGTCCTGCAAAAACGGCCGACGTTCCCCCAGAATTTCCGCAGGCAGTTCGATTTGCTCGTAGGTCTCGGAATCCATAAACACCAGCATACCATCGGTTTCATAGAGAAACTGCTGATCCTTTTGCTCCAGCCGTACACGCTCGACTTTGTCGGCACTTCGAAATCGCTCGTTCAGTTTCGAGCCGTTTCGCAGGTTGCGCATCTCGACTTGGGCAAAGGCTCCGCCCTTGCCGGGCTTCACATGATCGACCTTTACAGCAGACCACAGACCTCCGTTATGCTCCAGCACATTGCCGGGGCGAATTTCGTTTCCGTTGATCTTGGGCATTGTGGCAAAACCTTGTCCAAAACTTGATTAAATTCGGCCCTACCCTATATATTGGGTTGGTCCGGGGGGCAAGCAGACGAAATCTCGTGCTGCAAGTGCAGAAGTCATGCAGCTAACGCATAGATGTTATGCAAATCTGCTCTATCCGAATCGATCGAAACACGTCATAACCATCGCTACGCCGAAAAGACAAGAGCAATAAACTAAGGACGAATCATGAAGGATTTCGTTGACGGTGCCGCCTTCAATAACGAGCAAGGCAATCGTGCACGCAAACTTTTCGCGGCTGTCGTACTGGCCGCATTGGATGATGCCATTTCTGACGATAAGAAATATGGCAACGGCCCCGATCAGATCGCACGCTGGGCGCGTTCGCGCGACGGGCGCGAAGTGCTATCCTGCGCCGGGATCGACCCCAACGAGCGGGTTGTGTCGGGCTTGATGGACTTTGTTTCCAAAGGTGTCCGCACCTCTGTCGCGCTGTCGCGCGAAGAGAGCGAACGCCGCAACGCCGCTGCCGCTCAGGCCGAAGCCGCCTGAGCCACTTCCATCCCGGAAAGGGATGCGTGAAGCCCCGCCATCAAGCGGGGCTTTCGCTGTTTTTAGGCCCCTCAGATTGACGCAACGTCAGGTGTCGCGACCTGAAAATACAATGACTGGCGACAACTGGATCACCCCGGCAAAATCAATCAACGCTCACGACCGCTGGTCGGTGAACCTGAGATAGCGGCAAGAGCGACACCATCTCGCATGCGCCCATTTCCATCAGCGCAGCGAATGATCCGCAGTGAGCACGATCACAATTGAGAGCTGAATTTTCATAAACCGGATTCTATACGGCCAGTTTTTCGGCCACCTGTCGCCTTGGTGCCGTGGAAAATCGGACGGGCTGACATGTTCATGGGTTCCATCAGGCACAGGCAGTTTGTACACCCGGCTATGGACGCAGCGTAGGACACCCAATGGCACGGGCTATCATGATTCAGGGCGCGGGCTCGAATGTGGGCAAATCGATGCTCGTGGCAGGGCTTGCACGCGCCTGCGTGCGCCGCGGGCTAGACGTCGCGCCGTTCAAGCCCCAGAACATGTCAAACAACGCCGCCGTGACGGCAGACGGTGGTGAAATCGGCCGCGCGCAGGCACTTCAGGCACTCGCGAGCCGTCGCGCACCGCATACCGACATGAACCCTGTTCTGCTGAAACCAGAGAGCGAGACCGGCGCGCAGATCGTCGTGCAGGGCCAACGCTTTGCCACGCTGCGGGCGCGCGATTATGGTCAGGCCAAATCTTCGCTTCTCCCCCCAGTGATGGAAAGTTTTCATCGGCTGTGCGGCACGGCTGATCTGGTCCTGATCGAAGGAGCAGGCAGCCCGGCAGAGATCAATCTGCGAGCAGGCGACATCGCCAACATGGGCTTTGCCGAGGCCGCTGGCGTCCCTGTCGTGCTGGTCGGAGATATTGATCGAGGAGGTGTGATCGCGCAAATCGTCGGCACACAGGCCATTCTGCCGACATTGGATGCTGACCGGATAAAGGGCTTTGCCATCAACAAATTTCGCGGCGATCCTGCGCTCTTCGACGACGGATTGACCGCTATCGTGGATCGCACGGGATGGCCGTCGCTGGGCGTGATCCCATGGTTTTCTGATGCGTGGCGGCTACCGGCCGAAGATGTCATGGACATCGCGTCAGGGCCACACGGCGGCGCGATCAAGGTGGCAGTGCCGCACCTCGGGCGGATTGCAAATTTTGACGACCTCGACCCGCTCAGTGCGGAACCAAACGTCAGTGTCCAGATCATCAAGCCCGGACAGCCCTTACCCGGCGATTCAACGCTGGTCTTGATACCCGGCAGCAAGTCGACGATTGCAGATCTTGCGGCGTTCCGCATGCACGGTTGGGATGTCGACCTGACCGCCCACGTCCGGCGTGGTGGGCATGTTTTGGGTATCTGCGGCGGCTATCAGATGTTGGGTCGAGAGATCGCTGACCCGGAGGGAATTGAGGGGATGCCGGGCAGTGTGCCCGGACTGGGACTGCTAGATGTCACCACGATAATGCGCCCCGAAAAGCGGTTGGCACGCACATCCGCCACTTACCTACCCACCGGCGCGACAGTCGAGGGATATGAGATTCACATCGGTCAGACCGACGGGCCGGATTGCGTACGCGCTTGGCTGGATGTGGCAGGAGAACCCATGGGCGCCGCGACCCCCAGCGGACACATACGCGGCTGTTACCTGCACGGGCTTTTCGCTTCAGATCCGTTCCGCGCAGCCTACCTCGCCGGGTTTGGGGCGGCTTCTGATACAGCCTACGATACCAGCGTCGAAGAGACCCTGGATGCTCTGGCCGCGCACTTGGAACGGCATATGGATATTGACCTATTGCTTAGCCTCGCGCAGGATCCAAACCCCGTCGGTAATTGAGTGAACCCAGCAACAACGTGCGGCGCTTTGTCAATTCAACCGTAAATAGCGCAAGTCTCTGCGATCAGCTCTGCGTGCCTACTCCAGCTCTTGGCTGGCTAGCGCGCGATGTATTTCTCGGCGGACAAGTTTGCGCACGTTACGCGTGATCCGCTCACCCAGACCGCCTTGCAGCTCTTGGCGGACGATTTCAGTCACCAGTTCACGCAGCGCATCTTCATCAAGGATTGCATCGGAGTCCTCATCAAGGCCAAGCAATCTGGCCGTGTCGTCCTCCAAACGATCTTCTGTATCTGCCGCTTCCGGCAGCGGCAGTTCCTGCTCTGCAAAATCCTCGGCGGTATCGGTGTCATCGCTATTCAGACTATCCTGAGAAGGTTTGGTTGTGGTCGATGCTGCCTCTTCGCTGACTTCGAATGCCCCTCGCGATCGCATGGTGCTTTCTGCTGCGTCGGATTGTTTTGCCGCAGCGTCGCTTTGAGTGTTCCCATCCGCGTCACCGCCAGTGTCGCTTGGCACATAGTCTTCCCACGGCAGCGGCTCGACGGCTGCACCCGCGTAGTCATCATCTGATGCACCGTCCGGCTCCCATTGTTCAGAACGCTCGGCTACAGCCTGCTCTAACTCAGCAACGCGGTTTTTCAGGGCGCTCGCAACGTCAGATGGCGCGGTGTTCTCTACAGCGACAGTATGATCATGTTCGTCCAAATCGGATGCTTCGTCATCATCCAGACGGGTGCTATGATCTTCTTCCGCCCGATCAAAAGCCTCATCAGTGTCGAATTCTTCATCGTCCTGATTAACGTCGAGATGATCGTGGTCATCGGCATGACCGTTATCGGTTCGTTGGCTCTCCGCCTCGTTTTCATCGCTCTCGCGCACCTCTTCCGTGCGCTCCTTGGGTGCGCGCAGTTCTTCTGCCTCGGGCACCGCCTGTTCGGATTCGGGCTCGGGCGGAACCTCTCGTTGCGTTTCATCGACTCGAAAGGACGGTGTCAGAACCAGTTTTGAAACATCAGATGTTTCAGCGTCGCCCTTATTGCGGGCAACGGGCCGGCTGACACCACCGTGTGAGTCGGTATCAGCAACGCGCGATTCGTTCGAGACCAGCCTTCTAATTGATGAAAGCACGTCCTCGATTTCCACATTGGTTACGGGATCTGACATTTTCTTACCACTCTTGCCTCAGCACAGCTTACCGGGCGGACGGCATTCACACAACAGATAGGGCGCGTTTTACTGTTTTCCGAGCGAGCGCAGTACACGATCCAATTGTTTACCCTGCTTACTGCTGGGGACCGGTGCCGTTTTTACAAGGTTGTAATAGGCACTCGGGTCATAGGTCTGAACCGCCAGATTCAGATCTTTGGCTGTCAGCTGACCCATCGAGGAAAGCACCGAATAAGCGGCAATATAGACATCTGCCTGCGCCGAAATCTGATTGGCCTTGGCATTCAGCAGCTCCTGCTCGGCGTTCAAAACATCCAGTGTCGTGCGCGCGCCTAGCTTGGCCTCTTCACGAACACCGTTAAACGCTACCTGCGCTGCGCGGACCTCATCGTTGCTGGATGTCGCGACAGCCTGAGCCGCGCGCAGAATCGCATAAGCGTTACCGACATTCTGCCGCACGGCATGCGACGTGATGTGCAACAGACCACGTTGAGCATCACGAATTGCCATGGCGCGTCGCCTTGCCGCGCTCAACCCGCCGCCTTGATAGATTGGTCCTGCTGCCTGAATGCCAAAGCTGCCCTGACGAGAAAAACTGCTGCCGCCAAGCTCTTCGCGCACGCCAAGGCTTCCGTTCAACGTGACGCGCGGCTTCATCGCTGCATCGGCCACGAGGATGCTTAACTCGGCAGCAGCAACATCATGCTGCACCTTCAGAACATCAGGATGATAGCGCACAGCCACTGTCTTGGCCGAATCGACGGAGCGGGTAATCTTTGGCAGGCTCGGCGGTTGCGTCAGACGCCCGGGCTTGTGACCCACAGCGGCGATGTATTCCTCGATTGCCTGCAACAGATCGCCTTGCGCGGCCGCCAATCCACTTTCTGCGGATGAAAGGCGAGCCTCGGCCTGCGCAACGTCGGTGCGAGTCACTTCACCTACTTCGAACCGATCACGCGCGGCACGTAACGACTGGCTGATCACACGTACGTTGCTCTGGCGCAACGCGACGAAACGCGTATTGCGCTGGACGTTCATATAGGCGCGTACGGCACGTAGCAGCACCTGCTGTTCGATCCCGATCAGCGTCTGACGGGTGGCCAGCACGGTTTCCTTTGCAACGCTGATCTGCAAGGGGGTCCGGCCGAAATCATAGAGCAACAGTTCGGCCGTGATGCCCGCATTGGCGTTGGTCGCGGCGGAATTGGTGTTGCCCGGCCCCGGCACCGTAGGGGTACGGGAAAAGCTGCGCGTGATATCAGTGGACCAATTGATGATCGGACGCAGCCCCGCCACGGTTGCAGCCACGTCTTCGTCCGCAGCGCGCAACAACGCGCGGTTCTGATCCAGCAACCCGCTGTGATTGTAGGCCCCGACCAGCGCATCCGCCAACGTGTCAGCCTGTGCCGCCTGTTGCGGGGCGAACGCGATAGCCAGAATAGCCGTGTAAATCATGGGGCGCAGTCGTTTCATAGGCAAACGCAGCCATGCCCCTGACCGGCCCGGTGAAGAAATGCGAAGTGTCATACCTGTCATCCTCTGCCCCTGTTTCCGACCGTTGCCGTCAGAGCGTAAAAGCTGCGTGCTTCTCAAAACCTGGGAGAACAGGCGCACCCGCGTTAAAAGAGAACCGCCACGTCATATGTCCGTCAATTTTGTAACCGATACGCACCACACCGAGCGCGCCTTCCATAAAGAGGCAGGCGATACGCCCGCCATCCTTCAGTTGAGCGATCAGCGATTCAGGCAGGTGTTCCACCGCCCCCTGCACCGCGATGACATCGTATGGGCCGTGCTCTGCTGCGCCATCGCGCAACGGGCCTTCGTGTACCACCACGTTGTCGGCAGCATGCTCCATCAGGGCTGCCGGTGCTTCTGACGCAAGTTCGGCATTCTCTTCGACTGCGATGACCACCTGCGCCATCCGCGCCATGACGGCAGCGGAATAGCCCATCGCACTGCCCACATCGAGCACCAACTCATCGCCCTGAATTTCGAGCGCGTCCAACATCTTGGCCAAGGTGCGCGGTTCAAGGATCACGCGCCCGCCGCCCAGATCAACATTTTCACCCATATAGGCCGCCTCGCGCAGACGGCGCGGCACAAAGGCCTCGCGCGGCACACTGAGCATCGCATCTATAATCGGGAACTTTGTCACATCGGATGGGCGGATCTGCGTATCCACCATCATGGTGCGCCGGGCGGCAAAATCGGTCATTGGCTAAACTCTTCGGTTCGGGCGATGCACTTTCACAAATGTTTTGCCACAGATGACCGACCACAGCAACGGCGCACAACACATAAACAGTAAAGGAGGTCGCAGAATCACACGGCAGTCGAAAAGACGTGGGTCTGATGGTTATTCGCCCGCACGCAGCACCGGCGTACCCGCCTCTAGCACCTCGCTCCACAGAAGATCGACGATTTGCGCATCCGGTTTGTAGCCAGTCGGGGCCTCTGTGATCAATTTGCGCAGAGTCACGACATCCTGTTTCTGGCAGGCAACGAGCAACTGGTCCAGCAAAGTATCCAGCGCCTCAGGGGCAAGTTTTGCTTCTTTTGCGGTCATTATGCGTGAATGCCGCGTTTCGCCCGCCTGTTCTCCGATCAGCAGTTCCTCGTACAGCTTTTCGCCCGGACGCAGTCCGCTAAAGGCGATCGCAATGTCGCCCGAGGCATCCCCCCCACACATTTGCCCCTCTGGCAAACGATACGAAGTGAGCCCGCTGAGCCGTACAATGCGCTCAGCCAGATCGACGATCCTGATCGGACACCCCATATCGAGCACGAAGACGTCCCCGCCTTCGCCCATGGCGCCCGCTTGAATGACGAGCTGAGCCGCCTCGGGAATTGTCATAAAATACCGGGTAATTTCGGGGTGGGTAACGGTAACCGGTCCTCCTTCGGCAATCTGTTTGCGAAAGCGTGGGATGACAGAACCCGAAGAACCAAGGACATTGCCGAACCGTACCATTGTAAAAATCGTGTCGCTCTGGCGCTCTGCAGCCGCCTGACACACCAATTCGGCCAACCGTTTGGATGCTCCCATTATGTTGGTCGGGCGAACAGCCTTGTCGGTAGAAACAAGGATAAACGCCTCGACACCAGCATCGATAGCGGCATCTGCCACGGTCTTGGTACCAAATACATTATTGCGCAGCCCCTCAACAACGTTGTGCTCGACCAGAGGAACGTGTTTGTAAGCTGCGGCATGATAGATTGTCTGGACACCATAGCGTTTCAACGCCGCAGACACTCGACGCGGGTTCTGGACCGACCCGATCAGCGGGATGATCGGCACGTCCAGTCCTTCATTCTTCACAATGTCCCGCAACTCCAGGTCAAGTGTATAGAGCGCAAGCTCTGAAAGTTCCCACAAAAGCAGCATGCTAGGGGTCTGGCGGATGACCTGGCGGCAAAGCTCGCTACCGATAGATCCGCCCGCGCCGGTCACCATCACGACCTTGCCGCGAATGTTGCCTGCCATCAGCGCAGGCATGGCGGGGACGGGATCCCGCCCCAGCAACTCTTCGATTGCGACTTCGCGCAGTTCGTTCACTTTTGCCCGGCCAGTGACAATATCGGCCATACCCGGGATTGTCTGTACCCGTACGGCCAGCCGTTCGAGCCGCTCAACAATCCCCTTGCGTTGTGTTCGCGACGCACTGGGCACGGCCAGCAGGATAATCTCGGGCTGCTTGCGCTCGACCAGCCCGGCGACATCATCCGGGTGGTATACTCGTACGCCGCAAATATCCGTACCTTGTAATTCCGAGGCATCGTCGATGAAGGCGGCCACCCGATACTCCCGCCCTTGCTCAAGGGATCGCAACAGTTGCCTTCCGGCACTCCCGGCACCGTAGATCAGCACGGGCGCCCGCCGGCGCACGACCGGTCGCAGAAACAGGCCGCGCATGATCATGCGCATGGCCCCCAGCAAAAAGAACAGCAGTATGCCATATATCACGGGAACGGAGCGCGGAATGGGCAGGCCCAGTATCTGAGATATGACCAGCAGCGACAGCGCCGAGATCGCGGCCCCGGCAAGGATCGTACCCGCCGCATTTTCCGACATATAGATGTAACGGATAACGGCGCGGTAGAAGCCGAGCCATGTGAAGGCCAGCAATGAAATTGGCATTGTGGCCAAGATGGCGAGCCACACACCGGCGTCCGCCAGAAAGGCCACGCCTTCCAACCGCAGGATCATCGCCAAAACAAAACTGACCAGAATTATGACAAGATCAGCACCGAGCTGTACGGCACGTTTTTGCGTACGATTCAGTTGCAACAACCGGTTCAGATTCATGTCTAGCATTGCTCAATCTTTCGAAACTTCGCCAGCCCAATACGCAGAATACGCGGATAATCCATAAAAAAATCTATCAATATCAAATTCCCACCAACCCAGAATTTTGGGTCCGATCATAAAAAAGAGTCAGGGTAAAATCACCTTTTCCCATAAAAACAACGGGTTCACCTAATTCATTAGTATCGCGCGTTTTCCAGCCCCCAATCAACCCGGGACACTGCAAGCGCAGCATTCCTGCGCCCTTATGGTGACGTAAGGGAAAGATTGCTAGCCCAGTCATTTCGGCACCACAATCTCAATGATGGCCCCGCTGCGCGCGCACAGAGAAGCCAACGCCGCCGGTAACGGCGAATCGCTGATGACGCGCCCGACATCCGCCAATCCTGCAATGCGCACCGGTGCGCTGCGACAGAATTTTGACTGATCGGCCACCAAAATGACCTCGTGCGCGCGACGCAACAACGCCTGCCCTACCTGCACTTCTTGCAAATCAAAATCCAAGAGATCGCCCATCTCGTCCACTGCCGAGCACGCAAGTACCGCGCAATCGAAACGGAAATTGTCGATGCTCTGTACTGTCAACGGACCGACCAGCCCATTGTCCGCGGCACGTAACGCGCCGCCGGTAACAATCACACTTCCACAATCACTGGCGCGTAAAATCTCGGCCACATGCAGATTGTTGGTCACTACCAAGAGGCCACGATGCGCACTGAGCGCCCGCGCCACCGCCTCGGATGTCGTTCCAATATCCAGAAACACAGATGCACCGTCTGGAATGTGCGCCGCTGCCGCCTGCCCGATCGCCTGTTTTCCAGCCGCGTTCAGCCGTCTGCGCGCCTCGTACTCCATATTCGTGAGACCCGAGGCCAGAACAGCCCCACCGTGAACCCGCTCCAGTACCCCAGAGCGAGTAAGGTTGGTCAGGTCGCGCCGGATGGTCTGTGATGTAACCCCGAACCTTTCGGCCAACCCGTCCACAGTCACACGACCGTCGCGGCGGGCAATCTCCAGGATATCGGGATGGCGAAAGGTCGTAGACATATCTGGCGCGCGTTTTCGTTTGTGATCAAAATATCATTGTTACCCTATTGCAGTGGAAATTTCCAGCTAGGTCTGGCGGCTTGGGCGCGGCGGACAACAAAAACCGAAAACAGTCGAACATTACCGCATTGACTCGCACCCGTTACGCGTGTTTTGCACGCCAAGTGCAACCAAGGACTCGTCATGCCCGGCCCTGACCTTTCTCAGCCTGTTGATCTTTTCGTGATTGGCGGAGGTATCAACGGCTGTGGCATCGCACGGGATGCTGCCGGGCGCGGCCTGAGCGTGACACTGGCAGAGATGAATGATCTGGCCTCTGCCACCTCGTCGTCATCGACCAAGCTGTTTCATGGTGGGTTGCGATATCTGGAGTTCTTTGAGTTCCGTTTGGTACGTGAGGCGTTGCAGGAGCGCGAAACACTGCTGCGCGCTATGCCGCACATCAGCTGGCCGATGCGATTTGTGCTGCCCTATCACCGTGACATGCGGTTCGAGAAAGGAACGCCCACGTCAAGGCTTCTCGGGTTGTTCATGCCATGGATGCGCGGGCGCAGGCCCGCATGGCTCATCCGGTTCGGCCTCTTTTTATATGATACGCTCGGTGGGCGGAAAATCCTGCCCGGAACACGCTCTCTCAACCTGGCGCACGACCCGGCGGGCATCCCGCTCAAGGATAAATATGCCCGCGCCTTCGAGTACTCCGATTGCTGGGTCGAAGATTCGCGGCTTGTCGTACTGAATGCCCGCGACGCCGAAGCCCGAGGCACCACGATCCTTACGCGCACCAAGGTGATCCATGCCAAACGCGAGGGCGATCTGTGGAGGGTCGGGATACAAGACACCGAAACTGGTGCGACCCGCAGCATCCTGACGCGCGCGCTCGTCAACGCCGCAGGTCCGTGGGTCGAGCATGTCATCCGCACCGATCTGGGTCTGTCACCACAAGAGGGCGTGCGGCTGGTGCGCGGCAGCCACATCGTAACAAAGCGTCTGTTTGACCATGATCGATGCTACTTCTTTCAGGGCACCGACGGACGAATTATCTTTGCGATTCCCTATGAGGGCGAATTTACCCTGATCGGCACAACGGACGCCGATCACCCTGATCCGTCGACGCCGGCAAAATGCTCGGCTGAAGAGGTCGCGTATCTGTGCCGCTTTGCCTCTGAATATTTCAAACGTCCTGTAAAAGAGGCGGATATCGTCTGGACCTATTCTGGCGTTCGACCGCTATATGATGATGGGGCGACGTCTGCCACAGCCGCGACGCGCGACTACGTGTTGAAACTGGACCAGTCTGGCCCTGCCCCCCTGCTCAATGTATTTGGCGGCAAGATCACCACCTACCGGCGCTTGGCTGAAAGCGCACTCGCCAAACTCGCCCCGTTCTTTCCCGATGCAACTGGCAAGTGGACCGCAGGTGTCGCACTGCCCGGGGGCGATTTTGCGGTCGACGGCGTGCCGGTGCTGGTCGCCGGATTGGCCACGGATTATCCGTTCCTCACCGCTGAATGGGCCATGCGCCTTGTTCGCGCCTACGGCACCGAAGCGCGCAAAATGCTGGGCGAAGCAAAAACCGCCGCCGACCTCGGGCGCAATTTCGGCGCAACGCTGACAGAGCGAGAATTGGGCTGGATGATGCGCCACGAATACGCCCGCACTGCCGCGGATATGGTCTGGCGGCGCACCCGTCTGGGGTTAAAATTGACGCCGGATCAGATCGCGGAGATAGATGACTGGATTGGTGCGCAGCGCGCTTGACCCCTTGCACCACTAAGCCAAGCATTGCGGAATTCCACCCCATCACAGTAAACTTGGTTCGCGCACTTTTGTCCGGAGGACTCCCATGACCCACATCCTCGCCATTGATCAGGGAACCACCTCCAGCCGGGCGATCGTCTTTGATGCGCAGATGCAGCCGATCGCCACGGCGCAAGAGGAATTCGCCCAGCACTTTCCAGCCTCCGGCTGGGTAGAGCATGATCCGGGCGATCTGTGGTCGACCACCCTTGCCACGTGTCGCGCCGCCCTGAAAGACGCCGAACTATCCGCCGCAGATATTGCCGCCATCGGCATCACGAACCAGCGCGAAACGACTGTTGTCTGGGACGCCACCACTGGTGAGCCATTACACAACGCCATCGTCTGGCAGGACCGCCGCACCTCCGAAACCTGCCGCGCGTTGCGCGCAGCGGGGCACGGCCCCATGGTCAGTCGGCGCACCGGGCTGTTGCTCGATCCCTATTTTTCAGGAACAAAACTGAAGTGGATCCTCGATCAGCATGACGGCGCACGCGACCGCGCCGCACAGGGCAACTTGCTCTTCGGAACTGTCGATTGCTTTTTGATCTGGCATCTCACCGGAGGGGTAGTACATGCCACCGACGCGACCAATGCCGCGCGAACGCTGCTCTATGACATCCATGAAGGTGAGTGGAGCAAAGAAATTTGCGCACTTCTCGATATTCCGATGCAGATGCTGCCAGACGTGCGCGACAGTGCTGACGACTTTGGCGAAACCAACGCCGATCACTTTGGCGCACCGATCAAGATACGCGGCGTTGCCGGGGATCAACAGGCTGCGACTGTAGGGCAGGCCTGTTTCCGACCCGGTATGATGAAATCAACCTACGGCACCGGCTGCTTTGCGCTGCTGAATACCGGTGATGCGCCCGTGACCTCGCAGAACCGATTGCTGACGACCATCGCCTATCAGTTGAACGGCAAACCCACCTATGCGCTCGAAGGGTCAATCTTTGTCGCCGGTGCTGTCGTGCAATGGCTGCGCGACGGATTGGGTGTCATTGAAGAGGCTGGCGAAACACACGCACTGGCCGACGACGCCGATCCGGGTCAGGACGTGGTGCTGGTTCCTGCCTTTACCGGCCTCGGGGCGCCCTATTGGGATGCAGAATGCCGGGGCGCGATCTATGGTTTGACCCGCAATTCCGGACCGGCTGAATTGAGCCGTGCAGCACTGGAAAGCGTCGGTTATCAGACTCGGGATTTACTGGAGGCAATGCGCGCCGACTGGGCCGGGCAGGCCAGCACAGGCGCGCCGACCCTGCGTGTCGACGGAGGAATGAGCGCGTCAGATTGGACCATGCAATTCCTTGCTGACATTCTGGACGCACCTGTGGACCGCCCCAAGGTTCTGGAAACCACGGCCTTGGGTGCGGCGTGGCTGGCGGGGATGCATGTCGGCCTTTATCCCGATCAGGACGGGTTTGCGAACGGTTGGGCGTTGGACCGCACATTTAGCCCGGCAATGAACCGCCCCACACGTGATGCCAAATACGCGCGCTGGAAACGTGCTGTGCAGGCAACGATGGCCGTCTGAAAATCCCGGAGAACACCATGGCACACGATCCCATCACCGCTGTCGTACCCGCCTTTAACGAGAGCGAGACGATCGCATCCGTCGTTGCCTACCTCATCCGCGCGCCCGAGGTGAACGAGGTGATCGTGGTCGACAATAACTCCGTCGACAACACCGCTAGCGTGGCCTCCACCGCTGGTGCACGTGTCGTCACTGAAACGCGACAGGGAATGGGCCACGCGTTCAAGGCTGGCGTCGCCGCAGCACAGAACGATTGGGTCATGAAGGTCGACGCAGACCTAGAGAGGTTTGGTCCGCGACTCGTCTCATGCCTTGCAAATGCGCGCGCGCCGGGTATCGGGCTGGTCAAAGGCGCGTGGCAGGACCCCGGAGACGACATGCCGATGACGCGCCTATTGGTACAGCCCGCAGTCGCCGCACTCTGCCCCGCACTGGCGGAACTGACCGCGCCCAATTCGGGAATTTACCTGATGGACCGATCCCGCATCGCTCATACCGAGCTGCGCGGCAATTATGCCGTTGATCTGGATGCGATGCTGCGCATGGCGTGGGCCGGGCATGGCGTGGCAGAGGTCGATATCGGGCAGATCGAGAACGATCGGCGGAGCCCCGCGCACTATAGCGCCATGGCGCATGAGATCATGGGTTTCTTTCTGGATTGCGCCCGCGCTTCCTCGAAAGCCAGTTCAACTTAATCACGCTGGCGGATTCGGTTTCTGCGGCGCGCGCGCCAGATATCACGCCCCCTTGAAATTGATACGGCCTTCCGCTTTCAATGCTTCATCAACGTGATCGTCTTTCTCTTTTTTCGCCGCCTCGGCTTCGGCCTCGGCCATTATCGTGCGTTTGCGACCAAACTGCCCGAGCGCAATTGCCGAGAGGATGATCGCACCGCCGGGGATGAGGCCCGGACCCGGATCCTCACCCAGCAGCACCATCGCAATCAGCAAAGCTGCCAGTGGCGAAAATGACGTGGCAAGCGAGACATCAGAGGAACGGGCATTCTTTAGCCCGATGTTCCACGCGAACTGACCAATCACGATCACGATCACCGCATAGACCCAGACCCATTTCCATACAACTGGCGATAGCACGTCCTGAAAATGCAACGGACCATAGAGGTACATGGCGAAGAAGAAATAAATCGCCGTGCCCAATACCGTTCGGTAAATTGAAAAGATGCCCAGCGGCACGCCCTTTAATCCAACCCGAGCGACCAAGGTAGACGCGATAAAGCTGATGGTCGCAGCCACAGTCGCGATCTCACCCTTGCCGACCATGAACGAAGCACCATCGCCCTTGAGCGAAATAATGATGACCGCCCCCACCAGCGCAATCAGCCCCGCGGCAAAGGCCCACGGATCCAGCTTCTCTCCGAGGATGAAATACGTCGCAAGCAAAAACAGCGGCGGCTCAATCCGACCGATCAGGACGACATTCGTCACGGTGGTGTAGTCAAGCGCGATGAAAAACAGCGCCGGAGTAAGCGCCGACGACAATACCGCTGAGACGGTCAGAACACTCCAATCCTTGCGGCTCAGTTTCGACAGGTTCTCTCGGGTCCAGTCGCGCCAGAACATAAACACCATCGGAATGAGCGACAGAAGCGACCCGAGGAAAAGCAGATTGCAAAAGGTGATTGCGTTGCGTCCGTCCACGGGATTATCGCGTCCGATCTGGGTGAGCAGGGCAACGATAGAGTTTGATGAGGCATAGACAAAAACAGCAAGCCAGACGAGGCCCGCCCCAAGCAATAACTTTGGAACCTGTCGGCCTTCATGGGTTTCGGCGTGGCTCATCGAATTGTCCTTTTGCATTGGCTTGCCCCCATTTGGCGCAGACCGCATGGCAGCGGACAAGACCGTATGCCGCACATCTCTATCACGTTGCGGTGCCCACCCGAAACATTGTTTCAAACCCGACCTATCGGTCCCATATTGTTCACGCGCGCGCGCATTTCTGAAACAACCAGTGCCCCGTGGGCGGCTCAGAATGTCCTTGTGATAGCTGTCAACTCGGCGCACACGACAGAGAAACAGTACGAAAGGATGAGCGTGATGATCGAAACCGAGGGTAACCGCGCAACGCGGATCGTTACGATTTACGACGATATCTACAACCTTCCCGATGCGCGCGACTACTTCCGTGCGATGCACCATGCCGGCTTTCGCACCGCTCACCACGGCGCGGCCGCCTTTGTCGCAGCACGGGCTGAATTGATGCGGTTGCGCAATCTGTCGTCACTGGGCGTACTCGACTTTGCCAGCGGCTATGGCATCGCCGCACTTCTGATGCGGCACCAGATTTCGTTGGACGCTGTGCTGAACCACTACCGCGATCCTGCGGTAGAGGGCCTTACGACCCCAGAGATGACCGCGCATGATCGCGAGTGGCTCCGGGCCTTGCGCGACGAAGATAATGCAGACAGCTATGCTGGCCTCGATATCGCTGATCAGGCATTGGCCTATGGCCAGCGTATCGGCGTCTTTGACGCGGCTTTTGCCGAAGACCTGCAAGCCGACGCGCCCAGCGAGGCGCTGACTGAGTGGCTGTCGGGCTGCGATTTGGTGGTCGAAATCGGCAGCGTCGCGCATATGCTGTCACAAGCACTGGACCGCGTGCTGCGAGGTGCTGCCGCACGCAAACCGTGGGTCATAACCGCACCGATCCGCGGCAATGATACTGCTGCCGCGATGGACGTAATGGCGCAACACGGACTAACGGTCGAGGCATTGCCAATACCACCCTTTCGCCACCGACGGTTCGCGGACGATGCCGAACAGGCCCGCGCGATCGCCAATGCCGCTGCGCGCGGCCACGATCCAGAGGGTTTCGAAACGACCGGGTATTTCCATGCGCAGCTATTCCTCGCACGGCCAGCGAATGAGTTGACTGATATCGCGGATTGGAAAATCTCGCCCCTTGCCACCTGATTGCTCTGACCCGCGCCAACGCGCAGGGATCACGATAGCGTGACGGGACTTGGGGAAACGCGGCCAAAGTGGCATGTTGAGTGGCATAGATGTGTCACCCATGTCAGGATTTCGTTCATGCTCACCCGTCGCTTCCTCTTGGCTACAGCAGCGAGCCTGCCTCTGGGCATCGTGTTGCCCCTCTTGCCTGCTTTCGCAGGAAAAGACCGGTATTTCACGCATGACGGTGCCGCTATTGGTGGGTATGATCCAGTTGCCTATTTCACTCAGATGAAACCAGTAAAGGGTGATACGGCCCATGCACTGAGCTGGGACGGCGCAGAATGGCATTTCGCCAGTGCCGCGAACAAGGCGATGTTCGAGGAAAACCCGGAAAAATACGCCCCTCAATATGGCGGCTACTGTGCCTATGCCGTGTCCAAGGGGTACACCGCCAAAACCGAACCCGATGCTTGGACGGTCCACGACGGCAGGCTCTACCTTAACTATGACAAGAGCGTGCGCCGTATCTGGGAGCGTGACACGTCGGGCTATATATCGCGGGCAAATGAAAACTGGCCTGCTGTTCTGAACTGATAGATTTACAGGTTACCTCCCACCGCGCGGCTGTCCCTCCGGCGCGGTGACCTCGAGCCCCCCGCCAGCTAATCGCTGCGGGGGGTTTTACGTTGCACCGGGGGATCGCCCACCGGGAGTGCAACCGCTTTCATGCGCTGCGCCCTGCTTTACAATCTTACCGGACTGGCGCAGGATTTTGCTATGACAAACAAACGCGGTGCCCCGACCCTAAGTGACGTAGCCGCGCGCGCGGGGGTTTCGACCGCGACAGTTTCTCGGTGCCTCAATAGTCCCGGCAGCGTGTCAGGGCCAACACGCACACGGGTGATGCAAGCTGTCGACGACCTGGACTATACGCCCAATTTTGGCGCGCGGATGATGGCCTCTCGGCGAACCAGAACTATTGGTGCGATCGTACCGACGATGGACGACGCCGCCTATGCTTGCGGCCTGCACACCTTTCAGGTGGACCTGCAAAACGCGGGCTATGCACTATTGCTTGCCAGCACCGGGTATGACCCGAGCGCAGAGATGGAACAGGCGCACGCATTGCTCGCGCGCGGAGCAGAAGCCATATTGCTCGTCGGGCACAGGCACGATGCCGCGCTCTATGACTACCTGCACAGACAGGCCGTTCCCGTGCTGGCGGCGTGGTCGCTCGATGCAACTCTGCCGTGCCCGTCCGTCGGTGTCGATAATCGCGCCGCTATGCAAGCGCTTGCAACCGAAGTGATCGCAATCGGCCATCGCCAGATCGCTACGATCTCGGGCCCGCCCGCACAGAACGATCACACGCGCGAATGCATCGAAGGGATTCATGCCGCCATGTTCATTGCCGGGCTGGACCCGGCAATGTTGCGGGTTATTGAAACTCCATACAGCATAGGAACCGGCGCCGCAGCGTTCGAGGCCCTGATGCAGGAATGGCCTACACCCACCGCAGTGCTGTGCAGCAATGACGTGCTGGCCGCCGGGGCGCTTGGCTGCGCCCGGGCGATGGGGATCGATGTTCCGGGAAGGGTCTCGATCACTGGTTTCGGCGACATCGACCTAGCACAAACGACATTCCCAGCTTTGACCACCGTTCATATCCCGCACCGCGAGATAGGACGCGCAGCTGCAACCGCACTGCTGCAAATGGTCGACGAGGGCGATATCGACAAAACCATAGCTCTGCCGACCAGTCTGCGTTGGCGCGCGACCGTCGGACCACCGCCAATGTGGTAGTAACTTTTCGCAGGCACCCGGAACGAGAAACGGGTGGTGTGCTACCTATCCATTGACCGCACGGTGTCGTCACCCTCAGCGTCTTCCACAATTTCCGCGTCAATCACTTCAACGTCTGTTGTCGTTTCAACGGGCGCATCCTCCGCTTCGGCACGTTGGTCGTCCAGTTGGCCGACAATCAGCGGCAACATTTCGACCCCAGTCGGTGCCGCGATGGCGGATGCAGGTGGCGATTTCCAATCCAGTGTATCGAAAGCGTGGCAGTTCTCGCAGGCCGGTACCCAGTCAGCATGAATATGTTGGCATTTGTCACAGATCCACTGAGGACCGCGTGGCGCAGTCAACGCCCGCGCAAGCCAGCCTTTGACGACTGCATCAGGGGCACCTTCGCCGCGTTCGATTGCGGCCATGACCGTAAGCACGCGGGCATCCGGGTCACGATCAGCCAGATCCCCAAGCGCACGGCGCGCCGCCGGGAAATCCTCATTCGCGATGAACAATTCCGCCTCCAGCAGTCTGGCTTCGCGATGGTCAGGTTTGGCCTTGATCAATTTGTCAAATCGCTTGAGCCGCGCAGCAGGGCTCTCATCCGGCTCGATGGCGGCAAATGTAGCGGCGAGGTCAGGATGCGGTTGAGCGTCCCATGCTTTGCGAATGACGCGGGTGGCATACCGCTTGTTCGCCTGATCGATATAGCTGCGCGCAGCCATGACCGCGGCGGGTACCAGATGCGGTGACAGGCGATTTGCCTCGATCGCGGTTTCGCGGGCGGCAATGTCGCGCCCTTCTTCGGCCACTTCGCGGGCCTCTGACAGTGCTAGAACCGCATCGCGCCGTTTATGTACGTCACGCGGCAATGTGCCATGTTTAAGCTTGGCATTGAGCGTGGCGCGCGCGCCAACCCAATCTGCTTTTTGTGTTTGCAATTGCAGCAGCGTGTCCTGAATTTCGGGATGCGCAGGCTTTAGCCCGAAGGCCGTCTCGGCCAGTTTCAGTGCCGTATCAGTATCCCCATCCGCCAATTTCTGCCGCAGAATGCCCCGCACCCCGACAAAGCGCGTGTCCTTGTGTGCCACAAGACGCTTATAGGCTTCCTCGGCCTTGGCGCGGTTCCCCGACAACTCTGCGGCCTGCGCCGTCAGCAACGTCGTCAGTTCCGGCTTTTTCAGATAACGCTCTGCTTTGCCCGCGCGCGACATCGCCGTGTTGCCATCACCAGAGGCCAGCGCCATCATTCCTTCTGTCAGGGCGCGATACCCCTTTTCCTGTCGGTTACGATCAAAATAGCGCGAAATCGCTGTCTCGTCCCCATTGATGAACTTCAGCACCGCGATGGTCAGCGAGGCGAGTTTGAGCAGCAACCAAACCAACAGAAGCAGTAAAATAAAGGCAATGACTGCTTTCATCGGGGTCAGGTTCAGCTCGATCCCGGCCATGACGATGCGAACACCGCCATCCAGTTCGAGAAGGTATGCGGCACCGAACGTCGCCCCGACGACAAGTCCGAGGAAAACAACGATCTTGATGATGGACCATAGCATGAAGCGTTAACCTTTCGGGATCAGTTGATTTCCGCGCTGAGCGCATCGACGGCACGGGTCGCATTCATCCGTGTACGGGCATTTTCAACCCAACCGGCAAGAGCCGCCTGCCCGGTGGCTGGCAATGTTGCGATTTCAGCCAGCGCATCACCCAGCCGCGCCTCGTGCAGCGCAAACTCGGCCCGCGAAAGCACGGCATCGGGGTCGTCACCTTCGCGCGGCTCCAGCGATCGTGCGCCCAGCTGATCACTGAGAAAGGCCATTACTCCGCCTTGCCCCTCACCGCTTTCACCGAGTTCCTTGCGCGCATCAGCAAGCGCGAGACGCGCAGCAGGCGGGAACGCATCCTGTAGGCTGGCCATTGACGGCACCCCCTCCGCTGCCACTGCACGCAGTGCGTCGGGGACCTCTTGCCCGGTTGCTTCGAGATCATCCAGTGCGCCGGTAAAGCCCGTCCCGGTGTCCAACGCGGTGCGAATTCGGGTCAGGGCCGCACGCCGTAGCGCTGCAGACGCCGACGCCACAGCAGCGGCTTCTTGTTCGGCTGCATCCGCGCTAAGGGCCGCAATCTCGGTCTGCTGCATTGCCAGCGCCTCGGATTGGGTTTCAAGCATCTGCTGTAGGTCGTTGATCTCGCTCTGCGACACCGAAGATCCGCCAGATATCGGTCGCGATTCGAGCGCCGTCATCTTGCTTTGCAAACCGCTAATCTGATCGGATAGCGCGGCCAACTGTGTCTGGAGATCGCTTTGCGTGTCTTCAATCGCAGTCAAATCCGGGGAACCGCCCGCACCGGTGGCGGCCTCAGCCGCCTCTCGTGCCTTTGCAATCTCGTTGCGCAGCGTTTCGATCTCGGCTGACTGCTCTTCGATCTTCTGCGATTGTGCGGCATGTATGCCCGTCACGTCATCTCTGAATGTACCCTCGGGTACACCCAAGACGCCGATTTTCGGCAGAACATAATACGCGGTGCCAGCGCCGATGCCTGCCGCGATCACCCCGCCCAGAACCATAGGCCAGAATCCCGATTTCGGCTCAGACGTCGGCGTGACTGGCACCAAGGCAGGTGCAGCACTATCGTCTAGAGGCTCCGTTCCGGTGGGCGTCGCTACCGTTTCATTCTCTGATGGGTTTCCCGCCGCGCGATCATCGCCAGTCGGCTCAGCATCCGTGTCGGGCACGACATCGTCATCGGATTGCGTTGAACTGTCCTGCGTATCGGCAGCAGTAACCGCACCCTGTTCAGCCGTATTGGACCCGGATTCTAAATCCTCCGCCCGTATCGCTTTGTCGCTTGGTGTTGCGGCATCGGCTTCATCTTTGCCTGACACGTTCTCGGTTGTGCTTTCTTCCGTGGAAGTGTCCGGTTTCTGAGCCGTTTCCAGATTATCCTCACCGGCCGCACCTGTGGCTGTATCCGCCTTGACCGCGTCATCCTTGCGGGTTCGTGCGTTGTTGGAAGATTTCTTTTTTTCCGCCACTTTCAAAACCCTTTTCGAATCTGCCACAACCGAGCGTTCGACAACCTTACTGCGGCCCTATTGCACCCTCAAGCCGCTTGGCCGCGGTCAGCGCATCCGCCATCGCCTCTAGCATCGCGCATCCATCCGGGCGCTGCGCCACGATCGCCGCCTGTGCCAGCTGTGCGGGCAACGCCAAGGCAGCGGCGTCACTGATCGCCAACGGCACCAACGGACATGTAGGATAAGTATCGGCAATGACCAGTCGTGCACTACGCGGCGAGAATAGCGGCAGGATCACCGGGCCCTTACCGCGCAAGGCTTCTCGTGCTGCAGCAGTCAATCCACGGGGTTCTTGTTCATAAAGCACTGCATCATGCGCTTCGTACCCGGCATCACGTAACGCTCCAGCCACATCAGCCGCCGCATGCGCCCCGCGCAAATGCAGTACAGGCCCGCGCAGATCGTCCGAGAGCATCATCGCCAGCAGGTCTTCTGCCGTCCCCTTGGCTGAAATCGCCTGTATTCCAGCCCTTTCGGCGGCCTGTGCGGTGGTATCCCCCACCGCATAACACGGGATATCCCGGCGGTCCGTACCTGCAGCATAGGCAAGCACACCATTCTGCGACGTGAAAACCAGCGTCCGGACACCCGTCAGATCGGGCACCGCACCAGCAGGGACAATATCCATCACTGGTGAACAAAGCGCATGCATCCGTCCGCCATAGCGTTCACTCATGGCGGTCGCGAACTGGCTTGCGCCCGGTTCTGGCCGGGTGATCAGCACCAAGGGTGCGGCAGATGTGAGCGGAGTTGTTTGCATGGCCCTGCGGTGTTACCTGCCTAAGTGTAGCACCGCAACGGGCAGAACCATGACACAGACGTGGACAATACTGGGATTAGAGAGCAGCTGCGACGATACGTCCGCGGCAATCTTGCGTATGGACCCGCGCAATTGCCCTGAAATCCTAGCGCTCGTTACCGAAGGTCAGGAGGCGCTGCACGCGGATTTCGGCGGCGTCGTGCCCGAAATTGCCGCCCGCGCCCACGCCGAAAAGCTTGACCTTTGTGTCAGCGATGCGCTGACTGTCGCCGGGTTAGGGGTGGACGCTGTCGACGGAATCGCGGTGACAGCCGGTCCTGGGTTAATCGGCGGCGTCATTTCCGGAGTGATGTGCGCCAAGGGTTTGGCGATAGGCGCAGGCAAGCCGCTAGTCGGCGTAAATCATCTGGCCGGGCACGCTCTTAGCCCGCAGTTGGAGGACAATGTACCGTTTCCATACCTTATGTTGTTGGTCTCTGGCGGTCACTGTCAATTTCTGATCGTCCACGGACCGGACCGGTTTACGCGCCTCGGCGGGACAATCGATGACGCCCCCGGCGAGGCATTCGACAAGACTGCCCGTCTCTTGGCTCTCCCTCAGCCCGGTGGCCCGCAGGTTGAAGAGGCCGCGAAGTCCGGTGATCCGGTACGCTTTGCCTTTCCCCGCCCGCTGCTGGATCGCCCGGGATGCGACATGTCGTTCTCGGGGTTGAAAACCGCGTTGTTGCGCACCCGTGACGCGACCATGACTGAACGTGGCGGCCTGACACGCACCGACCGTGCCGATCTCTGTGCCGGATTTCAGGCCGCGATGTGCGATGTGCTGGCCGAGAAGACTCGGCGGGCGCTGGCCGAATGTACGAAACGTGGCATAGCGCTCAGCGCATTGGCCGTCGCCGGCGGTGTGGCTGCAAACAAGAGCATACGCGCCGCTCTGGAAGGCGTGGCCGCCAAATCCGACACCCGGTTCGTTGCACCGCCATTGCGATACTGCACAGATAACGCCGCGATGATCGCCTACGCGGGCGGGTTGCTGCTGATGGATGGCCAACGCGACGGTATGGACCTAAGCGCCCGCCCCCGGTGGCCGCTGGATCGCTCCAGCGCGCCGATGTTGGGATCGGGCAGAAAAGGGGCAAAGGCATGATCGGGGTCATGGGCGCAGGAGCATTCGGCACGGCGCTGGCCATCTCACTAACCGGGAACGGCCCTGTCACACTCTGGGCACGGGATCGCACTCATATCGACGAGATGCGGATCGCGGGCGAAAACGCGCGCCGTCTGCCCGGCACCGCTCTGCCCGACACCTTGCGCCTCAGTGCCGATATTGACGAGTTGCAGCACGCGACCATTGTGCTACTCGCTGTGCCCATGCAGAAACTGCGCACGGTTTTGACCGAGTATGCCCCCAACCTAGCGGGCAAGACGCTGGTCGCCTGCTGCAAGGGCGTCGAGTTAGAGACCCTACAGGGGCCAGTACAGGTAATCACCGAAACAGTGCCCGATGCGGTGGCCGCGATCCTGACCGGCCCCGGCTTTGCACATGACATCGCGAAAGGTCTGCCCACGGCCATGACGCTGGCCTGTGCCGACGCACTGGCAGGTGGCGCGCTACAGGACAGGCTCAGCACTGCCAACCTGCGGCTATACAGAACCACCGACACGATCGGATCGGAATTGGGTGGCGCGCTCAAGAACGTCATGGCGATTGCCTGCGGGGCAGCCATGGGTGCCGGATTGGGTGAGAGCGCACGCGCCGCACTCATGACGCGCGGATACGCAGAAATGCAACGCATGGCGCAGGCCGTCGGTGCACGCGCTGAAACACTTTCGGGACTATCGGGGTTTGGCGATTTAACGCTGACCTGTACCTCGGAACAATCGCGCAACGCACGGTTTGGTCTGAGCATCGGGCGCGGAGAGGATTTCGATGCTTCGGTTACCGTTGAAGGTGCGGCCACGGCTCAGGCAGTTCAAGCACGCGCGCGGGCGTTACAGATCGACATGCCAATCACCGACGCCGTGTGCGGATTGACCAATGGTCAACTGCGTGTAGATCAGGCTATGAATAATTTGCTCTCACGTCCATTGAAGGAAGAAAAATGCTGATTGCTCTTATGGCCAAGGACAATACTGGTGCGCTCCAGACCCGGATCGACAATCGCGATGCGCATATCGCCTATCTCAAGGACAGCGGCGTGGTTAGTCAGGCGGGGCCGTTTCTGGACGAAGGTGGCGAGATGATCGGCTCATTGGTCATCCTTGATGTGCCAGACATGGCCGCCGCAGAGCAATGGGCCGAAAATGATCCCTATGCCAGGGCCGGATTATTCTCCGAGGTCAGAATGATTGCATGGAAAAAGGTGATCTGACATGGCGCTTTGGCTCTTTAAATCTGAACCGGCGACCTGGAGTTGGGACGATCAGGTGGCCAAGGGAGATGCAGGCGAGGAGTGGGACGGCGTACGCAACTATCAGGCGCGCAATTTCATGCGCAAAATGGCGGCTGGGGACCGGGGTTTTTTCTACCATTCGCAGACAGAGAAGGCCGTGGTGGGTATTGTCGAAATCTGCGCAGAATCGCACCCCGACAGCACGGCAGACGATGATCGTTGGGAATGCGTGGACATCCGGGCGGTCCGTCCCTTCGCACAGCCTGTGACACTGGACATGATCAAAGCCGACTCTCGACTTGCAGACATGGTTCTGGTCAAGAACTCTCGTTTGTCAGTTCAGCCTGTGACAGAGAGAGAATGGGAAATCGTCTGTGAGATGGGTAAGACAAAGCCGGGATAATCCAGCCAAATATGGCCGGATTTAAGTGGTCACACTCTTTGTTCAGGTCATGTTCCATTGAGTGTGAGCGGTGCTATCCTAGGCGGCAGGGAGCCAAAAAAACATCTACTCGAAATTGACGATGGCCAAAGTACTTTCAACTGTCACCGCGTACGCTCCTGCATGCGCGACCCTGTTTGTAGGTACAAGCGACGCGACGGCGCTTGAAGCTGACCACGTTCTGCCCGCAAGCGCAGACGACATCTCCTGTTCCGAAATCCGAGCGCGTGGAGTATTCACAAAAACACGACCCGCAAGTCGTGCTTTGCCCCTTACCAGAGCGAAGCTGGCGAAGTCGTTCAGTTCGGTTTCACCAAGAATGAATCGCTGAGCGACCTAGATCTGGTCGCATAGGGCACAGACGTTGTATTGGCCAAGGAACTGGTCGCCTTCCCGGCGTGCAATGCACATACGTCGTCGACAAGCACGGTGCGCGAAATGCGGTTTATGAAGTGCGCAAATGAACCGACGAATTGTAAGGCAACTAACCCACACCAAGCGGATTGATCACATGGAAAAGGCCACGCTCTGCGGCGCATTCTTTCGTGGACTTCCCGAAAACTGGACCGATTATGACTTTGCTGGCACTCTGGCGTCAGACAGCAGCAAGTGAAAGGACAAACCGATGGCATTTCTCAGCGTGATCATTGCGGCGGTGGCAGGTTTCGGTTTCGGGGCATTCTGGTACTCAGTTCTGGCAAAGCAGTGGATCTCGGCCTCTGGCGTCCCGGTGAACGCGGATGGCAAGCCCGCAAACAGCTCTGATCCCGTTCCCTACATCGCCGGGTTTGTTGCGATGCTGCTGGTAGCAGGTATGATGCGTCATATCTTTGCGCTTAGCGGGATAGACACGATTGGCGAGGGATTGGTGTCTGGTCTCGGCATCGGTCTGTTTCTGGCACTGCCTTGGCTGATGACCTGCTACGGTTTTGCCGGACGATCCAAACGGCTAACCCTGATTGACGGTGGATACGCGACTTTTGGCAGTGCAGTCATCGGTGCCGTACTGACAGCATTCTGAACGTTCCGATATGGACGGCTCAACGCGGATTGGCAGGTATCAGGCGTGCAAAAAAAACGGAGGGTTCAGGCCAAAGCCGAAACCCTCCGTCACCCCACGTGCTCCCTACGCACCACACGTGTAAACTGTCGAATTTGGTCCCGGCCATCCTAGCCTGTTGGAATTCACCTTAGCCTCCGGAATGAAGTCAGGCAAATTCTGATTATATTGAATGCGATTAAAATCAGGTCTTTGAAAAAGAAAACCCGACCGGCAGATACCGATCGGGGCATTAAAATGCTGTGACCCGCGGTCAGAGTCAGCTCGGCAGTTTTGTTTTCCGCAAGTAGGGCAGAACCGCGTCAAACTCGCCGAATTTTTCCTTGGCTTGTTCGTCGCTGACCGATGGCGGAATGATCACATCCTCACCCACCTGCCAGTCGGCTGGCGTTGCGACACCGGCCTTGGCGGCCGTCTGCAATCCGTCCAGGGCACGCAACACTTCGCTGAAGTTGCGGCCAACATTCATCGGATAGGTCATCGACAGCTTCAGTTGCTTGTCAGGGCCGATAATAAAAACGCTGCGAACGGTCGCGCTGTCATTCGGTGTGCGGCCATCGGGCATATAGGCCTCTGCCGGCAACATATCGAACGCCTTGGACACAGCCAGCCCTTCATCGGCGATGATCGGGAAACCCGCCTTGGTGTTGGCGACGGTTTCAATATCGCCTTTCCATTTCTTGTGATCCTCGACACCGTCAACCGACACGCCGATGACCTTGGTCCCGCGTTTTTCCCATTCATCAGACAGGCGCGCCACAGCGCTGAACTCCGTCGTGCAAACCGGGGTAAAGTCCTTGGGGTGCGAAAACAGAATCGCCCAGCTATCGCCAATCCAGTCGTGAAACTTAATTGACCCTTGGTCTGTTTCCGCCGAAAAATCGGGAACGGTATCATTAATGCGCAGGCCCATAGCGGCTCTCCTTCACAGTTGGTTTCGACTCAGACGCAAGATAGGCTTGATGATCTTAAATTGCACCCCTACCCCACTTGCTCCTTGCCACGCCGGGTGACAAGGTGCGCCGAGCAACGCTGTCTGGTGCTCGCCGGGCGGCGCGCCCTTCCTTTTTTCGCACGGAGTTAAAGATGATCGAAAAACGTCAGTTCTACATCAACGGGGCCTGGACCGATCCAGCCGCCAAGAATGATTGCAATGTCATCAACCCCACCACCGAAGAACCCTGCGCGATCATCACGCTTGGCGGGCAGGCCGATACCGATGCAGCCGTCACCGCGGCAAAGGCAGCCTTTCCTGCGTGGGCGGCGACAGATCCCGCAACGCGGATCGCCCATGTCGAAAAGCTGTTAGAAGTTTACAACAGCCGCAGCGAAGATATGGCACAGGCAATCAGTCTGGAAATGGGCGCCCCCATTGACATGTCGCGCGACCAGCAGACGGGTGCAGGCAGCTATCATATCAGCACCTTCATCGAAACGGCTAAGAAGTTCAAATTCATGCATGAGATGGATCCCGGCACACCGGGCAGCATGATCGCGCATGAGCCGATCGGCGTGACCGCGTTGATCACGCCATGGAACTGGCCGATGAACCAAGTCACGCTGAAAGTGATCGCAGCACTGGTCGCCGGCTGTACCATGGTTCTGAAACCGTCAGAGGAATCGCCTTTGTCGGCGATGGTCTTTGCCGACATGGTGCATGAGGCCGGTCTACCGGCAGGTGTGTTCAATCTGGTGAACGGCGATGGCGTGGGCGTAGGCAGCCAGCTGACCGTACATGAGGACGTCGACATGGTCAGCTTTACCGGATCATCCCGCGCAGGCAAGCTGATCTCGAAGGCAGCGGCAGACACATTGAAGCGCGTCAGCCTTGAGTTGGGCGGCAAGGGCGCGAACCTGATTTTCGCCGATGCCGACGAAAAGGCAGTAAAACGCGGCGTTCTGCATTGCATGAACAACTCTGGTCAGTCCTGCAACGCGCCGACACGTATGCTGGTGCAGCGCGAGATTTATGACCAAGCCGTGGAGACCGCCGCTGAGGTCGCCAACAGCATCACCGTTGGACCCGCCAACGAAGAAGGCCGCCACATCGGTCCGGTGGTGAACGAAGTACAGTTCAACAAAATTCAGGACCTGATCCAGAAGGGCATCGACGAAGGCGCACGTCTGGTCGCAGGCGGCACTGGACGGCCGGATGGCCTGAACCGGGGCTTTTACGTCAAACCGACGGTCTTTGCAGATGTGAATAATCAGATGGTCATCGCCCGCGAAGAAATCTTTGGTCCTGTCCTGTCGATCATCCCCTTTGATACCGAAGAAGAAGGGATCGAGATCGCCAACGATACGCCCTACGGTCTGACCAACTACGCCCAGACCCAGGATCCGGCCCGCGCCAACCGGCTGGCGCGCGCCTTGCGTGCAGGTATGGTCGAGATCAACGGCAAAAGCCGTGGCGCAGGCGCACCCTTTGGCGGGATGAAGCAGTCCGGCAACGGGCGCGAAGGCGGCACCTGGGGCATCGAGGACTTTACCGAGGTCAAGTCGATCTCGGGCTGGACCTGAGGCATCTGCCATGGCGATGCGCGTCTACGTTCTGCACTTGTTACGTGCCGAAAAACGGCGCCAGAACGCGCGCGATTTGCTACGAAACTGCGGTGTGGCCGGAAGTATCTGGCCCGCCGTCGATGGCGCCGCGATGTCATCAACGGATCTGAACCAGAGCTATGGCGCAGACCTCTGTGAACCCGCCTACCCCTTTGCCCTACGCACAGGCGAGATCGGCTGCTTTCTCAGCCACCGGCAAATCTGGGCCGACATGCAGGACCGTAGCGAAGACGCCGCCCTGATCATCGAAGATGATGCAGGATTGGATCTGCCGCTGTTCCAGCAGGCGATGGCACTGGCCACCGAGCACGTCCATGACCTTGGCTATATCCAACTACAAACACGTGCGCCGCGCGGGCCCAGCCGCCTGATCGACAAAAACGGCCCTTGTGCGCTGGTTTTGCCAGAGGTGGCCGGCCTGCGGACCACCGCTCAAGTTGTCAGCAGAACCGCTGCGGCGCAATTGCTGGCGCGATCCGATCCATTCGATCGGCCCGTCGATACATATGTCCAGAGTTTCTGGCACACAGGGCTGAAACCGGCAATGATCACACCCTCCGGCGTGCTGGAAATTGCAGATCAGCTCGACGGGTCGACCATCCAGAGCGCAGATAAAACACTGTGGGAGAAGGCACGGCGCGAAGTTGCCCGCGCACGCTACCGCGCCGCCGTGCGACGTATCTCGCGCAAGACACCTACGCCAGTATCACATGATGAATGAGTCTGATCCGGAGCGCATGATTACGACCCGCCTGTTCGGCGGGGCGGGCAACCAGCTCTTTCAATATGCCGCCGGGCGGGCGCTGGCCGATCATCTGGGCTGCGAATTGGCAATCGACTCGCGTTATGTGGCCGGTAGCCATAATCGGGGCGACTGTTTCGCGCATTTTGGCCATGCGCGGTTCGCGCGCGAGATACGCCTGCCACCTGTCAAAGCTGATGGCGTCCTGCGTTATGCGCTCTGGCGCAATTTTGGCCGGGTACCCCGGTTTTACCGCGAACGTGGCCTCGGATTCGATCCATCATTTTTCGATCTGCCGCGCGGCATCTACCTGCATGGTTATTGGCAATCGCCACGATATTTTGCGCCCATCGCCGGACAACTACGCCGTGATCTTATGTTCACCTCATCGCTAGACGCAAAAAACACCGACATGGCCGCCCGGATTGCCACAGCCGCCATGCCCGTGTCCCTACATGTGCGTCGAGGTGACTACATTGCCGGTGATAGCTACGCCGCCTGTCCGCCCGACTACTACCGTCGCGCGGTATCCTGCATCGCCGAAAATGCTGCCCAGCCCCTGACATGCTTTGTCTTTTCCAATGACCCCAATTGGGCACGCGACAATCTCGACCTTGGGCAAGAAACGGTGATTGTCGATCTCAACGACGAAACGACGGGTCACTTCGACATGGCCCTGATGGCGCGGTGCACTCACAACATCATCGCCAATTCAACCTTTTCATGGTGGGGCGCATGGCTAAATCCACAGCCCAACAAGACAGTCATTGCCCCCGCCGCATGGTTCGCCAAGGACAAGCTGCACAACCCCGACCTCTGCCCGCCAGAATGGGTGCGGCTCTGACCAAGCATGCTTTGCCGCCGTTCGTAAACACATTAAGAGAAGCGCATGAACCTGCCGCCTGATATAGTCGATGCGCCCTTTGTGAGCGAGACCGTGCACAAGCGCGATATTTTTTCCGAGACCATCTCGGGCCATCTAGCTGGCATTCCTGATTTTCCCGTGGTGTTGCGTAAACTGGATGGTGTGCCGTTTTGTGCGCGCCCCATTGCCTGGGCACTGGCCCGCAAAGAGATCAAAGGGCTGCGTGCCGTGCAGGGGATCGACGGTACGCCAGTACTGATCCGGGTAGACCGCACCGGCCTGTTGCGTAGCTGGACGCGCGGCACCCCCCTGCATCTGGCCAAACCAGCCAGCGCCGCTTGGTATCGCGACGCGCGGCGTCTCTTGCGCGAAATGCGCCGCGCCGGAGTGACGCATAACGACATCGCCAAGCCGCAAAACTGGCTGATGACGCCGGACGGGCGCGCGGCAGTGATCGACTTTCAGCTTGCTTCGGTCCATCACCGTCGCGGACGTCTCTTTCGCGTGATGGCCCGAGAGGACCTGCGCCATCTGCTGAAACAAAAACGAGCCTACGCGCCCGATCTGCTGACCCCATCAGAACATGCAATGCTGGCGCAAAAGGCACTGCCAGCGCGTATTTGGATGGCAACAGCCAAACCGGCCTACAATTTCATTACCCGCCGCCTGATGAACTGGTCCGACGGTGAGGGCACCGAAGACCGCATCACCCGTGATGGCCCGGCACTCTGCGCCGCCCTGCTCGCCCATCCCCAGATCACCGACGTGGCACTGGCCACCTACGCGCTGCCGGCCAAAGGGGTGGGCCTCTACGCTTTCGTCGAAACGACGCTCAGCACAGAGGCCGTCGCAGAACTCGCCCCTTCCCCACGGCCCGAACTGATCCAGACACTCGCCGCTCTGCCACGTACAAAGGACGGCGCGCCCCGCGAGGACGTCCTGCATCTGATCGCCGCAAACCGTCTGGACGAGTTGCAAATGTTGATAGCTGCCGACTCTGAACTCGCCACCGTGCTACGACCGATCATCGCCAGTCGCCTCAACCTGACCGACCGTTCGCGGTAACGCTCAGAACGGCGCCTTGGCACGGAAACTCATGCCGCGCCCTCCATCGGGATGCTTCAGCCTCAGCTCTTCGGAATGCAACATCAGTCGCGGATGCGCACGCGCGCCCCCCTCCGCATAGAACGGATCGCCCAGAATAGGATGCCCCATCGCCAGCATATGCACACGCAATTGGTGGCTGCGCCCGGTCTTGGGCATCAAACGTACCCGTGTCTCTGCCTCACTGGCGCGCAACACCCGCCAGTCTGTCTGCGCCGCGCGTCCTGTTTCATGGCAAACCATCTGGCGTGGCCGGTTTGGCCAGTCCACGATCAACGGCAAATCCACCGTGCCGGTCTTGGGCTCCATCCGCCCGAACACGCGCGCAACATAACTCTTGCGCACATAGCGCTTCTCGAACTGCAACCCCAGATGCCGCTGTGCATGGGGCGTCAGACCAAAAACCATGACCCCCGAAGTATCCCTGTCCAGCCGATGCACCAACAATGCCGTCGGAAACGCATCCTGCACCCGGCTGAGCAGACAATCGGACAGATGCTCGCCCTTTCCGGGCACTGACAACAGGCCTTCAGGCTTGTCCAGCACGACGATCTCGTGATCGGCATGCAAGACCGACAAAGGCACATCAGGCGGGGTGTATTCGTTACTCATCCCGCCCGACTAGCCGAAGCGCGCCGCACGGTCCAGCACTGCCTTGCTGCTTTCAACATTCTTAAAATACTCGATTGGCAGGTCCCGGCTGGCGCTACTTCCGCCAGTCAAAGAACCCCGGCCCGGCCCGATCCAGCAGGTCATGCGCCATTTCACGGCCCAGTTCGGCACCATCCTCAATAGGCGCGGTGCGGTCATCCGTCAGGTTCTCTGATCCATCGGGGCGCAGAACTTCACCGCGCAACCGCAAGGTGCCGCCGTCCAGATCAGCCAGCCCGGCAATCGGCGTCTCGCACGAACCGTCAAGCGCGGTCAGGAATGCGCGTTCCGCCGCGAGCCGTTGTCCGGTGGCCGTATCGTGGATCGCTTCCAGCATGGCAGCGGCGCGTTGATCATCTTCGCGTCGTTCGATGCCGATCGCGCCTTGCGCCACGGCAGGCAGCATCACCTCTGGCTCAATCGCGGCCGTGATAACGTCCGAGCGCCCCAGCCGGTTCAGGCCCGCGACAGCAAGAAAGGTACAAGCGGCAACCTCGTCGTTCAGCTTCTTCAGTCGGGTTTGTACGTTACCGCGAAACTCGACTACTTCCAGATGCGGATATTTCACCAGTACCTGTGCACGGCGACGTAGCGATGAACTGCCCACTTTGGCGCCCGGCTCCAGATCGCCCAACCCAGTGGCATGGGGTGCGACAAATGCGTCACGTACGTCCTCACGCGGCAGATAGGTGTCCAATAGCAGCCCACCGGGCTGCAAAACCGGCATATCCTTCATCGAATGCACGGCCAGATCAATGCCACCTTGCAGCAGCGCCTGCTCGATTTCGCGGGTAAAAAGCCCCTTCCCGCCAAGCTCCTTCAGAGGACGATCGACTATCCGGTCGCCAGTGGTCTTTATCACAACGATTTCAAACGCTTCACTCGGAACATCGAACGCCGCACTTAGCCGCGCACGCGTCTCATACGCCTGCGCAAGTGCGAGCGGAGAGCCGCGCGTTCCCAATCTCATCGGGGCCGAAGGTGTGGGCAGTTTCAATCTCATGCAAACGGTCTAGTGGCACCGCGCGGGCGGTGCAAGCATCAGGGTTGACATCCAGCGCCCGCAGGGGGACGAACCCCGCAGGAGGACCGCACCATGGCCAAAGACAAGACGATCCTGCGCGCGTTGGCGGGCGAGACATTGCCAACCCCACCGATCTGGATGATGCGTCAGGCAGGTCGCTACCTGCCAGAGTATCGTGCGACGCGTGCCCAAGCGGGCGATTTCCTGTCGCTGTGTTACAATAGCGATCTGGCAACCGAAGTCACATTGCAGCCGATCCGGCGCTACGGATTCGACGCCGCCATCCTCTTTGCAGATATCCTGCTGATCCCGCAGGCACTGGGGCTAGACTTGTGGTTCGTCACCGGCGAGGGGCCGCGTCTGTCCACGATCGACAACGCTGACGATCTGGCACAGTTGCGCAGCCCGGATGACATCCATGAAACTCTCGGCCCGATCTATCAGACGTTGCGCAACCTGACGAGCGCGCTGCCCGCCGAGACGACATTGATCGGGTTCGCCGGTGCGCCATGGACTGTGGCAACCTACATGCTCGCCGGTCGCGGCACACCGAATCAGGGACCGGCGCACGCCCTGAAACATTCTCAGCCAGAAGTATTCGGCGGGCTGATGGACCGTTTGACCAAGGCCACAATCGAATACCTCTCGGCCCAGATAGACGCCGGCGCCGAAGTGGTGAAACTCTTCGACAGTTGGGCCGGGTCGCTCAAGGGTAATGATTTCGACCGATACGCAATCGCACCCGCCAAAGAGATCATCACTGCCCTGAAGGCACGCCACCCGGATACGCCCATCATCGCCTTCCCCCGCGAGGCGGGTGATAAATACGTCGGCTTTGCCAATGAGACAGGTGCCGATTGCGTAGCCATCGACAATTCAGTGAGTGCCGAATGGGTGGCGGCAAACGTACAGGTCGACGGTTGCGTGCAGGGGAATCTGGCCTCATCGCATATGGTCACCGGGGGTGATGCGCTGGTTCGCGAAACCCGCCGAATCGTTGACGCGCTGCGCGGTGGGCCGCATATCTTCAACCTCGGTCACGGTATCACACCGGATGCCAACCCTGATAATGTGCAACGGATGATCGACGCGGTGCGCAACCACTGAGTGGCGAAGTCGGGCTGCGCTGCGTCTAATTCTTGATCCCCGAGGTGGTAACGGGCAAGAGAATGAGCACACAGATCGCACAGGCAAGAGGCAAGTGATGGACGAACGGCCAGAGATCGTGGATCGGGCAATCGCCTATGCTACGCAAGGTTGGGAATTGGCCGAAGGGTGGCTGCTAAGTCCTGCCGCATGGTCACAATTCGCGCTGCTCATTGCCGCCTATCTCGCCGCGATGTTGGTTAGCCGCAAATTGAAACCGCTGATCCGGCGACTGCTGACTCCAGCCGATGCGCAGCAGAACATCCTCGCCCGTGCGCGGCGTTTTATACTGATCTTCGTGCCGCTTGTGCTGCCGCTGCTGGCTTATGCCTTTACCGGTATCGGCGAGAGCATCACCCGTTCACTCTTTGGTTCGGGTGCGGTGATCGCGTTCGGCAAACGCGTTTTCCTCTTCCTCGCGATACGCATTCTGGTCCGCGATATTCTGCGCGACCCGTTTCTACGCCTCTTGGGTAAATTCATCCTCATTCCCGTTGCAGCGCTCTATGCTGTCGGCCTTTTGGACGATTTAACGGCACAGCTGCGCGCGACGGTCGTGCCATTGGGCAACATGTCATTCGACCTGATGTGGCTCATTCAGGGTGTCATCGTCGGCGGTGTCGTCTTTTGGTTCGGGCGCTGGTCGAATGATCAGTCCAGCGAATTCATTCAGGGCCAAGAAGAGATGCGCCCGGCCACACGTCAATTGGCTGCCAAGGCTGCCGAGATCGCGATTTTTGGCGTCGCGTTTCTGGTTTTGATGAACATTATGGGCATCAGCCTCACCAGCCTTGCTGTGCTGGGTGGTGCCATTGGCGTCGGCCTTGGGTTCGGCCTACAGAAAATCGCGGCGAACTTCATCTCTGGCGTGATCCTCTTGCTCGAAGGTCAGGCGACCGTCGGGGACTATGTCGAGCTGGACGGCGGCGAGGCAGGTACCATCGTCAAGACCACGGCCCGCGCGATGATTCTGGAGACATTCGATGGTCGTTGGATCGTGGTCCCGAACGAGGATTTCATCACAACCCGTGTCGTCAACTATTCCGATCAGGGCAGTGCGAATCGGTTCGAAGCACCCTTTTCGGTCAGCTATGACGTCGACATCAACATCATCCCCGAGATCGTGGAAAAAGCCGTATCCACCCATCCCGAGGTGTTGGATGAACCGTTTCCGCCGGATTGCGAACTGCGCGCCTTTGGCGACAGCGGCGTAGAATTCGCGGTTGAGTTTTGGGTGAACGGCTTGGATGACGGCAAGAACAAGTATACCTCCGACGTGCTCTTTCTGATCTGGAACGCGCTCAAGGCTGAGGGTATCGAGATTCCTTTCCCGCAACGTGTCGTGCATCACAAAGGTCTGCCACCTACCCCCACCGGAGCTGGATAATGGACGCGCTCGTTATCGGGGCCGGGCCAGCTGGCCTGATGGCAGCCGAAACAATGGCCCGCGCTGGACTGCGCGTTACGGTTGCAGAGGCGAAACCGTCACCAGCACGTAAATTCCTGATGGCGGGCAAGTCCGGGCTGAACCTGACAAAAGCCGATCCAATAGAAACATTCCTAGCGGCCTTTGGCGCGGATACCGGCCCACTGGAACCGATGTTGCGCGCCTTCGGTCCGGCGGAAACGCAGGGTTGGGCCGAAGGGCTAAATCAGGAACTCTTTACCGGATCCACCGGCCGGGTCTTTCCCAAAAAGATGAAGGCCTCCCCTTTGCTGCGGTCATGGTTGGCGCGACTCGACGGTCTGGGCGTCACATTGCATCGACGTTGGCGCTGGGATGGATGGGACGGCCCGGAAGTGCGGATAGAAACCCCTAATGGCCTCGTACAGCTTAACCCTGTCGTAACCGTGTTGGCCTGCGGCGGTGCCAGTTGGGCGCGCCTTGGGTCGAATGGCGCATGGGCGGCACATCTGCCGGGGCAAACCAGCCCGTTTCAGCCAGCGAACATGGGATTTCAGATCGCTTGGTCAGACCATATGCGCCCGTATATGGGACGTGCGATCAAGGGGATAGCATTGTACGCCGGAGACACGGTGTCTCGTGGTGAATTTGTCCTGACGAAACACGGCATTGAGGGCGGCGGCGTTTACGAAGTGTCACGAGCGATACGCGACGGCGCCGCGCTGTCCATTGACTTGATGCCCGATGTTACTGTGGACAGTGTTCGTGAACGGTTGACCCGTCCACGTGGCAAGATCAGCCTTGGAAACCATTTACGTAAATCGCTGAAACTGACGCCAGAGAAACAGGCGCTATTGATGGAGTTCGCCCGCCCCCTGCCCGATGACATTGCACCATTGATCAAAGCTCTGCCAATCCGCCATGCAGGGCCAATGCCGATGGATCAGGCGATCTCGACCGCCGGCGGGCTGCGCTGGGATACGCTCGATGACGGGCTCATGCTACGCGACCGGCCCGGTACGTTCGCGGCGGGCGAAATGTTGGATTGGGAGGCACCGACTGGAGGTTACCTGATCACGGCCTGTCTGGCGACAGGGCTATGGGCGGGACGCCACGCCGCCCGGTGGACAGCAGATCACGGCATTGCCACCGCGCGCTGAAACGCCTCGCGGGCCTCCATCCGAGCTTTGAAATCAGCGAGTTTTTCATCCGGATCAGGAAACTTGGCGACCTCTGCCCACCGCATACAATGTGCCAGCAGCATGTCGGGGATAGTCATATCGTCCCCCATCAGAAACGGCCCCTGCATCGCAACGGAAAGACGTGCGAGATTACGGGCATACTCCCATTTCATCGGTATCTTGATGGCCGGTATCCGGTGCTCTTCGGGCAAAATGAACGTATGCCGCGCCGTCGCCCAGAGTACCCCGTCGATGTCATCGAGAATCTGAAGCGTCAGCGCGTCCTGCCGCGCACGTTGCACGGTGCCCGCCGGATGGGTGAACATCGAATGCTTGTCCCCGAGGAAAGTCATAATCGCGACCGAATCGGTGATCAGCTCAGCATCTACCCGCATCGCTGGAATTTTTCCCGACGGGTTCGCCGCAAACGCCGCGTCACTGCGAGCAGCACAAGCTGTGTGAGTATATGGGACGTTCATCTCTTCGAGCATCCAAAGGACACGCAGAGCACGGCTGGCGCGGGTTCCGATCACTTCGTACATCTGGGTTCTCCTGAAGATAAGTACGCCGAAGGAGTGGCGCAGTCTCACGCGGAATGCAATGGGACTGAATGCTGACAAAAACTGTCACCTCATTCATGTTATTTCTCTCACCAGTTTAACAACTCGAAAATGGAGCCATCCCATGTCCAGAACAGGATCCTGCCTCTGCGGTACCGTGAGCTATGTAATGAATGCCCGCCCCGCCCATACCGGCGCATGCCATTGCAGCATGTGTCGCAAGTGGTCAGGCGGCGTATACCTCGGCCTTCAGACACCCCCCGATGGGCTGACAATCACCGGCGCAGAGGCAGTCACCACGTTCACATCATCCGAATGGGCTGAACGGGCATTTTGCAGCAAATGCGGGAGCTCGCTCTATTATCGCGTGACCGCCCCCGGGCCGCATCAGGGCACCTATCACGTAGCTCTGGGGACGTTGGATGATTCAGATGGGATCGACCTGACCGAAGAAATATTTATCGACGAAAAGCCTGATGGCTACCGTTTTGCCCAAGAAACCAAGACAATGACGGGGGCCGAGGTATTCGCGATGTTTGCTCCACCTGCTGAGGAGTGAATGCGTTCAAAGATTGGCGGCGAGGAAATCGAGGATGATCTTTTGTACGCGCGGCTCTTTTGAGAGCCAGTGCTGTTTATAGAGCGGGTCATCGCGGCCAAAGACCAACGACTGATCATTGCCATCCATGAACTCTCCGCAATCGCCGCGCAACACGGGCAGGCGGAACCATGGGTCACGCTTGCCCACCAGTGACAGCACGGGCGTTGTGCTGGGCGCGTTCAGACCGATGTATTCCGGCCAGCCAGCATTGCAGGTCCATCCTTCGATCACCCGCGCCGCAAAGCCATGACCGTCATATGTCGCGGTGGTAACGGCCCCCTCGCTATGGCCAGCGAGAACTATCTGCGCACCGTCCATTCCGGGCAATGCGGATAACTGCGCACGGGCATGATCCAGCTCGGCCTGCCGCCATCCCAACACGGCCCGGTGCAATCCGCCTTCTGGTGGATCGGCGCGACAACTCACCGGCTTGTCCTCACGCGCAAAACTGTCCGGTGCCACAAAGATGTATCCCGCATTCGCGTACATCCTTCCCGCGTCATGCGCGATCGAGATGATGCCAGTGCACCCGTGCATATAGAGCACCAGTTTCTGGCCATCCCGAGCGGCCAGATAATCACCCAATGAACCGATTCCGATACGTCGTGCGCCATGCACTTCATCCGGAACGTAGACAAGCGCGGCCTCATAGGTGCGTTGCAGCTCGCGCGGATCATTGCCCAGATCTTCTGCATTGCTTGGTACGCAGAGCAAAAACAGCGTTGCCAGAGCGGACAGAAAACGGATCATCGTGTGGCTCCCATCATTGCAAGTCGGATCAACGTCCTTTCCACCAGTGCCATCTGTGGTGCGGTTTGCCCGGCCGAGCGAAGGTGCAGGTCGGTATCGGTCAACAGCACCAGTGCCGCCTCCAGTCGATCCGCCCCCCATTGTTGTGCTTGACGAGTCATCCGATCCCGGCGCGGACCAAACACAGGAGGGCGCATTCGCGCGATCCCCTGCGAAGGCCCCCCCGGATCAGATGCCGCAGTATAAAGCGTACGAAAGTGACGCATCGCCGCAATGCACAGGCCGACAGGCTGCACACCCTGCGCCCGTAAACGCTTCATAATCGGGCCGATCTCACCCGATCGGGATTCGGCCACGATGTTTAGGACATCATCAAGATCAGCCTCGGTTGAGGCAGGCGCACAGGTCGCAACATCGTCAGTACTGAGCGCTGCATCGCTGCCCAGCATGTACAGCGACAACTTCTCCAATGTCTGCCGGAAATCGCCGGGATCCAGCGCGCGCGACAGCGCCACAAGGTCGGTCATCGCTTCGGGTGAAACTTCCGTTAGGCCAGCCTTGCCCAGCATCGGTTCGATCTCTCCTCGGGAGGGGGGATCATCATAGATTGCTGCTGCATAAGCATTTCCATGCGCCTCGAACGCCTTGCGTAATTTCGACGTAGGTTTCAACGCACCCGCCGTCACGATAACCTGAGCATCCCCCGGCTGCCAGTCCTGCAAGGCCGCAAGGATCGGGGGGGCCAGCGTCTCAGTCGCGTCCTCGACAAATGCAACGCGCGGGCCCGGAAAGAACCCTTGCGCCTTGATCGCATCCATCAGCCGAGCGGGATCTTTGCGCAGGTCAGCGGCAGGCATGCGCGTCAGACGCATTTCTTCTTCGCCTTGCGGGCCGATCAGGGCCGCGATCACCTCTTGCCGCCGCAATGCGACACGCATCGCGTCATTGCCAAAAATCAACAACCCGGTACGGGTCGCTTCGGGCCGCGCAAAATAGCCCGGCGCGTCGCGCGGGCCGAGCTTCATGTGGCCGAGGTCGGAGCAGCGACGACCAACCGCGTGATCATCATATCTGCCAGGATCGACATCAGTCGCTCGCGCGCGTCACGCTCTGCCGCCTGCGTCGCAACGGTAGAGCCCGAGGCGGAATATCCGGTAAAGTTGTTGACCTTGCCAGACGTCACAACGGCACCTGTCTGCAAATGTCGTAGGGCATAAGTGACTTCACCCAGAAGATTATAGCGCTGCGTCACGTCATTCTGGTCGATGGCAATCGCTTCTTCGTCGACCTTGATCGCATAAGACAGGCCATAAGTGGCGGGGCTGCCACGGCCCAGCCGTTCCTCGATCTCTCGGACCAGCAAAAACGCATCCCGTGTTTTAGGCGCATCAGTCAACACCGCGTCTTGCAGCGCGGCCCCCCCTCCGCCGGGTCCGTAAACAGGCGTAAACCCACAGGCACAGAGTACCGCAAGGCTACCGAGGCAGAAGAGACGTCGGGAATGGCGTGTGTCGATCATGTCAAAAACGTATCACCAGTTGCATTCATGCGCGGCATTTGGACGACCATCAACTAGTTGTCGCGAGCGGAAACGCCCTAAACAACCACATTCACGATCCGCCCCGGGACAACAATCACCTTCTTGGGCTGCGCGCCGTCCATCGCTCTTTGCACAGCATCCAGTGCCAGCGCGATTTTTTCAACCTCTTCCTTGGGCGCATCCTGCGCGACATTGATCTCGCCCCGGCGTTTGCCGTTGACCTGTACCGGCAATGTGATGGTGTCATCCACCAGCATGCTCGCATCGGCCACCGGCCAAGGTGCCGTCACGATCAGGCCCTCGCCTCCCAGCATCTGCCACAGCTCCTCGGCCAGATGCGGCGTCATGGGCGACATCAGCTGTGCCAGAGCAGAAGCAGCGCGGCGTTTGGCGTCCGCCCCGGCAGTGGATTTCGACAACGTGTTGGTAAAGGCATAGAGCCGCGCAATGGCCGCATTGAAGCCAAAGCTTTCGACCCCGCCCGTTACATCATGGATCGCCTTGTGCATTTCACGCAAGAGCGCCTCGTCCGCCTCTGGCGAGCCATCGCCAGATGTAACTGCCGCGATTTCATTCACGATACGCCACACCCGGCTGAGGTGCTTGTGCGCCGCCTCGGCCCCGGCAGCCGTCCATTCCACGTCACGTTCCGGTGGGCTGTCACTCAGAACGAACCAGCGCGCCGTGTCAGCGCCGTAGGCGGATATGATACTGACAGGATCGACGACGTTCTTCTTGGACTTGGACATCTTGGCCGAGGGGATGATTTCGACCGGTGTGCCATTAGCCAGCTTACCGTCGGTTACGTCCTCTGGCAGGTGATATACGGGCCGGGCATTGTCATCGCGCGTCTGGTAAATCTCGTGTGTGACCATCCCTTGCGTAAACAACGCATTGAACGGCTCGATCGCCGATTTCGGCAGGTGTCCGGTAATGTGCATCGCGCGGGCAAAAAACCGGCTGTAGAGCAGGTGCAGAATCGCATGCTCGATGCCGCCGATATACTGATCGACGTTCATCCAGTACGCCGCTTCGGCCAGATCGGTCGGTGTATCCGCACGCGGCGCGGTGAAGCGCGCAAAATACCAAGAGCTGTCCACGAACGTGTCCATCGTGTCGGTCTCGCGCAGCGCGTCCCTGCCGCATGCCGGGCAACTGGTCTGCCGCCACGTCGGATGACGATCCAGCGGGTTGCCGGGAACATCGAAACTGACGTCATCGGGCAGGCGGACGGGCAGGTTTTCCTTGGCCTCGGGCACGACGCCGCACGCCTCGCAATGAACCACCGGGATCGGGCATCCCCAATACCGCTGCCGACTAAGCCCCCAGTCGCGCAGACGGAATTTCGTGACGCCTTGCCCGACGCCTTGCCCTTCGCAAAAGTCGATGGCCGCGTCGATAGCTTTGTTGCCTGTCTGATGGGCCTCGCCCGCAAAGCCGCTGTTATAGAAAACGGTTTCGTTTTTGGGCGGCACATACGCTTCGTTCAGGTCAGGCGACGCATCCTCGGATGGCAGATAGGTCGGGATGATCGGCAGGTCGTATTTGCGGGCGAAATCAAAATCCCGCTGGTCATGCGCAGGGCAGCCGAAAATCGCGCCGGTGCCGTAATCCATCAGAATGAAATTGGCGACATAAACCGGCAATTCCCACGATGTATCGAATGGATGACGCACCCGGAGCCCAGTGTCATAGCCGCGCTTCTCCGCGGTCTCCAATGCCTCGGCGGTGGTGCCACCTTTGCGACATTCTGCACTGAACGCCGCCAGCGCCTCATCGCTTTTCTCCAAATGCTTGGCCAGCGGGTGATCGGGCGACACACCGATAAAACTCGCGCCCAGCAACGTGTCAGGGCGCGTGGTATAGACCTCGACCCGGTCGAACCCTTCAGGTCCGTCGATCAGTGAAAAAGAGAACTGCAAACCGCGCGATTTGCCGATCCAGTTTTCCTGCATCAGCCGCACCTTGGCAGGCCAGTCGTCGAGGGTATCAAGTGCATCCAGCAATTCTTCGGCCATGTCGGAAATCTTGAAGAACCACTGCGTCAGCTCGCGCCGCTCAACATCCGCGCCAGAACGCCACCCCTTGCCGTCGATGACCTGCTCATTGGCCAGCACCGTCATGTCCACCGGATCCCAGTTGACCACCGCATTCTTGCGATAAACCAGCCCGGCCTCCAACATATCGAGGAACAGCGCCTGTTGTTGACCATAGTATTCTGGATCGCAGGTGGCGAATTCGCGGCTCCAGTCAATGCTCAGGCCAAGAGGTTTCATTTGATCGCGCATGTCGGCGATATTCTGATAGGTCCAGTCCTTTGGATGACCGCCAATCGCCATGGCCGCGTTCTCTGCTGGCATGCCGAACGCGTCCCAGCCCATCGGGTGCAGCACGTTATGACCGGTCGCCAGCTTATGCCGCGCGATCACGTCACCCATCGTGTAGTTGCGGACATGCCCCATATGGATACGACCCGACGGATACGGGAACATTTCCAGCACATAGTATTTCGGCTTGTCATCCGAGCGGGCAGCCCGGAACACAGATGCCTGTTCCCAGGCGTCCTGCCATCTGGCTTCGATCTCGGCGGCGGAATAGCGCGACATGGGCGGCGCCCCTTCTTTGGTCAAAATGCGTCGTTAGCGGTGATAGGCCGGGCGCGGCGCGGGGTCCAGAGGCAGGTGGAGATTAGCATCGCTGTTTGGGTCTGATTGGCTCACATTACGGGCACGCCGCCCTATGCAGCCCGCCCCACCCCGCCTATAACGGAACAAAAAGGGCAGCAGGCAGCGCAAGCATATGAAGATCCTATTCATTCACCAGAATTTTCCCGGTCAATACAAACATCTGGCTCCGGCACTGGCAGAAGCCGGGCATGACTGCATCGCGCTGACCTTACGCGTAAAGGACACGACAAACTGGAAAGGTGTAGATGTTCGTCCATATACGTTGCCCAAGCGCGATGGCCAAAAACTGCATCCCTGGCTGCTGGACCTTGATACCAAGGTAACGCGCGGCGAGGCGTGCTATCGCGCCGCCCGTGCGCTGCGCGATCAGGGTTACAAGCCCGATATCATTCTCGCACATCCTGGCTGGGGCGAATCGATGTTCCTGCGTGATCTGTGGCCTCGCGCGCGATTGGGTCTTTATTGCGAACTTTATCACGAGCCGGGTTATCCACATCTGGATTTTGACCCGGAGTTTCCCTCGAACGATCCTGAATCGCAGCCGCTGCGCATTCGATTGAAGAACCTGAACAACCATTTGCATTTCCCAATGGCTGAGGCCGGGATCAGTCCGACGCGATTTCAGGCCGACACTTTCCCGGCGGAATTTCGCGACAGGATCACGATCTGCCACGACGGGATCGACACCGCGATGTCCAGACCCGCACCCAACGTGCGGTTAAAGCTGAAAGGGCACACCGAATATACGCGCGACGACGAGATCATCACATTCGTCAATCGCAATCTGGAACCCTACCGCGGCTATCACGTTTTTATGCGGGCGCTGCCAAGGCTGCTAAAGGAGCGCCCGAACGCTAGGGTCATCATCATCGGCGGCGACGAAGTCAGCTACGGTGCCCAACCGCCCGGTGGCAAAACTTGGAAACAGATATTTCGCGAAGAGGTCGCAAGCCAGATCAGCGCAGAGAACTGGAAGCGCGTGCATTTTCTGGGCCGCATTCCGCACGCCGATTTCACCCGCATTCTACAACTCAGCCGGGTTCATGTGTACCTGACCTATCCCTTCGTCCTCAGCTGGAGCCTTATGGAGGCGATGGCCTGCGAGGCTGCGATCGTCGCCAGCGACACTGCCCCGGTGCGCGAGGTGATCACCGATGATGAAACCGGCCGCATGGTCGATTTCTTTGACGGTGAAACGCTGGTCGATGAGGTCTGCGAACTGCTGGAGGATGCCGAGGCGCGCGCCGATCTGGGGCGCAATGCCCGCGCCCTCATGCAATCGCAATATGATCTTAAAACGATCTGTCTGCCGCGTCAGATTAAATGGGTGACAGAACTGATGGATCTGCCGCTGGTTGTCTGACGGAAAATCAACAAAGTGAACTAGCTGTTCTTCTCATAGACAATAAACGGCGTTTTTTCTGCAACCTTGTCGTAGAGCATACGCCCTTTGTAATTGAATTCCTGCGTCTGCCAATAGATGCCCGGTATGCCCGCCGACCGGGCCGTGGCATGTACCGCCTCGATCAATGCGCGCCCGACGCCCTTGCCGCGTATCGCAGGGTCCGCATAAAGGTCCATCAGGTAACAAGTGTCCTCGACCGACCACAAAATGCGGTGGAAAAGAAAATGGGCAAGGCCCACAGGGCGGCCATCCAATTCGGCAATGAGCCCCTGATATTCTCCCGGCTGACCGCTTAGCAAACGCGAGAACGCCGTTTGGAATACATCTTCAGGCAGCTTTGTCTCGTAAAATTCCAGATAGGCCGTCCAAAGTCGGTGCCAGTCGGCGTGATCATCCTCGCTCAATGGTCGAATCAGAATATCAGCAGTCACGATGCGTCCCTTTTCAATAGCCATCCTTCAAAGCAGGGTAATCCATAGATTACACCCCAAAGGTACCATCACAGCTTAGGATTCGATTATCGCTCTGTCAGCCTCTTCCTCAATCGACTGTATGCCCCAGAGGCGCACAGGCGGTTCGAGGATTAGAACTTACCCGCTTGGATTCGGAGCTGACGCGCACGTGACAGGATGGCGTCCTCGACCGCACGCTGGGTGCCTGCCGCAACGGGTCCACCCTTGGACTGTAGTGCCACATTGAGCGACCGCGCATCAAGCGCCGGATCACTGATCAGGATCGTCGCCCGGTAGGCACGTCCGCCACCCGGTGGAACGCCATACCCGGTAGAAATCACGCCAGTAAAGGGATCAGCAGACTGGATCGGCAGAAAATCGAGCACATCCAGCGATGCGGTCCACAAGAAGCGGTTCACCTTGACACCGGTTTTATCGCCACGGAACGCATCAAAAATGCTGGTGCCGTTGGTCACGCCGCCTGTGGTCGCCTCTTTGCCGCCTTCGACCTTGACCGCATCGGGATCGAACTTCGGTGGCTCGTTACCGCAGGCGGCCACGATGACCAGACAGGCCAGCATCCCGAATACACGCTTTGCAGAAGAAAAGATCATACCACCGCCCGACATTAATTGCCCCTCTCTACTATCCAAGCTGCGCCATCGGAGCAAGCGGTTTAGCTTTACCAGCGCCGGGATGCCAATTCACAGTTTGCATCCGGTCCCGTGCCTGATCTACTCCTGCCCCATAGCCGCAGCGTTAAACCGGAGAGACAGATTCATGAGCTTAAGCGATATCACCACCCGAGTCCGCGCCGCCGCGATCGACTCAGGCCGATCCGCCGATTCCGTGACGCTGATCGCAGTATCCAAAGTGCAACCAGACGCACGGGTAGAAGCCGTGCTATCCGAAGGACATAGGTGTTTCGGCGAGAACCGTGTGCAGGAGGCCGCCGGCAAGTGGCCCGAATTCCGCAAAACGTTCGACGGGGTGGACTTGCATCTGATCGGTCCACTCCAGAGTAACAAGGTGCGTCAGGCACTTGATCTGTTTCAATCCATCCATTCCGTGGACCGTCCAAAGCTCGCCCGTACCATTGCTCGTGTCGCGCAGGAGGAAGGGCATTGTCCGGATCTCTTCATTCAGGTCAACACCGGTGAAGAGGATCAAAAGGCAGGCGTTCTACCTGCTGATGCAGATGGCTTTATCGCCGAATGCCGCGATCTGGATTTACCACTCAAAGGACTGATGTGCATTCCTCCCGTGGAGGAAGAACCCAGCCTGCATTTCGCGTTACTTGCCAAGATCGCCAAGCGCAACGATCTGACCGGATTATCGATGGGCATGAGCAGCGATTTCGAGAGCGCCATCGCGCTGGGTGCCACACATGTGCGCGTTGGCAGCGCGATTTTCGGCACACGTCAAACGGGCTGAGGTAATACCCCAGCCCGGATAATTCACGATCCTATTGCGAAGGTCTCGATCGGTGTACCCGAAGCAACCGCCTCTTTGATCCAGTTCGGCTGGCGACCGCGACCGGTCCAGGTCTGGCTGGGATCCTCTGGATTGCGGTATTTGGGCGCAACGGGTTTACCCCGCTTTGCAGATTTCGCGGCGGCTTCTTTTGTGCCGGATTTTGCATTGTCCAAAAGCTCGTTGAGCGAATATCCTAATTGTTTTGCTTTCGCTTCAACCACAGCCAACGCATCTTTGCGCTCTTGCTTCTGTCGCGAAACAATTGCTCGCGCGACTTTTTTCTCCAGCGCGCGGAGTTCCGACATACTCATTTTCTTCAAGTCAATTTGCGACATGAATTTTCAATCCTTAATTCGTTCTTGTTCTAGGCATTGTTTAATTTAACTCGTCGTAAGAAGTTGTGCAAAGCAAATCACATCAACCATTCGTAGTAATCAGGTTACGATCAATCATATGATTTTGATGCTTTGAATGCGCCTTTTCCATTGGATGATATTCCATCCACCCCACGGAACTTCCCACTGACGCTATCCGAAGTTTTAAAATGCAGCTATAAGTTCGACTTTCAATAAGTATTCAAAAATCAACTTACTGCGGTCGCATTTTTTGTTGTGCACCATAGGGGGAACACCTAATCATGATGCCGGCGCTACGGTTCGACCAGTCGGATTATGGTTTTTTCTAATATCACCAGAAAAATGAAAACTTCAGCCACACCGACCATTCCTTTTGGCAGTCAGTCGCGCACGATCAGGCGGGTACCGGGAACAATCTCTGTTACGATCCGGTGCAGATGGTCACGCCGCAATGCAATGCAACCCTCGGTCGGAAAACCCGGCCTGCGCCATTGGTGCATAAATATACATGACCCGCGACCAGCCTGCGCATCCGGCCAATTCCAATCTGTTACCACGATCAAATCATAGAGTGGATCGGCCCGGCGCAACGTCTCATGGCTGTCTGCATAGGGCTCCCGTACCAATCGATTGTAATCGACTGCACCGCTCGCATCCGACCAAAGATCACCGGGCCGAATCGGGATCGCCCAACGCGCAGGGCGTGCCAGACGATCGGGGCGGTACAACAACCCGACAATCCGGTGTGTGCCGATAGGTGTGGCACCGTCACCTTCGCGTTTCTGCGCACTCAATCCACCGCGCCCTATCGTGCAGGGGAACCGTTGCCCCATATAGCGCAATCCGGTGGGTGTAAGAACAAGATCGAAAGGTGTCATGCGCCCTTTCTGCCCGATTGTCCGAGTGGGCGAAAGAGCCGTCAGTAAGACGCTTCTGGGCGAAAGCCACCCGGTATGCGGTCCACACCGTCCAACACCATATCTGCCATGATTTCACCAACCTTCGGTGCCATCCCAAAACCGATCTTGAATCCGCCATTGGCGATGAATTGATCCGCGCGCAATGGATGCACGCCCAACATCGGCGCGCGGCTTCGGCTGCGCGGACGTATTCCCGCCCACCGCGCGATCACCGGCGCATCCCGCAACGCAGGCACGGCATTGCGCGCGCGGCTGATGACGACGTCGAGTTGCGCATCGGTGCTGGCCGGATCGTCAAAGTCACGCTCTGAAGTCGACCCAATGGCGACGGTTCCATCGTTATGTGGGACAATGTGAACACCATCGACGAAGATTTGCGGCAGATCAGACGCATCGTATTCCAGCAATGCCGCCTGCCCTTTTATCCCGTTTCCAACCTGCCGGGAATGTGCGGTGGTCAATTCCTCCAGCCCTGCGACACCCGTAGCCCACACGACGGCGCCAAGTGGCTCGCCGGCGCATCCAACACGGCCACCATGCGCAACGATTGCAGCCGCCAACGCATCACACGCTCGGCGCGGGTGAACGCGCGCACTCAGAGTGTCGCGGATTAGCAAACCTGACGGGGTCAGGGGCGTCCATTCAGTGCCATCAGATGCGACAACCTGCCAATCGGCCTGTCCACGCCAGAGATCACGCGCGCCGATGCCGCGCGCCTCGGCCAGCACACGCGCGGCATCATCCGCCACCGGCTGTAACCGCCCCGACCGGGCATAGCCGGGATCGCGTCCCGACGCTTGGGCGATGTCGCTCCACCAGCGGTCCGCCAGCAGCAGGCTATCCAACTGAAACGCCTTCTTGTCATTCCAGTGCTCGGGTACATGCGGCGCCAACGCCCCCACGATCCCGCCAGAGGCCCCTGCCCCCGGTCCGCCCGGATCAATCACCTGCACCCGCACGCCACGCCGCGCACAAGAATACGCAACCGACAGCCCGAAAATTCCAGCTCCCATTACTGTCACATCGACCATTGTCAAAGCGCGCCCTCCCTTGCATGGTCGCCCCGTTCGCCGGAACTCTTTGGCGCAGGTGATAAAGGAAGAAAACATGCAGGGCCAGCAGGCCGAACTGGACTGGCGAACAGGTGATGTTCCGATCTCCACCCGGTTCGACGACCCTTATTTCAGCCTTGATAACGGGCTGGCGGAAACGGAGCATGTCTTTTTACAGGGTAATGGGCTGCCCGCACGATTCCGCGATGGATTTCGCATCGCAGAATTGGGTTTTGGCACCGGGCTAAACATGCTTACGACGCTTGCTGCCTGGCGCGCCATTGGCGCGCCAGGGCATCTGCACCTGACCTCATTCGAGGCCTTTCCCATGCATGCGGACGACATGCGGCGTGCGCTCGCGGGATATCCGCTTTTGGCGGCACTCGCAGCGCCATTGCTCGCCGGATGGACCGCCAATGCCCCCCGGATTGATCTAGGCGATGGTGCCATACTGGAGGTGATAATCGGTGATGCACGCCAGACATTACCCCAATGGGAAGGTACTGCAGACGCGTGGTTTCTCGACGGGTTCTCGCCAGCCAAGAACCCTGAATTGTGGCAGCCAGACCTGATGCAGGCGGTTTTCAACCACACAGCCCCCTCTGGCACTGTTGCCACCTATACCGCCGCTGGTTTTGTCCGGCGTGGATTAGCCGATGCAGGGTTTGACGTATCACGCCAGCCGGGATACGGGCGCAAGCGACACATGACAGTTGCGGAACGCAAAAAATGACCGAACAGAATACGAAGCTCGGCATATGGATGATGTTGCTGACCACCTTCATCTTTGCGGTGCAGGACGGACTGTCGAGACATCTGGCAGGCGAATACAACGTCTATATGGTGATCATGGTTCGCTACTGGTTTTTCGCGGCCTTTGTGATCACCATCGCGGGGCGCAAGGCGGGCGGAATGCGTGCAGCCGCCCGCACGCGCCAACCTCTGTTGCAGGCGTTCCGCGCGTTGCTGCTGGTTACCGAAATTTGCGTGATGGTACTGGCTTTCACTTTGCTCGGACTGATTGAGAGCCACGCGGTCTTTGCCTGTTACCCCTTGCTGATCGCAGCCCTGTCCGGTCCGGTGCTGGGCGAACGGGTGGGTTGGCGGCGCTGGACCGCGATTGGCATCGGCTTCATAGGGGTCCTCATCATTCTACAACCAGGCATTGGCGTCTTTCAGCCCGAGGCGATTGTTCCGTTGATCGCGGCGCTGATGTTCGCGCTTTACGGATTGCTCACCCGATACGTCGCGCGACAAGACAGCGCCGCGACCAGCTTTTTCTGGACCGGGGTCGTAGGATCAATCGGCATGACTATCTTTGGCATGTGGTTCTGGGAACCCATGACAACAGCCGATTGGGGTTGGATGGCTATTTTGTGCATCACGGGTGCCAGCGGACATTACACGCTGATCAAATGCTATGAAGTCGCCGAAGCGAGCGCAGTGCAACCGTTTGCCTATCTGCAACTCGTTTTTGTCAGTATTATCGGCGTCTCTGTCTTTGGCGAGGCGATCCGCACCAACGTCGCGATCGGCGTGACGATCGTTGTGGCCGCCGGGCTGTTCACTCTCTGGCGCGAACGCGTGACTTCATAGGTGCGGGTTTGAAGGTTTCGGGGCGATCGAAAACAATGCGCTAAGGCCGCAGAATCCTTTATTTACCGAATGCAATGGTGACTCTGATCCACGCCCGGACGACCACGTTCGCAATCGCGTCAATCCGTTTTGAGTGACGACGGCAGCGTCGCACCGATCAACTCGGCGCTGAATGGAATGGGCAATGGATCGCGCCCCAGCCGCGCACGGTAAATCGGCAGACTTTCTGCCACACGCTGGACGTAATTGCGCGTTTCACGGAACGGGATATGCTCGATCCAGTCGATCACATCCATACCGTCCGCGCGCGGGTCGCCAAAACGTTCAATCCACTGCGCCGGTCGACGCGGCCCGGCATTGTACCCCGCCGACATCATCACGACATTTGCACCGAATTCATCCGATAGCTGCGCCAAATAGGTGGATCCCAATCGTGCGTTATACTCCCAATCGCGCAGCACACGGGATGCTTGGTGCGCCAGTTTCAGGTCTCGCGCCACATCGCTGGCGGTCCCCGGCATCAACTGCATCAGCCCCTGCGCCCCTACGCCGCTGGCCACCGTCGGATCAAATTCGCTTTCTCGGCGGGCTATCGCCAGCGCCATTTCCATCGGCACCGGCAGGTCCATCTCGATCATCGGATGCAGCGCATAGTATGCTTCTGGCAGGATGATCTGTCGCCGGGCAGCGTGCTTGCCCAGCATCACCTGCAAATGCGGTTGATCCAGATCGTTCAGCATTTGCGCCATTTGCCGCAGCCCGGTCTCATCCACAGTATCGGCCAGCGCGAGCGTAAACCGTTCAGCCAGGCTCCGTTGCCCTGCAGCCAATGCCGCAGCACCCGCTTGTGCCACCCCCCCTCACGAAAGCGGCGTCCCGCCATGGCGGGACATCCGCCGCGCCGAGGCCCACATCAAACGGCAGCCCAGCCTTTTCCGCAGCGAGCAGCCCGTAAAAGCTGGTCTGGTGCTCTGCACCCTCTGCATAGGCTATTTGCGCGGCCTCGGTATCGCCCAGCGCCTCTTGGGCGCGCCCGATCCAATACCCCGCCCGACCCAGCGAGATTGGTGTCTCCACTCCTGCACGTAACCGCTGGAAATGATCGCGCGCTAGTTCCGGCTCATCCAGAAACCGTAGCGCCAGATAACCGGCCAACCATTCCAGATCGGCATAGGCCGCACCCTCGCTAAGCTGATGATGCGCCGCCAGATCATAGGCCAGCGCATATTGCTCGTCGCGCATCATCCGCCGCGCCAAGCTGCGCCGCCAACCGGACCACCGTTCTGCCTCGCCCAACCCGCCTGCAATGCGACTCTGGGATTGCAGCAACGCAATGGCCTTTTCACTTTCGTTGCGTTTGAGGTAGCGATTGAACCTTTCATAGGCGATCCCGGCGTCGTCGCGACGGTCTGCGGGCAGTTTGGCCAATGCCGCATCGAGCCCACTTTCATCACGCGCGATCTTGCGCCGCACCTCGGCAACTTCTCGATCGACCTCGGACACAAGCGGCAGCATTTGCGCACTATCTTTCAAACCGCGCCACAGTGTCATCTCCAGACGTGCCAGATGATGCGGCTCCAGCAGCGGCCCGTGCGCGTTGAGAAATGCAACATGCTCAGCGGTGCTGAGATCCATCGTGCGCCACGCCAGAACCACCGTCGCCTCTGCTTCTCCGGTTTCGCCGCGGGCGATCAGGGCCTTGGCGTAGCGCAGCACACCTGTGGCAGTCTGCGGCTGCGTCCCAGAGTAGAACGTGATGACATCTGCGTTGCTTGCGTCCTCAAATACGGGCTCGCTTCGCTTGCGCAGATAGTCGAGGCCGGGCCAGTCCGGATTCGCCGCGAGAAAGCTCAGGACCTCTGCCGTCGTTCCACGCCCAGCCCTCAGGCGCGTCCATTCAATGATCGCCTCTGCGGCAGCGCCCTCTCGCGCGGCCAGTTCCGAGGCACGCGTCCACCGCCCTCCGCCCGCGGCATCAAGCGCGCTGGCCAGCGCGCTGGGGGGGCGCGTCTCAACAGGCTGTGATACACTCGGGCCAGAGAGGTAAATCAGCACCAGAATCGCCGTAAATGCGCGCAACATCTCTTGCATTTCCTGCCATTGCAAAGGATAGACAGCGCCAACCTATGCGCGTGCCGTGCCGTCGTCCATGAGCAATCCCGGATCCGGGCAGCATATCGCCGGGTTATGCCATTCTAATCCCACGGGCGACGCAACCGCCCATCTGATCCGAAAGGAGCGCGACATGATTAAAGGTTCTTTGCCTGCCCTGGTCACGCCGTTCAAGAACGGCGCAGTGGATTTCGACACGCTCAAGAAGCTGGTGGAATGGCATATCGGCGAAGGCAGCAACGGTCTTGTTCCTGTCGGGACAACCGGCGAAAGCCCGACACTTACGCATGAAGAGCACGAAGCCGTCGTCGAGGAAGTCGTGCGCGCTGCCAATGGCCGCGTTCCTGTCGTCGCGGGCGCAGGTAGCAACAACACTGTCGAATCCATGCGCTTCATGCAGCATGCTCACAAGGTTGGCGCCGATGCCGCACTCGTGGTCACACCCTATTACAACAAACCGACGCAACGAGGCCTCATCGCACATTTCCGTGCATTGCACGATTGCTGCGACCTACCGATCATCATCTATAACATTCCCGGTCGATCCGTCGTGGACATGTCCCCGGCCACTATGGGTGAACTGGCAAAACTGCCGCGCATCATCGGTGTCAAGGACGCCACCGGTGATCTGGCTCGCGTTTGCCAACAGCGCATAACCTGCGGTACCGATTTCATTCAGGTGTCGGGAGAAGACGCCACCGCCCATGGGTTCAACGCTCAGGGCGGTACCGGTTGCATTTCTGTCACAGCAAACGTCGCACCCAAGCTCTGCGCCCAACTGCAAGAGGCAACGCTGGCAGGAGATTATGGCAAGGCGCTGGAGATTCAGGACCGCCTGATGCCGCTGCACCAAGCGATTTTTACCGAACCGGGGCTGGTTGGCGTGAAATACGGCATGTCCCGCCTCGGTCTGTGCGGTGAAGAAGTCCGCTCGCCACTGACCTCGCTTCTGGATGAGACCAAGGCGATGGTTGATGACGGGTTACGCCACGCCGGGTTGATGAACTGATCCAAACGTAGCGATCCGACGCCGGTCGGCTGACTGCGTATTTTTCAATACGAAAACGGCGCACCCTGCTTGTTGATTATTGGGCCCGAGGTTTAGCTCAGCGGTAGGGTGCCCACTCATTCCTACGTTCAAACGACTTTCTTCTTGGGTGAAATACCCAATCGCAACCATCCACCAGACCGACGATTTCAGTCGACGCGACGAACCATCAACTGATTGCCTTCGCGCCGCGTCTCCAGCACCTTGATTGCACTGATGAGGTCACTCAGTTTCTTGTGTCCATAGCTACGCGTATCAAAATCGGGGTTCGCAGTCGTCATCTGTTGTCCGAGACGCCCCAGCGCGTACCATTCGCTGTCCTGATCGATGCTGTCCATCGCCTTGAACAGCATATCGCGCGCTTCAATCAGGTTCTTGCCGCTGGCACTGACGGGCGTGTTCGATACACCACTGCCCTGCAGGTTCTCCAGATAGATGAAACGCTTGCACGCTTTGCGGAATGCCTCGGGAGTTTTCTGCGCACCGATACCAAATACATCTAATCCCTGTTCCCGGATACGGCTGGCCAACCGGGTGAAATCGCTGTCGGACGACACCAAAACGAAGCCATTGAACCGCCCCGAATGCATCAAATCCATCGCATCAATCACCAGCGCGATATCGCTGGCATTCTTGCCCACGGTGTTGGCGGGCTGATGATGTGGCACAAGACCGAATTCGGCTTGCACCTTGTTCCAACCGCTCATCTGCTGTGACGAAAAATCCCCATAGCAGCGCCGCACGGATGCCTCGCCCATCCCGGCAATTTCATCAAAGATTGCCTGCGTCCATTTCGGCGACGTGTTGTCCGCGTCGATCAGCACGGCAAGCAATGGGGTTTGAGCATCTGCCATAAAATTCTCCCTTGTCCTGATGTTGTGCAGGAAATGCGCTCAAGTTGCCAGCAGATCGCATCATCAAACCGCGCAAAGCGCAGGAGCGTTTAACGATTATATCGGCAGGGCCAACGTCGCCTTTTCACAAGCAACCGCTATCGACGTACGAAACTTTCGTACATTTCGATCAGCAAAGAAGAAACGGTGCGTGAAAGCCTCGTAATCGGCCATGTCACGCGCCACAACGATGATAAAAAAGTCACATTCCCCCGCGACGCAGTAAAAGTGCTGCACATGAGGTTCCGCGCGTGCCTTGCGTTTGAATGCATCAATCTGGTCCAGCCGATCTCGCTCCAACTCGACCGAAACCACGGCAGTGATCCCAAAACCCAAAGCCTGAGCGTCGAGTTGCGCTACCTCCGCCTTGATCACACCACTGTTGCGCAGTCGTTTCAACCGGCGTTGGATTGACGCCGTTGAAGCCCCGGCCAGTTCGGCCAGGCTCGCGATGGAGATACGTGTATCGCGTTGTAGCTGCGCCAGAATACGCATGTCTACCGTGTCGATTTCGATATTCTGCATCACTATCTCGTATTTTTTGATCCTATCATCTCACAATTCCTCAATCATTGCCGAAATGCAATCAGCCTGCTCGCATACAGTGTCGCTATGAAACAGGGTTTACTCTCCATCCTTCCCTTAGCTGCCGGTGCCGCACTCTATGGCTTTGCCTTCGGCGTGCTTGCAGCGCAGCTTGGCTTTCCTTGGTGGGGTGTCGCTTTGATGAGCGCGAGTGTGCATGCCGGATCATCGCAGATTGTCGCGGTCGAACAATTCGGCTCGCATGGTTTCGTGTTGGGGGCCGTGCTGGCAGGTGCTGCATTGAACCTGCGCTATCTGGGTATCATCGCCTCGCTGACGGATGTGCTACACGACGTACCGCTTCGGATCCGGTTGATTGCGATCCATGTCACCGGAGACGAGAATTGGGCACTGACAATGGCCCGCCGCGCCGAGGATCCGGCCATCGGGGCGGCGTTCCTGTTGGGATCAGGCATGATGATGATATCGGTTTGGACCCTTTCAACCATGTTGGGCGCCGTGACTGGCAGTACGATTCCCAACCTCGAAGGATACGGGCTCGGCTTTGCCTTCACTGCCGCGTTCATCGCCATGGCGCGCGCCATGTGGAGCGGCCGGGAGGCTGTGCTGCCTTGGGCCGTGACATTCATCACAACACTTGCGCTGGTTCAGATGTCCATCGGAGCTGCCTATGCGATCCTTTTCGGCGCAATAGCCGGGGTTGCCGCAGCCCGCAGCGCGGCCATTACCCGAAAGGCCCAGCCATGACCTCATCACAATGGACTCTCATCGCCCTGTTAGCCGCAGCCTCTTATGGGGTGCGTCTGGCTGGTCTGTTTGGCGGGCGGGCTCTGGCTGCCAATCCGCGCCTGAAGCCGCTTTTGCATGACCTACCGGGGTGTCTGATCGTCGGACTGGTCGCCGCATCGCTTGCCGATGCGTCATTGCTCTACTGGGCTGCGGCTGCTGTGGCGCTGAGTACCGCCATCCTGACCGGCAACCTTGTGATAACAATGCTGATCGGAATGGCGGTAATCGTTGGTGGCGGCGCGTTGCTATAGCGGTTTACGCATCGCCAATCTTGTCTTGGGTCTGGGTATCGAAATCACCGGCACTATGACGTTCATGCAATTGCATGGACGGATCGCCAAATGCGCGGTTCACCATACGACCACGCTGTACTGCGGGACGGGCATCAATCGTTTCGGCCCAGCGCATCACATTGTTGTAGCTCTCAACATCAAGGAAGGTCGCCGCATCATAGAGCCGCCCGAGGACCAACTGACCATACCACGGCCAGATTGCCATATCGGCGATAGTGTATTCTTCACCAGCAACAAACTCACGCTCGGACAACGTTCGGTCCAGCACATCAAGCTGGCGCTTCGCCTCCATCGCGTAGCGGTCGATGGGATACTGGAATTTCTCTGGAGCGTAGGCATAGAAATGGCCGAACCCACCACCGAGGAAAGGTGCACTGCCCATCTGCCACATCAGCCAGTTGAGCACTTCGGTTCGTTCCGGCCCCGAAGCGGGAAGGAAAGCCCCAAACTTCTCAGCCAGATGGATCAGGATTGACCCGCTTTCAAAGACGCGCAGTGGCTCGGCACCTGTGTTGTCTATCATCGCGGGGATTTTCGAGTTCGGGTTGATCTCGACAAAGCCGCTGCCGAATTGATCGCCTTCGCCAATATCAATCAGCCAAGCGTCATACTCCGCATCATATCCGGCTTCCAGCAGTTCTTCGAACAGGATCGTGGCCTTGACACCGTTTGGTGTGGCCAAAGAATGCAACTGAAAAGGGTGCTTGCCGACGGGCAGCGCCTTGTCATGGGTGGCTCCGGCGATGGGCCGGTTGGTTGACGCAAATTTGCCACCGTTATCCTTGTCCCAGGTCCAGACCTCGGGCGGGGTGTAGGTATCTTTGCTCATGTGTGAGTTCCTTTTGTCGACCTTGCAAGCATACGTATTAAGCGACGAGCCCGAGGCAAGGTGCAGGGCCGCACAACAGTTGTGCGGCCCCCTCATTTGTATTCTGTGGGACGGGTCGAAACCCCGCCGTCGTGGTTCAGTAAACGACGACGCTGCGAATGCTCTCGCCTGCGTGCATCATCTCAAAGCCCTTGTTGATCTCTTCCAGCTTCAGGGTGTGGGTGATCATCGGATCAATCTCGATCTTGCCGTCCATGTACCAGTCGACGATCTTGGGCACATCTGTGCGGCCAGACGCCCCGCCAAAGGCCGTACCGCGCCAAACCCGCCCTGTGACCAACTGGAACGGACGAGTCGAGATTTCTTGCCCCGCGCCCGCGACACCGATGATGACGCTTTCGCCCCACCCTTTATGCGCGGATTCCAGCGCCTGACGCATGACAGTCACATTGCCGGTCGCGTCAAATGTGTAGTCGCCGCCGCCCCCGGTCAGTTCGACCAAATGCCCGACAATGTCGCCCTGCACTTTCTTGGGATTCACAAAATGCGTCATGCCGAAATGGCGGGCCATCGTTTCTTTGTCGTCATTCAGGTCGACCCCAACAATCATGTCAGCGCCAGCCAGCCGCAGCCCCTGAATCACGTTCAGGCCAATCCCGCCTAGTCCAAACACAATCGCGGTAGACCCGATTTCGACCTTGGCGGTGTTGATAACTGCACCGATACCCGTGGTAACACCGCAGCCAATGTAGCAAATCTTGTCAAACGGCGCGTCTTTGCGCACCTTGGCCAGCGCGATTTCCGGCAGAACCGTATGGTTCGAAAAGGTCGAACAGCCCATGTAATGCAGGATCGGCGTCCCATCGAGCATTGAAAAACGGCTGGTGCCATCCGGCATCACACCCGCGCCCTGCGTGGTGCGAATTTTCTGGCACAGGTTGGTTTTGGGGTTGAGGCAATAGTCGCACTCCCGGCATTCAGGCGTATATAGCGGAATGACATGATCGCCGACTTCCAGACTGGTTACGCCGGGACCAACCTCGACCACCACACCCGCGCCCTCATGGCCGAGAATGGCGGGAAACGCACCTTCGGGGTCGGCACCGGACAGGGTGAAATCATCGGTATGGCACAGGCCTGTAGCCTTGATCTCGACCAGAACCTCGCCGGCCTTCGGGCCATCCAGATTCACTTCCATGATTTCCATCGGCTTGCCGGCTTGCAGGGCCACGGCGGCTGTGGTGCGCATAGCGCGTCCTCCTTAATCTGATACGGCGCAGACTTTGGGCGAAACCCCGCGCAGTTACAACCGATTTGGCACCCACGAGTTGAATCTCCAGCCCTGCCTGACAATCTGCGTACGAGCAATCAGGAGAGCAACAATGAACCGATTTGTGGGCATGACAGTCGGCGTCGTGATAATCGCGGCCCTCGGGGCATTTGCGTGGAGCCAGATGAAAGAAAAAGACACCGATGATACCTGCGGGGCCAGGATGTATGAAACCGCGATTGGCACACCACATTCTGATCACGACTTCTCCGGACCCGACCGCCCATTGCGGATTATCGCGCCGGATTCGGCCGTGACACTGGATCATCGCCTTGACCGACTGAACATTGACGTCGACGACCAAGGCGTGATCACACGCGTCTGGTGTGGTTAATAGAAACAACAGTCCAGATCAGGATAATGTGAGGCGCTTGCGTTAAAGCAGAACCGCCGCGATTTTGCTTGCGTTGTGGTCGCTTCGCGGCAACTCTGAGAGGATGAGCTACCAGTCCTCCTCGTCCTTCCCTACAAGCGCCAACACTGCGCAGGTGGCATTTCATCGCACGGAGCTGTCAGTGATCCTGTCGCTCTACGGGCGCATGGTCGCAGCTGGTGAATGGCGTGATTACGGCATCTCCTGCTTGCGCGATGCTGCCGTTTTTTCGGTATTCCGCCGCACGGCCGAACATCCGCTTTACCGGATCGAGAAACGTCCACGCCTGCGCGGGCGGCAGGGACAATATGCGGTAATCGGCTCTGACGGACAGATACTGAAACGCGGCGGCGACCTCAAAACCGTGTTGCGGGTTCTAGAGCGCAAGCTCATCCGCGCAGTAGAATAGCCGAATACAGGTCAGGGAAACGCCATGCCGCTGGAAACCTACTTGATTTATCTCATGGCTGTTGGCGTCTTTTTCGCCACGCCCCCCGATACCAGCCAACTGCTGATCATCTCGAACAGCATCCGCCACGGATTGCGCCGCAGCCTTTGGACGGTTCTGGGCGACCTCAGCGCCAATACACTGCAAATGACCGCCGCCGCCTTTGGTTTGGCTGCAATCATCGCCAGTTCTGCGACTGCCTTTGCATGGATCAAGTGGATCGGGGTGGCCTATCTGGCATGGATCGGACTGCAACTGATGTTGAGTCCCGAAAAAGAAGGGGAGGTCAATGCCAGCGCATCTGCATCGCGGTTACGGCTATATCGACAGGGTTTTTTCACCTCGATGGCCAATCCTTTTGCAGTCGTCTTCTTTGGTGCGTTGTTTCCGCAATTCATCGACCCGGCGGCACCGGTATTGCCGCAACTAGTGATTCTTGGCGCCACATACATTATCGTCGATGGCACCATCCTAGTCATTTGGGGCTGGGTCGGATTGCGGGCGGCGTCGGCGCTGCAACGATTTTCCGGTGGGTTGGTCAACCGGGTTTGCGGCACATTGATGATCGCAGCCGCAGTCCTGCTAGCGAGCAAGGACATGTCGCCGCAAAAATAGCCCTCCTGTAACGCCTTCATCCCGGCGCGTGGGCCGTACATATATGAATCGCGGCGGGAACTCTTATCCCCTCTGGCGTCTCGAAGTCGCTGATTTTTGCGCAAACAACGTCCTGAATCGCAGCGATATCCTCTTTCGTCGCGTTATGTTCCTTGATCACGCGCGTGGCAGGGCCGATCCGTGTTGACAATGCTGCGACCTCTGCGGCGGTGCCGTCCGGCGTCAGATAGATTTCCTCTCGGGTGACTGAAACCTCCCGCAGGCCGGCGTCAGTCAACAGCCCCGTGACGTATTCGCCGTCCTGAAAGGCCATCGGCCCCGGCGCGCGCGGGTCGGATGGTGGCACAGACCCCAACCGGTCCATTGCGGCCTTTGCGGGAATACCGAACCAAGGGTTGTCATCGACACCGCACCATGCGGCAAAGATCAATGGACATCCGGGTTTGAGCGCGCTGGCGATGTTACGAAACGCCTGCACCGGATCGGAAAAGAACATTACACCGAACCGCGATAGCGCCATATCAAAGGCACCCAACTCGAACGCATGTGTTTGTGCGTCTGCAAGAATAAAATGCGCGCCGGGCACGCCATCGGCGCGGATTCGCGCCTCGTCCAGTAGCGACGCGGCGATATCCACTGCCACCACTCGCCCACCCGGGGCAATGCCCTGTGCGATCTCGATCGTGCTGGTGCCGGTGCCACAGCCAATATCAAGCACCTGCGCACCGGGTGTCAGCCCCGCGCCTTCCAGTACCAGATCCAGCACCGGAGCCATCAGCGCGTCAAGCGGCTCGCGCTGCTGCACCCATTTGCGGCCCGGCCCGTCGGACCAATATTGCGCCTGACTGGCGTTACCCAATTTTTCATCCATCGTTTGCCACCATTATGCAAAGTAGTTCGAATATGATCGCCATGCATCACGAGCCGAGTTCGCCCGATACGTCAGACGCGGCAACCGATACCCGAAAGGCGGGTCGAAAAGCAGAGCGCTCACGATCAACTGCCCATGCGTCTGATTGCCGTAACCGCGCCAAATTCGCGGGCCCCGATTCTGTCGATAGCGTCTTGCAGCGGCTCGGTCGCCACACGCATATGAAATGCGTTGGCATGCAGCAGCGTTTCAGGATCCGTGAGGATTCCCACATGCCCCTTCCAGAAAATCAGATCGCCGCGCAACAGAGACGCGTCCGGCGCGACTTCCCGGCCCAGTTCCCGTTGTTGGACATCGCTATCGCGCGGACAGCTACGGGCTGCCGCATAAAGCGCAAGCTGGATCAGTCCCGAACAGTCCACGCCGACCCCGGTGTTGCCCCCCCACAGATAAGGCGTGCCCATAAACATCTCGGCTATGGAGGCCGCATCGTCCGTACGCCACCTGAAAGGGACGAGGTGTTGGGCCGCAACGTACCCGCCGCCTGCAATTGCATGAAAGCCGTTCTCGTCCTCTTCAGCAGCAACTTCACTGAAAAAGCTGAGCAGCCCGGTATCGGGTGCCTTGATATCTGGCTCGGCGTAGATATGCGCCATACGCGAACTGATACGGTGCGTCGGACTGGGTGTAGGGCCAATCGCGTGTTCGGGGGCATACCCGACATACCCATCCACGACATCCCGAACGAAGGCATAGCCTTCGTGCACCTCCAGCAGCTCAAGCGGTTGACCCTGCAACAATTGCTTGTCGCGCGCGCCGCCCGGTGTACCGCACAGGTCGATCCATGGCACGATGCAGCGCAGGATTTCGCCCCTGACATAGGAAGGGGCGCGCACATCATCTTTCAGACTCTCATGTGCCACACGACTGTTGGCAGCCAGAAACCGACGGTCTGTCATAGGCCCAGCATGCGCGGCAGTGCTTCCAGCAGTGCGCGCGCCCCCATGCCAACACCACCCTTGGGCCGTGCAGGCGCAGCGGTAGGGTTCCAGCCGTAGATGTCAAAATGCATGTATGTCGTATCTACTGCGAAGCGGCGCAAGAACAGGGCAGCGGTGATCGACCCGGCAAAACCACCTTTTGGTGCGTTGTCCAGATCAGCAATGCCCGGCTCGATCATCGCCTCATAGGGGTCGTGGAAGGGCAACCGCCAGACCGGGTCAGCCACCCGCGCCGCGGCGTCCTCCAGTGCGCTGACCAATGCGCTGTCATCGGCGTAATAAGGCGCAAGGTCCGGCCCGACCGCCACCCGAGCAGCGCCGGTCAACGTGGCCATCGATATCATCAGATCCGGCGCGCCCTCTGCCCCAAGGCTGAGCGCATCAGCCAGTACCAACCGCCCCTCGGCGTCGGTATTGTTAATTTCGACGGTTTTTCCATTTCGCGCGGTCAGGATGTCACCGGGCCGAAACGCGTTGCCCGCGACTGCATTTTCGACCGCCGGGATCAGCACCCGCAGCCGTATCGGCAGTTCCAATGCCATGATCATATGCGCAAGCCCCAGAACCGTCGCAGCACCGCCCATGTCCTTTTTCATCAGCCCCATGCTGGCACCCGGCTTCAGGTTCAGCCCGCCAGTGTCAAAGCATACGCCCTTACCAACCAGCGTCAGGCTGGGACCGCTATCACCCCACGCCATGTCGATCAGACGCGGGCCATCGGCTGCGGCCCGCCCGACGGCATGGATCATCGGAAAGTTCTGTGCCAGCAGCGCTTCGCCGCGTATCACTTCCATCGTAGCACCGTGTTCGGACGCAAGTGCACCACATGCCGCCTCAAGGTCTGTCGGCCCCATGTCGCCTGCGGGCGTGTTGATCAGGTCGCGAGTCAGGGCCTCGCCGGCAGCGATAATCTCGATCCGGGCGGCGTCGATCCCTTCGGGAGCCACTAATCGCGCCTTTGCAGGGCGCTGCTCGGCGTATCGATCGAAACTGTATCCCCCCAACAACCAGCCCAGCGCCTCTTGCGTCGCGTATTCCGGTTCCAGACCATTCAGGGCATATATGCCTTCGGGCAGACCGGCAGCGCACCCCGCAAGGTGAAACCGCCCGCGGCAGCGCGCCGCATCCGAGCCATACCCGGCCAACGCCATTTCAATGCCGCCATTGCCATCGGGAACCAGCAACGTACTACCCAAGGCGCCGCTGAATCCGGCAGCGCGCACCCAGTTGGCAATGCGGTCTGGTTGCGCTTTCGCCCATGTATCGAGCGTATCAACAGCAATCACATGCAATGGAATCGCATTTTCTGCGTCATCCGCGAATGTCAGGGAATTAGGGTTCAAGTTGGCAGAAGAGGTCACGTGGCGCACTTTCAAGCTGGGACAGATAGGGCCCAGCCTAGCCGCCCCACCAGCGCCCGCAAGCGAAAGCCGTTTTCTAACCAAAATGATGCCGCCAATTTGCTCTCTGCGTTCCCTGACCGCCCGGTAGATTGTGCCGTCAGATGGACATATCCTGCAAATCCCAAATCTCGCTCAGACTGCGTTCACCGATCCTTAGCAACCGCGCCAGCGTCGCCGCCAACGCCACACTGTCAGCGCCGTCGATGGTGTGGGTCACGTCGCGCGCGACCCGACTGAGCATCGCCATTCCAATCTGATCGGCAATCGCGCAGAGGCTGCGTGCGGATTTTCGCATCTCCGCCACCGCGCCTTCGCGATAGCATCGTTCAGTATGCGACAGGCGCACCGCCAGTTCCTCGAGCGCACGGCAAACGACTTCTTCCGCACCCGCTTCGCCTAACTGAGCGTATAATTCTTCCAGTCTGTCCGGATCAAGATGGGCAGCCTCGTTCTGTTTCAGCAATGTCACGTGTTCCAATTTCTCACCCCGAATCTTTACAGATGCCCGGACGGACCCCACTCCACCGGACAGCTACACCGTGGCGGATGAACCTTCTCAAAAGGTTTCAGGGCGGCGAATTTCTCTCTCGAATTCTCTGTGAATTCCAGCTATTCAACAATTCCAATACGCCTAAAAGAAGGGTCTGACATGCACCGCGCCCGCCCACTGCCACCATATCTGGTCCAGCGTTATCACGGCTGGAAAGCAACCACATATGCCGAAAACAAGCCTTGGTATCGACTGCTCGCCGACGAAGGGCAACGCCCCCGCGCGATGATCATCTCGTGCTGCGACAGCCGGGTGCATGTGACGTCGATTTTCGGTGCGGATCAGGGTGAATTTTTCATTCACCGCAACATCGCGAACCTTGTGCCCCCATATGAAAACGACGGTGGACAGCACGGCACCTCAGCGGCAATCGAATATGCGGTGAAAAACCTGCACGTCGCGCACCTGATCGTCATGGGGCACTCCAACTGCGGCGGCGTCAGCGGGTGCCACGAGATGTGCCTCGGTCGCGCGCCTGAGCTAGAGGATAAATCCAGCTTTGTCGGTCGCTGGATGGACATCCTGCGCCCCGGTTACGACCGTGTCGCCCATATCGAGGATGACGCCGAGCGTACCCGCGCGCTTGAAAAGGAATCGGTGCTGATTTCTCTCGAAAACCTTGCCGACTTTCCGTTCGTCAGCGAGGCTCTCGAAGAGGGGCGGATAACGCTCCACGGGCTATGGCACGATATTGGTGGCGGCGGCATCGAACAATATGTGCCCGAAGCGCACAAATTCGTCGCGATCTAAACGTTCAGTCTGTCGCAGTTTGCGGGCAATCTGGCATCACCGATTGCCCGCTGGGTACGCCGGATTCCGGACATGACCGCCAGAGCGCATAGGCCGGTAATCAGCGCAACTCCATCCCATCCGGCCATTCCAGATCAGAATCGAGCCGGATTTCATGCGTCTCTCCCGCCGCAAGATCAAAGGTCCATGCCAGGACACCGCGCTTGCCATCCACGTCGGTCTCTGCCGGTTGCGGCTGGGCAGACCATTCGATCTCCAGATCTTCTTGCTCTGAATAAGGTACACGGTCGAGCAAACGCACAGGCCAGGTTTCCTGCGTCAGATTTTCCACCTCGATCTTGACCTTCTCACTCAGATCATTCGACCGGCTGATCACACCCCGATCCCCCTGCTGGCGGTCCAGAATGGTGCGCGTCAGGCGGAGACCATCAATGGGACCGAAGGACAGTGTTTCTTCGGCGCCGGCGGCAATCATACCAATTCCGCGTTGCCCCTGATATGTCCCGTCCAGATAGAAATTCGCCTCGCTCGAGCGCAAGATCAATTCGCCCATGTCATTGGTAAATTTCGCCATCAAAAATGCGGTTGTATCCGCGATCGGTACAGCCTGAGCAAACAACTCTACCTCGGTATCCAGCGTATCGAGAGCAAGGCGTACGTTGTCAGCGCCAGTCGCAATATCAACCGGAGTCGGATAGGTGTAGGTTACGGCCAAACCGTCGAAATCTGCCGCCGCTGTCAGACGTTTCGGGCTGGGTTTGATCGCCGCGCCAACGACCGACTCCTCTGCCATCACTATCGGTGCGGGGGCCGCATCAGATAGGGTATACCGTTCCTCATCCTCTTCCTTGACGATCCAGCGTTGCTCGGGCCAGATATCGCCCGGCTGGGTCTGCTCCGAGGGGCGCACAGTCGACAGGCGAAGCGCGACATCCTGCCAGTTTTCGCCCGTACCCTGTGCCACGAACGCGCCGCGCTCCAACGTCAGGGTACCCTTTGCACGGTCAAGATGCAGATCGTAGACCGGGCGCCATGCTGCATCCTGCACGGTGTAGGTCACGGTCATGGTGCCCTCCATCGGGGCGTCGCCCGCGATGGCAACCGACAGCATAGCACGGGCTTCAGCCTCGGGTACCAGCGCGGCCAATGCCTTCTCGGCGTTTTGCAATTCTTCCTTCAGATCGCTCAGTGATCGCGACGCTGCATCTGCGCGCATCAGCGCGTCATGCGCCTCGCGCTTGGCCGACAGGGTTTCCTTGCCAACCAGATCAACCAGATCGCGCAATGCGACCACGTCCAGTGTCGCCACCTCCTTGCCCTCTCCGATTTGCTTCAAAAACGCCACCCGCGCTTCTGCCGCTTCCGCTTCGAGCCGGATCTCGCGTACCGCCCCCTGCTGCGCACGCAGCGCATCCTGAAGTCGCTCCACCTCGGCTTCGGCCGCCTCGATAGCCGCGTCGGTTTCGGGATCGCGAGGCGGCACGAACCGATTGCGCGCGGTCACGCCACCCATCTCTGCGCCTTCCACCCGAACGCGGACGCTGGACAGCGGTGTGCGCAACGGCAAATCCGTCAGGATCAACGTATGTTGTCCGGCAGGCGCGGCAAAGGGCACGTCGCGGGTGATTGTGGCCCCCTGCGGATAAATCGTAACGGCACTCACCTCACTGGAGAGTGGTATATCCTCGGCCCATAAGGCCACGGGTAAAAGAGCGAAAACTAGGGTCAGGGTGCGCATGGGGTTCCTCCAACAAGATCGTCTTTATCTTTGGCGGCTTGAACGCATTTGCAAGCGCCGAGCATCTGATACGCGGATTCACGCTATATCTCGCAATGCTTTTTGATGCAGCCTCGGCAGGCTTGCGCGACTGAAAACAAGATTAGTCGCGGTCCAAGTGAAATCGGGCGCCGCCTGTTCTGGCCGCGCCCGCTAGCATCCGTCTGTCGCATGTGGCTTAGCTGAATTCAGCCCTTTTTCAGCACACGATTACCGAGCGTCTCAGCGATCTGCACTGCATTCAGCGCCGCGCCCTTGCGCAGGTTATCACTGACACACCACAGGTTCAGGCCGTTCTCGATCGTGCTATCCTGACGAATACGGCTGATGAAAGTGGCAAAATCGCCAACACATTCCTTTGGCGTGACGTAGCCGCCCGGCTCGCGCTTGTCGATCACCATGATACCGGGCGCTTCGCGCAAGATGTCGCGCGCTTCGTCTTCGTCGAGGAATTCCTCGAACTCGATATTGATCGATTCAGCATGGCCGACAAACACCGGAACCCGCACACAGGTCGCCGTTACCTTGATCGACGGATCGACGATCTTCTTGGTCTCGACGACCATCTTCCACTCTTCCTTGGTCGAACCATCTTCCATGAACACATCGATATGCGGAATGACGTTGAATGCGATTTCCTTCTGGAACTTCTTCGCTGGCACGTCCTTGGTCGGGTTATAGACGGCTTTGGTTTGCTCCCAGAGCTCGTCCATGCCCTCTTTGCCCGCGCCAGATACCGATTGATAGGTGCTGACAACCACGCGCTTGATCCGGGCACGGTCATGCAGCGGCTTCAGCGCCACGACCATCTGCGCGGTCGAACAGTTCGGATTGGCGATGATGTTGCGCTTGGCATAGCCTTCGACCGCCTCGGGGTTCACCTCTGGCACGACCAGCGGAATGTCCGGGTCGTAGCGATAGAGCGACGAGTTGTCGATCACGACGCAACCGGCCGCGGCAGCCTTGGGGGCGTATGTCTTGGTCGCGTCGGAACCGATGGCAAAAAGTGCGATATCCCAGCCTGTGAAATCGAACGTATCAAGGTCCTTCGTCTTGAGCGTCTTGTCGCCAAAGCTGACTTCCGTGCCCAGCGACCGGCGCGATGCCAGTGCCGTGATCTCATCGACCGGGAACTGGCGCTCGGCCAGAATGTTCAGCATTTCGCGGCCCACGTTACCTGTGGCACCAACGACGACGACTTTATAGCCCATGATATCTCTCCAAATGGGACTGAAAGGGAACTGGCCTCTTAGACCCAAAGCCCGCCTATGGAAAGGCCTTACAACTCGGGTTTATGGTCGCGGCTGAACAGATAGATCACCAATCCGATAAGGATCGCACAACCGAAAAATGCAAAAAGCGCGCTATAGGCGGCCTGCGCCCCTGCCTGCGTTGCAACGGCCGCGTGCAAGGGCCCCGATCCAAACTGCATCACCCCGACACCGCCGATCCCGAAAAGGTTCATCAGGGTCACGCCGCGCCCGGCCAGATGCGGTGGGAAAAAGCTGCGCCCATGCGCCACCATCAGCGGAAAACTGGCCCCGAACAGCCCGATGGTGGCACAGAGTACGATGGATAGTCCGACCCCCTGCCCAACCAGCAGCGCCAACGCTATTGTCGCTGCACCGCAGATCAGATTGCCACCAAAGCATACCCATTTCTGCGTGCCCAGCATTCGATCCAGAGGGCCGTACAGAAATGTGCCGGCGATCATCGCAACCCCCATCACCAGACTGGCTTGACCGACCTGCCCGGTATCCAGCGCGAAAACATCGCTCATGTAGGGACCGATCCACAGCCCGCGGATCGCCGCCGCAGGCGCATAAGCCACAAACATCAAAGGAAAAATCGGCCAGAGCGCACGCATTTTCAACAAATCCAGGACCGAACCGCGCGCGCCCCCGACCACAGCTTCGGGATCTCTAACAGTCAGCGCGATCCCCCCTGCGACGATTGCTGAAACCGCTGCCAGCCCCCAAAGTGATGTACGCCATCCGAAAGTTTCGGCTGCCAGTGCCATCGGATATGACGCTACCAGATTGCCCAGTGAGCCCACGCCCAGCATCACCGCAGCGAGCGTTGCGAACTGCGTCGCCGGAAACTGCCGCGCAAAAATATAGTAGGAGGCCATCAACACAGGCGAACAACCGATACCGATCAACGCCATTGCCAGCGTTACATGCGCCGGTCCCGTAGCCAACGCAAAGAGCGCGGCACCGCCGGCCCCGCCAATGAAGAGCAAACTTGCCGCTGTCCTGCGTGGCCCGATCCGGTCCAACGCCCAGCCGATGGGCAATTGCATCGCGGCAAAGGCGAGAAACCAAATCCCCGAGGCAAACGCCAGATCTTCAGGCGTGGTGCCGATATCACGCGCCAGAACGCTGCCCAGAACGGCCAGAAAAGCCCGGAAAAACTGGCTGAGCACATAGGCCAGACATAACAGGATAAGACCGAGACGCATGAAAACAGCTCCGCAAAATTAGAAGGCGCGCTGGCACCGTTGAAGCAAAGGATCACCAGAAGGTATCAATCACCACGCGCGATCAGGACATCGACATGCGTCGCGGTGCTAGCGGCAAGCGCCCTCAAATCATAACCACCTTCGAGGCTGGAAACGATGCGCCCCCCGGCATGGACATCCGCCAGATCGCAAATCTTCTCTGTTGCCCAGGCAAAATCATCCTCTATCAGGTTGAGCCCCGCCAACGGGTCGGCCCGATGCGCATCAAACCCCGCCGATATAAACACCATCTCGGGTGCAAATGCAGCCACAGCAGGCAAAATCTGCCGCTCCATTGCCTGCCTAAACGCCGCGCTGCCTGCACCGTCAGCCAGTGCCACGTTTAGCACGTTGCCATCGCAGCCGGTTTCACTTGGATGTCCGGTGCCGGGATAAAGCGGCATTTGGTGCGTTGAACAAAACAGGATACGTGGGTCGTCCTGACACAAATCCTGTGTGCCGTTCCCGTGGTGCACGTCGAAATCCACAATAGCAACGCGGGCTAGCCCGTGATGCTCCAGCGCATGTTTCGCAGCAATCGCAACCGTACCAAACAGGCAAAACCCCATTGGTGTGGACCGTTCCGCGTGGTGCCCCGGAGGACGACAGGCGACAAATGCATTGCGAACCTCACCCGCCATGATCATATCCACCGCTTTCACAGCGCCACCCACACCGCGCAATGCCGCATTCAACGATCCGGGCGACATCGAGGTATCGGCATCCAGCTGCACGCGCCCCTCTGTCGGAGCCGCCGCGCGGAGCGCATCGACATGCGCCTTGGGGTGCGCCAACATCAATAGAGCATCCTCCGCCAGAGGTGCATCGGTCCGCGTCAGTTCTTTATCCCTCAGGACCGCCAGAATGTGCTCCAGCCGTGCAACCTGTTCGGGGTGGCCGTCCGGATTGATGTGCTTAAGGCAATCGGGATGGGTCAGAAGTGCAGTCGTCATGGCGCAGTCCTTGTCGTGGGATCGCGGCATGTGACGCGAAACGCGCCGCTCTGTCCAGTGTAGCCTTGCCCGTAGCCTCAACGCAGGGCATGCTGAAAGGAATGGCAAACGAAACCGACCAAGTCACAGATACTGCGGTCAGCGCAGAACAGGCGGCAGCGCCGGCCCAACAGGCTCAAGATATCGCGCTGAGCCTCTGGGAGCAGACGTATAATTTCGCCATTGGCCTCCTGAGACCATGGAACGCCTATCAGGTTGTCATCATCATCGGACTGATCCTGTGCGCGCATGTTCTGCGCTCACTTCTGGGGCCACGTATTCATGCATGGATGCGCACCCGCGAAGGATGGCCGAAATGGCGGATGCGGTTTCTCGTGATGTTCCACAGAAGGCTGCGCTTGATCTTCTTCGTTCTGCTCAGTTGGCCAACATACTGGATCATGCAAGAGGCGACCTGGCCCAGCCGATCCTATATCATCGGCATCGTCGCCAGCCTCGCATTTGCATGGCTGCTTATCACCATCATTACACGTCTGATCGTCAACGGTTTCCTGCGCGGACTCGTGCGATACGTAGGATGGATTTGGGCGACACTGATCATTCTCGGCCTGACGGGCGAAGCGCAACAACTGCTCGATTCCCTTGCGATCGAAGTTGGCGAAACACGGTATTCCGTGTGGCTTCTCGTTCAAGGCGTGTTCGTTCTCAGCACGCTGTTCTTCGTGGCCCGACTATTGTCCAAGACAACCACCAGCCGAATACGTCAGAACAAGGAAATCTCGCCATCCATGCAGGTGTTGGCGGTCAAGTTTCTGCAAGTCACGTTTTTCGGCGCAGCGTTCTTCATCGGCCTCAGAACCGTCGGCTTCGACCTCACCGGGTTGGCGGTCCTATCGGGTGCGATCGGGGTCGGCCTCGGCTTTGGCTTGCAAAAGGTTGTCTCGAATCTGGTTTCAGGCATCATCATCCTGTTGGACAAGTCCATAAAACCCGGCGACGTCATCAGCTTGGGCGAGACCTTCGGCTGGATCGAGACGCTGGGCGCGCGATACGCTTCTGTCGTCACCCGCGATGGCAAGGAATACCTGATCCCGAACGAGGATCTGATCACCGGGCAGGTGGTCAACTGGTCGCATTCCAACGAATTCGTACGGCTCGATATCTATTTCGGTACGGCTTATGGCGACGACCCGCATCTGGTGCGCAAAATCGCCATTGAGGCCGCCTCGGGGGTCGAGCGCGTGCTGAAGATGAAAGCTCCTGTATGCCATATCGTCGGTTTCGGAGACAGCTCCGTGGATTACATCCTTCGTTTCTGGATCAGGGACCCGACGGCAGGACTGACCAACATTCGCGGTAATGTCTATTTGGCGCTATGGGACGCGTTTCGCGCCCATGACATCTCGATCCCATTCCCGCAGCGAGAAGTGCGCATGCTGGAAGATGTTCCGTCAGATGGCGCGGCTTCGTCTGGCGATCCCGTTCCACCTGCGGTGGTCGACACCAACGACTGATAAAATTGCCTCAGGTTTCGGCACTTTACCGCCCGCCTGCGTCGCAGATTGTTGAAATGCTGCGCTGCCACTGTTACCTTCACCTCATACCCGGCACCGGGGTCTTTGACGGTGCGCTGAAGAGGAGGACACTGTCCTGTCTTTAACGACTGACGCGGCACAGGCCGCTGACCATGGGGCGCAAAATGCGCACCGCGGACCGAGTGCTTCAAGCGATGAACAGCTTGCGCGCATCCTATCCTCACTGACCGAAGACAAGGCCGAAGATATCGTGCAGATTGATCTGCGCGGCAAATCGGCTATTGGCGACTACATGGTGATCTGCTCTGGCCGGTCGTCACGCCAGGTTTCGGCCATCGCCCAAAAACTGATGGACAAGCTCAAGACAGAGCTGAACCGCCCATCACGCATCGAGGGCAAGGAAACAGGCGACTGGGTGCTGATCGACACCGGAGACGTGGTTGTGCATGTTTTCCGCCCCGAGGTACGAGAGTTCTACCAGCTGGAAAAGATGTGGTTGCCCGCCGGACAACAGGCGTTCACCTCCCAACCCAGCTGAATGCGCGTTCATATCTGTGCTGTCGGACGGATGCGCCGAGGGCCCGAACGTGCGCTCCTTGATGACTACATTACCCGCTTCGGGCGAACCGGGCGCGCATTGTCGCTCGGTCCACTCTCAGAACATGAAGTCGAGGACCGCAAAGGTGGCGGCATGCCCGCTGAAGCGGCCCTGTTGGAACGCGCTCTGCCGCAGGGCGCTATTCGCGTAATGCTGGATGAACGCGGTACGTTGCTCAGCTCTCCGCGTTTCGCCCGACATCTTGCCGAATGGCGCGATGACGGAGCCTCTGACCTCGCCTTTGTCATTGGCGGCGCGGATGGAATTGACCCGACTTTGCGCGAAACGGCACAGATGTCCGTATCGTTGGGGCAGATGGTCTGGCCCCATATGTTGGCTCGCGTGATGCTGGCCGAACAACTTTACCGCGCGGCAACAATCCTCGCAGGCACTCCCTATCACCGTAGCTGAATGCGCCCGTCCCAAACCTCTCATCTTTCTATAAATACCTGAATCCCCGGCGCGCAGCGATTTCCCGCCCACCGTTATCGCAAACAACATTCCCCCTCCCGGCCACATTGGATAACAAGGCCACAAGCAAGGCGTTGTCCGCTCATCCTGAGTTGAGACAGACGCATAAGGCTGTAGGCAGGAGAGATTGATGAGCACACCCAAACCGGTGGTTCTATGCATTTTGGATGGCTGGGGCCTCTCTGATGACACCACCGCCAATGCCCCCGTGCTGGCCAAGACTCCGCATTTTGACGCCTTGATGGCCACCTGCCCCAATGCGACGCTGATCACTCATGGCCCCGATGTGGGCCTGCCTCAGGGTCAAATGGGCAACTCTGAGGTTGGCCATATGAATATCGGTGCCGGCCGCGTCGTCGAGATGGACTTGCGCCGGATCGATCGCGCCATTGAGACAGGTACATTCGCCAATCTCCCAGGCATTCAGCGTTTCGCAAACAAACTGCGCCAGACCGGTGGCACGGCGCATCTTCTCGGCGTTTTGTCAGATGGCGGCGTTCACAGCCATTTGGACCATATGATCGCCGCCGCCAAGGCGCTGACACAACATGGCCTGCGGGTGGCCATCCATGCATTTACCGATGGGCGCGATGTCGCACAGGTTTCCGCCAAATCCTATCTCGAGGAGTTGCGCAGCGCCCTGCCTGCCGGTGCGTTTATCGCCACCGTGTCCGGTCGCTATTACGCCATGGACCGCGACAACCGATGGGAGCGGGTCGAACTGGCCTATCAGGCGCTGGCACAGGGGCGCGGCTATACCGCCGAGACGGCAGGCGAGGCGATTGAGCATGCTTACGGCAAGGGGCGCACCGACGAATTTATCAAGCCTCGCGTGCTGGGCAGCTATAGCGGTATGCAGGATGGCGACGGCATCTTGTGCCTCAATTTCCGCGCAGACCGCGCGCGTGAAATCCTTGCCGCGTTCGCTGATCCGACATTTGATCATTTCGATACCGGAAAACGGCCTGCGTTTGCGATCGTCAGCGGCTTTACCGAATATTCCCGTCGCCACGCGGAATACATGGACTGCATTTTTCCCGACGAGCAACCCGTGAACACACTCGGCGCGTGGGTCGCACAGCACGGGCGCACCCAGTTTCATCTGGCCGAAACCGAAAAATATCCGCATGTCACTTTCTTCCTCAACGGCGGCAAGGAAGCGCCGGAACCGGGTGAAGATCGCTATATGGCTGCGTCACCACGCGTCGCCACGTATGATCTGCAACCCGAGATGTCAGCAGCCGAGGTCACGGACCAACTGGTTGGCGCGATAGAAAAACGCTACGATCTGATCGTGGTGAATTACGCGAATCCTGACATGGTCGGACATACCGGCGATTTGACTGCGGCCATCGCCGCCTGCGAAGCTGTCGACAGCGGTTTGGGCCGTGCCTTGACCGCGTTAAAGGCGTCCGGCGGCGCGATGATCGTGACAGCCGATCATGGAAACTGCGAGATGATGATCGATCCCGTATCGGGCAAGCCGCATACCGCCCATACCACCAATCCAGTCCCGGTCATTCTGGTGGGCGGCCCCGAAGGCACCGGGCTGCAAAAAGGCCGTCTGGCCGATCTCGCGCCGACACTGCTGGCATTGATGGACCTCGAACAACCGCCACAGATGACCGGCAAGAGCCTGTTGGCATGAAGCAATACGGCTCGCACCTATGCACTTTGTTTCTCAGCCTGGGGTTAAGTGTCGCGCCGATGATCGCCCACGCGCAAACAAACCCCACCGCAGATGCCGAAGCTGCCGCAGAACTGCTCGAGGCCGCAACCCTCGCGCTTGACGAAGCACACGAGGCGCGCGACCGGGTCAAGGCCCTCACCCAAACCGTTCAGGCCTACGAGGCCGGTTTGCGCGCAATGAGAGAGGGACTGCGCCGCGCGGCGATTCGCCAACAGACGCTGGAGCAAGAGTTGGCCGCGAGCGAAGGTGAGATTGCCCAGCTCCTAGGGGTGCTGCAATCGATGGGCCAGACACCGACGCCAATCACTCTTCTGCACCCCACCGGACCGGTCGGGACTGCGCGATCTGGCATGATCCTCGCCGATGTCACGCCAACCCTTAACGAACAAGCCCGCGCGCTGCGCGCTAAGCTCGACGACCTGGCGGTGCTGCGCGCGTTACAGCAAAGCGCGGCGGGTCGGCTTCAGGACGGCCTGAATGGTGCGCAATCCGCGCGTACAGCACTCAGCCAAGCCATTGCAGATCGCACCGACCTGCCCCGCCGCTTTACCGAGGACCCGGTAAAAACCGCGCTGCTCATCGCATCGACCGAGTCGTTAACAGGGTTCGCCAGCGGCCTCAGTCAGATCACAACTGACGATCAGGCTGTCCCTTTGCCGGGGATCGAGGATCGCAAGGGCACGCTGCCATTGCCTGTTCAGGGTCGCATTTTGCGCGATGCAGGCGAGGCCGACGCCGCAGGGATCACCCGCCCCGGCATATTGGTTGCCGCGCCGCCGCGCGCATTGGTGACGACGCCCGCTGCTGCAACACTGCGCTATCGCGGTCCATTGCTGGATTATGGCACCGTTGCCATTCTGGAACCGCAATCCGGCATTCTGCTGGTATTGGCGGGCATGGACGTGGTTTATGGGGAAATCGGCCAGGTTCTGCCCATGAACAGCCCGGTGGGGTTGATGGGCGGACTGGATCCGGGTGATGACGGGATTGTGCCCGCCCGGCTACAAGACGCCGGTTCCGATTGGACAGAAACCCTCTATATAGAGGTTAGACAAGACAACACACCGGTAGATCCCGCGCTGTGGTTCAGGACAGACAAGGATGATTGAGCAATGAAGAAATTTCTGATGGCCGCCGCCGCCGGAACGCTGGCCGGGGTGGTCGTTACGACACAGGTTGCAGCCCCGCTTTTGGCGCAAGAGGCCACGCGCAATACCAGCGTGTACGAACAACTGGACTTGTTTGGCGATATTTTCGAACGCATCCGCGCGCAATATGTCGAAGAAGTAGACGAAGCGGAACTGATCGAGGCGGCAATCAACGGCATGCTCACTTCGCTTGACCCGCATTCCAGCTACCTTAGCCCAGACGACGCTCAGGCGATGCAAGAGCAGACCCGTGGCGAATTCGGAGGTCTCGGGATCGAGGTCACGCAGGAAGAAGGATTCGTCAAAGTCGTCTCGCCCATCGACGGCACACCCGCAGATAGCGCAGGTGTCGAGGCCGGTGATTTCATCACCCATGTCGACGGCGAAAGCGTCCTCGGCCTGACTTTGGATGAAGCGGTTGACCTGATGCGGGGGCCGGTCGGCAGCGAAATCGTGATTACCGTTGTGCGCGAAGGCGAAGCCGATGCATTCGATCTGTCGATCATCCGCGACACGATCAAACTAACTGCAGTTCGCGCCCGGACTGAACAGCAAACCGTCGTTTTGCGTGTGACCACATTCAACGATCAGACCTATCCCAATCTCGAAGAAGGCCTGAAGAAGCAAATCGAAGAGGCCGGCGGGCAGGATAAGGTTAACGGTATCGTGCTTGACCTGCGCAACAATCCGGGTGGTCTGCTGACACAGGCAATCAAGGTTTCCGACGCGTTTCTCGATAAGGGCGAGATCGTCTCGACCCGTGGGCGCAACCCCGCTGATGGCGACCGATTCAATGCAACGCCCGGCGATCTGGCTATGGGCAAACCGATTGTCGTGCTGATCAACGGAGGCTCTGCCTCTGCGTCCGAGATCGTCGCAGGCGCATTGCAGGATCACCGGCGCGCTATCATTGTCGGCACCAAGAGCTTTGGCAAAGGATCGGTTCAGACGGTGATGCCACTGCGCGGCGATGGTGCGATGCGTCTGACCACATCGCGCTACTATACCCCGTCGGGTCGCTCGATTCAGGCCTTGGGTGTATCGCCCGATATTCTGGTCAAGCAGCCGCGCCGCGATCGTGACGGCGCCGACGAAGGCGAAGAGGAGGCCACAGGCTTTGCCCGGACCGAGGCAGGACTGCGCGGCAGCCTCGACAATGACAGCCTGACAGAGGATGAAATCCGCCAGATCGAAGAGGACCGCGCCCGCGCCGAAGAAGTCGCCAAGCTGCGCGAAGAAGACTATCAGCTGGCCTATGCCATCGACATCCTCAAGGGTTTGAGCACGCTGAACGGGGCGAAGTAGGATTTCAGCCGACCTGAACCTTTGTTGGTGAGGAATTGACACCGCCCCGCTCAATAGCGGGGCGGTTTTTCATTTGGCTGGATCGCACAAGTGCTACCGAGTATTCCAATTGCATCCGGTCCCATAACCGCAAGGAAACACCAATGACCCCAGATCAGATCGCCGTGCTGCCCTATCGTCCCTGCGTCGGTGTCATGCTGGCCAATTCCGCAGGCGAAGTCTTTGTCGGTCAGCGGATCGACAATGATGCACCCGCCTGGCAGATGCCGCAGGGCGGAATTGATCCCGGCGAGAGCCCGCGCGAAGCGGCGCTGCGTGAATTGGGCGAGGAAATCGGCGTCACTCCCGATCTGGTACATGTCGAGGCTGAAACCACCAGCTGGGTGCGGTATGAACTGCCTCATGATCTGGTGCCGCGTATCTGGAAAGGGCGTTATCGCGGGCAGGAGCAAAAATGGTTCCTGCTGCGCTTTGCCGGGAACGACGAGCAGATCAACATCGCCACCGCACATCCTGAATTCTCTGAATGGCGTTGGTTGCCCGCCGCTGATCTGGAGGGCAACATCGTACCATTCAAACGCGACGTGTATCGGCAAGTGCTGGCAGAATTCGGGGACAAGTTATGATGCGCAGTTCGGCAGCAGTATTCGCCCTCATCACCGCACTGATCCCGATTGAAGCGTCAGCCTTGTCCTGCACACCGCATGATCCGGCCGCCACGTTCCAACGGATTCACGCCGCGCCAGAGATCTATATCGGCGTTGTCGGCACGCTCGTCTTTGACGAAGAGCGTCTGCCATCTACTGACTGGGAACATCAGGAAACCACACCGCCCGAAACACTGCTGTCCGCTCGTCTGACCGGCCATTCACTGAGCATTGAGGGATTCGAGACACCCTTCGACCAGCATATCACACTGAAAATTCAATGCGCCGGACCATGGTGCGCCAGTGCCGTATCTGGCGAACAGTATCTTGGGTTTCTGCAGTCAGGGGACGACGGGTACAGCCTGACCATCGGCCCTTGTGGTGGTGATGCCTTTTCGGAACCGACGGGCGCAACACTGGAAACCGTGCGCCAGTGCTTTGCTGGTGGCGCATGCGTTCCCGGCATGGAGTGATGCGCCCGCGGGGCACGGTCCACTAACTGCCGCGCAGTTCTTTCAGCAATTGCCGCGACGGGTAGCCATCAGGCGGCAGGCCACGCGACTTCTGAAACTTGCGGATCGCGCCAATAGTCTTGGGGCCGATCTTGCCGTCAATCGCCTGCACGTTATAGCCCTTGCGCTTTAGCTGCCGCTGGATCTCTTTTTTCTGTTTGATCGTCGTAGATTGGTACTGGCGTGGCCAACTGGCCTGTATCGCAGGTCCGCCCTTTAGTCGGTCAGCCAGATGACCGACACCGATCACATAGGCGTCAGCCTTGTTATACTTCTCAATCACGCCAAAGTTGTGAAAGATCATAAAGGCCGCGCCTTGCGTTCCTGCGGGCAGCAGAATCGACGCCGCGCCATAATTCGGAACCGGCTTACCCCGCATATCGCGGATGCCCTCCGCCGCCCATGCCGACGGTGCCTGTTTCAGCGACCGGCGCGCGCGCGCGGGGTCAAAACCACCGGGCAGTTTGACCTCTACGCCCCACGGTTGGTTCTTCTTCCAGCCAAAACGCGCGAGATAAGCCGCCGTCGATGCCAGTGCATCGGTCGGGTCGTCGGACCAGATGTCACGCTTGCCATCGCCCGTGAAATCCACTGCATAGGCCAGATAGGACGTCGGAATAAACTGCGTGTGCCCCATGGCACCGGCCCATGACCCGGTCATCTTGCGCGGGGCCACGTCGCCCGCCTGAATAATCTTCAGCGCCGCGATCAACTGACCCTCGAAAAACCGCCCGCGTCTGCCGTCATAAGCCAGCGTGGCCAATGATTGGATCAATGGGCGGTCGCCACGTCGCGCACCATAAGCACTCTCCATGCCCCAGATTGCGGTTACGATCTCCTTATCGACGCCGAAATGTGCCTCGATCCGATCCAACGTCTTGCGCTGGCGGCGCAGCTCTCGCTTGCCGTTAGTGATCCGCGTCGGTGACACGGCACTGTCGAGGTATTCCCAAATCTGCTTGGTAAACTCGGACTGATTACGGTCCAGTTTGACCACACTGGCGTCATACTGAATACCGTGGAACGCACGATCAAAGACGCCCGACTGGATGCCAGCCGCACCTGCCCGCCCCCGGAATCCCTTGATCCACTGATCAAACCCGCGGTTCGACGTCGAAACCTGAACGATCGGTGTCTCTTTCAGGTTCGCCGGACGCAGCACTGGCCGCACAGCAGAAGCCAGAACCGTTTCAGACACGGCCTGACGCGCGACGATTTCGCCCAATCCCTCTGGCCTAAGTTGTGGCCTGAGGGATGTTTCAACCTCAGTCGCATATGTTGCGGAGCCTTGAAAAACCGCCAAACCAACGGTCACAGCCCACAGAAATCCTGTACGCATACCCTCGCCCTTTTTATCTGCCTCAATATGAAGTGTACCCGCAGATCGCCCGAATCGGAAGCATCAAACGGATGCCGTGCGGGATGGTGCCGATGGCGGGCACGATCCCATCTCGGCCAGACATTCGCGCAGCAGCGGCACGCGGCGCGGTCTGAATGAGGTTTCCAGCACCTCCAGCCCATCCATCCGATCCAGCCGAAAGGCGCGGAAAGCGCGACGCAGGTGACACCATGCCAACAGGCAGTGCGACGCCTGCATGTACACAATCGACAACGGGTCAACATTGCGCGTGGTGGCACGGCCCTCCACATCGCAATAGTCAAATCGTACGGTTCGTTCGTCCCAAGCGGCCTGACGTAATACGCGCACATCAATGCCCGGTTCCGGCATTGGCGCGTAGCGGTGCGCACTCAGAACGGCGTGTTGTAACCTGTGCGCCTGTCCCGGCGGCAGACGCGCGCGCATCTTGCTCAATGCCGCCCCGGCTGCTTCGGCCAGTGCGGGGTCACCGACCTGCTGCACTTCGCGTAAGCCCAGAACCAGCGCCTCCAGTTCTTCTGCATCGAAGCTGAGCGGCGGCAATGCTGCATCCTCGATCAGCGTATAGCCAAACCCCGCTGCACCGTCGATCACAGCACCTAACCCTCGCAGGGTGTCGATATCGCGGTAGACCGTGCGCGGCGTCACACCCAACGCATCCGCCAGCGCAGCCGCCGTCGCGGGCGGCGGCACCGTCCGGAGTGTTTGCATCAATTGGAACAAGCGGTGGGTGCGGGTCATGGCCCGAGTATCGTCGCACGTCCTGACAAGAATTGTCACCAATGATGTGTTATGTTTTTCCTGCTTAGATAGGAAACGTTCCCATGCGCAGGCGCAGGCGCAGCACATTTGCAGGCAATGCCAATCCGCCCGGATTCGATCGGCCTTACGATCCGACGATGGCACGTGTTCGTCAGTTGACCAGCACCGTGCCGGGCCCGCATGACTGATGCTGTTCCACCCGACGTTGCATGTGTCATCGACGCCTATGCGCCGGAGGTGCGCGCAGGCGTTTCGCATCTGCGCGCACTCATCTATGACGTGGCGGCAAACCTGCCGCAAAACGTTACCATCAATGAGACGCTGAAATGGGGTCAACCGGCCTACCGCCCCCGGACAGGTGGAACGACATTGCGTCTTGGACCGCACCGTGATGCGTGCTTTGCTCTCTTTGCCCATTGCCAGAGCACTGTAATCACCGCCTATGCGCAGGCATTTCCCGGCTGGGACCGGCTTGACGGAAATCGTGCGGTTCTTTTTGACACGCTTGAGCAGATAGAGCCCGAGCGGCTGTCGCATCTGATCGCGCATGCCCTGACCTATCACCAAAAGCCACAATGACCCCCGACCGTCTGCCTTTGGCCATTTTCACGATTGTAATCTCTGTGCTGGCCCTGTCGTTGGGCGACGCCGCCATCAAGGCCAGCAGCGCAGGATTCGGCCTGTGGCAGATATTCGTGTTACGCTCCGTCTTGTTGCTGGCAGTGTTGCTGGCCGTTGGACTGGTACTATGGGGCCGACGTGCAGTCGTACCGGACACGCCGGGCTGGGCCGCGTTGCGTTCGGCTCTGCTGACGGCGAACTGGATTGCCTATTATGCCAGCCTGCCACATCTTGATCTGCCTGTCGCCGCCGCAGTCTATTATACCTCTCCGATATGGATCACCCTGTTCGCTGGGCTGTTTCTAGGCGAGCGGATCGGTGCGTGGGGCTGGCTGGCTGTGCTGATCGGTTTCGTCGGTGTTCTCGTGATCTTGCGTCCGGGGTTCGATGCCTTCGGTCCCGCCAGTCTGCTACCGCTCTTGGCGGCGATCCTGTATGCGCTGGCCATGGTCCTGACCCGCGCGCGCTGTCGGAACGATCACGCATTTGCTTTGGCGTTCAGTCTCAACATCGGCTTTATCCTTACTGGTGGCGCGGCCCTGCTCTGGCTGCAATGGACCGCCCCGGCGGCAGACGGTTTTCTTACCCGGCCGTGGACGCCGATGGGCCGGGAGGAATGGCAACTGATGGTCGCCTTGGGAGGCGCGATCCTGATTGGCAGCATCGGTGCCGCAATCGCCTATCAGAATGGGCCAGCCGCAGTGGTCGGCGTGTTTGATTTCACCTATCTGGGTTTCGCGGTGCTCTGGGGGATCGTGTTTTTCGCCGATATTCCCGACATGATGACGACGGTGGGCATCGGCATGATCTGCGCCGCCGGATTTCTGTCGATGCGCGCGCGTCACCCGCCTAAGAACCGCTGCGCGACATCCCCCTGAAGATAACTGATCCGTCCACCAGCCAGCGTCGCCGCGACCCGGCGCGTGCGCATCTCCAACACTAACAGATCGGCCCGCATACCGGGCACCAGAGCACCCCGATCCGACAGCCCCAAAATTCGCGCAGGCCCAGCCGAGATCAATCCCCATGCTGTCGCCAGATCACAAACACCGGCATCCAGCAGGAAAAACGCCGCGCGGCGCAGTGACGGGTAGTGATAATCAGAAGCCAGTGCGTCAACGAGCCCCATCATCACCATATCCGCCGCACTCACGTTGCCGTTATGAGAGCCGCCACGCACTACGTTGGGCGCGCCCATGATCACGGCATCGCCACCGGCGCGCGCCGCCTCTGCCGCTTCCAGCGTTTCGGGAAACTCCGCCAGCGTCGCGCCCCTTGCACGCCACTCCGCGCGGGCCTCGGCACTGCGATCGTCATGGCTGCCCATCCGAACCCCACGTGCTGCCAACGCCGCACTCAATCCGTCCACTGCCGCAGGGACTTCGGCACGGCGCGCATGCATTTCCTGCATCATCGCCAGATGCACCTCGGGGTTGCGCCCGATGCGCAGCGACTTTCCAATCAACCCTTTGGGTTGCTTACCCTTTTCCAACGCGACATGGGGTAGATGATCATTAAAGACACAGTATGCGACGCTGTGCCGATCAATAAATTCCAGAGCAGCACCATAGTCGTCCAGCATCGGTGTCTCGAACCGCAGTTGCGTGTGCAGGTCCGTGACGACGTTACCGCGGACCTGTGCCACTCCTGTCATCACGCGTTCTGCGAATTCGGGACCGCGCATCCCACCTTCCCAGCTATAGAACTGCGCCAATACAGCCGTCGTGATCCCGTTCGCTGCCAGCTCTGCCTCGGCTGTCACCAGCCCCTGATCAATATCCTTCATCGCACCGCGTCGGGGTGCCAGATGCCGCTCGAACCCATCCCCGTGTACGTCAACAATTCCCGGTAGGACAATGTAGCCGCTCAAGTCGACCTCGCGCGCGGCCCCATCGCCATCCGCAATGCGTCCTGCATCCAGTATCAGCGGCACCTTCTGCAATCCGTCCGGCGTCAACACGTCGGCGCCGGTCAGACGCACATGCAGTCCGGTCATTGGACACCTCGCCAAAAGAGGTCGGTGATATCCAGATCGTGATCGAACGCGCCATGGGTCAGAAATTCAGAAACCTGTGCGATCACCATCGGATTGTTCATCATAAAGGTATGCGTCACCGGGAGCTGGATATGATCCGCCATACCGGCCACCCGTGTCGAGGCAACCGATACCTTGCCATCATCCGGCCCCTCGATCAAAAGCGAGAAATACGGGTTCAGCGACCGTGTTCCCGCGATCACTCCCAGCGGGAAATCCACGGGCGGCAGGCTTTCGGTGAACGTGTCCTGCCCGGTCTCCAGCTGCATACCAGCCGGGCCATTGAGCCATTCAAACAGCTCCAGACCGCCCAGTTCATCCACCACTTCCGAGCCATGATTGGGCGGGCCCAGCATCACCACCCTACCCAACCGCTCCGGGCGATGATCCCGCAACCACACCCGTAGCAGGATACCGCCCATCGAATGGGTGACAAAATGTATTGGCGCGTCGCCACAGGTCGCGACCGCCCGCGGCAGGGTCTGGTTTGCCAACACTGCGATGCGCGCCTCGGTCGACGGGTAGCTGGGGCTGACCACGCGGTAACCTTCGCGCTCCAGCGCCTCCTGCATCACCAGAAAAGAAGCGTCTGTGCGCGCCAGCCCATGCAGCAAAATCGCGCAATCGGCCAGTGCCGAGGCAGGCCAGAGCAGCGCAAAAAGGAAGCCGAGCATTTTCATACCCCTCCAGATATGCGCAAATGCACGCGGCTGAAAGTCCAATGAAAGTGATCCATCATGTCCATTCGCCTCGCTGTGCGTGCGGTGATCGTCGAAAACGCTAGGCTGTTGCTGGTCAATGCGTACCCCGGCGGGCAGAGCGACCTGTGGTGCGCGCCCGGCGGCGGTGCGGATCCCCACGCCTCGCTGCCCGATAACCTGACGCGCGAAGTGTATGAGGAAACCGGGCTGCGCATCAGCGTTGGGCATCCGTGTATGGTCAATGAATTTCACGACCCCGATCGCGGGTTTCATCAGGTTGATCTCTTTTTCCGGTGTAATGCCATCGCGGGGCAGCTTAGCCCAGACTGGATCGATCCCGAGGGGGTGGTGAACACGCGGCGCTGGTTCAGTCAGGCAGAGTTGCAGAATATTCGCTTGAAACCGGACAGCTTGCCACAAATCGCGTTCTCGGACAGGTATCACTACGATCCACTCGAACGCATTGTGCGGTAGATCGCGCGTCGGTGCCGGCACGCGGTCCGCTGGTTACCGCCGCCCGCCCGATACCGAGACCATCACGCCCCCCAGTACCAGCAAGGCCGCAATAACAAACTGCCCCGTCAGCATCTCGCCCAACAGGACCGCCCCTCCCGCCATCGCAATCACCGGAACTGTCAGCTGCGCCACGGCGGCAGTGGATGACGCCAGTTGCGGCAACACTGTGTACCATAGCGCGTAGCCCAGACCCGATGTGACTGCACCGCACATGATCGCCAGAGCGACACCCCAATTACACACCGCCGATACGTCCACCATGCCCGGTAGCATCAGTCCGATCGCCAACCCGATTGGCGCAGCCAGTACAAAATTCGCGGCCGTACCCATCAACGCGTCGCCGCTTTTTCGACCAGCCAGCGAATATAGGCCCCAGCCGACCCCGGCCAACGCCATTTGTGCGGCGTGGGTCAGGCTGATTTCCGCGCTGTTCCCCGGCCATAGCAGCCAGATCAGCCCGCCAAACGCCAGCGCCGCCCCGACCCAACGCCGTGGCGGCGTGGATTCCCCGGCGGCCAGCCCCCCAACGAACATGGTGATTTGTACCACACCAAAGAGGACGAGTGCCCCAAGACCTGCATCCAGATCAGTGTAGGCCGTTGAAAACCCAAAGAGATAAATCAAAAGTGACACGACACCCAGCATTCGCCCGACCCCACCGAACCGCAGCCGCCCCCGCGTGAGCAGAACCAGCAACGCCAGCGCGACCGCGCCGCCCGCCAGGCGGATCATGGCAAAGCTCACCGCATCAATATGACCACCTGCCAACGCCATTCGATTCAGGACAGAGTTTGCGGCGAAGGCAACCATCGTCAACGTGGTGAGAAGAACGAGGCGCATCAGAGTTTTTCAAATGCGAGCGGATAGATCAAATTCCCATGTGGGATGTCCTCACCTGCGCCAGCCAACAAAGTATGTTCAACCGGATACGGCGAAACAAGCTCGCGCGCGCGCGCCGCGCTAAACCCCGCGCATTCATAGAACGGCACCTGACCCAGCACGACAACACTCGTCTTGCTCAGCCGCGCCCACTCGGTCAGCATCCCGATCATACGCCGCCCATGTCCGCGTCCCTGCCAGTCAGGATGGATCGCTACCGGAGCGAGACACAGCCAGCCTGTAGGCTCACGCATCTGCGATAACGCGTAGTAGCCAACGATACCGCCCTGGTATGGCAAGACGACCTCGCCCGCCATCGCCCCTGATTTACGCAATGCAGCCACAAGCCGCGCCTCTGCATCGCCGTCAAACGCCAGAGTCAGCAGTTCTGCCACCGCGTCTTCTTCACCACGCCGCATCTCTCGGCTGAATTCAGGGGTCTGCAACATGATGACGTGCCTCAGAACAGGATTCACTCATGGCCTAACACGCAGGCAATTCCTTAGAAAGCGACGGGACATCTTCTGACCGGGAAATATTCCCGCCCAAAGCACAAAAGCTCTTCTGAGACGACCCATCGGATACGAAAAAGGGGCCGCCCGAAGGCGACCCCTTAAGTTTTTGGCGTCTGCGGACCTCGGTGTTCGGAATCACTACCTTACACCTGCCGCCCCGTCGAATTCGCTGATGCGAATACGACGTGCTTACATCATGCCGCCCATGCCGCCCATGTCGGGCATGCCGCCACCGGCACCGCCGGCACCTTCTTTGGCAGGCTTGTCGGCAACCATTGCTTCGGTCGTGATCAGAAGACCACCGATCGAGGCCGCATCCTGCAGCGCGTGACGCACCACTTTGGCAGGGTCAATCACACCGAATTTGAACATGTCGCCATATTCTTCGGTTTGCGCGTTGAAGCCGAACTTGGCGTCACTGCTTTCGCGAATTTTGCCTGCGACAACGGAACCGTCGACACCTGCGTTTTCAGCGATCTGGCGCAGCGGCGCTTCCAGCGCCTTGCGGACGATGCCAATACCAACAGTCTGATCGTTGTTGTCACCGGTCATGCCTTCGAGCGTTTTGCCCGCTTGCACGAGGGCAACACCGCCGCCGACCACGATACCTTCTTGAACGGCAGCGCGGGTCGCGTTCAGCGCGTCATCGACACGGTCTTTACGCTCTTTGACTTCGGTTTCGGTCATGCCGCCAACGCGGATAACAGCAACACCACCTGCCAGTTTGGCAACGCGTTCTTGCAGCTTCTCACGGTCATAGTCGCTGGTGGTTTCTTCGATCTGGTTGCGGATCTGTGCGACGCGCGCTTCGATCTCGGCTTTTTCGCCCGCACCGTCAACGATGGTTGTTTCGTCTTTGGTGATGGTGATTTTCTTAGCCGAACCCAGCATGTCCATCGTGACGGACTCCAGCTTCATGCCCAGATCTTCGCTGATGACCTGACCGCCGGTCAGAATTGCGATGTCCTGCAGCATGGCTTTGCGGCGATCGCCGAAACCAGGCGCTTTGACAGCAGCGATTTTCAGGCCGCCGCGCAGCTTGTTGACGACTAGAGTGGCCAGTGCTTCGCCCTCGACGTCTTCAGCAATGATCAGCAAAGGTTTTTGCGACTGGATAACTTGCTCCAGCAGCGGAACCATTGGCTGCAGCGACGAGAGCTTTTTCTCGTGCAGCAGGATGATGCAGTCTTCGAGGTCTGCAACCATCTTGTCCGGGTTGGTCACGAAATAGGGGCTCAGGTAGCCACGGTCGAACTGCATGCCTTCGACAACATCGGTCTCTGTTTCCAGACCTTTGTTTTCTTCGACGGTGATGACACCCTCGTTGCCGACTTTCTGCATCGCGTCCGCGATTTGCTGACCGATTTCTGCTTCGCCATTTGCCGAGATGGTGCCAACTTGGGCAACTTCGGCGCTGTCCGAAACGGGACGTGCTGCAGCTTTGATCGCTTCGACAACTTTCGCCGTCGCCAGATCAATACCGCGCTTCAGGTCCATCGGGTTCATGCCCGCTGCAACCGATTTCATGCCTTCCTTGACGATGGCCTGAGCCAGAACCGTCGCGGTCGTGGTGCCGTCGCCGGCTTCGTCATTGGTGCGGCTGGCCACTTCTTTGACCATCTGCGCGCCCATGTTCTCGAACTTGTCTTCCAGCTCGATCTCTTTGGCAACCGACACACCGTCTTTGGTGATGCGCGGTGCGCCGAACGACTTGTCCAGAACCACGTTGCGGCCTTTGGGGCCCAGCGTAACCTTGACCGCGTCGGCCAGGATGTTCACGCCGCGCAGCATTTTGTTGCGGGCATCGGTATCGAATTTGACGTCTTTAGCAGCCATATCTCGATTTCCTTTGAATTTGTGTTTCGTAGGATGGGTCAGACCCACCATTCAGAACGTCAGGACGTGGCCTCAGGCCATTTTGCCCAGAATGTCGCTCTCTTTCATGATCAGCAGCTCTTCACCGTCGATGGTGATTTCTGTGCCGGACCACTTGCCGAACAGGACGCGATCGCCAGCGGCAACAGCCATCTCGATCAGTTCGCCGCTGTCCTTGCGCGCGCCGTCGCCGCAAGCGACGATTTCGCCTTCACTGGGCTTTTCTTTGGCGCTGTCGGGAATGATCAGCCCGCCTTTGGTTTTTTCTTCGCCTTCAACGCGGCGGACAAGCACGCGGTCATGTAGCGGTTTAAATGCCATCTCTGAGGCTCCTTGGCTCAAAGTTACTTCCAACTGGCCCCTCCCCAGATAGTTTGGTGGGGCCGTTAGCACTCGTCTTGTGTGAGTGCTAACGACGCTTAGCTAAGGAGTGCCTCGACCCGAGTCAACAACCCGTTGGTGAAAATTTGCACTTCCCAGCCATCTCGGACGAAACATCCTTCCGTTTCGTTAACTTTTCGTTAACCTTTATTAACAAACGCCCTCGCGACAGGCTGCGGCATGGCGCATTGCTGTGGGGTTCGTGATTCAGGCATACGGAGGATGCAATGAACGAAGTGGCGCTGGCTGCCATCTATTGCCTGCTGATCGCGGGCGGAGAGACTGAGGTACCGCATGGATATTCTGCTGGATATGACCTGCACATGATCCGCGTCGACTGCGAGACACCGACAGAGGTGATTGAGGTCGGACTTGACTCGCGCAGTTCCCTCGACAGCCTCCAACAGGCACTCTTTGCCGCTGATTTGACGGGCAAGACACCTGTGATCCTGATGATAGATCGTGACGGGCGCATAGGTCCCTACGAGACCCGCATCGCCGCAGCCGCGAGCCGAGCCGGGGTTGAATACCGGCGCACAACCCGCGATTTCCTCATCCGCTGGCAAATGACCAGTTGGCTGCGCAGCTACGCAACACCGCCTGCCCCCGGAACCTGACCGAACCCGCTTGATCCTGCGCGCGAACCACGACATTTTGAGGGTCGTTCACACGCCAAATGCGGGGCTATCTGTCTTGAAACTTTCCTGTTGTCTCTTGTCCTGCCTCCTGTTGCTACCCCTCCCGGCCGCAGCGCGCTGCAAGGGTTCTGATCTGATCGATGCCCTATCCGATGGCCAGCGGGCTGCTCTGGAGCAGGCCGCAGAAGCCACCCCCTATGCCGAAGGTCTTTTATGGCGCGCAACCCGAGGCGATACCCGCATCACGCTCTTTGGCACCTATCATTTTGAACATGCCCAGACACAAACCCATCTGGCCGCCCTCGAACCCATGATCAAGGCTGCCGACCTCGTCTATCTGGAAATGTCGAAAGCCGATGAAAAGCGGCTGGGACGACAGATGGCCTCGGATCCGTCCTTGATGTTCATCACCGAGGGTCCAACGCTGCCCGATCTGCTGGGCGACGAGGACTGGCAGACACTGTCGGATGAGCTATCACGACGCGGCTTCCCATCCTTTCTTGCAGCAAAGTTCAAGCCGATCTGGGCGTCGATGATGCTGGGTATTGGTCCTTGCGAGGCCCGCTCGGGCGCGCTTGAGGCAGCGGGGATCGATTCGCTGATCGGCGAACATGCGATGCAGTTGGGACACGAGACCAGATCGCTCGAAGATGCCGCGACGGTCCTGACCCTGCTCGATGGATTCCCGCTGGAGGACCAACTGGACGCGATCCGACTGTTTTTGCACTGGAATGTCGATCCCGACGATGTGGCCTACACCCTGCGCGAGCGGTATCTGGCACAGCAAATCGCGCTGATCTGGGAATATTCCCGCCTGGTTTCGTTAGAGGGCGGCGGCCCCGAGGCTGAAGCGAGCTTTGCCTTGTCCGAACAGGTTCTGCTGACCGACCGAAACCTTGCCTGGGCTGACTTGCTGGCAAGCAACGCAGTGCAGGGAGATGTTCTGGTCGCCGCCGGTGCCGCCCACCTGCCCGGCGACTTTGGTGTGCTGAACCTTTTGGCACAGCGCGGTTTTGTCATCTCCCGGCTGCCGTTTCAACAATAGCGCCGTTGGTGTTCTGCTTTGGGCTGTCATCGGGGGCGTTGCCCCCCGTAGAATTTTGAAAAAATTCAACGTCCCCCAGGATATTTTCAGCAAGAAGAAGCATCAATCTTTCATCTCGGGTTCTAGCACGGCAGCGCCAGTGTCACTAAGCGCGTAAAGCCCGCGCGCGGCGCGGCAGAACCAGCCATGATGATTGTCCGCCATGATGCGCGTTGCGCGGGATACGCCCGTTGCCTTTGCCACGTCTGCCCCCTTCGCAATGCCTGCCTGCGCCAGATGCGCGGCACATCGCAGCGCATCTTGCCGGTAGGCCGTCATGATCGTTCCATTGGTGCCGCCCTCGGTAGGATCGCCTTCGCGCGTATCAAATTCCTTTAGCAGGGCCGCTCGGCGGGGGGCGGACTTGCGCGGCCGGAACGGTGCCGGTTCACAATGGACCTGAACGACACCATCTTTCAGGCGGACCGACATCACCCCGATGCCCAGCCGTTTGCACAAGCCAATGTTACCTTTGAACGCGCGCCAGCCCGATTTGCCTGACCAACGTGGCACAGCAACATAAACCGTGTCGGTGACCGATTGCCGCGCAACCGCCTGTTGTAGCAACACCAGCGAAAACCCGGTCTTCAGCTCGACGATCAGGGGGGATCATCCGCGCGCCGCGCCAGCACATCCGCGGCCCCGACCTCGCCCTTCACGTGATATCCCTGCGCCTCAAGAAACGCTTTGACCGGGGCATACAGATCAGTTTCGGCGGGTTTGGACATAGCGGGCAATTTGGCCGCACTCTGCGCGCGTGACAAGCCCGGCAGCGGCTTTTATAACGCGCGCAAACATGACTTCTGCCCTTGAGGATACCGTAATATGACAACGCTCGTTTTTGGCCATAAATCTCCTGACACCGACAGCACAGGATCGGCGATCCTGTGGGCGTGGTATCTGAACGAAATCAAAGGCGGGGATGCCGAGGCCGTTCTGCTGGGCGAACCAAACACCGAGGCTGCTTTCCTGCTGAAACATTGGGAACTGCCCAAACCACGGATCATCGAGGACGTGGAGGCAGGACAGATTTGCGTCGTGGTGGACACCAACAACCCGGCCGAGTTGCCCGCATCGATCAACGACGCAGACGTGCGGGCAATTATCGACCATCACCGCATTGTCGGCGGATTGGAGACCAAAGGCCCGATCGACATGACAGTGCGCCCGCTGGCCTGCACTGCAACAATCATGGTTGACCTGATGGGCGATGACGCGGCGAAGATGCCCGATTGGGCTAAAGGCACCGCACTGACCTGCATCCTCAGCGACACGCTGGAATTCCGCAGCCCGACCACCACCGACCACGACCGCCATGTGGCTGAGCAACTGGCCAACGATCTGGGGATCAACATCGGCGACTACGCCGCCCAGATGTTTGCAGCGAAATCCGACGTTTCGGCGTTCTCCGACGCCGAATTACTGCGGATGGACAGCAAGGAGTTTGATCTGGATGGCACCAAATTCCGGGTTTCGGTACTGGAAACGACTGCACCAGCCGCCATACTGGATCGCAAGGACAGCCTTATGGCATCCATGGGCGATGTCGCACGTGAGGACGGCGTCGATCAGGTCCTGCTCTTCATCGTGGATATCCTTAACGAAGAAGCGACGCTGCTGGTCCCCAACGACATGGTAAAAGCCATCGCCGAGAAATCTTTTGCTGCTGACGTGTCCGGCGACGCCGTGGTTCTGCCCGGCATCATGAGCCGCAAGAAACAGATCATCCCCAATCTGAAGTTGTAGCATCGGTGGGTCGGGCATTCGCCCGGCCCGCGACCGCGAATACCGGCCCCGGTGGTAATACACTGCGAACTTCGCTGATCCGCTCTGGTCAGGCCGCACGTCGCCTGCCATATCTGGGTGCGAAACAGACATGTCCGGGGGACCCCAATGACCCAGATCATCCAATCGCTCTCAGAGATTTCAGACCGCTACGAGGCGCTCTTCGTCGATCTCTGGGGATGTTTGCACAACGGCGTCACCGCCTTTCCGGATGCTGTCGCGGCAATGCAAACCTATCGAGCCAAGGGTGGCAAGGTGGTGCTGGTCACCAACTCTCCTAAACCGCGGGCCGGGGTTGCAGAACAACTGGTGCAATTTGGCGTGCCAGAGGACGCCTATGACACCATCGCCACCTCTGGCGATTCCGCGCGCACCGCCATGTTCCGGGGCGTCGTGGGTTCATCGGTTTACTTCATGGGAGAATGGGCCCGTGATGCAGGGTTCTTTGAGCCCATCGGTATCGTGGGTGATCCTGCCCCGATCACCCGCGTTCCGCTGACCGAGGCCGAGGGTATTGTTTGCTGCGGCCCGTTCGATCCGATGGCTGACCCGTCCGAAAACCGCGCCGATTTTCTCTACGCCAAGCAGAAGGGGCTGAAACTGCTCTGCGCCAACCCTGATATCGTCGTGGATCGTGGCGACCGTCGCGAATGGTGCGCGGGCGCATTGGCGCGCCTCTATACCGAAATGGGCGGCGAGAGCCTGTATTTTGGCAAGCCGCATCCGCCGATTTACGATCTGGCCCGTCGCCGTCTGACCGAGCTAGGCAAGGACGTTGGCAATACGGCGATTCTTGCCATCGGTGACGGGGCGCTGACTGATATCCGCGGTGCGATGGGCGAAGATATCGATTCGCTCTTCATCTCGGGCGGGCTCGCCGCGAAAGAGACACGAACCGTCGAACAGCCTGACCCTGACGCCCTAAGCCATTATTTAAAAAAAGAAATGTCTAACCCAACCTATGCGATCGGGCATCTGCGCTGACAAATTAGGCCTTGATTTTCTGCATCTGCGAAGTAATAAAGTTCCAACCATCGGCATATCTACGTCCGAATATTACCCAGCAGAACCAAGGGAGGGCCCAATGTTGGACAATCTGCCCCGCGGAACCATCACCATCGAAGAAATCGAAATGGGTATGGTCCGCCATCTGCAAAAGGTGGTGACGGACGAAGACATCGAAATGTTCGCGCAGGTTTCCACCGACCGGAACCCGGTTCATCTGGATGATGATTATGCCCGTGACACGATTTTCGAGGGTCGCATCGCACATGGCATGCTGACCGCCGGCCTGATTTCAGCAGTGATCGGCGAACAACTGCCCGGTCACGGCACTGTCTACATGGGCCAAAGCCTGAAGTTTCTCGGTCCCGTGCGTCCCGGCGATATGGTCCGCGCCGAGGTCGAAGTGATCGGCATCGACCCAGCCAAACGTCGTGTGCAGCTTGATTGTCGTTGCACAGTGAACGGCAAGAAGGTTCTGATTGGCGAGGCAACGGTTTTGGCGCCCTCGAGCAGATTCGACTAGAACGGCAGACGGCGAACCTGATCCAATCGCCGTTTCATTCGACAGCGCGGTGCGTGTCACACCGCGCTGTTTTCTATTGCACCTTAGCATTCGGCATTAGTTGTTTGCGGTCAACGGATCGATGATTTGCGAAACCTCGGTAATTTTCGAGACGGGAATACCGCTGATATCCGCGTGTTTCCTAATCTCGTCATCACTCTTCGCAAGATATACACAAAACGTCTTTTCCCCGGCGACATAGGAATGAACCCACTGAATATTGGGGCCGATCGTTGCCAATGCTTGGTTTGAGGCCCGTGCGGCTCCGCAAAGTTCGGTCACGGAAAACTCGCCAATCCCCGGTATGTCGCGTTCGATCATGTAGCGTTTCATTTTCGTCTCCTTCAACATCAGTGTCGTGATGACAGAAGCATGGCGGCAGTTTCACCAACACCCAAATTCAATTTTCTTTAGCGACTTAAAGCTAAGCTTTCTCTGAGAAGCTTGATTATTTCTCAACTAAAGATAATCTTTATCAAATGCCACCTGTCACGCATCTCAAATCGCTTCAGGCGCTCGAATTGGCAATCCGAGAAGGCTCGCTCAAAGCAGCGGCCCGACGGCTGGGCATCACACCTGCTGCTGTCGGGCAGCGAATTCGGGCGCTGGAGGACTATCTCGGTTCTGATCTGCTGCTGCGCGCACGCTCTGGGTTACGTCCCACCGCGCAACTGGAACAGGCGCTCGACGATTTGCACCATGCGTTTTCAGCGCTTGAGCGGGTGACCGAAACACTCGATTTCCAGCGGGTCAGCGAAATCCACATCGTCGCAGACCCCGATTGGAGCGAACTGTGGCTCGCCCCGCGCCTGCCCGCGTTTCGCGACCAGTACCCAAACATCCTGTTTTGCATCAATGGCGCGGGCGATGTCCCGCTCCGGCTGGGCACACCGGATTTGCGCATCACTTATGGGGGCGGTGATGGTGCGCCTCTCTTTCGTGACGTGTTCCTGCCTGTGACCGGCCCGGACAACACGCGACGAATTGCCGATTGGGACCCGGTGCTGCAGATGGAAGGCATGCCGCTGTTACATCTTCAGTTGCAGCGCGACGACCCATCCTGTCCCGGATGGCCTGAATGGTTTGCGCAATATGGGCATCGCGAGTCCGGCCCTGACCGCGGTGTGCATTACAAACACGCGCGCCACGCGCTAGAGGCTGTGCGCCAGAATGTGGGCTTCCTGATATGCGGCCTGTCACTGACCCTACCTGATCTTGATAGCGGACGCGTTGTCACGCCGTTTGCCATAACGCATCACATCCCTGCTCCGCACCCCTACCGCCTGAACCAGCGCAGCAGTGCCGAGAGCCGTCCACAGGTTCAATGCTTTGTCACCTGGCTGATGAAACAGGCCCGCGAGACACAAACACAGATTGATGAGATGACCACCTGACGACTGCGGGGCCAGAGCTGAAAATCACCGTTCCACACCGCCATCGACGCTTGCACCGCTCATCGCCGCGCGCTACCCCTGCGCAATGCGAATAATCCGCGATTATACCTATGTGGACCGATCCGACCGAGGCGCCAGCGTGGCTATCGGCAACTTTGACGGTGTGCATATCGGCCACCAGTCGGTGATCGACATCGCCCGCGCGGCAGGCGAGAAAATCGGCGCGCCTCTGGGCGTGCTGACGTTCGAGCCGCACCCTCGTGAGTATTTCGCCCCGGACGCCCCACCCTTTCGACTCATGGGCCGCACGGCCCGCGCCCACCGACTGCACAAGCTGGGGGTGGAACGGCTCTATGAACTGAATTTTAACGCAGCCCTATCGGCGCTTCCGCCTGAATCCTTTGCCCGAGACGTGCTCGCCGAGGGGCTGGGTCTGCGTCACGTCGTTGTCGGTGCCGATTTCTGCTTTGGCAAAGGGCGGGCGGGTAACGCGGCCGATCTGGAACGGTTCGGCGCCGAGATGGGCTTTGGCGTCAGCATCGCCCGCCTGCTAGCGGGCGAAAAGGGCGAAGTCAGTTCGACCGCGGTCCGTCAAGCCCTGACTGATGGGCGCCCGCGTGACGCAGCAGCGATGCTGGGGCACTGGCACCGGATCGAAGGGACTGTTGTGGGTGGCGAGCAACGCGGGCGCGAGCTGGGATATCCCACCGCGAACATGTCCATCGAAGGGCTGCATCAACCACGCTTTGGTGTCTATGCCGTGCTGGTTGACGTGCTGGATGGTCCACATCAGGGGCAATATCACGGCGCGGCCTCTCTTGGTGTCCGACCGATGTTTGGCGGAGAGATCCCAAACCTCGAAACCTACCTTTTTGATTTCTCGGGCGACCTCTATGGCACCGATCTGTCGGTCGCACTGGTGGATTACCTTCGTCCCGAAGAGACATTTGACGGGCTGGATACTTTCATCGCGCAAATGGATGCCGATTGCCTGCGCGCCCGCACGATTTTGGCGGGGCTATGACCGCATTGCGCCCGCGTTTCTGGGAAACGGTATCGCTCCAGCGCATGACACGCGCCGAATGGGAGGCACTCTGCGACGGCTGCGGTAAATGCTGCATGAACAAACTGGAAGACGAAGACACCGGCGAAGTTGCGCTGACCCGCGTGGCGTGCCGCCTGTTTGACGACACCACATGCCGCTGTGCCCAATACCCGATCCGCCACCAGTTCGTACCCGAATGCATCGTGCTAAAGCCCGCCAATATGGACGCGAACCTATATTGGATGCCCGATACCTGCGCGTACAAACTGCTCTGGCAGGGCAAGCCACTATTTGACTGGCACCCCCTGATTTCGGGTGATCCCGAAACGGTTCATGCCGCCGGAGTGTCAATGCAAAGCCGTACAGTCCCCGAGTTCGAGATCGACGAGGACGACTGGGAAGATCACATAATCGAGGAACCGACCTGATGTTTTTTGCCTCTGACAACGCAGGCCCGATGCATCCATCCGTGCGCGCCGCGCTAATCGCCGCCGATACAGGGCATGCCGTCCCCTATGGCGATGACGCGATCATGGACGAGGTTCGCAGCCGCCTGCGCGATATGTTCGAGGCCCCCGAAGCCGCGATTTATCTGGCCGCCACCGGCACCGCAGCCAACGCGCTGACGTTGGCGACGCTGACCCAACCGTGGCAGACAGTGTTCTGCTCTCCACTCGCCCATATCCACCGGGATGAATGTCACGCACCCGAATTCTACACCGGCGGCGCCAAGCTGACGCTTGTCGGCGACGATGACAAGATGACGCCCGATCAGTTGCGCACCGCCATTGAAGACTGGCCCAAAGGGGACGTGCATGCCTCGCAGCGCGGCCCGATTGCGCTGACGCAAGTGACCGAGATGGGTCGTGTCTATACGTTGGACGAACTGCGCGCGTTGACACAAGTAGCCGCCGATTACGACTTGCCGTGTTTCATGGACGGTGCGCGCTTTTCCAACGCTCTGGTCGCGCTCGGCTGTTCGCCTGCCGAAATGACATGGAAGGCAGGGATTCACGCGCTCAGCTTTGGTGGCACCAAAAACGGCTGCGCCGGTGTCGAGGCCGTGATATTCTTTGACCCCGCCCACGCGTGGGAGTTCGAGCTGCGCCGCAAGCGAGGTGCGCATCTGTTCTCAAAGCACCGCTATCTGTCGGCACAGATGCAGGGCTATCTGCAAGACGACGCTTGGCAAGAGGCTGCTAGGGCCGCCAATGCCAATGCGGCATATCTGGCCGCGGGGTTGCGCGATGTGCCCGAACTAACGTTTGTGGCAGAACCGCAGGCCAACATGATCTTTGCCACCCTGCCCCGCAAGACCCATAAACGATTGCATGCCGCAGGCGCGGTTTACGGCCTCTGGGGGGCGCTTGATGGCGACCCGGAAGAGCCCATAAAAATGAGGTTGGTCTGCGACTGGTCCATTTCCCGCGACCAGATCGACACCTTCTTGGCATTGCTCAAGGAGTGATATCCGCAGGGCTACCGATCGCGTAACTAATTGGTCCAATGGGCTTGCTGCGACATGCCCCCATCGTTTTCACTGATCCGGTCAGGGTGTGCCAACTCTACTATGGTCAACACAACGGGAAACGTATTGTCCCGGTAGTCGGTCACATCCTTGAGACCTGCAACTTTCGCCGCGACCCTGCGCGCAAAGCAAGCGCCGCATTGAACGCGGCCGTCCTTGATACATAACCACATCAGACCAAAGAGAGCTTCGCACCCCTCTTACCGCTTCATCACCTGTCATTTATTGCGGTCCGAAATCAGTGTGACGATCTCGATGCCCTCCTTGTCCGGTTCGGAAGCGTTCATAGCTTCTGCTATTTTTTAGAGAATTCCGGTCTGTATTCATGTTTTCCCCGGCCATCATTCTTGGTTTCACCCCACAGGTCCTGCCGCGAGTTACGAAAATGGGCGATTGATGCTGTCAGCGGCAAAATAATCGACATGGCAAAGGGCAGACTTTTTGGGAAATACGGACCCTTATCCGCAATCGGGTTCGAACCGTGCAGTGGAGGCGGGGCACCGCCCACGGACGCGTAGGTGCCTTTGAAGTCAACAACCAGATGCCGTGGTTCTAGCGCGTCGGCCACGTTCATCTCTGATTTGATCTCGCCGTCCTGTCATACGTTGAAGAACTGAAACAGCAGCAGCTCGGGTTTCATGCCCTTTTTCCAGCGCCCAAGGCATTGTCGCTGTGCTGTCTGGATCACCCGCCAACGAAACTGGCGTACCACCCATCTACTCAGACCCTTCGCAATCTTGTTAGCGCTCTAGCTAACTTCGACGCCGCGTAAGGCGTCGCTCTTTCAGAATATTTCGTCAAACTTCGATCAACCCAAGATTGCATATGACGATTTGCTCACGAGGAAATCGAACACATTTCAATTTGTCCGATGCCATACACAGCACGTTTTCTTGCGACCTTGGTTCACCCTGCCTTGCGGAACCGTCTAGGTCTCGGCGCGCCGCAAAAACCGCAGAATTTCGGTGCTGATCTGGCTTGGATGGCTGAGCGGGGCCATATGGCCCGCTCCAACGATCATTGATCGCTTGGCATTGGGCAGCCGTGAGGCGAGCACTTCGTTTATCGCCTCGATGATCGCTGGGGATTTACTACCTTCGATCAGCAGCACCGGTATATTCAGGCCCTCCAGTACACCCGGCTCCAGCATCCCACCCACATCCTCGTAGAGCGCGGGATGCGTCGCTTCGATCAGCGCCATTTGCCCCGACAATTCCACACGCTGCGCCTCTTCCAGATCCTCCCACGAGACACCATTGCCCCAGATCGCCAGAAAGCACTTTGCTGCATACCTGAGATCCCCTTGAGACAACGCCGTGTTTATCTCGGCTTCCAAAGCCTGATGAGCCTGACCGACATCGGGATAGGCGCGATACGCAGCGGCAAAGAACACCGGCTCTATCAGGACCAGCGATCGAACCCGCTCGGGCCAGAGAACCGCCATTCGCAATGCAGCAGTCGCGCCAAAGGAATGACCGATCGCATCCACAGGGCCGTTCTGGGCAAAATCCGCAGCGATCCCAGCCGTAAGGGCCTGATATTCGCCGTGCGTAGCCGTCAACGCCCCACTGCGACCGTGTCCAGGCATGTCAAACGCGGTCATCGTCAACGCGCCGGACAGATGTCGCGCCATGCCACCCCAGACAGCCGATTGCGCGAGGGCACAATGGATCAGAACCGCCTGACGCGGTCCCTGCCCATAGGTTGTCCAAAAAACGTCAAAACCGCCCTTTTGCCCGCGCGGCATCGTCTAGAGTTTGCCAGCCAGATGCAGATCCAGATCCTCCAGCCGATCCTGCCCCCAGAAACACTGGCCGCTGTCCACGATGTAAAACGGTGCGCCGAACGCTCCTTCTTTGACCGCGCTCTCAAGGTTCGTGGCGTAGGTGTCCGCCCCTTCGAGCAACCCGCTATCGGCCAGTCCAGCGTCGAAACCCGCAGAAGTCAGGCAATCACGCACCACGTCATCCGCAGCGATATCGCGTTCCTCTGCCCAGACAGCACGACCGAACGCATGCACCAGCCCCGCGAGATCACCCCCACCCGCGTTCTGGGCCGCAATGATCGCATAGGAGGAAGGCGCCGAATTTGTCGGCCAGTGCGCCGGTTTCAGGTTCAGTGGCTTGTCCAGCCGCCGGGCGCGCCGCTCCATGTCCTGCAACCGATAGGCCTGCCGCGATGGGTGCCGATCCTTGGGCGGTGTGCCCCCGGTGCGCGAAAACAGCGCCATGATATCCAGCGGCTTATAGGTTACACTGGCGCCATTGCGCTCGGCTATTTCTGCCAAAGCGGTGCCCGTCAGATAGGTAAACGGAGAAATCGTAGAGAAAAAGTAGTCAATATGGGCCATTTTCCGGCTCCTTCCACGGCTGTGCTGCTTTGCCAGACCCTACGCGCATGCTAAGCGGTGTCAACGTCACGAATCTGTCATTCAGCCACCGCACGGGGACACCTCACATGCCAGCCACACCAGAACCGAAGCTGATTTCGGGCAATGCCAACATGCCGCTCGCCACGGCCATCGCGCGGCGCATGTCGATGCATCGGGGGGTGAATGTCGGACTGGTCGATGCAAGAGTTGAGCGGTTCAACGATGGCGAGATTTTCGTCGAGGTGTTCGAGAATGTGCGCGGCGAGGATATGTTCATCATTCAGCCGACCTCGAATCCGGCCAATGACAACCTGATGGAACTCCTGATCATGGCCGATGCGCTGCGCCGTTCCTCGGCCCAGCGGATCACTGCGGTGATCCCGTATTTCGGCTACGCACGACAGGATCGCCGGTCCAAGGCACGCACGCCGATCTCGGCCAAGCTGGTGGCGAACATGATCGTCGAGGCAGGTATCGAACGTGTACTGACGATGGACCTGCACGCAGCGCAGATTCAGGGATTCTTTGATATTCCGGTTGATAACCTCTATGCGTCTCCGGTTTTTGCCCTCGATATCATGAAGCAGTTCAAAGGTAGCCTCGACGACGTGATGATCGTCTCACCTGACGTCGGCGGCGTGGCCCGCGCCCGTGAATTGGCCAAACGGATCTCTGCGCCACTTAGCATTGTGGACAAACGCCGCGAGAAAGCGGGCGAAGTGGCGGAAATGACCGTGATCGGCGACGTTACGGGCAAAAAATGTATCATCGTCGATGACATGTGTGACACCGCCGGTACGCTTTGCAAAGCCGCCGAAGTGTTGCTGGAAAACGGTGCGTCAGAGGTACACGCCTACACCACGCACGGGGTTATGTCCGGCCCGGCCGTGGAACGGATCACCAATTCCGTGCTGAAAAGCATGGTCATCACCGACACCATCGCGCCCACCGACGCCGTGCGCGCGACGTCAAACATCCGCATTATACCCACCGCGCCGGTTTTTGCGCAGGCAATTCTGAATATCTGGAACGGCACATCGGTTTCGTCACTCTTTGACACACCGACACTGGAGCCAGTTTACGAGGGACAGTTCGGAAACTGACCGTTCGAATGCCGGGCTTCAGCCTGCCCTGCCTGACGTCAGTAAAGCTCCCAGTCGTCGTCGTGATGCAATTCGCCGATTGCCATCCAGCGCACGCGCGCGCGTGCGACATGGGTATCCGCCCAAGTGCGAAACACGACTTCGAATCCCTCTTCGGCAATATTTTCGGCGCTGACTTCGATACGGGCATTCGTACCGCTGTCGATGTCCCACATCGACAGAGCGCAATGCACGACCGGCGGCGTGCGAAACCGCTCGGTGAACCGGATCGTATGTAGGCGCGTGCGATCACCCTCGCCAACCCACATATCGCCGTCACTCTCATAATCTGAAAACAGGACTATCTCGCCCTGATCGATCCCAATCAGCTTGTTGTCAAATCGCTTCATTATGTCTTCACTGCTACCCTCGGGGCGAGGTCTAGCCGCCCAATTCGGCAAAAATGTGATGCCGGGACGGAAAATGCAATCGTAACGGCACCTTGATCCGAAGTTTCGTCCCGACTGTGCAACGCATCAGGCCACCAACGAAAAGGGCCCGCTCGTCAGCAGGCCCCTCTAGTCGTCAAGGCAAGTCGGTTTACGCCGAGAAGCTCGCCGATAGACCGATCTCATCACCCAGAGCGACCATATCCGCCAGCAGTTTGGCAGCATCGTCGACCGGACCGGGTTCGTTCACAAATGTATCTTCGGCCTTTTTCAGCGCGGCCTTGGCAGCACTGACCATGACATCATAGTCTTCTTGCGTAACGTCCGCACGCGCCACAGCACGCTCGGCCAGAACCGACACGCCGGTTGCGTTGATTTCAGCAAAGCCGCCAGTCACGATATATTCGCCAGCGCCATCGCCACCCGTTACGCGCACGATACCGGGGCGCAGTGTGGTGATCAGCGGGGCGTGGTCGGCCATCGCGGTCATGTCGCCTTCGGCACCGGGGATTTGCACCTCGGTTGCTTCGACGGACGCCAGCAAACGCTCGGGCGACACCAGATCGAATTGCACTTTATCAGCCATCTTGGCCTCCTCTTGCGATGGAAGGTGGGCTGAAAGCCCACCCTACATCTGGATCGTTGCCGTAGGATGGGCTTTCAGCCCACCACTTGCTTATGCGGCGTCGGCTGCCATACGCTCGGCTTTGGCTTTGACTTCGTCAATGCCGCCAACCATGTAAAACGCGCCTTCGGGCAGGTGATCGTATTCACCGGCAACCACGGCTTTGAACGATGCGATGGTTTCTTCCAGAGGAACCTGCACACCATCCGAACCGGTGAACACTTTCGCGACGTCGAAAGGTTGCGACAGGAAGCGTTGAATTTTCCGGGCGCGGGCCACGGTCAATTTGTCCTCTTCGCTCAGTTCGTCCATACCGAGAATGGCGATGATGTCCTGCAAGGATTTGTAACGTTGCAAGATACCCTGAACGTCACGTGCAACCTGATAGTGCTCCTCGCCAACAACGGCGGGGTCCATCAGACGCGACGTTGAATCGAGCGGGTCAACAGCAGGGTAAATACCCAGCTCAGAGATCGCACGCGACAGAACGGTTGTGGCGTCAAGGTGCGCAAACGACGTTGCAGGCGCAGGGTCGGTAAGGTCATCCGCAGGGACGTAAACGGCCTGCACGGACGTGATCGAACCGGCCTTGGTCGAGGTGATGCGCTCCTGCATCGCGCCCATGTCGGTCGCCAGTGTCGGCTGATAACCCACAGCAGACGGGATACGACCCAGAAGCGCCGACACCTCGGAGCCCGCTTGTGTAAAGCGGAAGATGTTGTCAACGAAGAACAGAACGTCGGTCCCGGACTGGTCGCGGAACTGCTCGGCCAATGTCAGGCCAGTCAGAGCAACACGCATCCGCGCTCCCGGAGGCTCGTTCATCTGGCCGTAAACCAGTGCCACCTGCGATTTCTCCAGATCATCGGGGTTGATGACGTTGGATTCGATCATCTCGTGATAGAGGTCGTTCCCTTCACGCGTCCGCTCGCCAACACCGGCAAAAACCGAGAAACCCGAGTGAACCTTGGCGATGTTATTGATCAGTTCCATGATCAGAACCGTCTTGCCCACACCGGCACCGCCGAAGAGGCCAATTTTACCACCCTTGGCATAAGGAGCCAGCAGGTCGACGACCTTGATCCCGGTCACAAGGATGTCCGAGCTGGTTGCCTGTTCGGCAAAGGTCGGCGCGTCCTGGTGGATCGAGCGGGTTTCAGTTGCGGCGACGGGGCCACCTTCGTCCACGGGCTCGCCCACGACGTTCAGGATACGGCCCAGCGTCGCGTTGCCGACGGGCACAGTGATCGGACCATCGGTGTCTGTCACTTCCTGACCGCGAACGAGGCCTTCGGTGGCGTCCATCGCGATGGTACGTACAGTGTTTTCGCCCAAGTGCTGTGCCACTTCGAGAACCAGCTTCTTGCCGTTGTTCTCGGTGTTCAGCGCGTTCAGAATCTCGGGCAGGTGGTCGCCGAACTGAACGTCGACCACGGCGCCGATCACCTGCGTGATTTTGCCTTTTGCGTTTGCCATGTTTCGTCTCCGGTTCTTTAGAGCGCTTCCGCGCCCGAAATAATTTCAATCAGCTCGTTCGTGATCACAGCCTGACGCGAGCGGTTGTACTGAATGGTCAGCTTGTCGATCATCTCGCCTGCGTTGCGGGTCGCGTTGTCCATTGCGGACATACGCGCACCTTGCTCGGACGCGCCATTCTCCAGCAATGCGCTAAAGATTGCGGTCGCGACGCCACGCGGCAGAAGATCAGCAAGGATCGCCTGCTCGTCGGGCTCGTAATCGTAGAACGTGCCACCATCGCTCTCTTCTGGCGCATCGAAATCCGCCGGAATGATCTGTTGCACCGTAGGGTGCTGAGAGACGACGTTCTCGAAGCGTGAGAAGAAGATTTTCGCCACGTCGAACTCGCCGGCATCAAACCGGTCGAGCACTTCGGCTGCCACGATTTGTGCGTCGCCGTAGCTTACGCGTTTCACTTCGCTGAAATCGACGTGATGCACGAAATACTTCCCAAAATCACGCTTCATCGCGTCACGGCCCTTTTTGCCGACCGTGATGATCTTGACTGTCTTGCCTTTGGCCAGCAAATCGCTCGCCTCTTGCTTGGCCAGCTTGGCGATGTTGGCGTTGAAGCCACCGCAAAGACCGCGTTCGGCGGTCATCACGATCAGCAGATAGGTTTCTTGCTTACCCGTACCAGCCAGCAGCTTGGGCGCGCTTTCATTATCGCCAACCGCAGCCGACAGCCGCCCCATAACGGCGTTGAAACGCTCGGTATAGGGACGGGCCATTTCGGCAGCTTCCTGCGCGCGGCGCAGTTTCGCCGCGGCAACCATTTGCATGGCCTTGGTGATCTTGCGGGTCGATTTGACCGACTCGATCCGGCTTTTAAGGTCCTTGAGACTTGGCATGTGCCCTTGTCCTTTCCCTTAAGCGAAATCAGCGGCGTATTCGTCCAGCGCTGCTTTGATCTTTTCCTCGGCGTCCCCTTTGATCTTCGGGTCTTCCTTGGTGATCATGTCCAACAGTGCCGCGTGCTTGCCGCGCAGGTGCTTCAGCAGGCCAGCTTCAAAGCGACCGACCTCATTGACCTTGATCTTGTCCAGATACCCTTTGGTACCGGCATAAATCACGCAAACGATTTCTGCGTTGGTCAGCGGCGAATATTGCGGTTGCTTCATCAGCTCGGTCAGACGCGCACCACGGTTCAGCAACTGCTGGGTTGCGGCGTCCAGATCGGAACCGAACTGAGCAAAGGCGGCCATCTCGCGATACTGCGCCAGCTCCAGCTTAACCGGGCCCGCGACGGATTTCATCGCGTTGGTCTGAGCGGACGAGCCCACACGAGACACCGACAGACCTGTGTTCACAGCCGGGCGGATACCTTGGAAGAACAGATCGGTTTCAAGGAAGATCTGACCGTCAGTGATCGAAATCACATTGGTCGGAATAAACGCCGAAACGTCACCACCTTGGGTTTCGATGATCGGCAGAGCCGTCAGCGAACCGCCGCCATTGTCTTCGTTCAGCTTGGCCGAACGTTCCAGCAGGCGAGAGTGCAGATAGAAAACGTCACCAGGATAGGCTTCACGTCCGGGCGGACGACGCAGCAGCAGCGACATCTGGCGATAGGCGACGGCCTGTTTGGACAGGTCATCATACACGATCAGGGCGTGACGGCCGTTGTCGCGGAAATGCTCTGCCATCGCGGTCGCCGAATAAGGCGCAAGGAACTGCATCGGTGCGGGATCGGACGCGGTGGCCGCGACGATGATGGAGTATTCCATCGCGCCGTTTTCTTCCAGCTTCTTCACCAACTGCGCAACAGTCGACCGCTTTTGGCCAACCGCAACGTAAACGCAGTAGAGTTTCTTCGATCTCGTCGTCGCCAGCGGCGTCATTAATCGATTTCTGGTTCAGCATCGTGTCGAGCGCGATCGCGGTCTTGCCGGTCTGACGGTCGCCAATGATAAGCTCGCGCTGGCCACGGCCAACGGGGATCATGCTGTCCACGGCCTTCAGGCCGGTTGCCATGGGTTCGTGTACCGATTTACGCGGAATGATGCCCGGTGCCTTAACGTCGGCCAAACCGCGCGTCGTGCTTTCAATCGGGCCCTTGCCGTCCAGTGGGTTACCCAGACCATCAACAACACGACCCAGCAGGCCGTCGCCGATTGGCACGTCCACGATCGACTTGGTCCGCTTGACGGTGTCGCCTTCTTTAATGTCACGGTCCGAACCAAAGATCACGACGCCGACGTTGTCAGCTTCGAGGTTCAGGGCCATGCCCATGATCGAGCCGGGAAATTCGACCAGCTCGCCGGCCTGCACATTGTCCAGACCGTGCACACGGGCGATACCGTCACCGACGGACAGAACCCGACCAACTTCGGAAACTTCGGCTTCTTGCCCGAAGTTCTTGATCTGGTCCTTCAGGATTGCAGAAATCTCTGCCGCTTGGATACCCATTTATCCGACCTCTTTCATTGAATTCTGGAGGGAAGAGAGCTTGGATCGGATCGACGTGTCGATCATCTTCGAGCCCACCTTTACGATAAGACCGCCAATGAGGCTTTCATCAACGGTCGCATTGATTTTAACATCCTTGCCGACGCGCGCCTTCAGCGTCTTGGCCAGTTTGTCACTTTGTGTCTTGGTCAGCGCCTTGGCGCTGGTGACGTCGGCGGAAATCTCGCCCTTTTGGTCTGCTATGAGCGCGCGCAATTGCGCGATCAGCTGTGGCAACACGAACAGGCGACGCTTTTCAGCCATTACGCCCAGTCCCTGCGCCAGTGCTGCAGACAGTTTCATCTTCTTTGCGACGGCGGCAATGGCTTTGCCTTGATCATCGCGGCTGATCACCGGGCTGGAAATGACTTCGCGCAGATCGGCGCTGTCATCCATTGCGGCAGCCAGGTCATCGACACCGGCCTCAAGATCAGAGAGTTTCTTGGTCTCCTGAGAGAGCTCAAAAATCGCCGTCGCATAACGCTCGGCAATACCAGAGGAAATCGAAGCTGGTTCGGACACGTCCACCCTTCCGACAGTTAGGCCCCGGTATCCGACGCATGGTTTGCGTCTCCGGGGGCGTTTGCAAGCACCAGAGCACTCATATCACTGTAATCCGGCGTGGGTCTAGCAGAGCCTTCATTCGCGGGCAAGTTGCTATACGGAGAAGTAAGAAGGTTGTTAATCGTTAATTATCAATAACTTAACAAACATGCGACCGTTTGAACCATATTTTCAGACACAAAAACTCATGTTTTTGTCGGCATTTCCCGATTCCTGCATCCACGCGGCGTATTAATCGAGGCGAACTGTTATCGCTACCACACGCATCGCTGCCGATCGCTTCCTTTCTCAATGCACCTCCACCCGGTTCGACGCGCCACAGTGGAGGGGGATTCGAATGCTTGCAGCGACGACTGCCCAAACACATCACAGCAACCAACGTCACAGCACCAGATGCAACTGCCCCTTGAGCAGACCACCCTGAACCAGATGGCCCGGCTATACCGGTTTCACCTCCGGCTTGGCTGCGGGTTTCAGCACTTCCAGCGGCTTGCGCACGGTTGCCTTTAGTCGCCGCCCACTGGGGGCCTGTACCCGCTTGGTGGCCTCCACCATCAATACTCCGCCCGCTGCAATAATAGATAGCGAGCCGCCCATCCGTTCCCACATGCCGGCGGTCTTGCGCCAGAACCGGCGCGCACTGGGCGGCTGATAGAGCGTCGTGATATGTCGCTCGGGAAGAAAATTGTGCCCTTTCAGCTGTGCCTCCAGCTGGGTCTGCGAATAGGGGCGACCAGACCCAAACGGCGTGACGTCACTGCGAGACCACAGGCCCGCACGGTTGGGCACCACAAACATCGCCGATCCGCCCGGCCCCAGCACGCGCCAGCATTCCTCCAGCAGTTCCGATGGCCGGTCACTGGCCTCCAGCGCGTGAATCACCAGCAGCTTGTCCACATGTCCGGTTTCCAGTGGCCAATGCGTTTCGTCGCACAGCACGCTGACATTCGGCATACCCTGAGGCCAGCCGATTACGCCCTGCGGTGCGGGCATCAGCGCGATCACGCGCCGGGCATCTGCCAGATAGGGCCGCAGAAACGGCACGGCAAAGCCAAACCCCACGACCGTCTGACCCTTGGCCTCAGGCCAGAATTCCAACAGTTGCTCGCGCACGGTTTTCTGTGCCGCGCGTCCCAATGCGCTGCGGTAATAGAAATTACGAAGTTCCTGCACGTCGAGATGCATTGCAGACCGGTCCCTGTTCCGTCACTCTGATGTTAACGCGAACCCAATCGCGGTAAAACCGCCAATAGACCCGGATACCTCATATGCCTCTCGAAATTCTGACCATCCCCTGCCTTGCCGACAATTACGCATTCATCGCCCATGATGCGGATAGCGGCGACACGATGGTGGTTGACGTACCCGAAGCCGGCCCGATCAAGACCGCACTGGCGGATCGAGGCTGGACATTGAGCCATGTACTGCTGACCCATCACCATGCCGATCACGTACAGGACCTGCCCGACTTGCTTGCATCACACCCGGCAAAGGTGATCGGCGCAGCCGCAGATGCGCATCGCCTGCCGCCGCTCGATCTGACGGTGAACGATGGCGATACGTTCACTTTCGGCGGGCATGACTGTGAGGTAATGGATGTCTCAGGTCACACCGTTGGTCATATCGCGATGCATATCCCCAACGCGCAGGCGGCTTTTACCGCCGACAGTCTTATGGCGCTGGGATGCGGGCGCGTATTCGAGGGAACGTTTCATCAGATGTGGAACAGCCTGAGCAAACTGGCAGCACTCCCTGCCGACACGACTATTTACTCCGGCCACGAATACACCCACGCCAACGCAAAGTTCGCGCTCAGCATTGACCCCGACAATCCCGCACTTATATCTCGTGCAGCCGCCGTTACCGCTGCCCATGATGCGGGACGGCCGACCGTTCCTTCCAACTTGGCCGAAGAATTGGCCACCAACCCCTTTTTACGCCCCTCAGATCCGGCCATCCGGGCCGGACTTGGGATGCTCGATGCCTCCGACGCGGACGTCTTTGCCGAGATCCGAACCCGCAAGGATCGCTTCTGAAATCTGAGTCAAATTCAGCACGACACAGAAAAATCCAGCAAAAGTGATCGGAAACAGACAGAAAAGCCTTGAAGCTGAGACGGTATCGACCAAACTTTAATGTTATCAGGCCATGGTCGCAGGCAAATCGCCGGGCCGGAAAAAGAAGGAGCACCAGACGTGCCTTCATTCTCGACAACACTAGAACAGTCCATTCACGCGGCACTGGCGTTAGCCAATGCCCGTCAGCACGAGTTCGCCACGCTGGAACATCTTCTGCTGGCTCTGATCGACGAACCCGACGCGGCCCGCGTTATGAAAGCATGCAGCGTCGAGACGGAGGAGTTGCGCACCACACTGGTAGATTTCATCGACGACGATCTGTCGAACCTCGTGACCGACATCGAAGGATCCGAAGCGGTGCCTACCGCCGCCTTCCAGCGCGTCATCCAGCGCGCCGCGATCCACGTCCAGTCGTCGGGTCGCACCGAAGTGACCGGTGCCAACGTGCTGGTTGCCATCTTTGCCGAACGCGAGAGCAACGCCGCCTACTTCCTGCAAGAGCAGGAAATGACCCGCTATGATGCGGTCAACTTTATCGCCCACGGCGTCGCCAAGGACCCCGCATTCGGCGAGGCCCGGTCAGTCTCTGGCGCAGACGAAGAAGAACAGAATGCCAAGATGGACAGCGATGCCGTCGAGGCGGGCGAATCTGCGCTGGCAAAATACTGTGTCGATCTGAATGAGAAATCACGCCAAGGCGATGTGGATCCGCTGATCGGTCGCGATAGCGAAGTCGAGCGGTGCATTCAGGTACTCTGCCGCCGCCGCAAAAATAACCCCCTGCTGGTCGGTGACCCCGGCGTTGGCAAGACCGCCATCGCCGAGGGACTCGCGCGCAAGATCGTCTCGGGCGAAACACCCGAAGTGCTGGCCCGCACAACGATCTTTTCGCTCGATATGGGCGCTTTGTTGGCCGGTACACGCTATCGCGGCGATTTCGAGGAACGGCTCAAGGCCGTCGTGACCGAACTGGAAAGCCATCCTGACGCAGTCCTTTTCATCGACGAAATTCATACCGTGATAGGTGCCGGGGCCACCTCGGGTGGCGCAATGGACGCATCCAACCTGCTGAAACCCGCGCTGCAGGGTGGCAAACTGCGTTGCATGGGGTCCACCACGTTCAAGGAATTCCGCCAGCATTTTGAAAAGGATCGCGCGCTTGCCCGCCGGTTCCAGAAAATCGACGTGGTCGAACCCTCGGTCGAGGATGCGGTAAAAATCCTCAAGGGGCTGAAGCCATATTTCGAAGAACATCACAGCGTCAAATATACCAATGACGCGATCAAATCCGCTGTCGAGCTGAGTTCGCGCTATATCAATGATCGCAAGCTGCCCGACAAGGCAATTGACGTGATCGACGAGGCAGGCGCAGCACAGCATCTGGTCGCGGCCTCGAAACGCCGCAAATCCATTGGCGCCAAGGAGATCGAGGCGGTCGTGGCCAAAATTGCGCGCATACCGCCCAAGAACGTCAGCAAGGACGACGCGCAGGTTCTGCGCGATCTCGAAGCATCGCTAAAGCGCGTTGTGTTCGGACAGAACGCAGCGATTGAAGCGCTATCCTCTGCGATCAAACTATCGCGCGCAGGTTTGCGCGAGCCGGAAAAACCCATTGGTAACTATCTCTTTGCCGGTCCCACGGGCGTTGGCAAGACGGAGGTTGCCAAGCAGTTGGCTGATACGCTCGGGGTCGAATTGTTGCGCTTTGACATGTCCGAATACATGGAAAAACACGCAGTAAGCCGCCTGATCGGCGCGCCTCCGGGCTATGTCGGGTTTGATCAGGGCGGGCTCTTGACCGATGGCGTCGATCAGCATCCTCATTGTGTGCTTTTGCTGGACGAGATTGAAAAGGCGCACCCGGATGTATTCAACATCCTGCTTCAGGTTATGGATCACGGCTCGCTCACCGATCATAATGGGCGCACTGTTGATTTCCGCAACGTGGTGTTGATCATGACATCCAATGCAGGCGCTGCCGAGCAGGCGAAATCGGCCATCGGCTTTGGCCGTGATCGTCGCGAGGGCGAGGATACCGCCGCCATCGAACGCACCTTCACGCCGGAATTCCGCAACCGTCTGGACGCGGTGATTAGCTTTGCACGGCTGGGCAAGGACGTCATCCTGCAAGTGGTCGAAAAATTCGTGCTGCAACTCGAAGCGCAGCTGATGGATCGCAATGTCACGATCGAGCTAACCAAACCCGCCGCAGAATGGCTGGCCGAAAAAGGCTACGATGACAAGATGGGCGCACGCCCGCTGGGCCGCGTGATTCAGGAGCATATCAAGAAGCCGCTGGCCGAAGAATTGCTCTTTGGAAAACTGGCCAAGGGCGGTGTGGTCAAGGTTGGCATCAAGGATGGCAAGATCGACCTCAAGGTAGAGGGCCCGGACCATCCGCGCCTGACCGGCAAGAAACCTCCATTGCTGACAGCCGACTGATGCGTGACGTGGCTTGGGCGGCGCTGGCCGCCGCCCTCATTGCCACACCCGGCCTGACCTCGGAACGCCTCGAACTCGGTCTGCCTGTTGATTGCGAACTGGGCAAAAACTGTCATATCCAGCAATACGTAGATTACGATCCCGGTCCGGGGCAGCATGATTTCATGTGCCGCAACCTCAGTTACGATGGTCACAAGGGTACGGATTTCGGCCTGATATCCTATGTCGATATGCATGCAGGCGTCGACGTGATCGCCACAGCGCCGGGCACGGTGCGCGGTATCCGCGATGATATGCCGGACCGTCTTTATACTGACGATATGGCCGAAGGGCTACAGGGGCGCGCCTGCGGCAACGGCGTCGTTATCGACCACGGCGATGGTTGGGAAACCCAATATTGCCACATGGCCAAAGGATCGGTAACTGTCAGCGCCGGTGATCAGGTCAAACGCGGCACGCCGCTTGGCCAGATCGGCCTGTCCGGGCGCACCCAGTTTCCACATCTGCATCTCAGCGTCCGCAAGGATGGCGCAGTGGTGGATCCCTTTGATCCGGACGGCGCGATCACCTGTGGCACCCCCTCGACCGATACACTCTGGATCGACCCGCCAGCCTATCAGCCCGGTGGCCTGCTTGCTGTTGGTCTGGGCGTTGAAGTCCCCGAGTTTGAGGTTATCCGCGCAGGTCATGCCCATAGCGCGCAACTGCCCGCAACTGCCCCCGCACTGGTCGCGTGGGGTTATGCCTTTGGCGGGGAACAGGCGGACATCGTCCGTATCGACATCATCGGCCCCGAAGGGCCTGTGTTCGATCACGACGCGTTGCTGAAAAAGCCGCAGGCGCAACTGTTTCGTGCCGCGGGTCGCAGGCTGCGCGGCACCGGATGGCCCGTCGGACGTTACAAGGTGGTGGTTGAACTGATCCGAGATGGAAAGGTTATCGACCGTATGCAGGGTCATACGGATATCGAATGATCCGACGTTCTACTTTTCCGTAAACTTCAGCTCGATCCGCCGGTTCTGCGCCCGCGCCTCTTTGGTATCGGCTGTGTTCACCGGCTGATACTGACCGAATCCGTTGGCCGACAGACGATCTGGCGGCAACCCGAGGAAGTCGATCATGTACCGAACCACCGATAGGGCACGGGCTTGGCTAAGCTCCCAGTTATCGGCGAATTCAGCAGAATTTCGAATGGGAACGTCGTCGGTGTGCCCGTCAACACGGATCACCCAATCAATATTTTCGGGAATATCATCGGCCACATTGCGCAGGATTTCAGCCACCTTCGCGATTTCTCCACGCCCGGATTCCGACAGGGTCGCCTGCCCCGGCGGGAACAATACCTCGGACGAAAACACAAAGCGATCACCTTCGATCCGCACACCATCCTGCGCGCCCAGAACATCCCGCAACCTGCCAAAGAATTCGGACCGATATTTTTCCAGATCCTCGCGCTCGGCGGCCAAGCGTTCCTTTTCGGCCTCCAGCAGCGCGTTCTTCTCTTCTTCCGCTTCCCGGCGTCGGCGTTCCTCGGCAGCGACCCGTGCCAGCGCCGCATTCAGATCACGCCCCAGCATCTGCAATTGCACATCATTGGCCGCATCGCGCACCTGTGCATCGTCCAGCAATGCCTGAAGTTCTGATAGCTGTGACCGCAGTGCCGCGACCTGCTGGTTCAGCAACGCCTGCTCGCGTTGCGCCGCCTCGGTCACGGTTTCTTGCTGGGCCAGTTCTGCGCGTGCTTCCGCCAGCAATGCCGCACGCTCTTCGGCAGCACTCAGTTGATTGGCGGCATCGGCCTCGGCTGCCACCTTGGCGGCGAGGGCAGCGGCCAGCTTCTCGCGCACTTCTTCGGCGGTCAGCGTCTGTTCGGATGTGGTGGCCATCAGTGTGGCAAGCCGGGTCTTGACCGATGTCAGTTCTTCCTTGGTCGTTGCCAGCGATAGGCGTAGTGCGTCCAGTTCCGCATCCCGGCCCTCTATTTCCTTAAGCGCCGCCGCCAGACGCTCTTCGAGGTTGGCAACCATCGCGGCCAGTTCGGCCTCTTGCTGACGTGCGGCCCCCTCTAGGTCGGCCATGCTCGCCTCGATCTCGCTCAGCCTCAGGCGCAACTGGTTCACTTCCTCACTTTGCGACTGCGCGTCAGCCAATGCTGTCTCAAGCTGTGTTTGCAAATCCTGTCGCTCTGCGCTCATTGCGGCACTGTTCGCTTCTGCCTGCGCTTCGGCATTCGCCAAGGCAGATTCAACCTCTGCAAGGCGCGTGCGCAACGCTTCGATAGAGGCCTCACGCTCGGAAATTTCCTCTTTAGCTGACTGAAGTGCAGCTTGCAGATCGGCTTTTTCGGCAGCCAGTGTTGCCACTGTATCCGTGCGAGCAGCTTCCAGCTCTGCCAACTTGCGCTGCGCCGCATCCAGCGCCGCCTGCAATTCGTCAATGCGCGACTTGTTATCTTGTCCAGTCAGCAACGCAGCGGCCAGTTGATCATTCAGATCCTCACCCGCGTCTTGGGCCGCCGCCAGCAATGTAAGTGTTTCTTCGGCCTCTCGGCGTTGCTCTTCCAACGCCAATGTCATCGCCGTCAGTTCGGCTTGCGCGCCTTCCAGTTTTTCCCGCAATGCCTGTGCCGCCGCAGCCTGCGCCAAACGCGCGGCCTCTTCGGCACTCAGATCGGCCTGCAAATCTTCAACTTGGGTGTTCAGCGCGGTTTGCGCATCCGCCGCCTGTGCATTCTCGCGCCTCAGTTCAGCAATCATCGCCTCCAGCGCATCGGCCTGCGCTGCGGCCAGACGCGCTGCCTCAGCCTGTGTGTCGATCTCATCGCGCAGCCCGGCCAGCGCCAGCTGCATCGCTTGCTGTTCTGTCAACAGTTCTGTGCGTTCGCTTTCCAGCGTTGCGATCTGCTCGCGATCGACGCGTCTTTCGGCCAACAGCCCTGCAACCTGTTCTTCAAAGCTGGCGATGCGCGCCTCTGCCGCACCTAACGCTGCGGCCTGACTGTCACGCTCCGCACGCAGCGACGCAATCAGCGCGGTTTGTTCTTCTTGCCGTTTGCGCGCATCGCTCAGCGTAGTGGTCAGCGCGCCAACACGTTCAGTCAGGGACGCATTCTTGTCCTGTTCCAACCCCAACGCGCGCGCCAAAGCCGCCACTTCCGCCGACAACGCATCCAGTTTGGTCTCTTGTCCGGTAATCGTTTCGCGCAGGACGAACTGAACCACCATGAAAATGGTCAGGACGAACATCAGCACCAACAGCAGGCCAGTCATTGCATCGACAAAGCCCGGCCAGATCGAGGCCTGAAACCGCTGCCCGGTGCGCCGCGATAGGGCCATGATTAGCCCTCCTGCTCCGGCATTGGGCCACGTCTGCGTCGCGCGGGTGCTGCTGCATCAGGGCGATTGTGACCAAGCGCCCGCACCAATGTGGCCAGATCAGTGCGCAGCTCGGTCATTGTCTCCTGCCGTCCTGCACTGATCTCTTCGAGGATACGCAACATTTGCACGTCGATCGACCGCAGGCGCATTCGACTTTCGGCATCCAGTCCCTCATGGCCGCTTTCGGGTCGCACGGCCAACCGTTCGATCAGACGTTCCTGCCCTTCGGCGACCCGCATCAGAATTTCGTTGGTCTGTCCGACGCTTTCCATGCGGTGGGTGAGCCGCGCCACCGCATCGGCCAATGTACCCAGCTTTTCATCCACGGCAGAGCGTGAGATATCCGACTGCGTCAGCATCATCTGCAGTGATTCCATTTGCTCGCTCATGTGGTCGATCACACCGCCCAGCAGGTTCTGCTCGGCCGAGCCTTCGCCCTCGGCCCCAGCAAACCCAACGCGGGTAATAGTGGACACCCACTCTTCCAACTCGCGGTAGAACCGGTTCTGCGCCTGACTGGCAAAAAGCTCCATTAACCCGACAACCAGCGATCCAGCAAGTCCCAGCAGAGACGACGCAAATGCGACGCCCATGCCACCCAACTGTGATTCAAGCCCAGTCATCAGCCGCTTAAAGACCATAACACCGGCTTCACCTTCTTGCGGGGCTAGGCTGCGAATGGTGTCCACGAGGGCGGGCACCGTCGTGGCCAACCCATAGAACGTTCCTAAAAGTCCCAGAAAAATCAGAAGGTTGACGATATACCGCGTGATCTCTCGCACTTCGTCGATCCGTTGGACCACCGAATCCAAGATCGACTGCGCAGAGCTTTGCGCGATCTGCATCCGCTTGCCACGTTGCCGCAACAGCGTGGCGAGTGGCGCCAACAGCTGCGGCGCCTTGGTCATCTCGTGTCCGGCGTTCTCGGCGGCGAACCCTTCGAGCCAGCGGACCGAGACGATCAACTGAAAAACCTGCCAGAAACAGGACACGACACCAATCAGAAAGACAAAGATGATGAACCCGTTCAGATAGGGGTTCGCCTCGAAAACTGGCAGCACCCGTGGCAGTGCCACGAAAGAGCCAAACCCTGTCAACACCAGCACTCCCAGCATCAGAACGATCTGGCGAACGGGATGTGAAAACTGCTGCTCGACCTTGCGGTCCGGCTGGTCCATCTGGACGCTCCCGACACGTTACTGCTACTGGCGCCTTGCTGCGCGCTCTTCTCGGGGCCAGACTACGCGCTCAGCCCCTTTAAGCCAAGGGGTTATGCCGCAATATCGCGGACCCGCGCCGAGAGCCAGCACAGATCGGCATCGTCGATCCCCAGAGCGGTCAGATGACTGGCCGTGTTATAGAGGTATTCGGTATTTGGCCCGCGCCCGCCGACCGCTCGGGCGATGATTTGTGCCTGCTCCTCCAGTGGCAAACCACCGCAATACTGTACGTGATCCCGATCCACGACATAGGCGACAGCCGTCACCTGCCGCCCATCCGCCAGTTGCACATCCAGCATCCGCTCCAGATAGGCCGACGACACCAACTCGCGTTCGCGCAAATAGGCCAGAACGGCATCCTGCTGATCGCCCGGAACAGACAGAGCAACCCCCTGACAGGCTGCCTCGGGGCCCTCGTCCAGCGCCAGAACCAGACCGGGATTGGCGTCCGTGCCCCGATGATGGATACTGCGCATGCAAAAACTGCGCGTGTATCCCGGCAGCGTTGCGATCACCTGTTCTTCGGTTTCAAAGCCCGGATTCCACACCAGTGATCCATAGCCGAACACCCACATTGTCATTTCGCTGTTCCCTCGCGCATTTCGCCCTATAAACACCATCGCAGCACGCCATAAAAGGGGGCAATCCATGCGGGCATTGCTAGGAATCATCATTCTCGCCAGCCTCGGCTGGGGCGGCTACTGGTTCATCGGGGCGGGGACTGCCAAATCCGGATTCGATGCTTGGTTCGACGCCCGCCGCGCCGAAGGCTGGGTCGCAGAATATGCCGACCTCGACCTGCGGGGCTTTCCCAACCGGTTCGATGCCAGCTTTACCGATGTGGCCTTGGCCGATCCCGGTACCGGCCTCGCGTGGGAAGCGCCCTTTTTCCAACTGCTCGCACTCAGTTACAAACCGAACCACGTGATCGCGGTCTGGCCGAGCGAGCAACTGATCGCAACTCCATTGGAAAAGTATCGCCTGACAAGTGACGACATGCGCGCCAGTTTGGTGCTGGAGCCGTCGACCGGCCTTACGCTGGATCGCGCGACATTGACCGCGCAACACCTGACCGTCGTCCCTGAGGGCAACAATGCGCCGCTCACGGTGGACGGGCTGACACTGGCAGCAGAACGTGTGCCGGCCGATGCGGATGCACATTATCACCTCGGCCTGCGTGCTGATGATCTGGTCCCGTCGGCCACGTGGGCCGCGCGTGTGGATCCGAATGGGACCCTGCCCGACATCTTGACCGTGCTGCATGCCGATCTCACGATCCGCTTCGACAAGCCATGGGATCGCAGCGCCATCGAGGCCGCTCGCCCACAGCCACAGCAAATCCGGCTGCGCCTCGCTGAGGCGACGTGGGGGCAATTATCATTGCAGGCGGCGGGAGAAGTCGCTGTCGATGCGGCAGGGGTTCCCACCGGGGCCGTGACGATAAAGGCCCGGAACTGGCGCGATATTCTGGAACTGGCGCGCCGTTCCGGCGCGGTGCCAGCACAGGTCGCAGACCCGCTGGAGGATGGCTTGACCCTGCTCTCTCGGTTGGCTGGCAACCCCAAGACACTGGATATCCCGCTGGAATTTGCAAAGGGGCGCGTCTGGCTCGGTCCGGTGCCTATCGCCAAGGCACCCGTGCTACGCCTGCGCTGAAAGCGAACCCATCCGCAGATGGTAGGTCGGGCTTCAGCCCGGCCCGCCGGTCATCTGCAATATGATCCACTGCGATACCGTGCCGTATCGAAATGAAAATGATCCAGATGATAGCGGTTCGCCTCTGGTCCCAGAACCGTACCGAAAGCGCCACAAGCAGATTTGTGCATATTACGCAGGGCTTTACCCTTGCCGCCCTTGTTCCAATCCGTCAGCACTGTGATGGTTGAACCGTCGCGCAGCGTAAAGCCCGAAATATCAATCGCCCGACCGCGCCCATGCTCTGAAATCTTTGCCCCGCGTTGGTTGTTGCGGGTCCGACAGGCGTAATGCGCCGCCACACGGATGCGGGCCACTCCACCACCATGGTTACCCACGGCGGGCTTCATGCCGTTGTTGATCCAATGCTTCAGCGCCTTGGCCGTCACGCAATCCATCACCGCCTGCTGGCTTAGTCCGACACCGCTGACTTCGCGCACTTTCACGGCCTTAATCACACCACATCCGTTCAGCTTGCCCGGAACGGATCCGATCTCGACGCCCTGGATCGCCACATCGCCGCAGACCGCCCCGCGCGCCAACTCGTTCTTGCGTGCGATCGCCTTCTTGCCCACCGCGCGCGGGCGCAATAGTGGACGCAAAGACCGGAACAGGCCGCGCCGCTCGGTGCTCTGCTGTGGTTGGGCGACGACTATCACCTGCTCTTGGTCGCGCTGCGGTTTTCGGGCCTCCAGATGCCCACGTTCGTCACGGCGCGTAACCGCAGATTGCGCAGGACGCGACTTTGGCCGCTTGGCCACGGTTTGTGCGCCCGTTTCCGGCCGCGTCTCCGGACGTGTTGCACTGGCCGTGGATTGTGGCACCGGTGGTGCCGTCTCGGCCCGCTCTACCTGACCAGAGCCGGGGCGCGCGACAGGGCGCAACGACGTATCAGGTGCCTTGGCCAGCGCCAGCCCGGCCACAAGCACAAGACCAGCGATGGTGCCCGTCGTGACAAAACCGCGCATCATACCCGCTTACCCCGTCCGAAATCGGGGGCATCCGTGTCCTGCCTCGCCTCGATGATGCCACGCCGGATCGCACGGGTGCGGGTGAAATAATCATGCAGATGCTCCCCGTCGCCGGTGCGAATTGCCCTTTGCAACGCAAACAGCTCTTCGGTGAACCGCCCCAGAATCTCCAGCGTCGCGTCCTTGTTGTTCAAAAACACGTCGCGCCACATGGTCGGGTCGCTGGCGGCAATCCGGGTAAAATCGCGAAACCCGGCAGCGGAATATTTGATCACCTCACTGCCGGTGACACGGCCCAGATCATCGGCCACACCCACCATTGTATAGGCAATCAGGTGAGGCGCATGGCTGGTGACCGCCAGAACCAGATCATGGTGATCCGCATCCATCCGATCAGTGTTTGAGCCCATCTCACGCCAGAGCGTTTCCACCCGTTCGACTGCGTCCTCATCCGCCCCATCGACCGGAACGATCAGACACCAACGCTCGTCGAACAGTTCGGCAAACCCCGAGCGCGGTCCCGAATGTTCGGTGCCCGCCAGTGGGTGCGCTGGAATGAAATGCACGCCTTCGGGGATATGCGGTGCAACGGCCTCGATCACCGCGCGCTTCACAGACCCTACATCGCTGACTGTCGCACCGGACTTCAAGGCTGGCCCAATCTCTGCCGCAACTGCGTTCATCGCGCCCACCGGCACGCACAAGACCACCAGATCCGCCCCCCTGACCGCATCGGCTGCTGTATCCTCGATACGGTCGCACAATCCGATTTCGCGCGCCACTTCCCGCGTCTCGGCGGAACGGGCATAGCCAACGATTTCGCCAGCCAGTCCGGCACGCTTCATCGCCAGCGACATCGAGCCCGCGATCAGGCCCAGCCCGATCAGGGCCACGCGATCATACAACACGCTCATCGGGCAACCTTCATAAACTGGCCCACAGCATGGGCAATGCGGCGACAGCTGGCTTCGTCGCCTACGGTGATGCGCAGACAATTGGGCAGATTGTAACCCGCCACGCGCCGCACGATCAGCCCATCCGCCTTCAGATGCTCGTCGCACGCCTCGGCCTCTGCTTGACTGGCAAAGCGAGCAAGGATGAAATTCGCGGTCGACGTATCTGACGGAACCCCATGTTCGGCTAACGCCTCGGCCAGCCAGGCTCGCATCCGGGTGTTATCCGCGCGGCATTTTTCGGTCCAAGCCGTATCGCGCACAGCGGCCTTTGCGGCGGCCAACCCTGCCTGACTCAGGTTGAATGGGCCTCGCACGCGGTTCAGCACGTCGATCACATGCCGAGGGCCATAGCCCCAGCCGATACGCAACCCACCCAACCCATAGAGCTTGGAAAAGGTGCGCGTCATGAACACGTTCTCGCGCGCATCGACCAATGCCGTCCCACCATCATAGCCCTCGACATATTCGGCGTAGGCGCCGTCGATCACCAGCAGGACATGCGCAGGCAGGTTGTCCGCAAGACGCGCTAATTCTGATGCACCAACCATTGTGCCGGTAGGATTGTTCGGATTCGCGATAAAAACCAACCGTGTCCGCGCCGTACATGCCGCCAAAATCGCGTCCACATCCGTAACACGCTCGCGTTCGGGCACCTCGACCGGGGTCGCGCCATTGGCCATCGCGCTGATGCGGTACATCGCGAACCCATGTTCGGTGTGGATCACCTCATCCCCCGGTCCGGCATAGGCCTGACAGAGAAAGGCAATGATTTCGTCACTACCCGCGCCACAGATGACACGGTCACTATCCAGCGCATGCACCTCGCCAATCGCGTGACGCAGCGCGCCGTGGTCCGAAGACGGATAACGGTGCAGGTCATAGGCCGCCTTGCGAAACGCCTCCTTGGCGGCGTCGCTTGGGCCATAGGGATTCTCGTTCGAGCTGAGCTTCACAACATTCTGGATGCCCTCGATATGGGCGGCACCGCCCTCGTAGAGCGCGATATCCAGAATACCCGGCTGCGGTGTTATCTTCGTCATTCGGCAATCTCCCTGCCCGAGGTTCTTAACTTCGGGCCCCACGCTTGACCAGAACCAAGCAAAAGGGCCGGGGCGGTTTCCCGCCTCGGCCCTGAAATACATTCTTGGCAGAAAAAGCGGTTGGCTTAGTTCTGCGCGTAGAATTCGATGACGAGGTTCGGTTCCATCATCACCGGGTACGGCACATCGCCCAGCCCCGGAGTGCGCACAAACGTGGCTTTCATCTTGGAATGATCCGCATCGATGTAATCGGGAACATCGCGCTCGGCCAATTGCACGGCCTCCAGCAGAACCGCCATTTGCTTGGAACGGTCACGCACTTCGATCACATCACCCTCTTTTACGCGGTAGGAGGGGATGTTGACGCGGGTGCCGTTGACGCGGACATGACCGTGGTTCACGAATTGACGCGCGGCAAAGATGGTCGCAACGAACTTGGCGCGGTAAACAACAGCATCCAGACGGCGCTCCAGCAGGCCGATCAGGTTTTCGCCTGTGTCACCGGTCACACGCGCCGCTTCGGCGTAAATGCGCTTGAATTGCTTTTCGGTCAGATCGCCGTAGTAGCCCTTGAGCTTCTGCTTGGCGCGCAATTGGATACCGAAATCGGAAATCTTGGCTTTGCGACGCTGGCCGTGCTGACCGGGGCCATATTCGCGGCGATTGACCGGAGATTTGGGGCGGCCCCAGATGTTTTCGCCCATGCGGCGATCGAGCTTGTACTTGGCAGACGTGCGTTTGGTCACGGCTGGATTCCTTCGTTATGGGCCGCGCGTCCACCCGTCGGGGCATCTTTGCGGCGATGAAGGGCGTTGTCCTTTGGATTGCTCCCGACAGGCCTCCCCTTGCGGGGGCCACCAACACCAATGAAGCCGCGCTTATACGCGCCCGCGCTACAGAGTCAACAGCCCTGTGAACAACCCGTGCGTAAAAGAGATTCGTGCCTTAGCCGAGGATATTTTCAGCCAGAAGACGCGACAGGTCCTTCTGGCTGAAAGACGACGGAGAACTCCGATTTAAAATCGCGCAATCACGTCAGGCCGCCTCATGCGCCAGAATGGCCGCTTCTGGGCCGCTCAAGCTGCGGCGCGCAAAGTTACCATAAGTGTGCGGTTCAAACTCCAACGCAGGGAACCGTGCCAAGAGGCGCAGTCGGTCCGCTTGATCAAGCGTCGACAGCGCCGCACTCGCGGGATGAAAGCTCTCAGTTTCCACCCCATTGGCCCAGAGAATCTGATGCCGCGGCAACAGGAGATGAATGTAGGTCACTTCGCGAACTGACAAATCGACGCTGATCGTGCCGTTGTTGATCAGGTCTTTGGCCGACACCAGAACTTCGGACGTGTTGAACAGCGCCCGCGCCACATCGCCTTGTACCAGCATCCGATGCTCGGGAGATACCGACAGCTCTTCGTCCGGTCGCTCTACACCCAACGCGCCACTGCGGATGCGGATCGGACGCAATCCCGGCATCGCAAAGAGCCGCGCGCCGGTCATCCGACGGCTGCCGATCCACTGAATTTCCTCGGCACCGCAATCCTTGGTCTGGACCCGGTCACCTTCGCGCAGTTCCTCGACCAGTCGTGGCCCCTCTGGCGTTTCAATCCGCGTCCCCGGCGTAAAACAGATCACACCGCCCGCCGCCGTCCCGGTCGAGACGGCCTGCGGCCCCTCCAGCGTATGATGGACCACCCACATCTCGGTATCCCTCGGGGGGAACTCGTCGATGAACATCAGCAAGGGTGGCGCACCACCGCCCACCTCGATCACTGTGACCGTATAGCTTTGTGCGCCATCCGTGACGACAAAGCTTCGATCCATCAGTGGTTCGTCCACTGCGATCTGATCGATGTTTCTGCTATTGCTCAGAGCCGCCCCAACCAGCCGCCTGACCATACGTGCCGCACCCTTGCGGCTGATTTTATCACCGTCTGCCTGCTCCAGTCGCAGCAATTCGGGTGGCCCATCCACGCGTACAGCATCACCGCGCCAGGACCATGTGGCCCCAACCGAGATCGACTGCACTGCGTCGGTTTTAAAACCGTCCACTTCCGTCTGCGACCAGGAGATGACAAACGTGCCTCGAAAGCCCGTTTTCATGCCTGTTTTGCCTGCCCATTATTCTTTTTATTGGGGACAGGTTAGCAAAAACGAATCACGCTGGGAAGCCTCTCTGAGACTGCTGTGTTCAAAAACACACATGTCATTGAACGCTTTTGCCAGCCGCCTCTCCCCGTCGGCTTCAAGGCCCTGACCAGCAACGGCACAAACAGTCGAAGGCAATCTCTATCTGCCGTACCTTTTGGCCATGAATATCCATGCGGAACCGCCCGGCACGAAAAACGAAAATTTTTGAACGCCAGGATCTTTTCTTGACACCAATCAACTCACCAGCGCGCCGCAGGCGCTCATTCAGGTCAAACCGGGATCTGATCCCGCTGCTCCTCTCGGCGGTCCCCACCGCTCGATCATATGGGCGCGGATCTGGTCCCGGCTCTGACGGTAGGCACTCAATTTGGCCTCGCGCGTCTCGCCAAGTCCGGTGGGGTCCATGATCGGCCAGTAAACCACTTCCAGATGGAATACCCGTGTCAGTTCCAGCGCCCGCCGCTGGCTCGCGGGGCTCAGCGCCACAACCACGTCAAAAGAACTGAGGTCGTCGCCCCATTGCTCCATTTCGTCAAAGCTGCGGACCCGGTGGCGCGACAGCTCGATCCCAATTTCCTCGCAGACCGCGATAGAGAACCCGTCGATGTCCTGCTCGCTGCGCACCCCTGCTGATTGAACATAGGTATCGGTGCCATAAAGCTGCTTCATCAACCCTTCGGCCATGGGCGAGCGAACCGCGTTGTAATCGCAGCAGAACAGAACCGATTGAGGAAGCTCTGGCGCCATGTCCTCAAACGCCGAAATGCAGCACGCAGATCAGGGTAAACAGGCGCCGTGCAGTGTCGTTGTCAATCATTGCCTTGCCTTCCAGACGTTCTTCCAGAATGCGTGCGCCCTCGTTGTGGATGCCGCGGCGCGCCATATCAATCGTCTCGATCTGGCTGGGCGGCATGTTCTTTACTGCGTCGAAATAGCTTTCGCAAATCGCCCAATAGTCCTTGACCACCTGCCGGAACGGGCTGAGCGAGAGGTGGAACTCAGCCGCCGGGCCATCGTTCTCCGTCGCCACGGCAAACACCAGACGCTTCTCACGTATCGACAGGCCGACGCGATATGGACCATCCGGCACCTGCCGGTCATCCCGCTTCGGCAGATCAAAGGTGTTCTCTTCCATCAGATCAAACATCGCCACCTTGCGCTCTTGCTCGATTTCGGGCGTTGGCGGGGGCAGGTTCGCATCATCGAGCGCGATATGGCTGATACGGCTCATGGCCTTATGGACCTTTCTTGCAGATATTTCGATCACGGCGACGGTCCATCGCCGCACGCGGGCTATCAGTCGGGACTTTATGGGGCCAAGTCAACGGCCAAGATAGCGCACAAGCCTTTGTCGTCTGCGCCTGTCACAATTCCGCGCCAGTCAACCAAGTGCCGCGAACGCAACGGCGCCAGACAGCCTTTTACCCGTTCAGCTTATCCAGCCGTGCCCGCACACTCAGCCCATGCGCCTCTAGGCTCTCTGAAATCGCCAATGCCTCTGCGGCTGGACCAATCGCGCGTAATGCCGCGGGTGTCATGTGCGCCAGCGTCGTGCGCTTGAGGAAATCCATCACACTCAGGCCGGACGAAAACCGCGCCGATCGCGCCGTGGGCAGGACATGGTTCGGCCCACCGACATAATCGCCAATCGCCTCAGGCGTCCATTGGCCTAGAAAAATCGCGCCGGCATGGGTGATCTGCGCGCTAAGGCCTTCAGGGTCCGCGACGCAAAGCTCCAGATGCTCGGGCGCGATGCGGTCCGACAGTGCTGCCGCGATCGCCAGGTCTGGCACCGTGATCACCGCGCCAAAATCGCGCCAGCTGGCCGCTGCGATCGCGCGCCGTTCCAGCGTCTCCAGCCGTGCCTCGATGGCCTGCGCCACCGCGCGCCCAAACGCGGCGTCATCCGTGATCAGGATCGCCTGCGCGCTGTCGTCATGCTCGGCCTGGCTCAGCATATCCAGCGCGATCCAATCGGGATCATTCTGCGCATCCGCGATCACCAATATCTCTGACGGACCCGCGATCATGTCTATACCGACCTTGCCAAAGACCCGTCGCTTGGCGGCTGCCACATAGGCGTTGCCCGGCCCGGTAATCTTGTCCACCGGCGCGATGCTCGCTGTGCCGTAGGCCAGTGCCGCAACCGCCTGCGCCCCACCGATGCGGTAAATCTCATCCACGCCCGCGATCCGAGCCGCCGCCAGAACGGCCGGGTTCAGCGCACCGTCCGGTGTCGGGACCACCATCGCAAGACGCCCGACCCCCGCCACTTTGGCCGGAATTGCATTCATCAATACCGACGAGGGATATGTCGCCAATCCACCGGGGACATATAGCCCCGCTGCGCTGACCGGTGTCCACCGCCAGCCCAGCGTCGCACCGGTATCGTCGGTCCAATTGTCATCTTCGGGCAGCTGTCGTGCGTGGTAGGCGCGGATACGGGCAGCAGCCAGTTCCAGCGCCTCGCGCACCTCGGCGGGCACTTTATCCGCGGCTTGCGCCACCTCTTCGGCGCTCAGCCGGATCGTGTCCGGCGTCAGCGACACGCGGTCAAATTTCTCGGTCAACTCGATCAGCGCCGCATCGCCACGGGCCCGCACATCCGCTATAATCCCGGCAACAACAGCATCGACATCCGGGCTGTCCTCCCGCTTGGCAGATAAGAGTGCAGAAAACGCAGCTTCGAAATCCGGCGCGCTGTAATCTAGAAACTTGGGCATTCTCAGTCCTTGGAAAGGGTCACTCGGGGTGGCTCGGTGCCTTCTTAGATGGCGCGCGGTAGGGGCGCGTGACATCTTTCAGCGTCACTTCCAACGCCTCGATCTCCAATCGGATCGCACCATCACCGGCCAGCGTCAGCAGGACATGCCCCGCGCCCTCTTCTCCCGGCTCGAACGTGACCGACAGCAGCGACAGGATCATGTCCGCATCACCCCGGTCGATACCTTGGCTCGCCACGCCTAGCACATTGTCCACGACCAGCAACGATTGCACGCGCTCGGCCTCGTGGCGTTCTCGTCCTGCATCCTCCCAGCGGAATCGATTGACCAACAGTGCAAAGCGCCGCGCACCCGGACGCCACGACATCTCGGTGATGGGAAAGACGGCATCCTGCGTCAGGCTCGACAGTATTTGCAGATCCTCAGGGTCAAAAGCGCCCAGATTAAGTGGCGCCTCGCGCCCATCCTCGAATGTCGCATCGCGTTCGGTCATTGGCCTTTTACCCGCTCTATCTTGGCACCGACATTGCCCAGCTTCTCTTCGACCCGCTCATAACCACGATCCAGATGATAGACACGGTTCACCATCGTCTCGCCCTCCGCCGCCAATCCGGCGAGGATCAACGAAACACTGGCCCGCAAATCAGTCGCCATGACTGGCGCGCCCTTCAGCCGTTCAACCCCCGTGACCGTGGCATGACCACCATGCACGTCGATCTTGGCCCCCATGCGCATCAGTTCGGGCGCATGCATGAACCGGTTCTCGAAAATCTTCTCCTCCAGAACGGACGTCCCTTCGGCGGTACACATCAAAGCCATAAACTGCGCCTGCAAATCAGTGGGAAAACCGGGGAACGGCTCTGTCGCCACATCAACCGCGCGAATGCGACCATTCTTGCGTGCGACCTTCAGCCCGGTAGGCGTTTCCTCGACGCTGATCCCTGCGGCATCCAGCTTTTCACAAAACGCGCCGACCAGATCAATCCTCCCGCCAAGGCATTCTACCTCGCCGCCACAGATCGCCGGGGCCAGCATATATGTGCCCAGCTCGATCCGGTCCGTGACGACCGGATGCGTCGCACCATGCAGCCGCTCGACCCCCTGAATGGTGATCGTGTCGGTGCCATCACCGTCGATCTGCGCGCCCATCTTGCGCAGACAATCCGCCAGATCGACGATTTCCGGCTCGCGCGCGGCCTGATTCAGAACCGTCGTTCCCTTGGCCAGCGTTGCCGCCATCAGCGCGTTTTCCGTCGCCCCCACGCTCACGAACGGGAAATCGACCACACCGCCCCTTAACCCGCCGGGCGCGCGCGCATGCACATAACCGTCGCGCAGCTCCAGCTCAGCGCCCATCGCCTCCAGCGCCTTCAGGTGCAGATCGACCGGGCGTGCGCCAATGGCGCAGCCACCGGGCAATGAAACCTGAGCCTGCCCAAACCGCGCCAGCAACGGCCCCAGTACAAGGATCGACGCCCGCATCTTGCGCACAATGTCATAATCGGCGCGCTGGCTGGTCAAATCATGGCTCGACATCGCCAGAACCTGACCGCCCTGCAGCGCCTGCACTTCGGCCCCGAGCGACGCCAACAGTGCAGTCATGGTGCGTATGTCGCTCAATCGTGGCGCGTTAGTCAGCGTCAGCGGCTCATCGCTCAAGAGCGTTGCAGGCATCAGCGTGAGACATGCATTCTTGGCCCCCGCGATCGGGATTGTCCCGCTCAGAGGGCCATTGCCTGTCACCAAAATCGAATCCATCTGCGCTACCCTTTGTCCTGCTCTTTTTTGTCACCCGCATTGGTGCTGTCTACGCTGCGCGCCCGGCTCTGGGCCTTGCGCCGTGCCAGATTGGCCTTCAGCGCGCGGCTCAGCCTGTCCTCGCGCGCATTGCCTATCTGGCCGGGCTTTTTCGGGGCGTCCTTGCGGGTCATGGCACTTCTCTACATGAGGTGTCCGGAGGGGTCCAGATTAGGCTTGCGCCAAGGTCGAGAAGCGTCTAATTCACCCGCCACAGCGTGCTGCTGTAGCTCAGAGGTAGAGCACTCCCTTGGTAAGGGAGAGGTCGAGAGTTCGATTCTCTCCAGCAGCACCATTTCTACGGAAATCCCGATAGTTTCCTAAGCGCCTGATAGGGAATTACTATTTCGGATTTCAACACATCCCATCCTGACCAAATCGAAATGGTGACGAAAACACCCTTTACGCATCGGTTTTGGCAGGAGAGATATTTGTTTCCCCTATAATACAATAACTTGCTGGGATTTCGGGTATTGTGGCGAAAGCTTCGAACAAAATCGCGTAGTTTTTGTATCTTATGCGATCGTGCGACAAGAACTGATTGAGGCAGTGAACCCATTGTCGCGCCGGATCGGTCATTGGTAGAAACACAGAGGGGAGATACGCGATGAGGACTGAAGCGCAAACTGCTATCGTCGACGCGGACAACATGCGCGACAATCCGATGCTGAACGGTCAAACGCACCGCTTGGATGACACAATACGAATGGCCCCGAGATGAACCTTTTTCTGAATGAAACAGATCTATCTGAACGCACGCAAGAAATCGCAATCAGGGTAGAGACCTTTGTCCGCAAGACAGTCACACTCTACGAGAATGACCCGCGCCTCGATTCGCACGGACCCTCTGACGAACTTTCGCTCGAGCTAAAGAACCTCGCCCGCAAGGCTGGTGTATTGACCCCGCATATCCTGCCGGACGGCAGCCACCTGACACATCGCGAAACCGCCGCTATCTTGATCCGAACTGGCCTGTCACCGCTGGGACCGCTGGCCTGCAACACTGCGGCGCCGGACGAAGGTAACATGTATCTGCTGGGCAAGATTGCCTCGCCTGAGATCAGGGAACGCTTCCTTGATCCGATTGTAAAAGGCGAAAAACGGTCGGCATTCTTTATGACCGAACCGGCAGAGGATGGCGGCGCGGGTTCAGACCCGTCGATGATGCTGACCACCTGCGCGCCGGACGGGAACCATTGGGTCATCAACGGTCAAAAGGCCTATATCACCGGTGCCGAAGGGGCGGGCGTCGGTATCGTTATGGCCAAATCCGATGATGGTGCCTGCATGTTCATCGTCGACCTGCCCGACCCCGCGATCAGGATCGACCGTATCCTCGACACGATCGACAGCTCGATGCCCGGCGGCCACGCCATTGTCACCATCGACAATCTGCGCGTATCGGCTGACCAGATGTTGGGGCAAAGCGGCGAAGGGTTTCAATACGCGCAGATCCGTCTGGCCCCTGCGCGCCTGACGCATTGCATGCGCTGGCTGGGCGCCTGTATCCGCGCGAATGAGATTGCCACCAACTATGCCAACAAGCGTTCGGCATTCGGTCGGCTTCTGATCGATCACGAAGGCGTCGGGTTCATGCTCGCCGAGAACCTCATTGACCTGAAACAGGCCGAACTGATGATTAACTGGTGCGCGGATATCCTCGACTCCGGCGATCCCGGCGGGGCACAAAGCTCGATGGCCAAGATCGCAGTCAGCGAGGCGCTGATGCGCGTGGCCGATCGCTGCGTGCAATGCATGGGGGGGCAAGGTGTGACAGCAGACACGATTGTTGCGCAGGTGTTTCGCGAGGTGCGCGCCTTTCGCATTTATGATGGTCCTACCGAAGTGCATAAATGGTCATTGGCGAAGAAGATCAAACGCCATTGGAAGACGAGTCAGGAGATGTGACCATGCCCGATGCGGTATCCGATGCAGCGAACCAAGGTACCATGGACGTACGCGACGGGTTTGCCCTCGATACTGCGGCGCTGACGCGCTGGATGCAGCAGAATGTAGACGGGTTCGAGGGACCGATTGACCTCTTGCAGTTCAAAGGCGGTCAGTCGAACCCGACCTACAAGATCGTTACGCCAAGCGCCTCCTATGTTCTGCGCCGCAAGCCGCTCGGCCACTTGGCAAAAGGTGCGCATGCCGTCGATCGCGAAGCCAGAATACTTTCTGCGCTGGGTCCGGCAGGTTTTCCAGTGGCCAAGCTGCATGGCCTCTGCACTGATGATGCCGTACTGGGCAGCTGGTTTTACGTCATGAGTATGGTCGAAGGTCGTATCTTCTGGGATGCAACATTCAACGCCGTTCCGGTGACGGACCGCAGGACGTATTTCTCGGCGATGAACACGACGATAGCAAACTTGCACTGTCTGGATCCCTGCGCCGTCGGCCTTGGGGGCTTTGGCCACCATGGTAACTACTTCGAGCGTCAGATCGGGCGCTGGACCAAAAGCTATGATATGGACAAGGACGCAGGCCGAGATGCCGACATGGACGCGTTGATCGAATGGTTGCCAGACGCGATACCACAGGGCGACGAAGTGTCGATCGTGCATGGTGATTTTCGCTGTGACAATCTGATTTTCCACCCACATGAGCCACGAATTCTGGCTGTGCTCGACTGGGAGTTGTCGACGCTGGGCCATCCGCTCGCGGATTTTGCCTATCATTCGATGATGTACAGGATGCCGCCCGACATCGTGGCAGGGCTGGGTGGGGCGAACCCAGCCGAGTTAGGCCTGCCAACCGAAGCAGAATATATCGCAGAATATTGCAAGAATACCGGTCGTGGCGATATCCCGAACTACGATTTCTATATCGCCTTCAACTTCTTTCGGCTTGCGGCAATTTTTCATGGGATCAAGGGCCGGGTCGCTCGCGGGTCGGCAGCCTCACTTCATGCAGAGGCGCGGGTGGCAGCCTATCCCCGTCTGGTCAAACTGGCGCTGGATGCCGCAGAAGCGTGCAAATGACCGCTGGCGCACCGCAACTGGCAGAACAGTTTCAGCACAGCGCTAGCCGTCCAGAAATTCTGTGATCATGCCGCCGACTTGTGCGCGGCGAGAATACATCAGCAGGTGCCCGGCATTATAGACCTTGAAGTCGGCCCGCGGCAGCAACGTCGCCAACAGCATCTGGTTGGCAATCGGAATAAGTGTATCCAGCGCGCCGCCGATGATCTGCGTCGGTGTGGTCAGACTGCCAAGCCACGGGATGCTTGTCCATGAACACATCGCCTGTACCTGCGCACTGTACCCCTGATATGTCGGACGAATGGCATGTTTGGAGTATTCCCGAAACAACTTGGGGTGCATGATCGCCTCGCCGCCATACATAAAGGGGCCGACAACATTACCATAGGCCTTGTTCAGATAACGCATCGGGAACATGATTTCGCTCAGCGCGATAGGTGAACCCCACCAACTGCCCAGCCCTCCCGCCGAGGTGATCGCCAGCACCAGCTTGCGCACACGATCCGGTAAATCATGGCTGATCTGCTGGGCCACAGCACCGCCCCATGAAATGCCCAGTATATCGAATTCGGCAACGTCCAGCTTATCCAGTAGCCTGCGCAGCATGACGGCATGTTGCGGGATTGTCGTCACATCATCGGGAACCGTGGATTCACCGACGCCCGCTGCGTCATAGGCAATGATCGGGCGACCGGGGAACTCATGCATCAACGGGTACAGGATTTCAACCGACTGCCCCAGACCGTTGCAGATGACCAGCGGCACCCCCGTACAGTCCAGCCCCGCGCGATAGACCCGCAAGGTCACATCCCCGATAGGCAACAATTGGTATTGACCGTTTTTCGGCGCCTCATGGGTATCTTGCACGTAATAGGCCTCCGAACGTCGGGTCTGCGTCGCGTCTATGGGCTAGCTTATCCGTCCTGAGGCACGTCTTCTAGCACATAAGTTCCGGGCGCCGGGGCCAGTTCCGGATGGCTCTTGTTACCCAGCGCACGCGGTGCGTTGCGCTGATCCGCGCCGCTCGTCTGCTCCAGCCATGCTAGCCAATGCGGCCACCAGCTTCCCTCAGTGCGCTCTGCTGATGCCTGCCATGTATCCGCATCGCCCGAACGATCCCCCCCGACAGGAAACTGCGGCGGTTTCGGTCCGGATGGTTGATGACCGTTCCGGAAACGTGCCCGCCCGTGGTCAGGATAAATTCGGTCACGTTCGGCAATAGCCCGGTCGATGAATACGAGGTTTTCCACGGGACGATATGATCGCCCGTCGCGGCGACAAAGCAGCAGGGCACGTCGATATTGGCGCAATCGACAGGTTGATCCAACAGGGTCAGTGCGCCCGGTTCTTTCAGTTTGTTGGCCTGATACATCTCGTCGACAAAAAATGAATACCACGGGGCCGGCATGTTCGAAGTGTCAGCATTCCAGTACAGGATATCAGAGGGCGGTGGAGTCTGGCCCTTCAGGTAATTGCCGACCACGAAACCCCAGATGCTTTCGTTCACATGCAACATCGCCATCGCCCGTGCAATATCGCGCCCCGGGGCCACACCCGCCGTGGCAAGCCGCTGCTTGTAGGCTTGGTTCTGCGCCGGATCAATGAACACCTCGACTTCGCCGGGGTCGCTGAAGTCCAGCAGCGACGAAAGGAACGTGGCCGATCCGACCAGCGATTTCTGCGCCTTTGGCATCACGGCCAATGCCGCCAGCAACAAAGTGCCGCCATTGCACCATGACAGAAGGTCGATCTGTTTGGTCCCGGCGATGTCGGCGGTCGCATCCATCGCGGTCATCACGCCTTTGGTGATGTAATCGTTCCAGTCATAGTCCCGCGTTTCGTCCCCGGCATTGCGCCACGAGATGACAAAAACCGAATTCCCCTGCTCCAGCAGATATCGCACCATCGACTTTCTTTCGTTGATGTCGAAGATGTAAAATTTGTTCACGCAGGGCGGCACGATCAGAATCGGGGTCGTCCGCACCTTGGTCGTGGTCGGTGTGTACTGGATCAACTCGATCAATTCGTTGCGATAGACGACGGCACCCGGGGTCGTGGCCAGATTCTCGCCCAGCGCAAAAGTGGTTTCGTCGGTGGTGGTGATATAACCTTTTTCAAGGTCGGCCAGCATGTTGCGAACCCCGTCGACCAGACTTTGACCATTGGTGTCCTTGGCCAGCTTCATCACCTCCGGGTTGGTCAACGCAAAATTGGAGGGCGACAGCCCGTCAGCGGTAACACGCGCGTAAAAGCTCAGCTTGCGCTGCTCGTGATCGGGCAGGCCAGCCTTGTCAGCGATATCCACCATCGCTTTGGCGGCCAGCTCATAGGACTGGCGCAACAGGGGAAACGCCCCCACGTTCCACGCCTCATCGCCAAAGCGGCGGTCCTTACTAGGCTCCGCAACCGCATCGCCACGCAAACCGGACAGCCAGAGGTTGGTCATGTCGGACTGATAGCTGGACCATGCGTCGACCCACGCACCCCACGCATCGACATTTGGCACCATCATCATCTGCGCAGCATCGGACCAGGCCTTGGCGAAATCGGCCAGTTCGCCCTGTTCCATCCCCTTGAAAACCGGGTGCGACCGGGTCGCCTCGAGCATCGTTTCGGACAGTTTTTTCAGGATATCCTGATCCATCGGTCTTCTCCTTTTCCTCGATATGTTCCCGCTCAGCCGCGCTCGGCCAGCAATTGCCGCGAAACAATCAGGTGCATGATCTCATTGGTGCCCTCAAGGATCTGATGCACCCGTAGATCACGTACCAGTTTTTCCATGCCGTAATCGGCCAGATAGCCATAGCCACCATGCAGTTGTAGCGCATCATTGGCGACCTGAAAGGCCGCGTCAGTCACAAATGTCTTGGCCATTGCGCAGTATTTCGTGGCATCGGGGGTCTTGTGGTCCAGCTTCCATGCGGCCTGCCGCAGGAATACGCGGGCCGATTGCAGCTTGATCTCCATCGCCGCCAGCCGGAATTGCAGCGCCTGAAACTGATCGATCGTCTTGCCGAATGCCTTGCGCTCACCCGTGTAGTCCAGCGCCGCCTTTAGCGCCGCCTGCGCCCCGCCCAAAGCGCTGGCCGCGATGTTCAGCCGTCCACCGTCCAACCCGGCCATCGCATAGGTGAACCCCCGGCCCTCTTCGCCCACCAGATTGGCAGCTGGGATCACACAATCGTCGAACTGTACCTGCGCGGTCGGCTGTGCTTTCCAGCCCATCTTGCGCTCCAACGCGCCAAAGCTGAGGCCCTTGGTGCCTGCCTCGATCAACACTGCCGAAATGCCGCGCGGTCCGGCATCCCCCGTGCGAACCATCGTCAGGTATACGTCCGAGTAACTGCCGCCGGATATAAACGCCTTTGTGCCGTTCAGCTTGTAGCCGTCATTCGTACGCTCAGCCCGCGTGCGCAGCGCGGCGGCGTCTGACCCCGATCCCGGTTCTGTCAGACAATAAGAGAACACCTTATCCATGCTGCACAGCTTCGGCAGCCATTCTGCCTTAGTCTCTTCCGACCCGAACTTGTCGATCATGCCACCGCACATGTTGTGAATCGACAGCATCGACGCAACCGCCGGGCAGGCCATGCTGAGCGCCTCGAACACCAATGTCGCATCCAGCCGGGTTAGACCGGAACCACCGTGTTCTTCTGAGACATAAACACCACCCAGCCCCAATTCCGCGACGCGAGGCCACAGGTCCTTGGGGATGGTACCCTGCTCTTCCCACTCCAGAGCAAAGGGCGCAATATGCTGCTGCCCGAATTCATACGCCATCTCGAAAATGGCATTCTGTTCTTCTGTTGGTGCAAAATCCATGACGTCCGCCTTTCGGTCCGTTCAGATGGTGGTGTCAGATGTGAATGGCATGCCCCAGCGCCTTTAGCGCGGCTTCCTGAAAGCCTTCGCTTTGCGTCGGATGGGCATGAATCGTACCTGCAATGTCTTCCAGTCGCGCACCCATTTCGATGGCCAGCGCGAACACCGCCGCCAGTTCTGAAATACCGCCCCCCGTCGCCTGAATACCGAGGATCACATGATCACTGGCGCGGGCGACGACGCGGATGAAACCGCTTTCATTCTCCATCGTCATGGCACGCCCATTGGCGGCAAAGGGAAACTTGCCGATCATGATCTCGCGATTCAGTACCGTGTCCTCCTCGGGCGTGAAGCCCGGTGACACGATGTCATGCCCCAGCGCGCGTGCCTGATCCGGCGACAGACCTACGGTGACAATCTCGGGATCGGTGAAACACACGGCCGGGATACACTGCTTGTCCCATGCGTGCGGTCCGCCCGCCACGATTTCTGCGGTCATCTCGCCCTGCGCAATTGCACGATGCGCCAGCATCGGCTCTCCGGTCACGTCACCGATGGCATAAACGTCGCGCATTGAGGTCTGGCACCGGTCGTCGATACTGATGAACGGGCCGTTCATCTTCAGCGCCAGTTCCTCTAGGCCGCAATCCTCTGTGCGCGCCTTGCGCCCGACAGCGACCATAACCTTATCAAAGGGCAGTTCAGAGGTTTCGCCACCGTCCAGCGTAACCCGCAGTTTGTCTTTCTTACCGTTCAGACCTTCGGCCTTGGCGTTCAGCATCACGGTAACGCCCAGCGCGGCAAGCCGATCAGCCACGGGTTTGGTCAATTCGCTGTCATATTGCGGCAGGATGCGCGCAGCAAACTCGACCACCGTCACCTCTGCGCCCAGCTTGGCCATTGCGGTGCCGATCTCCAGCCCGATATAGCCGCCGCCGACCACGATCAGCCGTTTGGGCACCGATGTCAGCGCCAGCGCCCCCGTCGAAGAAATGACGTCTCCGCCAAACGGCAGCGCGGGGATCTCGAACGGCACGGACCCGGTTGCGATCACGACTTTCTCCGCATGGATCAGTTGCTCGCCCAGATCTGTCTTGACGATCACCGATTTTCCATCGCGGAACCGCGCGTGGCCAACGATTGCGCGCACCTTGGCACGCTTCAGCAAGGCACCAACGCCACCATTCAGCCGCGCGACGATGCCATCCTTCCACGCGATTGTTTTAGCGAGGTCGATTTCGGGCTTTTGCACCGAAATTCCCAGCACGTTATCGCCGTTGAATTGGGTGGCGTGAGAAAACTCCTCAGCCGCGTGAATCAGCGCCTTGGATGGGATGCAGCCAACGTTCAGACAAGTGCCGCCATGCGCCTTGCCCTCGACGATGATGGTGTCGACACCTAGTTGGCCTGCACGAATGGCGCAGACATAGCCGCCGGGGCCGGAGCCGATCACCAGCAATTTGCAATTCAGTTCTTCCATGATCAATCCTCCAGCAGCAGCAGGGCGGGCGCTTCGAGCAGCGACTTGAGTTTCTGGACAAAGACCGCCGCATCCCAGCCGTCGATGACACGATGATCAAAGCTGCAAGAGATGTTCATCTTCTTGCGCGGCACAAAGCCCGCGCCGTCCCAATGCGGGCGCACTTCCATCTTGTTGATGCCGACAATCGCCACCTCCGGGTAATTGATGATCGGCGTTGTCGCCAGCGCGCCAAGTGGGCCCAGCGACGTGATGGTTATGGTCGAGCCGCTCAACTCGTCCGCCTTGGCCTTGCCATCGCGGGCGGCAGTTGCCAGACGACCCAGCTCTGTGGCGCTGTCCCACAGGTTCATGGCCTCGGCATGGCGCACGACCGGGACGATCAGGCCACCGGGCGTCTGGGTCGCGATCCCCACATGCACACCCTCATATTTGCGAAAGATGCTGTGATCATCCTCGAAATGCGCATTCAGGTTTGGTTGCTCAGCCACCGCATCAACAATGGCACGGATGACAAAGGGGAGCACGGTCAGCTTACCCCGGCTGTCTGCCCGCGCCTTATTCAACTGGCCGCGCAGATCCTCCAGATCGGTGACATCCACTTCCTCGACGATGGTGATATGCGGGATACGCGATTTCGACAGCGCCATGCGCTCGGCGATCTTGCGACGCAGACCGATCACCTTTTCCTCGGTCTCGCCAGTGCGCTGCGGGCGTTTCGCAACGCCAGTCGCCGCGACCTGCCCGCCGGTCTGGTGGAAATGGGTCAGATCCTCGTGAGTGATCCGTCCCGCAGGTCCGCTGCCCGTCACCCGGCGCAGATCGACCCCCAGATCACGCGCACGCATGCGCACAGATGGGGTCGTCAGGGGTTTCTCGCCCTCTGCCCGGCGTTGTGTCGGCGCAGCCGCGGGTGCCTTGGGCTTGGCTTTCGGCGCTGGTGCCGCAGGCTTGGCCTTGGTTACGGGCGCTGTGGATTGGGTTGGAGCCGCAGATGCGGGGGCAGCGGATGCCAGTTTCTTGGCAACAGCATCAACCGTCGTGTTGCCCGCACCGTCTACCTCCAACAGCAGCAGCGTCCCGCCGATGGCCAGCGTATCGCCCACGCTCCCGCCCAGATAGAGCACCTTGCCAGAAACATTCGATGGAATCTCGACTGCTGCCTTCTCCGTCATCACCTCGGCGATGATGTCGTCTTCCTGAACCTGCGCGCCAATGGCCACGCTCCACCCTGTCAGTTCGGCCTCAGCGATCCCCTCGCCCACATCCGGCACCTTGATTTCATGCAATCCCTTGCCATCCCCGATCAAGAGATCAAGCAACGGCGCGGCGTCAGACTGTGCTGGCTCCGGCACTGGCGCAGGGTCCTGTTCAGGGGCATTTTCGGCTGGCTTCGCGGCGGACGCGTCGACGTCTGCCGCCGTTTCGGCGGTGTTGCCCGCGCCCTCGACTTCCAGTCGGATCAGGTCGGCACCGATGGACAGGACATCCCCCGCGTCCCCTCCCAGCCAGACGACCTTGCCCGACACGGAGGACGGGATTTCGACCGCAGCCTTGTCGGTCATCACATCAGTCAGGATATCGTCCTCCTTGACGATATCGCCGATTGCGACACGCCAGACGCCCAATTCCGCCTCTGCGATGCCTTCGCCGACATCGGGCAGCTTGATGGTGTACAGTCCCATTTACGCCTCCATCAAATTTTTCATGTTGCGCCCAACCCGATCAGGTCCCGGAAAATACGCCCATTCCTGTGCATGCGGATAGGGCGTGTCCCATCCCGCGACCCGCAACACGGGTGCCTCAAGGTGATAGAAACACTCAGCCTGAACCTGCGCGGCCAGTTCCGCGCCAAAGCCCGAGGTCAACGTCGCCTCGTGCAGCACGATGCAGCGCCCGGTTTTCTGGACCGATGTCATTACAGTTTCGGTGTCCAGCGGGATCAATGTGCGCAGATCAATCACCTCGGCGTTGATGCCTGTGGCCTCGACGGCGGCCATGGCCACATGAACCATGGTGCCATAGGTCACGATGGTCATGTCTTGCCCCTCGCGCGCCACGGCGGCCTTGCCCAACGGGATCTCGTAATACCCCGGATCAACCTCGCCCATGGGGTGTTTCTTCCACGGCTGCACGGGCCGGTCGTGATAGCCGTCGAACGGGCCGTTATACAGCCGCTTGGGTTCGAGAAAAATCACCGGATCGGGGTCCGCGATTGCCGACAGCAGCAGCCCCTTGGCGTCCTGCGGATTCGACGGGATCACCGTTTTCAAGCCCGAAACATGGGTAAACAGTGCCTCAGGGCTCTGGCTGTGGGTCTGTCCGCCCCAGATACCGCCGCCGGTGGGCATACGCACCACCATCGGGCAAGTAAACTCGCCCCCCGAACGATAGCGCAGGCGCGCGGCCTCAGACACGATCTGGTCATAGGCCGGATACATATAGTCGGCGAATTGCACCTCGACGACAGGTTTCAGGCCATAGGCCGCCATGCCGACGCCAGCACCGACAATCCCCAACTCGCTGATCGGCGCATCAAAGCAACGCGAGGCACCGTATTTCTGTTGCAGCCCGGCGGTGCAGCGAAACACGCCACCAAAGTAACCGACGTCCTCGCCGAACACGACGACATTCTCATCGCGCTCCATTGCTAGGTCATGGGCGTTTTGAATCGCCCCGATCATCGTCATCTGTGTCATGTCAGTACCCCACTTCGTGACGCTGCCGCACCAGATGCGCCGGCATTTCGGCATAGACATCCTCGAACATGTCACGCGGCGATGGCGCATGACCGGAATTGAGCGTGCCGATGGCCTCGGCGCGTTTCTGGCATTCAATCACCATATCGGTGATCTCGGCTTCGGCCTGCTTGTGACGATCGTCGGACCACAGCCCCTTGTTGATCAGATATGTCTTGATCCGGTCGATCGGATCACCCAGCGGCCAGGCTTCGCTTTCCGCTTTCGGACGATAAGCGCTGGGATCATCCGAAGTGGAATGCCCGCCAGCTCGGTATGTCACATGCTCGATCAGGGTCGGGCCCAGATTGCGCCGCGCGCGCTCGGTCGCCCATTTGGCGGCAGCATGGACCGCCAGATAATCGTTTCCATCCACCCGCAACGACGGAATGCCGAACCCGTGACCACGCGCTGCAAAGGTATGTGATCCACCCCGCGCCAGCCCTTGAAACGTGGAAATGGCCCACTGGTTATTAACAACATTCAGCACAACCGGGGCTGCGTAGGTCGATGCGAACACCAATGCGGCGTGAAAATCGCTCTCCGAGGTTGAACCGTCTCCGATCCAGCTGGTCGCGATCTTGGTATCGCCCTTGATCGCCGATGCCATGCTCCAGCCCACAGCCTGAATGTACTGGGTGGCAAGGTTACCCGAAATGGTAAAGAACCCGTGTTCCTTTGACGAATACATGACCGGCAACTGCCGCCCATGCAGCGGGTCAGCCTCGTTAGAGAACACCTGACACATCATGGTTTCCAGCGGATAGTCCGAGGCGATCAGCAACCCGGCCTGACGATAGGTGGGAAAGTTCATATCGCCTTTGCTCAAGGCCCGTTGAAACGCACAGCTCACCGCCTCTTCGCCCAGATGCTGCATGTAAAACGATGTTTTGCCCTGACGCTGTGCAGTCATCATCCGGTTGTCAAAGATGCGCAGGGTCATCATGTCCCGCAACCCGCGGGCCACCTCTTCGTCGGTCAGACTGTCGGCCCAGTCGCCAACCGCGTTCCCCTCGTCATCCAGTACGCGAATGATGGTAAAGGCCAGATCGCGCATCGCGTCGGGCTGTTCATCAACCGGCGGCCGCCGAACTGATCCGGCAGCAGGCACATCAATGCTGGAAAAATCCGGTGTATCTCCGGGTCGGCAGGCAGGCTGCGGTACGTTGAGGGAAAGCGCGGGCGTGTCGGTCATTGCGTCCTCGATCTCGTCTGGGGTGGCAGAAATCGGAACCGGCAGAGCAAAGAGCCGATCCGTGGCGCGGCAAACTGGCACGCGCCAGTGAACCCCGCAGTCGTGGCTATCAAGCAAAGCGTAGACCATCGTTCCCTTCCCTTCCAGTCGTGCGCCCAGCAGATTCGCAGCGCACTGTCGTTGCCAAAGTAATATTGGTCGTCGCGTCGAATTTCTGCTCGTTCTTCGCGGCGATCAGACCATATAGCCAAATAATTTTTTGACTTCTTCCGCCAAATCAGAACAGGATTTTGTGCACTCAGAAAGTTAGCTGACGCGCTATAGCGTATCTGGCACAAACCCGGTTTCAGATTTGAAGCACTTCAAAGAGAACGAGGACCTTGAATTGCGAATGCCTTTGATCCGATAGAGCTTCTGATTCAGGAAGTTTTCATAACCACGGGTCCCATCGACAGCGACCTTGATGAAACAATCGAATTCGCCTGACGTCAGGTGAACCTCCAGCACTTCGGGTATCTTGCTAAGCTCATCACAAAGCTGAGCAATGCGGGACACTTCATCGCGAGCCGCCGCAATTTCGACCAACACAATATCCGAATACCCAAGCAGTTCGTGGTTGATGACCGCATTGTAACCCATGATATAGCCATCACGCTGCAGACGCTGTACGCGCTGCCAACACTGGCTGGTGGATAACGCCACGATCTCGGATAACCGCGTGTTCGGAATATTACCTTCTTTTTGCAGCGTGCGAAGGATTCGAATATCTGTCTGGTCCAACTGTTTCACGAATTTTCTTTCGATATTTCCAGCTTTGACAAATCCAGATTTTGAATCTGGACATGATGAAGTTATATTCAAACACTCATTCTGGCAATACGCCGGTAAAACCCCGAATGTCAGGTTCGATGCTGCCGTCAGGTCAATTGCATATGATTACGTGCGCGACCGGGTCCAGTTCGAACCCAACCGACATTTACATGAGGGTCATCACATGAACCACGCCGCCGTCGCACATAGCCTGACAATCCGCGACCTAACACCCGGCAAAGGGTATGAAAGACTGGTCGAGGCAAAGGACGACAAAACCGGGCTGCACGCGCTGGTCTCCATCCACTCGCTGAAACGCGGGCCTGCTGCGGGTGGTTGCCGGATGTTCAACTATGCCAAGATCGAAGATGCGATTTATGATGTCGAACGTTTGTCAAAGGGCATGACCTACAAGAATGCTGCTGCTGAACTGCCGTTAGGTGGTGGAAAATCGGTCATCATCGGCAATCCGAAAACCCTCAAGACGCCCGAACTGATGCGCGCCTTTGGTGCCTTCATCGAATATCTGGCCGGCGATTACTACACCGCCGAGGATGTCGGCGTGTCGACGCAGGATATGGCATATATCTCTGAAACCACGTCATATGTCGCCGGTCTGGACGGTGGTGAATTTGCCAGCGGCGATCCGTCGCCGGTCACGGCGCGCGGGGTGTTCCTCTGCCTGAAGCAGACGCTTAAGCGCGGTCTGGGTTCGGACGACCTGACAGACAAAACCATTGCAATTCAAGGTCTGGGCCATGTCGGCATGAGTCTGGCAGGAATGTTGCACGATGCGGGTGCCAAACTGATTGTCAGCGACATCAATGATGACGCCGTGCGCATCGCGCAGGCTGACTTTGGCGCCACCGTGGTTTCACCCGATGAAATCCTGCATCAGCAGGCGGACGTTTTCGCGCCCTGCGCGATGGGTGGTGCGCTGACTGCAGATGCGATTGACGTGCTCAAGGCCCGTTACGTTGTCGGCGCTGCGAACAACCAACTGGCCGATGACACTTGCGGCCAGCGGTTGCAGGACAAAGGCATACTTTATGCGCCCGATTACATCGTGAACGGCGGCGGCATCGTGAACGTAGCGATGGAAATTCTAAAGATCTCTGATCCCTCTTATCGCGAAAGCCGCATCTCGGGGCTGGCCACGACACTGGAGCAGGTCTTTGAACGTGCGGCAGAAACCGGCCAGCCGCCGCATATGGTTGCGGACGAACTGATCGGCACCCGGCTGCGGTAAATTCGGCCCCGGATCAAACCCCGGCCTAATCAGGCCGGGCACTGCCTCCATCAGTCAACGCCAGCACTGCGGCCTCCACGGCATTTTTTGTCAGTTCGAAATCCTGATCGGTCAGCGCCAGTGACGGGTAGAGCTTGCCGGGTGACTTGAAGACACCATGGCGGCGTAGGCTGGTGTTATAGCGGGTATTCATCTGGGGATCCGCGTGCTTGGCCGTTCGGTAGTCTCGGCACGCCGCATCCGTAAAATACAGGTCAAACAGGGTTTCGTCCCCGCATATACGATGCGCTATGCCCGCGTGGCCAAGCGCATCTGACTGCATCTTTTGCAGAGTCGCGCCATGTGCACGCAACGTGTCATAGGTCCCCGCACGCCGCAGAACCTCCATCGTTTTCAGGCCCGCCGCCGCCGCAACTGGATTGCCCGAAAGCGTCCCCAGTTGCATCAACCACTTGTCGTCACCGATCGCATCCTTGTCGAAATGCCGCATGATCTCTGCACTGGCACCCAGAGCCGCAAGGGGAAAGCCGCCGCCGATGATTTTGCCCAAGGTGCAAATATCCGGCACCACGCCGTACTTTTCCTGTGCGCCTCCATAGGCGAGGCGGAACCCGGTCACGATTTCATCAAAGATCAACAGCACCCCATGCCTGTCACAAAGATCGCGCAGCCCTTGCAGAAATCCGGGCGTTGCCGGGATGATGCGTTGCAGCGGCTCCACGATGATCGCCGCAATGTCCGGGGTTTCGGACATCAGGGTGGCGACGGCCTCCAGATCGTTGAACGGCGCAATAACCATCTGATCCGCCACGTCCTGCGGGATGCCTGCACTGTCGGGCACCGCTTGCGGGAAATTCACCTGCTTTGCCGGAGCAAGACTCATCTGCGCCTCGGCGCTCATGCCGTGGTATCCACCTTCGAATTTCAGGATCTTATCGCGTCCTGTATAGGCGCGGGCCAGCCGGATCGCATACATGTCAGCCTCGCCGCCCGATGCCACGAAACGCACCTGCTCGCAGCAGGGCACCGCCTCACATATGGCCTCAGCCAGTTCGATCCCCTTGGTATTATTAGCAAAAAACGTCATTCCCTTCGGGAGTTGCTCCAGAACCGCTTCCATCACCTCCGGGTGACCGTGACCCAGCAGCATCGGACCGGAACCGATCAGATAATCCACATATTCATTGCCATCTTCGTCCCAGACGCGGCTGCCTTGACCCTTTGCGATGATAATGCCGGGGTCGAAATTGCCAAACCCGCCTGCGGGCAGAACGGCCTGCGCGCGCATCATCCACTCGGCTTGGGTGTTTAGTTTTTGCATGTGTCAGGCCATTTCAAGAATAGGAGGTCCAAGAATATCTAGATCGGGCATCACGCCCAGCCCGGCACCTTCGGGCGGAGCAATACGGCCGTTGTGGCGCGTCGGTGCAACCGGGCACAGCCGAGGCGCGACGTAAGACGCGAGATCGCAAGTGTTGAGCAATGCGCCCTGCGGGGTCGAGGCCGCGAAATGTAACGCCGCCGCGGTAACAATGTCAGAACCCCACGTACATTCTGCACAGACCTCTGCACCGAGTGCGCGACATAGCCGCGCTGGCGATACCGCTCGATCACACTGCGCGTTTCTTCAATGGTTTTTGCGCCAACCGAGGATGCAATGGGCCGGGGCGTGCGCGATCCGCCGCCCATCATGTCCGCAATCGGCCGGCCCGCCGCCTGCCCAGCGATGTCCCAGCACGCCATATCGATAGGTGACTTGGCATACAGATGTCCGGGCAAAGCCAAATCCATCGCGCGCTCTACCTCCAGAACGCGGCGAGGATCCAGACCGATCAAAAACGGCACCATCGTCTCCAGTCCCGCGCGGATGCCCGGACCATGCGCCGGCACATAGGTATGCCCCCATGGCGTGCCCTCGCCCCATCCGGTTAGCCCCGCGTCCGTCTCCACCTTGACCAGCATGGCGTCCAGTACTTCAAACTTCAGCCGCCCGCCGGACAGCCAATAGGGATGCTCCAGCGGCAGATCGACATGGTAGACGGTGATACGCGTGATCTTCATGGCGTCACCACAATATTGCCCGTGTGTTTTTTCGCGATAAATGCCGCCTGCGCCTCGCGCAGTTGATCCAACGGATAAGTCGCGGCCAGTGCCGGTTTGACATCCCCTGCCTCAATGTAGCGAACAAGATTGTTGGTGACCTCGGGATCAATCACCGTGGATCCGGTGAATGTCAGGTCGCGCAGATAGAATGTCCGCAGGTCCAAATCCACCATCGGCCCGGCAATCGCGCCCGAGCAGGTATAGCGTCCACCGCGTTCCAGAATGTCGATCAATGTCGGCCAATACGGACCACCGACAACATCGGCGACAACGGTAATCCTGTCCTCGCCCAATGCAGCGCGCAGATCGTCCGGCGCGCGCGCCAATACCCGGTCCGCGCCGAGAGATGTCACATCCGAATGCTTGGCCTCAGAGGCCAAAGCGATGACCCGTGCGCCGCGCCGTTTGGCCAATTGCACCAACGCGCCGCCAACACCGCCCGATGCGCCGGGCACCAGAACCGTGTCCTTGGCTGTGACATTGGCGCGAGTCAGCATACCCTCGGCGGTAGAGTAAGAACATGAGAACGTCGCCAGTTCCGCGTCCGACAACTCTGATCGTATCGTGATCGCGTTGACAGAAGGCATGGTGGTGTATTCGGCAAATCCGCCATCACGCTCGGACCCGAAATAGCCCGTCTTGTTCTTATCTGTCGGATCGTCGGGATCGCGCAGCCAGTTATCCGTGATGATCCGCGCGCCGATGCGGGCGGGATCGACACCCGCCCCCACGCCGACAATCTCGCCGCAGACATCAGCCCCCTGAATGCGCGGGAAAGTGATCGGCGCCCCGCCCCAGGTGGGGTCATCCTCTCCCACCTCCTCGAACGCGCCGCCTGTGGTCGCATCGGTGACCGTCTTGGAATACCAGCCCGATCGCGTGTTCACGTCAGTGTTGTTCAGCCCGCAGGCGCGAACGCGCACCAGAACCTCTCCGGCGACCGGCTCAGGGCGCGGCCAGTCCGCGTGCAAAACCATCTGTTCCAGTCCGCCGTGGCCCATCGTGACCATAGCGCGCATCGTGTCTGGCAGGGTCATTGTGTCGCCTCCATGTTCAGTTCCATACGGGATAGTACGCTTTGCGGATCATAGGCCGGTTCGTCCAGCACAGATGCTGCCCGCGGCCGTCCCGCGACAATCACTTCCAGCACAGTGCCGGGCGTGGTGGCATGGGGTTTGATATGGGCAAACGCCAGAATCTTGCCGACCGTATGCCCATAAACCACCGATGCCGTCGACCCGACCACCGCACCATCCAAAAGCACCGCTTCGCCGCCGTGTCTATCCTCAATCCCGTCTGGCTCAATCTCAAGATAGGCGCAGACCCACGGCGGGTCATCCGCCCCGGCCAGCGTCTGTTCCTTGCCCTGATAATCCTTGGCGGTGCGCACGAACCGCATCACGTCCGCCTCTGGCAACGTCACCTCGTTGGTCAACGCGCCTGCCCCCTTGAACGCTTTTTCCATACGCATGACATTCATCGCGAAAGAACCGTAATCCGATATTCCATGCGCTTCCCCAGCAAGATTACATCAGTCCAGCCCTCATGCGCCAATTGGTAGGCAAGGCCGCACCCCATGACCCCGCTCCCAACGATGACAGCCCTAGCCTGGGTCGAAAACTGCTGCTCTGCCATGATGCGCCTGACGAGGAAAAATTCCTCAACAAGGCAATAAAACATATGTACCATCGTCAATCAGTATTGCGACAAATGTGTCATAAAAATCCTGAAGCGCTTCGCAGACGAACTGGCAGACCTCACCCTCCGAGCACGCAAGGCCGCGACCGACGTCTTGGAAAACCCCAGAGACGTGGGCGTTTCAACAGTGCGGGAAATCGCCGAGGCGGCGCGCGTCAAACCAAACACCGTGGTCCGCATGGCGCGACAAGTGGGCTTTGAGGGCTACGGCGACTTTCGCGAACCGTTTCGCGATGCCATCCGGCGCGGCGATGCGAATTTCCCCGATCGCGTTCGCTGGCTTCAGGATATTCGTAAATCCGGTGACCTTGGTGGGGTGTATGCCGATATGGTTCAGGGGGCCTTGCAGAATATCGAAGACAGCTTTGCTTTGATGTCTGCAGACCAATTCAAGAACGCAGCCGAGGCGATTTGGGCCTTGCGGAACGTCTGTACGCTGGGCGTGGACGTAAACAATGCCAGCGCGCGCAATTTCACATATCTAGCCTCTACCGGCATGACACAATTCCGCGCAATCCCCGCGCGGGCTCAAACCCGATGGATGATCTGACATGGGCTGACCACGGAGGACTGGTTCGCACAGGCACGGGCGCAGCTAGAGGAATGGGTGCCCAACTGGGCAGAGCTGAAGCCACTGGAATGGGTCGAAATCCCCGAGAACTGCAATTGGAAATTCTTGGTCAAGAATTACTCGGAATGCTATCATTGCTCGCTCAACCATCCGACGTTTTCCAACGGCGTGGTCAAACCCGAAACCTATGACATCCAATCCGGCTTTGACCATCAGAACGAATATTCCAGCTGGTTCCTGTGGCCCATGTTCAGTTTTCAGGTCTACCCCGGAAATTTACTGGACACCTATCACTGGCGCGCCGTGGACGCGAACCATGTGGTCGTCTGGCGCGCGTGGTATTCAGTAGGCGGTGAAGACAATGAAACCGTGCGCAAACTGGCGCAACACGAGTGCGCACGCCGTCTCGTCCTGTCAGGTCAATCGCCTTAGCAGTCCGAACCTTCCCTGAACGCGCTGAGGATCTCGGCACGGGAACGGCGCGCGCCAGTTTGCAGATATTCCATCGCTCTGAGCGCGGCATCATGTGCCTCGACCGATGAGCCGGCAACGCAATCCTCGACGACCCGGCAGAAATAGTCAGACTGGTGGGCGTCCACAAAGGTATAGTGGACGCAGACATCGGTCAGGCCACCACACAGGATAAGCGTTTCCGCTCGTAACCCGCGCAGCAGGATTTCCAAATCGGTCCCGAAGAAGGCCGAATATCTTCTCTTGGGAACGATATAGTCCCCGGCAACAAAACCCATCTCATCCTTCGCGACCTCGGTGCGCGGGTCACCGTCAAGACAATGTATATCCTCGTCACCGTCCAGTTCGCGCCCGAAGTCCACAAGATCAGAGCGGTGTATCTCCTGAACAAAGATCACGGGCACATCGTGCGCATGCGCGGCATCGACGAGAGCCCGCGCAGCCAGCATCCGGTCTTTGTAACCAGACATGTTGTCGATCGAGCGCACTGCGCTGTCGTCGATAAAGGTGCTCTTCTGGATGTCGATCACGATCAGGGCAGCTCTGCCCTCGATCATTGCCCGAACCTGCTTGTCAGCTTTCGCCATAGCCATATCTCCCTCGGTCGTGTCTCGGCATCCAGCCATACCATCTTAGCCACAAACAACATTCCGAACGTCTTCTCAGAACATGCCATTGGTGTTGGCGCTGGTCTCAGGCACTTCCTGAAGCGCATCCCAATGCTCGACAATCCTGCCCGCGTTGTCGAGTCGGAAGATTTCGGTGCCAGCGTATTCCAGACCGCCGGATAGTGCTGATCGGTCGCCTGCCGGGTCACGTCGCGAGTATAGAACCCCGGCGCTGACCATGGCGTGTCAAAGTTGCAAACGTCCAGAAGATATGTAAGAAAAGTCGCAGCAAGTATGTTGCAACACTTATAGAGTACCGGTCGAAACCGCGATGAAATCCGGGTTTGTCCATATTTTGAAGGAGTGTATTATGTCTGATTTTAAAGAACCTTCTGAGAAAAGCTCGAATCCAGATCGTCGCAAACTTCTAAGAATTGCCGCAAAGTTCAGCGCTGTAATGACAGCCGTTGGGATCACCAATGTCACGCTTTCCGACCTCGTGCACGCCGAGGAGACCGGTGCCCTTGAGGAATTGATTAATCACGCGATTACAACGGGTGATATGGACGAAGCAATTGCCATGTATGGTGAGAAAACAGACTTGGTACCAGAACAACTGGATATATTGAGAAGCTTGTCCGAGTCTGATCTCCAAGATTTACAGATTATTCGTGAAAAGCTTCAGCTCGGTGATAGCTACCAGTTCAGAACCCGCCGCGGCTGAGTGGAGCGTGTTGGCCAAGGTTGCCTGTCGCACGCCTAGGCGCTGAAAAAATTTGATTGACTTGATGAAAAACACGAACGTTGCTTTCGTAAACATGCCGCTGTCAACGACACAACAGCCGTCGTTGGGTTTAAGTTTGTTGAAGGCAGCGCTGCAAGAAGCCAGCATAGATTCTGATATTCATTACTTGAACATTTGGTATGCAGAGGTCGTGGGACTGGATATCCTTGCTAGGATTGAGGAGCTTCCGACTGCGCAGCTTGTTGGCGAATCTCTTTTTGTCGAGGCCCTTTGGGGGCAAGGCAACGTAGACCATGATGGTTACTTCGAAGATGTCCTGGGGGATCGGTCGCTTGACCATAGAAATCACGTCAATCGATTCTTGGCCAAGGAGATGGCAAATGATCTCCGGGATGCCAGGCACTGTGTTGAGGCGTTCCTTGATCGTTGCGTGAATGAAATAGACTGGGGGCAGTACAAACTTGTTGGCTTTACCTCCATGTTTCAGCAGCATTTCGCGTCATTAGCCCTCGCAAAACGACTGAAAGAAAGATGGCCCCACCTTCACATATCTTTTGGTGGCTCGAATTGCGAGGCGGCTATGGGAATAGCGCTTCTCCGACATTTCCCTTTCGTCGATTCCGTATGTACAGGAATGGGAGATCAGTTTTTTGCGAAGTTTTGCAAAGACGTCCTGAACGGTGCGCCACTCGCCAGCTACCCTAATATACATCACCGGGAACGACCGATTCCTTCGAGTGCCAGGAACGTATCCACCTCGAATATGGATAAAATACCTTTTCCAGACTTTAGCGACTTCTTTTTCCAGCGTGTCGAATCAACCCCGCTGGAGCAGGAGAAGATGTGCATAATGCTGGAAACGTCACGCGGGTGTTGGTGGGGGCAAAAGCATCACTGCACTTTTTGTGGCTTGAATGGCGATACTCTCAAATACTCCCATAAGTCAGCTGACAGAGCTCTTGCTGAGTTTACTGAAATCATGGCTCAATGGGGGCATTACACACGACAGATCGCTGTCGTGGACAATATTTTACCTATCGAATATCTGCGCACCTTCTTGCCCCAACTAAAAGAAGCGGGGCTCGGTATCGGCCTGTTCTACGAAACCAAGGCCAATCTTACAAAGGAACAGGTAAAACTCTATCGCGACGTAGGTTTGCGGTATATCCAACCGGGAATTGAGAGCCTCAATACAGATATTCTGAAAGGCCTGCGAAAAGGCGTTAGCGCCCTTCAAAATATCCAGTTGTTAAAGTGGTGTCGGGAATACGGGGTCAAGCCGGTTTGGAATTATCTGATCGGTATTCCTGGAGAGACAAAAGAAGATTATGCAAACCAACCGAGCATTATCAACGCGCTCCATCATCTTTCTTCCCCGACGATGGAATGGATCAGGATCGACAGATTTAGTCCGTATCACTCCAATCCCTCAGAGTTTGGGATTTCGAATCTTCGCCCTTTCAGTGCTTATCGGTATTTATACCCCGAGCTGAAAGAAGAGGACCTGCATAGCCTGTCATATTATTTCGTTGGCGATTTCAAAGGTAAAGAAGAGGCGAGAGAGTACGCTGACCGCGTCGAAGAAGCCATCGAGGCTTGGCAGAGGAATGAACCGTCAAGCGCCCTGTTCCATTTTGCGTCGGAAGATGCACTCATCATCTGCGATTTCCGATCAATTTCCGAAAATCCTGTGACGGTTCTGAGGGGTCCGCAGCGTTTGATATACGAAGAATGTGATAGCATCAAAAGTTATGAGAAAATCAAGACGATAGCATCCGAATTCTTAAACCGCGATGTTATGGATCAAGAGATTGACGACTGGCTAAAACCGCTTTTGGATCAATGTCTGATAATAGAAGATCACAAGAAATATGTAGCGCTTTCAGTCTCTTTGGAAAATGGGTATTTCCCGCCTGAGACACTTTGGTCTCGTATGGAACGCGTTCTCACCGATTATCCGTTCGTCTTTGATGAAACGGTAGATGTACCTATCGCCGCTGCTTCGGGCGTACGGTAGTTTTTTCTTAGCCGTCCCACTTCCCTCGCTACCGACAACAACACCGCCCTCGTCAGGGGCTGAATAGGACGGGTTTGCGCCATTCGTGGCCTCCCATACCGACCGAGGCGCGTGCGAATAATCCGCGAAAATGATCGAGGGCACCGCTACAGCAGTGCCCTCGAATACATCCTACACGGAAGTCTCAAGGTGTCCCGGCTTATCCCGAAACCACAAAACCGCGGCCAACCGGGTCGCTGTCGTCGATCAACCACTTGGCATAGCCCGTCACCTTGGCAGTGCCTTTGACTGTAGGCACCACGGCGCGCACGTCGCCCACCTTGGTTTCACTCAGCAGCTTGCCTTCAAACCGGCCCATCCCCAGCAGGCCTTCGGAAAAGATGGTGTCACCAATAGCCATTTCGCCACGACGTTCAAAATAGGCCATCATCATCGACGTGCCCGTTCCGCCGGGGCTGCGATCCAGCTTGCCATCGCTGAACACATGCACATTGCGATACAGGCTGTCCGCGTGGTCGGGTTCTTGCCAGAATGTGGTAAAGTTCAACCCACGGATATGCGTTTCGGTCGGATGCTGGATGTCCATCTTGGCGTTAATTTGGTCTTTTACCAAAACACCCATCTCAGACAGCATCTTGCCATTGTCGGGACCGATTGGTGTCTGCGAATAGGGCCATTTCAGCACTGCAAAGAAATTGCCGCCAAAGCAGATATCACACAGCACCTCGCCCACACCGGGCAATTCGACCGGGACATCTGCATGTAGAACGAAGGCCGGTACGTTCTGGAACCGGGTCCACGCCACTTGGTTGTTCTCATATCCGACCTCGGATGTCACCGGACCTGCAGGTGTCTCGAACCGGATGGTTGCCACGTTGCTGCCATCGTGATGCACAAGCCCATGCGACACCATCGCCATAGATAGCGCGATCGTTCCGTGGCCGCACATCTCCATGAAATCGTCGCCATCGCACCACAGCATTCCGGCATCGTAATCAGCGTTCGACGGGGGCGTGACGAACACGCCCACCATGTCATGGTGGCCGCGCGGTTCACGCAACAGGCCAGTACGCACAAAGTCATAATTTTTGCGGATGAAGTCGCGCTTGCCCACGATGTCCAGACCCTGCGGATACGGAATGCCGCCGGGAATGATGCAAGTCGGTTCGCCATCGGTATGGGTGTAGATTACATCTACAAATCGGTTCGGAGTCATCATGAGAAGTCAGCCTTTTTCGTCTGTGATTTAAAGTCCAAGTGCGTTCGGGACCGACAGCACCAAGGTTTCAGGAAACAAAATCACCGCAGCCAGAACGAGCAGCATCACGGCGATGAATGGAAGGTTCGCGCGGGTCAGCGAGAAGATATCGACGCGCGCAATCGCAGAGGTGATGAATAGCGCCGCGCCTACGGGTGGGGTTTGTTGGCCGATGCCCCAGCAGAGCACCACCACCATGCCGAAATGCACCGGATGAATGCCCAACAGCTCGATCGCTGGAAAGAACAGCGGCACAATGATGAATATCATCGCAATCCCGTCCAGAAACGTACCGGCAATGATCATGATCGCGCTCAGCAGCACCAGAAACAGCACCGGCGAAAGATCGAGTTCAGCCAAGGGTTTCAGAATGCTGTCGGCCAGTTGCTCATAGGTAAAGGCAAAGCCCATCACATGCGCCGCAGCCGTCACCATCATCACGGCGCCACTCAAAACAGCGGCCTCACACAGGGTTTTGTACAAAATGCGCGGCGTCAGCGTTCGGTAGTAGAACATGCCAATCGCCGTGCCATAAACCACCGCGACCGAAGAGGCCTCTGTCGGGGTAAAGACGCCGCCCAGTATTCCGCCCAGAATGATCGCGGGCATCAATAGCGCCGGCAACGCGCTGATAAAGGCACGGCCAGTGCGCGCAGCAGAAAATGGCGCCTCGACGGGATAGCCAGCTTTGATAGAGATGATCCAAGCCACAAAGATCAGCCCGACGCCCAGCACAAGGCCCGAGATCAGCCCGGCTGCGAAAAGCGCACCAGTGGAGATGCCCAGATAGGCACCCAGAATAACCATGGGGACGCTGGGGGGAATGATAATGCCGATCGTCGACGACGCGGCAGTGATGGCTGCTGTAAAGGGTCGTGAATAGCCACGTTTGACCATCGGTTCGATGATCATGCCGCCAACAGCGGCAGTGTCTGACATGGATGTGCCGCTCATCCCGGCAAAGAACATGGACGTGACCACGTTCACCGCCGCCAAGCCACCGCGCATCTGTCCGACCAATGTTTTGGCAAACTCCACCAGATGACCAGAGATGCCGCTGCGGCTCATGATTTGACCCGCCAGAATAAACAAAGGCACCGCCAACAAAGGAAAGCTTTGCACACCCCGGTACAGCCGTTGCGCGACAATCAACTGGTCAACGTCAGCAAACCAGAAAATGCCAACCGCGATGGATACAAGCGCGAATGCGATGGGCACACCGAATCCGATCAATCCCAGCAGAATGCAAAGCACCAGTAACAGCGTCATGGGATCAAAGCTCCAAAGAGGTGTCAAGGCGAGGATCGGCCTCTTCGCCCCGAGACAGACGCAGCACCCCACCGCCCGCGCTGATCACAGCGTCGATCAACATCAGGGCACCCGCCACAGGAACGGCCGCATAGTACCAGGCCGTCGAAATTTCGAGCACGTTGGTCGTCTGGTCGGCAAAGCGCAAAACCTGCCGTCCCCCATGCCAGGCCATGATCCAGCCAATGGTTCCGATAATCAGTTGCGTCACCAGATAGGCCAGCCCCCTGCCCGCGCGCGGCAGACGTTTGACCAACAGATCAACCTTCAGATGGGCCCCTTGCCGCAAGGCCAGATAGGCCCCGAGAAAGGTGATATAGGTCAGCAAGGCCAGTGATACCTCAAAGCTCCAGCTTAGCGCCGAGCCTAATGCGTAGCGGTAGATCACAGCCGTAAAGGCCACGCCGACCGCCACCACCAGAAAGAACGCGATGATAGCTTCTAGGAGACGATTAATCATGCCTTGCTGACCTTTGTGAATTTACTGGGCAGGCCGCGCTGCGACGATCAGATCGATCAACTCTTGCGCTTTGGCCCCCTGCTCGGCGGCCCATTCTGTCCAGATCGCGCCCGATGCGTCGGTAAAGGCGGGAATGTCTGCCTCGTTCACCTGCATGCCTTGGTCTTTCAGGTGATCGACGATCTCGGTATCGGCTTGCATGCCAAGCTCGACGGAATAGGCTTCTGCCGCATCGCCGGCCTTTATCATCGCCGCCTGCTGCTCTTCGGACAGGGCATCAAATTTGTCCTTGCTGATCAGCAGATAAGTGACCGTATAGAGGTGGTTCGTCAGCGACAGATAGTCCTGCACCTCGTAGAATTTTTGCGACTTGGCCCAGATCACAGGATTTTCCTGCCCATCATAAACTCCGGTTTGCAGGGCTGAATACAGCTCGCTGAACGGCAGGGGCGATGCGTTCGCGCCGTAATGGTTAAATATCTTGATCCGCAGCGCGCTGCCGGGGGTCCGCATTTTCACGCCGTCCAGATCAGCAGGGGTAACAATCGGGCGTACATTGTTGGTGATCTGGCGGAACCCACCTTCGAGAAAGGCCACAACATAGAGACCCTTTTCCGCCAGCATCTCGCGGATGCGCTCACCGGCCTCACCATCCATCGCGGCGGCGATATGTTCGCGGCTGGAAAAGATATAGGGCAGCGCCGTGGCACCCAATTCAGGCACAACAGAGGTGATCGGCGTTTCAACCGTCGCCATATCCAGCAGCCCGGTTTGCAGCGCCTCAAGAGAGCTTTCCTGATCGCCAAGCGCACTGTTGGCAAACAACCGCAGCGCCACGTTTCCGTCTGTCAGATCTTGTAGAACTTCGTCAAACCGCTCGACCGATTTATAGGCAATCGACTCTTCGTTGCCCGGCATATTCGCGCGGAACTTGGTCTCCTGGGCCACGCCTACAGTGCCGAAAACAGCACCCATCGCGAGCGCGGCCAGTGTTGTAAATGTCTTCATATCAGTCACTCCCTTATGATTATGCGTATTGACCAGATACGGTAGAGATAGGGCGCGGCTCGTGATAGGATGTTACAGACATTTAGTAGAACGCAGCAGTCAGATAAGGCCGTTTTATCATGCCACACCCGCAATCTACGCTCATGGCCTTTGGTGACGGACGCCAAAAACTGCGTATCGGATTACTCCTCCTCGACAATTTTACGCTGAACGCGCTATCAGGATTCATCGACGCCCTGCGCCTCGCCGCAGATACCGGTGGCCGCAGTCGCCAAATTGATTGTGGCTGGGTCATCATGGGCAAAGGGATGGTCCGCGCCAGCTGCGGCTTGGCCATTTCTCCGGACAGTGAGCCGCTGCCGCCTGCCCGCTTTGATTATCTGGCGGTCGTCGGGGGTAATGATTACGCCGAGCGCGTGCAACCCGCGTGGGTGACCGCCTATTTGCAAGAGACAGCAGCGGCGGGCATACCCCTGATCGGCCTATGCACCGGCACATTCAACATCGCACGCGCCGGATTGATGCAAGGCGTAACAGCCTGCCTACATTGGAACGTCCATCAGGAGTTTGCCGCGCAATTTCCCAAGGTCCGCGCCATTTCTGACCGTATCTTTCTCGACACCGGCAATCGCATCACCTGCGCAGGTTCTACCGGTGCACCTGACCTTGCTCTGCATCTGATTGACAGACATTGCGGGCCAGAGCGCGCCCAGCAAAGCCTGCGGCACATGGTCCTGAACGACCAGCGCGAAGCCTCTTACCCACAAGCACAGTTTTCGCCGGAAGCTCGCGACATTCACGATGATCTCGTGCGGCGCGCTGTGGTCATCATGGAACAGACCCTCAACGATCCAATCTCGATAGACCGGCTGGCAACCCGTCTGGGCATCAGTGGGCGGCAAATGGCGCGGCGCTTTGCCGCCAGCCTCGACCAGACACCCTCGCAATACTACCGTTTTCTGCGCATTCGGTATGGTGCTTGGCGGCTCATCCATTCGACCGATCTTATCTCGGATATCGCCGCCGATTCAGGATTTTGTGACGCATCGCATTTTCAGCGCGAATTCCGCGGACACTATGGTGTCAGTCCGGCAAAGTACCGCAAAGGGGCCATAGCATCTGCCTGACCTTGCATCGCCATTTATATCGCTCCACTCAAAAACAGATACAATAAACTGCAAAGACCCACGCCGAATTCAGATCGGAAAACGTATGAACTTACGACAAATCGAAATCTTTCGCGCGATACGCAGCACCGGTTCCGTCAGTGCGGCAGCGCGCCAACTAAGCATTTCGCAACCCGCACTAAGCAAGGCATTGAAACATGCCGAGTCCCAGTTGACGTTCAAGTTGTTTGACCGTGTAAAGCAGCGCCTGATACCCACTTTCGAGGCCGAAGCCCTGTTCGCAGAAAGCCAGCGGGTGCAGGACGCGCTGGACAGGATCAACAATCTAGCCCGCAATCTGGCCGACACGCCTCAACGAACGCTGAGGGTGGGGTTTCAGCCCAGCCTTGGGGGCGGATTTGCGCCAAGTGTTCTGGCGCGGCTGCCCCGGAATATGGACACGATGTCCTTTGAAATATTCACCCACCACTATGACCAGATCATAGAAAGGCTGCTGTCCTTCCGGCTCGATATGGGGGTGGCGCTTTTCTTGATACCACCGCCGGGCATTCGCACCATTCCTGTGGGCAAAATGCGCATGGTCTATGTCGAGCCTCAACGCGCGGGTATGCCCGTCTACAGAGACAAGCCCATGCGGCTGGAGCAGATCGACACCACATCTCTTGTCGGTCTGGAGCGAGAAGCCCCACTCGGGAAAGCGTTGGAAAAGGCATTTATGCAAGTCGGGCAGGATTACACGCCCCGCATCTCTGTCCACACCCTTTCAGTTGCTGCCGCCTGCGCTGCAGAAGGTGTCGGCCCGGCAATCATTGACGAGTTCTCGGCCCATTCCACGCCCGGGCTCAGCATACAACCACTTGAGCCGGAGCAGTCTTTTGAGATCGTCGCGCTTTTACCCGAAAGCCGTGCTGAATCGCGCGCCGAGGCGGCCTTCATAGACTTGATGACACGCGTCTATCGCGAACGTAACAAAACCCTGCCCAAGAATAGTCAGACACTCGCGCGGCGCAATACCTGACCCGCCCGCGTCTTCAGGCTTTGCCCATTATGCAAGCTATGCTCACCGTTCACAAATACGTCCAGAATACCCTCGGATGGCTTGGTCGGCGCGACATAACTGGCGCGATCGATCACTTTATCGGGGTCAAACAGAACCAGATCCGCCTGAAACCCGGTCTGCAAACGTCCCCGCCGGGCCAAGCCGAACACTTGCGCGGGCAGCGATGTCATGCGCCGCACCGCCTCGGGGAGCGACAGAACGCGCTTTTCGCGGACATAGCGGCCTAACACCCTCGGAAAAGAGCCCCACAGACGGGGGTGTGCATTCGGCCCCGGTATCCCGTCTGATCCGATCATCACACGCGGATGCGCCATGATGCGTTCAATATCCTCTTCGGACATCTGGAAATACACCCCCACACCGGGGGCAAGCCGCCGCGCCGCTTCTTGAATATCACACCCCATTTCTGCGGCGACGTCGCTCAGGTCGCGCCCCGCCATCTCGGGCATGGTTTCCGAAACAGCGATCAAAACGCGATCTGCATGGCCAACCATCTCGGGGATCAAAACCGTAGAGCTGGCATCGTAGGGATATTGATCCATTGCGACATCCTGCTCCTTCAGAGCCAGATCAATCAGCGCCAGTGTATCATGCGACCGCCCAAAGTTTTGCCGTCCTATACATTTATGATGCGACAGAACCACGGGCACTCCGGCTTCGCGGCCGATTTTCAATGTCTCTTCGACGGCTTCCACAACCTCGTCGCGCTCGTTGCGCATATGGGTCACGTAACGCGCGCCGGGAAAAGCCGCCAACCGGCTGGCGATTGCGATCACCTCTTGCGTCGGGGCATTGCGGGCCACGGGATAGGCCAGACCTGTGCTCAGTCCGAGAACCCCAGCCTCTAGCGCCTCATCGAGCAATACGCATATCTGCTCAATTTCGGTTTCATCCGCCGCGCGATCGGTGTCCGCCATGACACGAGTGCGCAAGGTGCCATGCCCTGCGAGAACACCAATGTTCAATGCCGGACGGGCCTGCACCAGCTTTTCAAAGTATTCGGTGAAAGACGGATATTGATAATTTTCCTTGGCCCCCAACAGGCTCAACGGTGCAGGCAGGTCACGTGGCCGATCCAGCGGCGCCAGTGAAATACCGCAATTGCCCACAATAATGCTGGTGACGCCCTGTGTGATCGCAAAGGGCAGATCGGGTTGGTCCAAAATGGCCTGATCATAATGCGTATGCACATCAATGAAACCCGGAGCCAAACAGGCACCTTCCGCGTTTATGATCTGCTCACCGATCCAGTCATCCACCGCACCAACGGCGACAATGCGGCCAGCCTCCACTGCGACACCCCCAGATACCGGCGCGGAACCCAAACCATCCAACAAGGTCGCATTTTTGATCACGAGATCGCAGGTGGGCATAGGAAAGTCCTTAAGTGGCTAAAGTTACAAACGAGAAAGGTCAGGCACGAGAGCAGGCCCGATCGCCCCTTCCATCGCCTGACCGATGGCAAGGATCATCTCTTCTCCGTAGGCGCGCCCCATCAACTGCGTACCCAAGGGCAAACCAGCGCTGTCGGTGCCGACCGGCAACGCAAGGGCGCAAGCACCCAGATAATTTGCTGGCCGGGTAAACTGGGCCAAAGGTGCTGCGGATTCGTCTACCTCAGAGATCGACGGGGCTGCGAATGGTGCAGCCGGAGCCAGCAACGCGTCATACGGCTTCATAAACTCCTGATAGCGCGCGACATAGGCCCGGTGTGTATCCAACGCCGTCAGGTAATCAGTCGCGGATGTCGCTTGACCGTTCAAAACCCGCCCCCGCACAAACTCACCGATCAACGCTGTCTCGTCATGGATTGAAGCGCGATGAACATGATAAGCTTCTGTCGCGATCAACCGTCCGTTCAGGTCAGTCAGCTCAGCGAAATCAAACGGCAGGTCAATCTCTACAAGGTTCACGCCGAGCGATAACAAAACCTGTTTCGACTGCTCGAACGCGGTTTCGACCTCGCGCGTTAGGCCGATTGGATAGCTACGCGGCGACATGACGGCCACGCGACGTCCTGCCACCACAATATCGTTGAAATCGGCGCCGCTTGGGGGGGCGATCAACGTTGTCGGATCTCGTGGATCGGGACCATGCATCGCGTGGTACAGCATCGCTGCATCGGCAACTGTGCGTGTCATCGGTCCGATGGAATCCAGCGTACGCGACAGCGACAGACATCCCGCAAGGCTTAACCGGCCATAGGTGGCCTTTAAGCCAACTATTCCTGTCAGTGTTGCGGGGATACGGACCGAACCACCGGTGTCGCTTCCGATTGCCGCAGGACTAAGCCCAGCGGCCACGGCGACGCCCGAACCACTGGAAGAGCCTCCGGGGCAACGATGTTCGTCTAAATCATAAGGGTTGCGCGGGGTGCCACGCAAAGGGTTCGTGCCCCAGCCGCCAAAGGCGAACTCGACCATTTCGGTGCGCCCAATCGGGATCATTCCCGCCGCCAACAGACGCTCCAGAATTGTCGCGGTCTCTTGAGAGACGCGCCCTTTCAGGGATACGCTGCCGAACTCGCAACCGTGTCCGGTCCATTCCACCAGATCCTTTACCGCGATGGGCAGACCGTGCAGAGGCCCCCGAACCATGCCCGCCGCGCGCAGACGGTCGGCAGCTTCGGCAGCGGTCAGCGCCGCAGTGTCATATACCTCGGCAAAGGCTCCGAATGTGCTGTCATAGCGACGGATGCGTTCCAGATAGCTGGTGACAATTTCGACCGAAGTCGTCTGTCCGGCGGCCAGCGCCTCAGAAAGCTGCGTCAGCGAAGAAAAAGCAGAGATCACCACAATTGCCGTCCTAGGGTAAAACGAAAGGCTGTTTGGGGCCCAGCCGAAAGACGGACAGGCCCCAGATGTTTGCTATTGATCAGCGTTCGTCCCATGCAGGGATCGGCAGGACCGGATCCGAGACGGCAACTTCTGGCGGCCAAACCGTTGTCAGGCCTTTGCCGGGCTGCAATTGAACCACAGGAAACGGCATGTTCAACTGCGTGCCAGTGTCATCAATTTCATAGGGCCCTGCCAGAACGGTGACGTTACCGGACAAATCCATCGCCGCTTGCTTTAGCGCGGCGGCATCAAACGATTCCGACTTTTCGATGATTTCCCCAGCGATCACAGCCGCGCCATAGGCCAGAACAGTCTGGAAATCTGGCTCATAGCTGACATCGGGAAACTCCGCTTCGTATGCCGCGAGAAATTCGTCCCGCGTCATGCCAGCAGTGATGTCCCAGTTGATCGTCGGGTGAAAATTGGTGTGGCTAAAGATGTATTGCGCGTCGTCACCAATCTCGATGAATTGCGGTGTCGAGGCATAGACCATAAACGTCATCGGGAACGATACGTTCATCTGGCGCATCTGACGCACCATCGAAATCAGATCCCCTTCATAGGAGGTCGGATAAAACAGGTCTGCACCAGCAACGCGAGCCTTTTGCAATAGCAGGCTAAAGTCCTTGGTCCCTTTGGGGTAGGTTTCGTTCATCACCACTTCAATGCCGCGCTCTTCGGCCAGAGCACGTGCACCTTCGGCCAGACCGGCAGGAAAGGGTTCATCCACCGAGACAATCGCAATCTTTTTGATGCCACGATCCGCTGCCAAATCCATGCTGGCCAGCGGCATCCGCGATACCGGCATCTGCGTTGCCGACACCATGTTCTTAAAGCCTTGGTCATACAATGCGTCCGATGCCGCCGACCAAACCACCAAGAACTTGTCCAGGCGTTCGGTTGTTGTGGCAGCCGCCGCAGTCAGGGTGGACCCAAATGGCGCAAGAAGCAGATCAACATCGTCGTTCAGGATCAGGCTTTCGTAAACACGCGCAACCATCTGTTTGTCGCTGCGGTCATCGCGCATTACCAATTCGACCAGACGTTTTTCGCCGTTGACCTCTAGTCCGCCAGCCGCATTCACTTCCTTCGCCCACAGCTCGACGCCGCGCACGCCTGATTGCGATGCCAGCGCGTAGTTACCGGCCGACGAAACTGTCATACCGATGCGGATCGGATCGGCGGCCCAAGCGGCCGTGCTACTGAGGGCCAGCGCGGCAAACGCCAAGCCTTTCATGAAACTACGTTTCTTTTGATTTTCCATTTCAGTCTCCTTGTTGTGGATTGGTCAGGCGTCGATTTTATAATCCATCCATTCCGACACCATTCCGCGCAGTTGATCGTCTGACGCGAAATCATCCCGGCTCCCTTCGGCCTTGTTTCGACCGAGTTCGAGAATATAAAGTTTGTCTGCAACCGCCGCGCAGGACCGAACGTTCTGGTCCACCAGCAGGATTGTCGCGCCGCGATCTGCCAGTGTGCGGATCAGCGCATATATTTCTTTGGATATCTTTGGGGCAATCATCGCTGTCGGCTCGTCCAGCAGGATCACCTTTGGCTCGATCACCAGCGCGCGTGCAATTTCAAGAAACCGCTGTTGGCCACCACTCAGCGACGAAGCAGGCGCATCCGGACGTTCGCGCAGCACTGGGAATTCATCCAGAACCCTCTCTACCGCAGTGTGCATGCGCTTCTTGTCGCGCCGAAAAGGCCAGCATCCCAGCAGAAGGTTATCGCGCACCGACAAATCCGCGAATGTGCTGCGATGTTGCGGTACAAATGCGATGCCTTCCAGCGCACGCTGATGTGCTTTTTGGCGCGTGATGTCCTGATCACCTAGCATGATACGGCCCTTCTTTGGTCGTAACAGACCAAAGAACGTCTTTAACACGGTCGACTTGCCTGCCCCGTTCGGTCCGATAATGCCAGTGACCTGCCCCGGTTCGCCGGTAACGGCCATGTCGCGCAGAACCGTGATGTCACCGTTATAGGCGACTTCGATTCCCTCCATCGAAAGGCGTATACCATCCATGTCTTAGGCTCCCAGATAGGCTTCGATTACATCGGGGTTTGATTTCACCGCTTCGGCATCACCGTGCGCCAGCAGTCGACCTTCGTGCATGACAATGATGTCGTCGGACAATTCATAGATTGAGGTCAGGTCGTGACTGACCAGAATGACACTGCAACCGGTTTCCTTGGGCATTTCGCGGATCACGTTGATCAGTAGGCGCGCCAGCGACGGGTTCACCCCGGCAAAAGGCTCGTCCAGCAATACAAGGCGCGGCTCTGACACCATGATGCGCGCCAGTTCCAGCAGCTTTTGCTGACCGCCGGACAGTTCCTCGGCAAAGTTGTGGCGCAGGTCATATAGTTCGACCTTTTTCAGCCACTTGGTGCGCAACGCATCTTTGTCCCGCCGCGTCATCTTGATCGACAGCAGTGGAACGGCAAGGTTCTCCCACAGGGTCATCCGAGAGAAAACGCGCGGCACCTGAAATGTGCGGCCCACACCCCTGCGGAAAACCTGTGCCGGGTTCAGTCCGATCAGGTCATTTCCGTTCAGGCTAATCGCCCCTTCGGTCGCATGGTACAATCCGTTGATACAGTTCAGCATCGTCGTCTTACCTGAGCCATTCATGCCCAGAACGCCTAGGATACTGCGCTCGGGCACCTCAAACTCCAGCCCATCTAACGCGCGCAATCCGCCAAACTGCTTGATCAGTCCTTCTACTCTCAGCATCGGCTTACTTCATTGCCTCCCGTCCAAAAATACCTGTCGGACGCACCAGAATGACCCCGATCAACAAGAGGAATCCCATGAGGCTGGCAATTGATCCGTTCATGTAAACTTGCGCCGTCTGTTCAGTCAGACCAAAGATGATCCCGCCGACAATGGCCCCGACCGGATGCCCCAGCCCGCCCAATACAATCACGATGAACCCAATCAGCGTGTAATCTTGCCCGATAAAGGGTGAGAACGCGGGAAAGATCATCGCGACCAGCACACCCGTTACACCGGCGAGCCCCAGTCCCAGCCCCAGCGTCATGGCGGACAACTGCTCTAGGTCAACGCCAACAATCTGCACCGCGTCGCGGTTCATGATGATTGCGCGCAATGCCTTTCCCGGCAATGTCCGGTACAGGAAGAAGGCTAGGACCGCTGTGATTGCCAGAACCACGCCAAGTGCCACCAGTTTGGTCGTAGGAATGATGACCGAACCGAACATCAGGAACGGCGGGTCAAAGGAATAGGCCAGCGATCGCGAATCCGCCTCGAAAAACAGCAGCATCAGTGCGCCAAGTGCGATCGAAACGCCAAACATCACCAACAGGGACGCATGTTCGGGGTCGTCCGATTTCGCCAACCGCCGGATCAGCACGAAATACATGAGATACCCCAGCACTCCGAAACCGGCGAAAATCAACGGCATCGCCAAAAAAGGGGACAGACCCAGCAAACGCTGTAGGAAATAGGCGGCATAAGCCCCTAGGATGATGAACTCGCCATGCGCAAAATTCACAACCCGCAGCACGCCGAAGACAACATTAAGGCCCAGACCGATCAATGCGTAAATCATTCCCAGAATGATTCCGTTGACCAATCCTTGAAGTAGCAGTTCGTTCATAAAACTGTCCTCTTACGTGCGGGTTATGGGATGTATTTACGCAGACGCGAAAACCGCTGTGCAAAGGCACCAACGATACCGCGCGGCATTGCCAGGATCAGCACCACGATGACGATCCCCAGCAACAACAGGTTCAATGTCGGGAATTGCTGCCAGATCAGATGGTCAACGCCATACAGCAGCCCACTGCCAACGATCGGACCGACCAGATAGCCCAGTCCACCCGCCATCGCGTAGACAATGCTCTTGGCTGTCACCAACAGGTTAAAGGATGATTCCAGATCAATCGCATTTGTGTACCATGCCTCGATACCACCCGCGAACGCAGGAAAAACGGCCGCGGCCACCCAAGCCTTTAGACGGGTGCGCACCACATTAACGCCGACCACTTCGGCGGCTTCCTGATCATCGCGAATGGCCCGCAAGGCTGTGCCCGTACGCGAGAAAAACAGCCATGTGCCTGTAGCCAGAGCCAGCATCAGAACGATGAACATCGTGTAATAGGCGGCCATGGGGTTATTGGCGCTGGACAGGATTAGCCCCATGCTGCCGCCGGTAATATTCGGCGGCAAAAGCGAGATGATCAGCTTTGCGGCCAGCGCCATGGCAAGGCTGACAATCCCAAAATAGACGCCGCGCAGTCGCAACGTAGGTGCCATGATCAGCGCCACGACAATGCCCGCAGCCCCCGCCCCGATCAGCGCGACAATAATCGGCAACCCTGCGCTTTTGTACAAAATACCGGTCGCATATGCACCGACACCGTAGAACGCGACATACCCGAACGGCATGTATCCGGCCAAACCCGCCACAAAGTTAAACGCCGTCGCCATCGTCATCCAGAGCATCATGTAAAACATGAACGACAAGTTGCCCGTTACAAACGGGACCGTCGCAAATGTCACCGCCAAAACGATTACAATCGCGCCCCATATGACCGGTTTGGCCATCGCCCCCAGCTGCGTTTTTCGCGTGTTGTCCGCCATTTCCACCGTCACCACTGAATTGTATCGACATCATCTATACATGTGCCGCAAGAGACTGTTCATTCTAGTTTATTCGTAGTTCATAACCATTGGTTATATACTGCTCGGCACGTTATAACGGCCAAACACGCTTGGTCGCTGCCCGGTTTTGCCCTAACAAACAGGCACTACAGCTATCAGGCTTGGGCTATCGCTGCCCCTGCAAAAAGACCTTCACTGCGTAAATCGCTTGCTGTGAATCTATCGTCGCTCCGGGCTGCGCCTTTTCGATCCAAAAACCATCCACCATGGCAACCAATTGGGTTATCAATAGCTCTGTCCGTTCGCGTGGATACAACTGACCAAACTCATGGCGCAGGTTTTGTCGAAATCGGGCGCGGTTCACACGTTCAAGCCGCGAAAGTTCTTCTGCGTGCGGTGCTTGTGCCCAAAAATGCAGCCAGGTGATGCAGATCGGTTGATTGAAAAGATCTGGATGCAAATTGCTTTCGACGATCGCGGTGATCCGGTCGGCCGGGCTATCAGCCTTGCGCAGGCTATCAACCATCCGGGCACGCACATCGCGCAATAGCACCCGCATGGCTTCTTCCAGCAGGTTCTTTTTACCGCCAAAATGATAGTGGATGTTTCCCGCCGACAACCCTGTCGCCTTGCAGATCCGGGCAACCGTTGTTCCCTCATATCCAAACTGGTGAAAACAGTTCAACGTGGCGTTAACGATGGTTTCCCGCTGGCTTTTATCGGATTTTGGTCGTGCCATAACGCCCTCGTTGGATTTTCACCTTTTGTAGATGGGAATCTTGCGTGGTGAAAGGGACGGCACCCTTCAACTGACACCGTGTTGCGCGGTCCGATCGGCAGAATAAATCTGGACCCGTGTTGGGGAAAGAGGCGAAATTCCCCGAATGGCATCGGCCAGTTTCTCTGCAATCATAATCGTCGGGGCATTTGTGTTTCCGCTGGGGATATCCGGCATGATGGATGCATCTACGACGCGCAGACCGTCGACACCACGCACTCTTGCCGCTCCGTCAACGACAGACGTTTGATCACCCCCCATCCGGCATGTTCCGACAGGGTGATAGGCGCTCTCGACAGCCGAGCGCACGAACGTATCCAGATCCTCATCGCTGGTCAGATGCGCACCCGGTTGGATCTCGTCCCCACGCAAATGATCAAATGCCGGTTGGCCGATGATCTTCCGCGTCAGGCGCAACCCTTGGCGAAATTCTGCGCGGTCGTCTTCGGCCTCCAAATAGTTGAACTGTATTCGGGGCCTTGCGGTGGGGTCCGCTGATCGCAGCGAAATCCGGCCGCGGCTTTTGGGGCGCAAGGGGCCGACATGTGCTTGAAAGCCATGCTCTCGCACCGGGTTCTTGCCGTCGTAATCCACCGCGATTGGCAGAAAATGCCATTGCAGATCCGGTTGCCCCGGACCGCCCGAAATTGTTGCGAAACCGCCGGTTTCAAACTGGCAGGATGCGCCGGGTCCACTGCGTCTGAGCAGCCACTCTAAACCTACGCGCAATTTCGCCAGTGGCTTGGTAAGTGAATAGATTGAAACGGGTTGCGTGCATTTATATTGCGCATAAACCTCTAGATGGTCTTGCAGGTTGCCGCCGACATCAGGTGCATTGACCTTCACATCAATCCCCATCTCACGGAGATGCGCCGCAGGACCAATGCCCGATTGCATCAATAGCTGGGGCGAATTGATCGTGCCGCTTGATACGATGATCTCGCGCCGCGCATGGGCGGTATAGCCTTGATTGCCAATATTGAAATTCACGGCGACTGCGCGGCCACCCTGAATATCAATGTTTGAAACGACTGCCTTGATCTTTACCTCAAGGTTCTCACGCCCCATTGCCGGTTTCAGAAAAGCACGAGCAGTCGACAGACGTTCGCCGCCTTTAATCGTGTTGTCCATTGGCCCTGTCCCGGATTGGCGAAAGCCATTTTGATCATCCGTACGGCCGATGCCAGCTTCCTCGCCCGCCTTGAGCCAAGCCTGATGCAATGGATTTTTCATCGGCAAGCGATGTACATTCAACGGGCCGCCTTCCCCGTGGAAGTCATCCCCTCCCAGTTCTCGATTTTCGGATCGCTTGAAATATGGAAGAACGCTGGCATAGTCCCAGCCCACCAATCCATAAGAGGCCCAGCGATCATAATCATTGGCATGTCCCCGCACATACGCCATCCCGTTCACCGACGAACTGCCTCCTAAAACGCGGCCGCGCGGGCAATACATGATCCGTCCATCAAGATACGGTTCCGGTTCCGTCCAGTAGGCCCAGTTATACTTTGTACCGTTCAGAGGATAGGCCAACGCAGCCGGCATCTTGATGAAAATCGAGTTATCCTTCCCGCCCGCCTCCAACAACAGAACGGTAGACTTGCCATCCTCAGTTAACCGGTTCGCCAGAACACAACCCGCGGACCCGGCCCCGATGATGATGTAATCAAACTCCATTTCACAATATCCTGTTGCGCTTGGGTGATTGGCACAGGCTGCCCTGTCGCCGCGAATGAGGCACTGCTAGCATTTATTGCATGATCGTGCAATTCACATGTTGCATGATCATGCAATTAACAGTTAGTACCAATCAAGCGCCCAAATCGGCGGCTTTAAATGCGGATCCTCACAGGAGTTTTGTGAATGAAAATCGGATTTATCGGACTGGGAACCATGGGCGGTGCAGCCGCGCTGAATCTGATAAAAGGCGGGCATGACCTGACGGTATGCGACCTCGACAAAAGTCGCGGCGCAGAACATTTGGCCATGGGCGCGACATGGGCGAACACTGCAGCAGATGCCACCAAGGGATGTGACATCATCTTTACGATGGTATTTGGCCCCAAAGAGATCGAAAGCGTTGTGCGCGGTGAAAACGGTATTCTCCAAGAAATTCGCAAGGATCAGATTTGGGTCGATATGACCACCAATTCGCCAGAAGGCGGCAAGGCTTTGGCCGACGCGGTCGCTGCGAAGGGCGCATTTGCAATTGACGCACCCGTGACGGGCGCGGTCGATGGCGCACGCGCCGGAAAGATGACCCAATTCGCTGGCGGAGATGAAGCTGCGGTAGAGCGGGCGCGTCCGGTGATGGAATTGATGGGGCCGGTTTATTACATGGGTGGCAACGGCACAGGAGCAATCACCAAACTATGCTCAAATCAGTTGTGGGCCATCCATGCCACTGCCATGGGCGAAGCCTTGGTTATGGGTGTCAAATCGGGCGTTGATCTATCTAACTTGTGGCCCGCACTCAGCCTCGGCGCCTCTGACAGCTGGTGCCTGCATCATGATGCTCCTTCGGTTTTTGCCGGGCATTATGATCCATCATTCACGCTTGATCTGTGCAAGAAAGACTTGGGCCTTATCGTTAGTGCCTGCGATGCAGCAGGCACCGAGTCCAGCCTTACACGTCTCGTTCAACAGCGGTTCGAAAAGGCGCGGCTTGCCTATGGCGGGGAAAAGGGAGAATTGCACGTGGTAAAGCTGGAAGAAGATGCCGCAGGCGTGTCACTTCAGATGGACGGCGATTGGGTGCCCCACTGGGAGAAGTGACGCTTGCCACGCCCAAAAATTGTCCGGCATGGATCAACGCGGATTTAGCCCCCGACGCGGCGCTTACGACACGCACGATAGGGCGAAATCTGCGTCCGCTTCCAATGCACCGCCACCTCACTCTTTCATCCGTGTATTGCTCGGGTCAAAGGGCGGGGTGTCTAGAATGGTGGCAGCTCGGGACGTGCCCAATAGGCTAATCGTCAGGTTGTCGCGCGCGTGGCGGTCCCGCAAATAGGCCAGCGCCAGAGTTTTGCCCGTGCGATAACCGTAGGCCGCCGATGTCACCACGCCAACCACCCGGTCATCTTGTAGCACGGCGTGGGCATAAAACGGGTCAACATCACCGCTCTCGATCTCAAGCAGCACCATGTCCCAACGATCGTCCGAGGCCATTCTGTCAGCCAGCGCCGCTTTGCCGATGAAATCGTGATCCATCTTGATCAGTGGACCCACCCCGGTTTCTGCCGGGCTGCGCTCGGTCGTGAATTCCGTGCCCCACCCACGATAGCCTTTCTCCAGCCGCATGGCATTGATGGCATAGGCCCCAAACAGGCCCAGCCCATAGGCTTTGCCCGCCTGCTCCAAGGCAAGAAACAACGCGCGCATCTGATCTGCCGCGACATGCAACTCCCAGCCCAACTCTCCGACATAGGACACGCGCATCGCACGCACGGAAATACCCGACACAGTGATCTGGCTGACGCTCAACCATTTGCCTAGCCCGTCTTGGGTCAAATCCTCCAGCAAGGCGCGGGCATTGGGCCCCATCAAGCCCAGCACACCATAGCTCTCTGTGACCCGAGTGATCGTCACGTCGAACCCATCGGCCCGCGCGCGCAGAATATCGTAATCGCGTTCCTCGGCGGCGGCGGCGCTGGTCAGATAAAATTGCGTTTCGCCAATCGCGGCCACCGTGAATTCGGATTCTGTACCGCCTGCGGGGCTCAACACATGGGTCAGACCAATGCGCCCCGGTTTTGGTGCGCGGTTGGCTCCGATACTGTCCAGAAAGGCGCGTGCATCCGGCCCCGTCACCTCGAACTTGGAAAAGACCGACATATCGGCCAACCCTACGGCGCTCGTGACGCATTCACATTCTTGTGCCACCGGCTGAAACCAGTTGGTCCGGCGAAAGCTGGGGATCGCCTCGTCGCCGCGCTTGTTTGAGAACCAGTTGGGCCGTTCCCAACCATACGCGACCCCCATCACCGCACCGCGTTCAAGTAGCAGGTCATGAATGGGTGACAGGCGTTTGTCGCGCGCGGCGGGGCGTTCTTCGTACGGATAATGCACACCGAATTGCAAACCGAAACATTCGATGGCCTTCTTAACCCGGTAATCGCGATCAACCCAGCTACCAAAGCGGCGACTGTCCACCGCGAGCGCATCCATCGGCGGCGCGCCGTAGGTCATCCAATGGGCCAGAAACCAGCCCGCGCCACCGCCCTCCATCACGCCCATAGAAGAGCCGGTCAGCAACCACGCATTCGCCAGCCCATGCGCCGGGCCGATCAGCGGATTGGCGTCAGGGGTAAACGTGATCGGGCCATTGACGACTGATTTGACGCCACCAGTCGCCAACGCCGGAATGCGCGTCATTGCCGCCAAGATTATATCTTCCACACGATCCAGATCGGGCGGCATCAGGTCGGCACCAAAATCCGGCGGGCAGCCGTCAATCGACCACGCCTCGGCGTTTTTCTCATACGGCCCAAGGATCAGCCCATCTCGCTCCTGACGGACATACCAGCTTTCTTCGGGGTCGCGGATCATCGGCAGTTCGGGCTGGCCTTGCGCAATCCGGTCTGACACAGCTTGCACCGTATCCGTCACCAGATATTGATGCAGCATCGGCACTGACGGAATATTAAGCCCCATCATGTGACCGATTTCCCAGCCCCACGTACCTGCTGCATTGACGATATGCCGGGCGTGAATGGTGGTCTTTTCGGTTTCAACGACCCAAATGCCGTCCTCACGCCGGATCGACGTCACAGGGTTATACCGCAGAATCGTCGCACCGTTCTTGCGGGCAACCTGCGCCATTGCGTTGGTCGCCAGGCTTGGGTCCACGTGGCCGTCATCCGGTTCGAAAATACCCCCCAAGAGGCCGTCAGTACGGGCCAGCGGATGCAGGCGCTCAACATCATCCGGCGTCAGCATCTGCAGGTCATATCCAGTGAAACGGCTCAGCCCGGCCACATGGGCGAATTCATCCATCCGATCGGGATTGCTGGTGATCCGCATCGCGCCCGACGGATGAAAACCACAGGTTCCGCCGGTTTCCTCGGGCAGAATATCGCGGTAGAGCCGCACAGAGGTCGCGCGCAACTCCTGAATAGTGGGGTTATGCGCGAAATGCGTGCATAACCCAGCCGCATGCCATGTAGATCCATGTGTCAGATCGTTCTTTTCGGTCAGCACCACATCCGACCATCCGGCCTTGACCAGATGGTACATAAGCGACACGCCCATCGCGCCGCCGCCTATGATCAATACCTGTGCGTTGGTCGCGCTCATCCGCGCATCCTTTCCCCTGTCGGATCAAAGGGCGGGCGCATCAGCAGATTGGCCGGATGGCGCTGCCCCGCAATTTCGATTTCAAAATGCCGTGTCTGGCTCTCGGTCAGCTTCTCGCCGGGTGCGATGTCAATCATCGCCAGCGCCAGCGTCCGTCCGGTACGCGCCCCCCGCGCGCCACTTGTTGTCAGACCAACGATACGGCCCTTTTCCCAAACCGGCTCGTCATGCAAAACAAGAGGATGCGTTGGCAGATCGAACATCACTTGGCGGCGCATCAACCCATGCGCTTTCTGCGCCAGCAGTGCCTCTTTGCCGATAAAGGACTTGGTCCAGTCAATCGTGAATCCCAGCCCGGCCTCAAGCGGTGTAATATCCGTGCTCAGATCATGGCCCCAATGTTTAAAGCCCTTTTCGATGCGGCACCCATCCAGCGCATAAAATCCTAACGGGCGTGCCCCATTGCGATAAAGCGCGTCAAAAACCGGGCCGCCCTGATCCGCGCTGATATACAGCTCCCAACCCAGTTCACCGACAAAACTGACACGCAACGCCGTCATTGCGACGCCGGCCACGGTCACGTCCTTCCGGGTGGAAAACGGGAAATTGTGCCAATCGTCATCCGACAGCGCAGCCAGAGCTGCCCGCGCTCCCGCGCCCATGACGCCGATCACAACTTCGTCCTCGGTGCGATCTGTCACGCTGACATTCAACCCGGCACTGTGACGGCGAAGCCAAGCAAGGTCCTTTTGCCGAAGTGCCGCTGCCGAAGTCATGCGAAATCGGGCCTCGGTGATCCGGGCGATGGTGACATCCGCCTCGATCCCACCCTTGGCATTCAGCAGCGGCGTATAGACAGCACAACCGTTTTCCATATCCACGTTGGCGCAAGCGAGCGATTGCAACAGCGACAGCGCATCGGGCCCCTCGATCTCGTATTTGCCAAAGGGCGACAGATCGACCAGCGCCGCGCCGTCGCTCATCTGGGCTGCCTCACGCCGGATGATCGGATACCAAGACTGATCGCCCACCGAATAGGGTAAACCCATTTCAGCCTCGTCTTGAGCGTACCACAGCCCCCGTTCCCACCCCGCAGTCAGGCCAAACTGGGCACCAGCGACACGCCAATGATCATGCAGCGCCGATTTGCGCAGCCCCCTGCCCGCCTTAGGCTGCTTAAACGGCCAATGCAGGCTAAAGGAATCGGCAACCGCCTCTTTCATGCGACTCTCGATATGGGACGCGGCAGCCGTCAATGGATCAACCCGTGCCACATCCACCTCCCACAGGTCGACCGGGGCTGTGTCATTCACCATCCAGTCAGACAGAACATGGCCAATCCCCGCAGACGACATGACCCCGACAGAGTTCATCCCCGCAGCCACAAACAACCCATCCACATTTGGCGTCTGTCCGATATAGGGACGGGTGTCGTTGGTAAAACTCTCTGGCCCGTTCATAAAATGCTGAATACCGGTGTCGACCAGCGCCGGGATCAAATCCAGCGCACCTTCCATGAAAGGCAGGAACTGATCCCAATCTTCGGGCATTTCCAAAAAGGGGCGATCACCTTCGGGACCAAAGGCATCCCACACTTTCGCATCCGGTTCGAACCCGCCAATCACCAGTTTCCCCGCGTCGCCCTTCACATAAAAACCTCGGTCCAGATCCCTCAACACAGGATAGGGCGCAGGCAGATCAGACATGGGTTCGGTAACGACATACATATGCTCGACCGCCTGAAGGGGCAGCGCGACACCGGCAGCATCAGCCAGCTTTTTGGACCACGCACCGGCACATAGCGCCACGCTGTCGGCCAGCATCTCGGTGCCGTCCTCCAGTGTTACCCCCTTGGCAGTGCCGTTTTCGATCAACAGGCTCGCAACCCGTACCTCTTCACGGATCACGGCGCCTTTCGCGCGCGCCGCCTTGGCATAAGCCATACACAGGTCAACCGGATTGACATTGGCATCTTGCTCGACCCGCAGCGCACCTACCAACCCGTCGGCGTTCATAGACGGCAACCCGATGTCATCAGGCGCAATTATGCTGGCGCCCAGCCCAAAGTGACGGCCCAGTGCAGCGATCCGGTGCAGTTCGTCCATCCGCGCATCCTCGCGCGCCAGCCAATACCCTCCGGTCTGGCGATAGCCGGTCGACAGCCCGGTTTCCTCTTCCAGCTTCGGAAAAAGCTCGCCCGCATACATGGCAAGCTTTGTCATATTCGCAGAGGCGCGCAGCGGGCCAACAATGCCCGCCGCATGCCAACTGGTGCCGCTGGTCAATTGGTTGCGTTCCAACAGCGTGACATGTGCCCGCCCGGCCAGATGATAGGCCAGTGACAGACCAATCGCGCCGCCGCCGATAATGATGATATTTTTCATACGTCCATGCACTCCATCAGGGCATTTGCTGTGGGCGAGTTGGCAGGCACAAGCTGTATCCAAAGCCGTAAGAAACTCTGCTGCTGTTCAGTAGGGCGGCTAATGGTCATCATGCCCTACCGGGGTGCCAAGGCACGTTTTGCGCAACCGATACGGGCTGCGACCATAGCGTTGTGAAAACGATTTCGAGAAATGCGAAGTCGACTCGAACCCGTTGGCCAAAGCGATTTCAATGACAGGCATTGCAGTCTGTTCGATCTGTGCCTTGGCCCGATCAAGGCGGCGATTCTTGTAATAGCGCCCCGGCGGCAGGCCGTAGTATTTACTAAATTCACGTTCCAATTGGCGCACGCTGTAGCCCGCCGCACGGGCAAGATCCGAAATCGGGACCGGGCTCTCAAGGTTCTCCTCGATCAGACCAATCGCAGCGGCCAGCCCTTTGTGTTTTGCACGGATACGCTGATTGATATGGCGACGCTGCGGGGCGTCTTCATACCTGATTTCCCCCTTGATCATCCTGTCGGACACCTCGCCAGCCAGAAACCAGCCATGCTGCTTGGCGATCAAATGCAAGAGCAGGTCATAGGTCCCCAAAAAGCCGGCCGAAGTGATATAACGGCCCGAGCGGTGAAACAGTTTACGGTTGGCCGGTACAGCGTAATCCTGAGCGGGGTGGCTAAAATTCCAGTGCGCGCTGACATCAGTCTCTTCCAACACCCGAAGCCGCACCAACAGGTCCACCACGCTGGAAAGCGCGATAATGTGGCGAGAAAACTGCTGATATGTCCGCAGTAATCGCCGCAGCGTTTCCATCGTATCCCCGGCGATGGCGCAGCCTGGTATGATAATGTAATCCGCGCGCGTCTTTAGCATTCCGATGTCTTCGGCGCTCACGCCGAGGCCCGTCGAAGACGTCATGCACCCGCCGACCGGGGACACAACATGCGTCTCAAAGATGGCGCGGCCCGCGCATTCATTCGCGGTGGCAAAAATATCCAGACAGGCGGATAGCTCGGTCAGGTGAAATCCCGGCAACAGCGCGATCAGCACGGTTTGCGCGGCTGTCTCGGACGTTTCACATCGGGATGGCTGGATCTGGTTGCCGTGATCCGGCCTGTGTCGGACTTGCATGTTCATCTGACGCTCACCTTCTGCTGCGGCCCGCAGTTGGGCTGTTCGTGAAAATCATCCGGAGGATTGACTGACAGAAGGATTCGATCAAGAAATCAGAGATGTAATTAGAAACACTTATTAGATGCAGCGCAAAATGAAGAGAAAGCAGTCAGAAAAGGACGTTAACCTGATCCGCGCATTCGAGGTTTTCATGGCCGTGTCCGATTCACGGCACGTTACCGCTGCGGCTGCCAGCCTCGGGATGACGCAATCGGCGGTGTCGCAACAACTGAAAAAGCTGGAATGGGCACTGCACGCGCCCCTGTTCAACCGGACCCAACGACCCATTGAACTGACCCATTCCGGTGACGTATTGCGGCGTAGGGCGTTACGCATTCTTAACGAAGTCGAGGAATTGCGCGCTGAATTGCGTCATATCCAGTCCAGCTCGATCCCGATCCTGAGGATTGCATTACTGGCTTCGGTCGCCACCACGCTAACCCCCGGATTGCTGGATGTTGTGCGCAAGGATATGAAAATTCCTGAACTCAGCCTTTCCGCAGGTATATCAACCGATCACCAGATTGCCTTGAACGCCCGGAACGTTGATATCGCAATCACCTCTGACCCGCAGTTTGACGTGACAGATTATGACTGCATCCCCATCATTGAAGAACCTTTTTACCTAGTTTTACCAAAGAGTTACGATGGGCCCGCCGATGATATCGTCGAAGTTTCCAAGCGGCTTTCATTGGTTCGGTTCGGCTCCGATGCGCCGGTCGGGCGCCGTACAGATCAACATCTTCAGAGGTGCCGTCTGGATCTACCGCGCCTGATGGAAGCAGACCGCGCGTCAATGGTCGTGGCGGGTGTGGCGACGGGGAAATGCTTTGCCATCCTCACTCCGACCCTACTGATCGACGCTGTGGCCGAGGGCATGAACTTGCGGATTGAGCCATTGCCATTTGCAGGGTTTAAACGGTCGGTCGTTGCAATTTCACGCACAGGTCAATTGGACGATATCCCCGCCAGCATCGCAAAAGAGAGCGGACATCTCCTGCGGCAAAGCTTTGAACGTTTGATGCCGGACGTGGCCGACGACATAATATATTTCGTCTAATTCACATTATTAATATTTGTAATGGCAGCGAGTTTCGCTGTGCCTGCGGGCTATTCCTTGCGATGTCTTGACCTGAACAAGACCATAAGGGAGGGCCGACATGGCTCAGATTACGTCCCGACGATCAGGCGGCAGACGCGAGAGGATGGCAGCCCGAACAGCCCGCCAGAGCATTGCAGCCCCGTATACCATGCGCCAGATCGGGCCGGTCAGCCTGATCAACGAAGAATCCGTAGCGATCATCGAGCGAAATGCAGATCGCATTCTGGACAAGATCGGCATGGATTTTCGCGGCGACCCTGAAACGCTGGAACTCTTTCGCAAACATGGCGCGCGCGTCGATGGCGAGCGGGTTCGGTTCGACCCCGGCTGGTGCCGCGACAAGATCAAGACCGCGCCCCCTGTCTTTACCCAAAACGCTCGCAACCGGGCACGGTCGATCCAAATCGGTGGCGATGCGCAGGTTTTTGCCCCAAGCTTTGGAAGCCCGTTCGTGCATGACATGGAAAATGGCCGCCGTTATGCAACACTCGAGGATTTCAAAAACATCACCAAGCTGCATCACCAACTTGGCGCCGTAAACCATTCCGGCGGCGTCGTGGTCGAGCCGGTAGATATCCCAGTGCCTTTGCGTCACCTGCATATGGCCCACACGCACCTGACCATGAATGACAAACCTTTCATGGGGGCGGTGACCGCTCCCGAACGTGCCCGCGACACCATCGAAATGTGCAAGATCGCGATGGGGGAGGATTTTGTCAAAAACAACTGCGTGCTTTATTCGGTGGTCAACACCAACGCTCCGCTGGTGATGGACGAGACCATGCTTTGGGCGCTCAAGGAATACGCCAGAGCCGGGCAATGTACGGTCGTATCGCCCTTCGTTCTGGGCGGTGCAATGTCGCCTGTGTCGATTGCCGCCACGCTTGCGCAAGTGCTGGCAGAGGTCATGGCGTCAGTTGCATTGATCCAACTGATCCGACCCGGCGCACCGGCCGTTTTCGGCACTTTCTTCTCGCCTATCAGTCTCAAGTCTGGTGCGCCCACCTTTGGCACGCCCGAAGGCACACAGTTCCAGATGTGTGCCAAGACATTGGCAGACAGGCTCGGGTTGCCCTTCCACTCGGTCGGCAGCCTGACCTCCTCCAAGATCCCCGATGCGCAGGCAGGTTACGAAAGTCAGGCGCAGCTGATGGGGGCGACGATGGCGGGGGTAAATTTTATCATCCACGCCACCGGCTGCCTCGAAGGACTGCTGACCACAGGCTATGAAAAGATCGTCATGGACGCCGACCGCTGCGCCGCCATGCAGCGTTTCACTCAGGGTATCGACTTTAGCGAAGCCGCGCAGGCGATGGATGCCTTCTTTGAGATCGGGCCGGGCGGTCATTTTCTGGGGGCACAACACACCCACGACAACTTTGAGACCGCGTTTTGGATGGGCAACATGTCCCATGATGGCACGTTTGAGCAATGGACAGCCGAAGGCGGGCTCTGGCAGCACCAACGCGCAACAGACCGCGTGAAACAACTACTGGATGGCTATGAACCGCCGGAAATGGATCTCGCCATCCGCGAAGCGCTGGATGAATTCATAATCCGGAGGAGCCGTGAAATCGAAGGAGAAAAAACATGACCATCACCACCGACTGGACTTTGGAAAAAACCGCCCAGCGGCGCGACAACTACTATGCCGCAAGCCAGAAAAAATTCGTCCCCTTTAAGGACCCGATGGTCTTTCGCAAAGGCTCGATGCAATATCTGTGGGACGTCGATGACCGAAAATACATCGACTTGCTAGGTATGAATGTCTGTATCTCTGTGGGCCACAGCCACCCAAAAGTCGTGGCCGCCGCGATGGAACAGGCGCAGCAACTCACCCATTGCACCACCATGTTCTATCACCCGGTGCCCGCACATTTCGCCGAGGAACTGGCCGCGACCATGCCCAACCCCAATGGCGATATCGAATGGGTGGTGCATTTCACTAATTCCGGCTCCGAGGCGGTGGACCTCGCCATGACCATTGCGCGCGGCTACACCGGCAACCTTGACCTGCTGGCCCTGCGATCCGCCTATCATGGACCCACAGCAGCAGCCCAGTCCATCACCGGGATCTCTGGGTGGCGTCATCCCGGCATGCCCGGCAACGTGGCCTTCGTCGCCGACCCAAACCAATATCGCGGCATCTTTGGCCAGAACGCCGGCGCACAGCCCTATCTGGACGAGATCGAGCGCACCATCCACACCGCCACCACCGGGCAGGTGGCCGGCATCTTTATCGAAAGCGTGCAGGGGTACGGCGGCATCATCGAGATGCCCAAAGGCTACATGACCGGCGCGGCTGAACGGGTGCGCGCCAAGGGCGGGCTGCTGATCGCTGACGAGGTGCAGGCGGGCTTTGGCCGAACCGGCGACAACATGTGGGGCTTCGAGGCGGATGGCGTCATCCCCGATATCGTGGTGATGGCAAAGGGCATCGGCAACGGCTTTCCTCTTGCCGCTGTGGTCACCCGCAAAGAGATTGCCGCGCCGATGGCCGACAAATTCATGTTCCATACTTATGGCGCGAACCCCACCGCCTGCGCCGCTGGCCGGGCTGTGCTTCAGGTCATCAAGGAAGACAAGGTTCAGGAGAATGCCCGCGTCGTTGGCAAGGCTCTGCTAGAGCGCCTGCACGCTCTAAAGAAAAAACATACCGCCATCGGCGATGTGCGTGGGCGCGGTCTGATGCTGGCGATCGAGATGGTGAAGGATCATAAAACCAAAGAGCCCGACCCACAGACCACGTCAGCCGTTTTCGAGCAAAGCCGCCAGAGCGGACTGATCCTGTCGAAATCCGGGGCCTATCAATCCTGCCTGCGGATGGTGCCGCCGATGTGCCTGTCACTTGAGGACGTGGATCAGGTAGCCGACGGGCTGGATCGGGCCTTTAGCAACATTAACAACTGAACCACCGGGGCTTGATCCCTTGGGTTAGGGCGGCGGGATAACGCGCCGTCCTAACCGCTCGAACGACAGATGTTCGACGCCACAAAAGCATCCTACCAAAGCGCGCCACCCGTCACCTGTAAGTTCTCCATCGTCAGGCCACGCGCCGCATCGCTGCACAGATAGGTCACAAGGTCTGCGATTTCCTCGGTCTGGATAATACGTTTCTGAGGGTTTTCTGCAGCAATGTCGGCCATCGCCTGATCGACTGTACGCGTGTTGCCTTCGCGATTTACGATCTCTTGGACATCACGCCGCATCAGATCGGTCTCGACCCATGTCGGGCTGACCATGACGCAGGTGACACCATGGGCTGCCCCCTCCAGGGCGACGCAGCGGGTCAATCCCAACAGCCCGGCCTTAGAGGCGCAATAGGCCGGGTTGTCCGCCCAGCCGACGCTGGCTGCAGTCGAGCCGATATTGACGATCCGGCCAAACCCATTGTCGATCATCGCCGGCAAGACTGCACGCATCATACGAAAGGCACCGGTCAGATTGGTGTCGAGTATGGCATTCCAAAGCGCGTCGTCATGGCCGCAAACCGGGTGTTCGCTCGTCATGCCCGCCGCGTTGACAAGCATGTCGATCGGACCAATAGCCGTCCGCGCGCCTGTCACAAAGGCATCCACGCTCGCCTGATCGGTCACATCCAGCGATGCGGCGTGCACCTTCTGTCCTGCCTCACGGATCAGTTTCAGTTCATCCGCATACCGCGCATCGTCCCTTCCGGCAACGGATCGAGACCCCACCGACACATCCGCGCCCGCCTTGGTCAGGGCTGTGGCAATTGCCAGCCCCATGCCCGACAACCCGCCGGTAACAATAGCCGATTTTCCAGATAGATCAGACATGTTCACACCATCAAATAATCGTTGTTCATAATCATCTTCATGCCGATCACACAGGATGTTTCATCCAGTGCACGGTAGTGTGGCATGCGAATTCCGTCACCTACCGCAGCCGCGTCCGTGGGATGTAATCTGCGATTGCCATGCTTTTCATGGCGTAAAAACTTCATCAATAGTGCCCTTTAGCACCATGACCCGGCCATACTTGTTCCCTATGCCCATGGACAATATCGGGCGATCTACGCCCCGGACAATCATGGAGACCATCACATGCGGCGCCACAACCTCACCCCGATTCCGGAACTTTATGTCAGCTATGACAGTGCCCAGAAGCTGAAGCTGGAAGCGGCCGATCTGGTCAGTCATGACCTGACGCCGCGGCAGATTTGTGATCTGGAACTGTTGATGAATGGTGGGTTCAATCCGCTCAAGGGTTTTTTGCCGGAAGACGATTACAACGGCGTCGTTGACAACATGCGGCTTGCCGATGGCACGCTCTGGCCGATGCCGATCACGCTGGATGTCAGCGCCGATTTTGCCGAAGCGCTGGAACTGGGTCAGGATATCGCGCTGCGCGACCAAGAGGGCGTGATCCTCGGCACCATGACCGTGACCGACCGCTGGACGCCGGACAAATCACGCGAGGCCGAAAAGGTGTTCGGTGCCGATGACAGCGCCCACCCGGCGGTGAACTATCTGCACAACACGGCCGGTGCGGTTTACCTCGGCGGGCCGGTCACCGGAATCCAGCAGCCGGTGCATTACGATTTCCGCGCGCGGCGCGATACACCCAACGAGTTGCGCGCCTATTTCCGCAAGGTCGGCTGGCGCAAGGTCGTGGCGTTCCAGACCCGCAACCCGCTGCACCGCGCGCATCAGGAACTGACGTTCCGTGCCGCCAAGGAGGCGCAGGCCAACCTGCTGATCCACCCGGTCGTGGGCATGACCAAACCCGGCGATGTCGATCACTTTACCCGCGTGCGCTGTTACGAGGCCGTATTGGACAAATACCCCGGATCGACCACGTCGATGAGCCTGCTCAATCTGGCGATGCGCATGGGCGGCCCGCGCGAGGCGGTCTGGCACGGGCTGATCCGCGCCAACCATGGCTGCACCCATTTCATCGTTGGCCGCGACCATGCCGGTCCCGGCAAGAATTCCAAGGGCGAGGATTTCTACGGGCCGTATGATGCGCAGGAGTTGTTTCGTGCGCACCAAGAGGAGATCGGCGTCGAGATGGTCGATTTCAAACACATGGTCTATGTGCAGGAACGCGCCCAATACGAGCCGATGGACGAGATCGCTGACAAGGATGACGTGACGATCCTGAACATCTCGGGCACCGAGCTGCGCCGCCGCCTGTCCGAAGGGCTGGAAATCCCTGAATGGTTCTCTTTTCCCGAGGTTGTAACCGAGCTGCGCAAAACCCGCCCGCCCCGCGCGAGCCAGGGGTTCACCGTATTCTTCACCGGTCTGTCGGGGTCAGGAAAATCGACCATCGCCAACGCGCTGATGGTCAAGCTGATGGAGATGGGCGGGCGTCCCGTCACGCTGCTGGATGGCGATATCGTGCGCAAAAACCTCTCAAGCGAGTTGGGCTTCAGCAAGGAACACCGCGATCTGAACATCCGCCGTATCGGGTATGTCGCAAGCGAGATCACCAAGAACGGCGGCATCGCCATCTGCGCGCCCATCGCCCCCTATGCCACCACGCGCCGCGCCGTGCGCGAGGACGTGGAGGCCTTTGGTGCCTTCGTGGAGGTCCATGTCGCCACCACGCTGGAGGAATGCGAACGCCGCGATCGCAAGGGCCTGTACAAGCTGGCACGCGAAGGCAAGATCAAAGAGTTTACCGGCATCTCAGACCCATACGACACGCCGCAAAACCCGGAACTCAGCGTCGAGACCGAAAATGTCGAAGTCGACAACTGCGCCCATCAGGTCATCCTGAAGCTGGAACAAATGGGCCTCATTAAAGGATGACAAAGGCACCCGGTGCAGATGTGAAAGGAATAACAGATGACGAATCCAGCAGACATCAAGGTGCAGGTGATGCGGCGGCTGGCCATTTTGGCCGGCCACGAGATCATGCAGATCTACGAGCGAGACGATTTTGACATCTGCACCAAATCTGACGACAGCCCGGTCACGCTCGCTGATCAATTGGCGGATCGGCTGATCCATGATGGGCTGCGCACGGCATTTCCCGACACTGCCATCGTAACCGAAGAACAAGCCGCAACCCATGCGGAAACGGCCCGCAGTTTTTTCATCGTCGATCCCCTCGACGGCACCAAGGAATTTATTCACCGACGCGGCGAATTCACCGTCAATATCGCGTGGGTTGAGGCGGGCGAGCCTGTGCTGGGAGTGGTTTACGCCCCGGCACGCGCCCGGCTTTTCTACACTGACGAAAACGGCACTACGGTAGAGGAATTGGGCGCACTCTCGGCGGATCAGGTGGGGGAGACAAGGCCGCTCAGCGTGTCAAAACCCGATCCTGACGCGCTGATTGTGGTGGCTTCTAAATCACACCGGGACGCGGCTACCGATGCCTATATCGCCCAGTATCACGTGGCCGATATGCGCAGCGCCGGTTCATCGCTGAAGTTCTGCCTCGTGGCCTGTGCAGAGGCCGACCTCTATCCGCGACTGGGCCGCACGATGGAGTGGGACACCGCAGCAGGACAGGCTGTGCTCAAAGGTGCGGGTGGGCAAGTCCTGCGCGCCGATACTCTGACCCCGCTCACCTATGGCAAGCTCGGTTTTGAGAACCCGCATTTCATTGCTTGCGCGCCGGGTTTCGACCTCAAGACATGAAACGAAACCGGCGGCTCGCAGATGGGGAGCCGCCGATGACCAATCACGTGCGCGGTTTCTCAGGGCTTTAGCGCATGCGCCCCGAGCGCCTTGTAATATGGCATGTGATGATCGAGATAGACGCGCATATTCGGGTGCGCGCTGCACATGGTTTCAAAAGCGACCTTTTGCTCGGCGACTTCTTCGGGGGTGATCGGGCGGATACCTTTCGAGGCGCTCACATCTCCGTGCCAGCCTGCAACCTGTTTCCAGTCTGCTGGCTTTTCGTCCTGCCATTCGAAGGCATGATCAGCAGCCGGCAGGCCAATCTGCTTCCACAACGCGCCGATTGCCTTGCTGGTATCAGCGCGGATATCCTCTGCGCGGATCACCACCGGCACCTCATCTGATAGCGCACATAGCCCGTCATAATGGCGTGATTGCGCCTCTAGTCCGATCTCGTCGCAAGTTACTTCCGCGTCGAGTTTGAAATAGGATGGGATCGACGCGATCGGATCGCGGATCAAAAAACAATTGGTCAAGCGGTCGCAAAACGCTTTGTCCTCCAGCACATGCGGCATGACGTAATAGCTCATGTCCTTGAAAAACACCGGGCCGCTTTGCGCCTTTTCCAAGATCATATCCCGGACATCTTCGTAGGTGATAGGATGGTTCTTCTCCGCCTCGAAATGCGGCATCCTCCGAACCTTGCGGTTGATGTAATAGTCATACATGAACGGCTCGTGAAAGCAGGTCAGGTCCGCCCTTTCGCGCATCACACGTTCTGTCGCCGTCGACATGGATCGTGGGTGCGACCATAGCGCAATAATCGGGTACATAAGGGGCCTCCATTGCCGGGAATCGCGCGATGAGATCGCATTGGGTCTAGATTGTACGACCCACGAGGCCCCGTCATGATGCCTTTAGACACTGCCCCCTCCTCTCGCACGACATAGTGCCTAAAGGCATCTATCCGCCCTGTGGGCCGCTTTTCATAATGCATGCGTACTAGAAGCTGAACGCCCGCACCGGGTGCGCTTTTGCTTGGTGACCGGCCCCAACCGTCGCCTTGCTTTACCAGCTGTCAAAGGCTGGAAAACGCTCCGTGCGCAATAAAAAATCCAAAGGGAGAAACAAGAATGATAAACACAACCAACTGCGCCATGGCCCTTCTGGCCTCTGTCACGGTGGCCACGTTCACTAACGCCGCAACCGCCGCCGATCTGGGCGCAACGGATGAGCCGATCAAACTGGCGATCAACGAATGGACCGGCCAGCACATCTCGACGCATGTCGCTGGCGATCTGCTCGAGAAGATGGGCTATAGCGTGGACTATGTGACCGCTGGCAACTATCCGCAGCATACTGCTCTGGCCGATGGCGATTTGCATGCCTCGCTGGAAATCTGGACAAATAACGTCGGCGATATCTACCCCAAGATGAAGGAAGCGGGAAAGATCGTCGATATCGGCGCGCTGGGTCTGACCACGCGCGAGGGGTGGATGTATCCCAAACACATGGAAGATCTGTGTCCCGGTCTGCCCGATTGGCAAGCTTTGAGCGCGTGCAAGGATATACTCGTGACGCCAGATGCCTTTCCGCAGGGCCGAATCCTTGCCTACCCTGCCGACTGGGGCACGCGATCTGCCGATATCATCGAAAGTCTCGGGATTGATTTCAAGGCCGTGCCCGCAGGATCCGAAGGCGCGCTGGTTGCAGAACTGAAATCGTCAGAAGCGCAGCAGACACCGCTGGTCATGATGTTTTGGGCACCGCACTGGATCTTTGCCGAGATCGAGGCCGGTTGGGTCGAATTGCCCGCGTTTGAGGACGCCTGCCTGACAGACCCCTCATGGGGACCCAACCCGAACGCCACAGGCGATTGTGGGGTAGAGGCGCCGGTCACGATGAAAGTCGCCTGGGCCGGATTCGAGGAAAAATGGCCCGCCGCCTATGCCCTGCTTGATGCGCTGCAAATGGATACCGCAGAGCAGGAAATCATGATGAAGGCGATCGATCAGGACGGCAGGGATGTCGAGGACGTCGTCGCCGCCTGGGTCGCGGAGAACCAAAACGTCTGGGGACCCTGGATCGACGCCGCAAGCAAGTGAACCCCTCCGATCCCCGGCGCAGCGGTCCAGCGCTGCTGCGTCTTTTTCAAGAAAGTACATCATGACTGCAGCGGCAAAGCTCTCGGTTCGGAACCTCTGGAAAATCTACGGCCCGAATCCAGAAAAATTGGTTTCCAGAGATTTCCCTGCCATGTGCCACCAAGAGCGGTTGGCACATATACGCGAAAATCACCATTTCGTGGCGGCTGCCGATGTCAGCTTTGATATTTCTGAAGGCGAGATCTTTGTCATCATGGGGTTGTCCGGCTCGGGCAAATCAACCGTTCTGCGTGCCATATCACGGTTGATCGAGCCGACATATGGGCAGGTCTTTCTGGATGGCAACGACCTGTTAAAAGCCGGCGCCCGCGAAATGATCGAAATCCGTCGGCACAAGATGGGGATGGTTTTTCAGAATTTCGGGCTTCTGCCACATCTTGACGTGGTTCAGAACGTGGCCTTCCCACTCAAGGCCCAACGTCGCCCGCGCGCCGAACGCCGCGCTCACGCGCGTAAGATGATCGAACTGGTCGGACTGAAAGGCAAGGAACAGTCCTATCCACACGAGCTGTCAGGTGGACAACAGCAGCGCGTGGGCATCGCACGGTCGCTCGCAGTAGAGCCGGAAATTTGGTTTCTGGACGAACCATTCTCGGCCCTTGATCCCCTCATACGCGCCCAGATGCAGGACGAATTTCTGCGCCTTCAGACGCAGTTGCGCAAAACCATCGTCTTTGTCACCCATGATTTCCTCGAAGCCCTCAAACTTGCAGACAATATCTGCATTATGAAAGATGGAGAAATCGTTCAGATTGGCTCTCCGTCCGAAATCGTGATGCGCCCGGTAAATGATTACGTAAAGGACTTTATCGGCGACGTGCCGCTGGCCAAGGTGATCCACGCAAAGGATGTGATGGGCGCGGCCTATGCCGATGGCAAAACGCATCCCACCGTTGCCCATAACTCGATCCTTGATGAGGCGCTCAAGCTCTTTGACGAGAACACTGAAACCGTCGATGTGATCGGCGATGATGGCCGTGTTCTTGGGTCATTGCATCCGTTGGAGGTGATCCGATCACTCTATCACGACGACGTGACAACAGCGCAGACATGACCCGCATCGTCGATACCTTGGCGGCCGCTGCCCGATCGGCGTGGCCATGGCTCTTGATCCTCGCCATCAGCGCGGCGCTGATCATAGTGCGTAATACCTTGCCTGCCGTCATTGACTATCCAGACGCGTGGACACTGCCCATTGCCGACTGGATTAATCACTACATGGATTGGTTCGTACCACAGTTTCAATGGATGTTCCGCGCAGTCAGCAGCACATTGCAACTGGCCCTTGTTGGCGTGCAATATATTCTGCTGGGCTTTCCGTGGATCATCACACTCTCACTCGTCGCGCTCATCGCGTGGCAGGCCGGCGGGATCAGGCTGGCCGCGTTAACGGTGTTGGCACTGCTCTATACGCTGATCTCGGGCTATTGGATCGCAGCAATGAACACGCTCTCGCTGGTGGTCGTCGCGCTGCCTCTGTCGGTGTTGCTGGGGTTTCTGATGGGGTATGTCGGGTTTCGCTCTCGGCGGATGCTCCGGGTAATCTTGCCGACGCTTGACCTGATGCAGACGATCCCTGCTTTCGCCTACCTGATCCCGATCCTACTGCTGTTTGGCTTTGGCCCGGTGGTCGGCTTGATTGCCAGCGTCGTGTTCGCCGTACCGCCAATGGTGCGCAATACGATTCTCGGATTTCAGAGGATTCCGCCCGCCATTGTCGAAAGCGCGCGCATGTCGGGCTGCACCCCGTTCCAGAAATTTCTTTGGGCCGAATTGCCGACCGCTTGGCCGCAAATGCTGATCGGTGTCAATCAGACCACAATGGCGGCACTGTCGATGATCATCATCGCAGCAATTATCGGCGGCTTCGACGATATCGGCTGGGAGGTTCTCTCGTCCATGCGCAAAGCGCAGTTTGGGCAAAGCCTGCTTTCTGGCATCGTCATCGTGCTTTTGGCAATCATGCTGGACCGCGTAACGGCCGCTTTTGCCGCACGACAATTGCCAACCGCCAGCCATGTGGGAATGTCAGGCGATCGGTTCGCACTTTGGGCTGTAGCGCTCATAGCTATCGGATCTGCTCTGGCGGTTTCTATGCCCGGCTTCACCATCTGGCCGGATCGGTGGGTCGTCTATCCCGCCCAAAACATCAACGATGCGGTCGAGACTTTTACCACCCGATTTGGCGCGCAGATGGCCAGCGTTAAGAACTGGGTGCTCTATCATTTGCTCCTGCCCGTGAAGATGGGCTTCGAGAAGGTCATACAGCCCTTCACATGGGGCTTCACCTTCACCCCGCTGTTAAAATCCGCCTACTGGGCGCTGACGGCAATTGGCTGTCTCACTGCCTTTGGTTCCGGTTGGTGGAAAACCGGCGTTGCGATTATCGTGGTCATGGGCGTTTTGTATTTCGGCACCACCGGGTTGCCATGGGCCAGTGTGCTGCTGCTGTCGATCATGCTGGGTTACGCCGTGGACGGGCGGCGTCTGGCCCTGTTTTTAGGTGGGACAATCGTGTTCTTGCTCATCAACGGGCTTTGGTCGCAGGCAATGCTGTCCGTCTATCTATGTTTTGTATCGGTCTTTCTTTGCGTGCTCTTTGGCGGATTGATTGGAGTTTGGGCCGCCGCCTCGGACCTGATGTCGGGTATCATCCGCTCAATCAACGATGTGCTCCAGACCCTGCCACAATTCGTATTGCTGATCCCTGCTCTCATGCTCTTTCACGTCGGAGAGTTCACGGCACTGCTGGCGATCATCGCCTATGCTATCGTCCCCATGATCCGCTACACCGAATTCGGCCTGCGCAACGTTTCGGGAACGCTGGTCGACGTTGGCGTGTCGGGTGGCTGCTCGCGTTGGCAACTTTTCTGGCTTGTACGACTGCCCCAAGCCATTCCACAGATGTTGATCGGGGTGAATCAGACCGTGCTTTATTCACTGGGAATGCTGGTCATCGCGGCACTGGTCGGCACCACCGGGCTAGGTCAAGCGATCTATGTCGCGCTTGGCCGGGCTGATGCAGGAATGGGTATCGTTGCGGGCTTGGGCATGGCCCTTATCGCTATGAGCCTTGATCGTATTCTACAGGCCGTCGTCAACAGCCATACCTGACCTCACTTTGGCACCGATCCCCTATTCAGCCATCGCGCCAAAGAACATCAGGAACAGTTCCCGCTCGCTGGTGATGCCCAGTTTACGATAGATTCGCCCTTTGTGATTCTTGATATTCCCCAACGACAGATCAAGCATATGAGCAATATTCGTACTGCTGTGGCCCTTAAAGATTAACTGCACGATATCCTTCTCGCGCGGCGTCAGCCCCATCTGGTTGCTCCAGTTTTCAATCGTCGAGGTTTGGGCCGCGGGCTGATCCGACAGATCCTTTGGCGTCAATGTCCATAAGAACCGCTCGGGCAGTCCAAAGCTGGCCTCCAGCGGAAAGCACTCCAACTCGGCCTCCGGCACCTCTTGCTTGCTCCATTCGTTGGTGACCCAGATCGTAGAGCCGGCGCTATTGGTGATCCGCAGCGGGTAGCCAAGCGAGGGCGAGCTGTCGATATGTTCCGGGCTAACCCGCAAAAGCGAGCGGATATGCAAGCGATAGAGCGCCGCGCAAGCATCAAAAATGCCGCGCAAAGCCTGACTGTCCTCCAACGAAAACAGCGCATCCTTTTTGTTGAAAAAGATCGCAACCGAACTGTCGGCCACGCCGGGCAGAAAAACACCGATTTCGTCAGTGACACCGATTTCCGGCATAAGACCCCCGGTGTAGTGGCTATAGCGATTGTGATCTCGTACAAAGTCCTGCAACCAAACAACGCCTTCCTTCCTAGTCCGACGCCAATGGTCAAGATATGGATCAGACGCGGCAAACTCTGACAGATAGAGTTCCGCCATGTGCGAGGGAAACGTATGCGAATGGATCAGAAAACGTGGCATCTCACGCGTGGAATAACGGGCCATCGTGATGAAATCAAAGTCAAGGACATTGCCCATCGCATCGGCAAGCTCCTTTTCAAAGTCAGGTGTTCCGACGGCTTCAAAGACAGTGCGGAAACAGGTCAGGGTTTCGTGCTTCGCCATATCTGGGTACGTTTTTTGGTCATCCATAGGGTCTTTGGTGCGTCCGCCCATCCACGAGGCGATCCCCCTTAGATACACAAGATTTATGTATCAGATTTACGCTCTTCCGTCATCCCATTTTGCACGTCAATCAATATGGACATTGTTAACTCCGGGGGCATGGCCGAAAAATTCACGCTACTTAAAGTACTTGATTTTTAATAATAAAATCACATGGCGTCTATTGGCACTTCGCTCCGTACAAAGGCCATGCAGGCCGAGCTACGCGTAGACGTGGATATATCAGTCACTGACCCGCCGTCGTCTGAACCGCAGCGTTGGGAAACCGGCTATATTTTGGCTGCCCAGCGCGATAACCGTCCAGAGGATCAGTCCGGCTTGCCGCGCGAGCCGCTCATCTTTGAGATCACCGCAAAGAACAGCGGCACGAAAAGCACCCCCAGTACCGTCGCGGCGATCGTGCCCGACAGCACACCCGCCCCGATGGCCGTGCGCCCACCGGACCCCGCCCCGGTGCTCAGCACCAGTGGCAACACGCCCAGACCAAACGCCATCGAGGTCATCAGGATCGGTCGGAACCGCTGGCGTGCGGCATCGACTGCGGCCTCCAAAATAGTTTCGCCCGCCGCGCGTTTATCGCGCGCAAACTCGACGATCAGGATCGCGTTCTTGCCGGTCAGGCCGATCACCGTCAGCAGGCCGACCTGAAAGAACACGCCATTATCGAAACTGCCCAGCCACGCACCGACCAGCGCGCCCAGCACCCCGATGGGCATCGCCAGCATCACCGCGAACGGGATCGACCAGGATTCGTACAATGCTGCCAACGCGAGGAAAATCGCCGCCAACGACAGCGCATAGAGCAGCGGTGCCTGATTGCCCGACTCCTGCTCTTCCAGCGACAGACCAGTTAACGAGATCTGGAACCCCGGTGGCAGGTCACCGGCGAGGCGTTTCAGTTCGGCAATCGCCTCGCCAGTGCTGACGCCGGGCGCGGGGGCGCCCTGAATTTGCATTGCCGGGACACCGTTGTAACGCGTCACCCCTTGCGGCCCATAGGACCATTGCGCAGTGGTAAAGTTGGAGAACGGCACCAGACCACCACTGGCGTTGCGCACACGCCATTTCTCGATGTCTGACGGCACGCTGCGGGCATGTGCCTCACCCTGCACATAGACCCGCTTGATCCGGCCCTCATCCACGAAATCATTGACATAGGTGCCCGCCCACGCGGTGCCGAGCAGGTTGCCCACATCCGTCGCGCTGACCCCCATGGCTCCGGCCTTGCGCCAGTCGATATCCAGATTGAACTGCGCCGCGTCCTCCAGCCCGCTGGGCCGGGCTGATGCAATCAGCGGGCTTTGCGCTGCCATGCCCAGCATCTGATTGCGCGCCTGCAGCAGTTGCTCGTGGCTCTGCCCGCCGCGCGCCTGAATGTAGAAATCAAAGCCCGAGACATTGCCCAGTTCGATCACCGACGGTGGCACGATGGGAAACACCATCGCGCCCTGAATTTGGCTGAATGCCCCGTAGGCCCGGCCCGCAAGTGCCTGAACACTTTGCGCGGCCTCTTCGCGTTTGTCCCAGTCCTTGAGCCGGACAAAGGCCAATCCCATGTTTTGCCCGCGCCCCGAAAAGCTGAATCCGGCAATGCCGAAGACGCTTTCGACGATCTCGCCCTCCTGATCGAGGAAATAGTTTTCGACCTGCTTGACCACGTCCAGCGTCTGTTCGGCCGTGGTGCCTGTCGGACCCTGAATTAGAGTGAACAGAATCCCCTGATCCTCGTCCGGCAAGAACCCTTGCGGCGTGCGCATGAACATGCTGACCATCAGCGCCACGATCATCAGATAGATGATCCCCACCCGCACGGGCCGCTTGACGATGTAACCCACCGTACCGGCATACCCGCCCAACAGCTTGTCAAAGCCGCGATTGAACAGCCCAAAGAAACCTGTGGTTTTCTCGCCGTGCTTGGCCTTGAGCATCGTCGCACACAGTGCCGGTGTCAGCGTCAGCGCCACCACCACCGACAGCGCCATCGCCGAGATGATCGTGACCGAGAACTGCTGATAGATGACCCCGGTTGAGCCGGGAAAGAACGCCATCGGCACCAGAACCGCCGACAGCACGACCGCGATACCGATCAGCGCGCCAGTAATCTGATCCATCGACTTGCGCGTTGCCTCCAGCGGACTCAGCCCTTCCTGCTCCATGATCCGTTCGACGTTTTCGACCACAACGATCGCGTCATCCACCAACAGGCCGATCGCCAGCACCATGGCCAGCATCGTCAGCGTATTGATCGAAAACCCGAAGAACGCCATCACCCCGAACGTCCCCATCAGAACCACCGGCACCGCCAGCGTCGGAATCAGCGTCGCGCGCAGGTTTTGCAGGAACAACAGCATCACGAAAAACACGAGGATGATTGCCTCGATCAGCGTTTTGACCACCTCTTTGATCGAGATTTTGACAAAGGGCGTCGTGTCGTAGGGAATGACATATTCGACCCCTTCGGGGAAAAACGCCGCCAGTTCGGCCACCCGCGCCTTGACCAGCTCGGCCGTGTCCAGCGCGTTGGCGCCGGGCGCCAGACTGATCGCCAGCCCAGAGGACGGATTGCGCTTGAACCGGGAAATGGTGCCGTAATTCTCTGCGCCGATCTCGACCCGCGCCACATCGTTCACCAGCACAAGCCCCCCGTCGGTTTCGGCGCGAATGACGATCTGGCGGAAATCATCCGGCGTGGTTAGCAGCGACTGCGCGGTGATCGTGGCGTTCAACACCTGCCCGTCGGTCGCCGGGCGCGCACCAAACTCGCCCGCTGAAATCTGCGCATTCTGCGCACGCACCGCCGTCACCACATCCTGCGGCGTCAGTTCGAACGCGGCCAGCTTGGCCGGGTCCAGCCAGATGCGCATCGCATAACGCGCACCAAACACCCGGACATTGCCGACACCGTCGACGCGGCTCAACTCGTTCACCATGTAGGTGTTCAGATAGTCACCCAAATCAGTCGCGTCATAGGTCCCGCTTTCGGCGATCAGCGCGATCACCATCAGGAACCCTGACGATGATTTCTGCACCGGAACGCCCTGCCGTTGCACCGGCTCAGGCAACAGCGGCGTAGCCTGAGCCAACTTGTTCTGGACCTGCACCTGCGCGATATCGGGGTCGGTCCCGGTCTCGAATGTCAGAGTAATCGACGTGCCGCCCGCACTGGTCGAACTGGACGAAATGTAGCGCAACCCGTCCAGCCCGGTCATCTGCTGTTCGATCACCTGCGTCACCGTATTGGCCACGGTTTCGGCGCTGGCACCCGGATAGGTCGCAGAGACGGTCACCGTGGGCGGCGCAATCTGTGGATACTGCGCCACTGGCAGTATCAGGATCGACAGAACGCCAATCCCGATGATGAAGATCGAGATGACCCAGGCAAAAATCGGTCGGTCGATAAAGAAACGCGCCATACGGGGGGGCTCCGGTCTGAATACTGTCTCGGTGGCGGCTCTACTCCGCCGCGACCTCGGGTTTCGAGCTGCGTTCCTGCGGGGTCACCGTGGCACCGGGCGAGGCCCGTTGCAGCCCCTCCACCACGATACGGTCACCACTTTGCAAACCGCTGCGCACCACCCAATCCGTGCCGCGATCCTGAATCACCTCGACGACTTTCTGCTCAACCACGCCCTCGGCATTCACTACCAACGCCGTGGGCTGACCGCGCCGGTTGCGGCTGATCCCCTCCTGAGGCACCAGAAACGCGCCCTTCGCAATGCCATTGGGCATCTGCACCTGCACATACATCCCCGGCAACAACAGCTTGTCCGGATTGGCAAACTCCAGCCGCAGGACAACAACCCCGGTTAGCATATTCACCGTCGGCTCGGCGGCAGTCAGTTGTCCGGTCTGGTCAAACAGGCTGCCATCCGCCAGCCGCAGCGTCACGTCGCGTGACGCATCCCCCAGCCGGGCCTCGGTATTGCCGCGCCGGAAATCCAGCAATTCAGCCGCCGATTGGGTCACGTCAACGTAGATCGGGTCGATGTTGCGAATGATCGCCAGCGGCTGTTGCTGGCTGGCCGTGACCAGCGCCCCGGCACTGACGATCGAACGGCCGATTTCGCCCGACAGGCGGGCGTGTATCTTGGTCCGGTCCAGTTCGATCCGGGCCAGTTGTAACTGCGCCTTGGCGGCTTGCAGCCCCGCAGCGGCGCTATCGCGTTCGGTGATTGCGGTATCCAGCGCCTGTTCGCTGACCACATTGCGCGTGGACAGGGTGGTCAGTCGCTCCGCCTCGCGGGAAGTCGCGCCCACCATTGCTTCGGCCTGCGCCACGGCGGCCTCTGCCTGCGCCACAGCCGCCAGATAGGTCGCCGGATCGATCTGGTAGAGGATATCACCCTCGTTGACATGCCCACCTTCGGTGAACTGCCGGTCGGTGATTATGCCTGCCACCTGCGGCCGCACTTCGGCTTCGGCAGAGGCAACGATGCGACCGGGCAGTGTTGTACTGAGTTCCACATCCTGCGGCGTGACGGTAACGACGGTCACGGCGGGCGGAGGTTGGTCGCCCTGCTGGGCCATGGCAACCCCTGCCCCGGCCAGCAACGCGAATGTCAGGATCAGCGGACGTAGTACGGCATTGGTGATAAACATGGGCAACATCCATTCGGCGCGGGTCGATATCCAGGGTGGAAACGGCACTGTCGCAACAGGCCTTGGGGTCTGTGCATTTGGTGGCTCTTATATCCCTCTGGACGTCTTGGGCAACCCGCCCGGATCAATGATGACTATTTCGTGTGTCTGTCCTCATTCGAAATCGGACCTCACAGCGATTTGGGCGTCGGAGACTGTGGCTCTTTGGTGTGATTGAGCCGGCACGCAGCCCTGCGACATTTGTAGCTAACGCGACAACGCTGCCTGCTCATAGAACCCGGCCAACATGCCCATCAACTGGATCATGAGGCAAGAACGCCACCCGGTCCGCGCAATAACGCCATATAAAAATGTATTTATTCAGTATGTTATGCGTTTATTGAGTCCTTTTTCAAACTTTCTTTGAACCTTTTCGCGTCCTCAAACGACCTATCACCGTTACCCAAGCAAACAAGCCGATTGGCTCAATCAAACGGAGACAGAAAATGTTCAACTCAACCTTCAAACAGACCGTTCTTTCCACTCTTGCTGCAACTGTCGTTGCAACCAGTTTCTCAATTAACCCGGCACTTGCCGGTGGTGGCGGTGGCCGTGATCCAGCCGAGCGGGTCAGCACCATCTCGACGGTCAATCCTGACGGCAGCAAGACCAGCATTCGGTCGCGCAACGCCGCCAAGACCTTTACCCTCACGCGGACCAAAAACGGCAAGGTCGTCAACAAGAAGCGCATTAACAAAAATCGCGGAACGTTCGTGACCATCCACAACCCGGACGGCACCAGCCGCACGATCACGAAACCCAGCAAGCCTAGTAAAGCGTTCGTCACCATCCACAACGCGGACGGCACCAGCCGCACCGTCACGAAACCCAGCAAGCCGGGCAAGGCGTTCGTCACCCTGCACAACGCGGACGGCACAAGCACCACCATCACTGGCGCTGACCGGTAATGCCCGCGCCCACATTCACCGTTCGGTCTGATGATCCAAATCAGTTTGTTGATGACCGAACGGTGAGAAATAGGGGCGTTATCTTGGCCCGGATTTCAATCAGGATCCCACCGCCCTCAGGCTCCATGCCGGCGCTTGGGATCACGGTGTTTGCAGGGGCTACGCCCCCTTCGGCGACACCTCAGGAGAAGACCATGACTGCGATGACTGCGACGCCCACTCCTGTTTTGCTCTGCTCACCATACTTGGTTAAAGTGATGCTGTGGATAATGGCGGGGTTGGGAATGTCAGAGGATGATGATCAGCGCCAGCTTGAGAGAGTCGCCAATGGTGACCGGCAGGCCATAGGCCTTCTCTACCAACGTTACCATAAACGGGTGTTTCACTTTGTTCGACGTTATGTCAGCGACGTTGGAGCCGCCGAGGACCTCACGAATGATGTCTTTATAGAGGTTTGGCAAAAGGCTTCGGCATATGAAGGCCGTTCCAAAGTTTCCAGCTGGTTGCTGGGCGTCGCCAGATACAAAGCCCTATCAGAAATTCGCAAGAAAAAACCAGTTCACTCAAAGTCCGGTGAGATACTGGATACACTGGAAGATGACGCAGATGACCCGGAAATGGTTTCTCAAAAGCGCGATAAGGGAACAGCGATCAAGCGTTGTATGAGAACGCTATCGCGCGATCATCGGGTGGTTCTGGAACTGATTTACTACCATGAAAAATCTATCGAGGAAGTTTCAGAGATACTCGATATTCCGAAAAACACGGTAAAGACCCGGACATTTCATGCGCGCAAGCAACTGTCTGCGGAAATGAACGCCCAAGGTCTTGATAGGGGGTGGCCATGAGCACTCTGAGCGAAAGAGAAAAACAAGAAGTGTCACTGCTGCTGCCTTGGTATGCGAATGGAACACTGAACAGCGAAGACAGCCGCAAAGTTGAGGCCGCGCTGGCTCAGGATGATGCGCTTGCCCGGGAATTTGACCTTGTACTGGAAGACCAGATGGCCGTGGTCGAGCTGGTTTCCGAAGAAGAGGTTCCCGTTTCCATGGCTGAACGGTTCAAGGCGGCGCTGAATGCCGAACAGGATGAACCAGCAACAAGCGCGAGACCGCGTGAAGCGGGCGAGAGCCTGATAAATCACATTATTTCCGTTTTGTTTCCTGCCAGACCACGCGCTTATGCTGTTGTCGCCGCTGTGTTTATTTTGTTCGCACCGGCGGTTGTGATATACTCAATCGTGGTCGGAAATCAGCAGACGGGCCAATATCAAACGGCTTCCGGAGAAGAGGAAACCATCCTCGGGAAAACGCGAACGCTGGTCAAATTCAATTCCGATGCCGTTTGGACTGACATAGACGCATTTCTAAGCGAGAACCGCGGCCAGATCGTAAAGGGGCCGACCCCGGACGGACTTTATGAGCTGGCGTTTGAAACGGCTGATAAGCTTGCCGAAAAAATGGCGGCTGAGACCGGTATTTTTGAATTTGTTTTACCTGCGAACTAGGCCACGCCGGAAGAGGAGAAAAACATGCCTGATAGATTAGTCCATTCATCCATCCGTTATGTTGGAATTCTGATGTTCGTCTACGCGATTGCAATACCGGTGCCATCTGCGCATGCCGACGGCGGGCGCGGCCCCGAACCCAGCCTCCATTCCAAACCTTCGACGAGTGCTTCAACATCTCAGGCTCCTGCGATATCCTATGGCAAAAAGAAAAGTGCCACGGCTCAGACTGAGGCGAGCACCTCACCCAAGCCGAAACGGCAAAGCCGAAAACCAGCCCCGCGAATTGTTGAATCCGCCCCGAGCGGGCAACCACCTGCCGGTGAATCCCGGTTTGTCGTTGACGAAGTGATCGTCCGGTTTCAGCTTTCGTCGACCCCCGGTGCACAACTTCGGGCGATCCGCGGTCTGGGCATGACCCATCTGAACGCGCGAACGTTCTTTTTGGCCGGTGTCACGGTGCATCGCTACCGTTTGCCCGCAGGCATCGGCGTCCAGGAGGCCATCACACAACTAGAGGCAAATGCTGCCGTCGTGAATGCCCAGCCGAACTATCTTTATTTTCTTCAACAGGATCAGAGCATCAATAAATTGCCCCAATTCGGCAATGACAGGGTGCATTTGAGCGACGCTCATGCAACGACAAAAGGAGCCAACATCCGCATCGCAATAATCGACACGGCGATTGATGGAACGCATCCGGAATTTTCAAACTCGAACATCTCGTCATTTGATGTAACCGATGATGGCGGCAACGTCGATCCGCACGGCACATCGATCGCAGGTATATTGGCTGCAGACGCAAAACTGACAGGTGTCACGCCAGAGGCAGAGATTATCAGCATTGCCGCCTTCTCCAAGGATGCGTCAGGCAACACCGTCGGAAATACCTGGACAGTCCTCGAAGCCACGAATGTGGCCCTCAAGCAGGGTGTCGATATTTTGAACATGAGCTTTGCAGGCCCTGCCGACCCATTGCTTGAACAAGCGATGAATGGCGCCAAAAAACAAAACATTCTACCCGTTGCTGCGGCAGGGAACGAAGGGCCCGAGGCCGCAACACTATTTCCCGCCGGCTATGACGCGGTGATTGCTGTGACTGCGCTCGATAGCGAAAACAAGATATATTCCAGAGCCAATATAGGGGAACATGTTGACCTATCCGCGCCCGGTGTAGGCCTCTTGGTTTTGGGAAATTCCTCCGGCTTTCGGACCTCATCGGGCACTTCGATGGCGACGGCCTATGTTAGCGGAATTGCTGCGCTAATATTGTCTGCAAATCCAGGGGCTGACTATTCGATACTTCGATCAATGCTGGAAAACAGTTCCACTGATCTGGGCGAGCCGGGCAAAGACCGTGTTTTCGGATCTGGCATTCCCAACGCTGCGGTGGCCATCGTCGGCTTGAATAACTAACCCTTTCCAGCTGTCTTAGACACACAACTTTGTCAAAAGCCATGGTCACGGAGTGCAAACGCTTGGACCTTATGACCTACGACCAACACGCGCCGCGCTACCTACCGATGGCGGCATTTTAAGGTGCTGTACTGCAATGGTGCTCGGCTTAGTAAATGTCCTGTAAGCGCGTTCATAGCTGAAAGTTCATTGGTAGTGTACGTTCTCCACCACCAATGAGCCGACGAAAGGCTTCAGGCGCTCGTCATCAGGTTGGAACGGTCCAGAGAGCGGCGCATACCATACAATTCGCTATCACGGCTTTCCACGCGGGCAATTGCCGCCTTTGTTGCGCGTCTGAAGTTGAGCTTTGGCGCAGTCTTTAACGTCAGCGGCTCTCCTACGATTAACGCCGTAGGGATTTCCCGGAGACACACAAGCGGCAATTTTCTCGTTTGCAAGCGCCCCAGCATTCTCGCCTCCAATTCTGCTGAAGTGGCACTGCAAGCACCAGTTACAGCGCTTAAAAAAGTGCCGTTGCCTACATGGGTCAAAAACGTTCTCTTCGAGTCAAAGTGTTCGACGACGACGCCTGCGACAGTTTTCAGGAACCCGACGAAATCTGCGGGGCTCGTGTTTGCGAATATCTCATCGATTCGACGAACTTTGATTGCGATCAGATCAATCGTGCACTCATCCGTTCGCGTGACCTGTTCTAGGTAGTTCTGGAAAACCGACAACGACATGATTTGTTCACTTACGATTTCGGGATCATCCGCCATCACCGTGCTATTGGCGCTCCTATCTCGCAATGTGGCTGGCAAGAGCGGCTTCCCTCGGGCGCTATTCTGAGCAGCGAAGTAGCTATCAATCGCCGCTTGACGTTCCTGAACCAATCGTTCGGCGATCCTGATGCGTGTCAGAACTTCAAAGAACTCGTATGGTTTGGTAATGTAGTCAGTAGCTCCTCTTGAGAATGATTTCTCAATTGCACGGCGATCCTTGTGCCTTGTGATCATTATGATCGGTGTACTGGCGTATCTAGGCAGCCTCCGGATCTCAGCGCAGAGTTCGATACCGTTTTTTTCGGGCATGTCCACATCCAGAAGGATGCACTCGTACGCAATGGCTGTTTCGGTTAGTCTCTTAATTGCGTCGTTCGGAGATGAGAGAAGGGACACGCACTCATATCCCCCTTCAGAGAGACATTCACCGAGCAAATCCAGTGAAAGTATATCATCATCGACAGCCATTATTTTCATTACGTTTCTCCTTTTGTGTCGATTTAGAAACTATTGGCATCTCGTCCATCGCGGGTAGCCACTAGGTTGCTAACTTCTATCCGGGCAAGTTGGCCAAAATATGAACTGCTCTGATTTTCATTGCGTGATGCGCATGTCGTTTGGATAAAAGACTTTTCCCAGCCCAACCCGTCATGCGTGTGGTTCCTCGACATCAGATTGGGGCGGAAATTTGACGGAAATCTTGGTCGGGAAACTCGCTCAGAGATAAAAAACATTTATTTACAATCACCTATGCGATTTCAAAGCCGACTCGAGAACCCTCACCAAAACCTAAAAATGGCCATGATCTCTCGCTAGGGGTGAGTAAGAGTACAAGTCGCGTAACTTGGGAGCAAATAAATGCGAATTCTGTTGGTCGATGACGACCTGATCTTCAGCGAGCTATTTACGGCAAAGCTTGCCGCGCAGGGTTTCACGCAGATAACTGTAGCGTCTTCGGCGGAAGCGGCGTTAGAACTGGTAGATCAGCAGCAGCATAGCTTCGATTGCTACCTACTGGACATAGTGCTCGGTGAAATGGATGGAATCGAGCTTTGCCGCCAATTGCGACAACGCATAGAGGCGCGCACGACGCCGATCATCATGATTACATCCAAGCAAACCTCGCATTCAATGGAAGCAGCATTCGCAGCCGGAGCGACAGATTTCCTAAGAAAGCCCCTGAATGAAGTCGAGATAGCCGGACGTATCAAGACAGCAATGTTTTTGGTGGAAGCGACCAACAGGGAAAAACGCACGCGAAAGGCGTTGAAGGCGCTTGTATCATGCGGAATCGATGTGGAGGTAATCGATCCAAACGAGAAAGTGTGCTTTTCCGACGTACCCAATATGCTTGATTACTACCAGCTTGAGAACCGCATGCTCCGGCTCGACAAAGGGCATTACCAATTGAGCGTGTTTCGCATCCGGATCGCAAGGTTCCGGGAAATCAGCAAACTGGCCGATCCTATGAAACTGGTGGCGAGGTTGCACTCAGCGAGCGTTCAGATTTCAGAGGCGGCCTCATCTGGAAAAATGCTATTCTCCTATATTGGGCGCGGCCGGTTTATCTGCTGTGTTATGGGGCGTGAAACGAGGGTATCTGGAGTGTTCGAAAACTCGAACCAGATTACGATCGGGAACCGTATACGGGACCTTGGGCGTGACGATGGCGATCCCCACAGCCTTGAAATCAAAGCTCTGTCCGAGCGCACCATTCTGCAACGAGACGCCATAGTATCGCTGATTCGCAGTGAATACCGCATGGTCAGTTCATTCGTTCAGGAAACCCTCCCGGAGATAGACATGATAGAAGATCAGATTTTTGCCAAAGCCCTAGCCGCCGAGAAGGAAGCACCCCAAGTTGAGGATTTGTGACTGCGGCGTTCCGTACTGGTCCAATATACCTGTTTCGCAGAACAGCACGCCGAGAATAGGACGTGGTTATGTGCTAACTTGAGATTGAACCTGACCTACATATGTCATAGCCGCTCGTTCCGAATTGTTTTCATGCGGCTCTTCAACATTCATCAGAGCGGCTTGGATCTTATCGCCGTCGATGCTCATTGCCGCCCCTACGGGGGTGGCGCTCATCCCGATCCGCTTCATCCAGCGGCTAAAGACAGCAGGCACGATCCCAATGACCGACTTCGCCCCCAACTCTCGTGCTGCGGCAGCCATTTGCTTTAGCAGAATTGACTGAATAAGCAGACGCCGCTTAGAACCAACTGTCGGCGAGACAAATAGCCGTGTTGCTTCCCATATCTCGGGTCGAACCGGTGCATCTAGGAATAGTATGTCTCGCGGGATGTTCTCAAGCAATCCCCTCTGCGCATCCCGCAGCATGTAGCTGTATTGACCGCATTTGGCTGTTGAGGGAAGTAACCGCATTCCCGCAAGAATGCGGCCGTGCTCGTGGATCACGATCCAGCGACATTGCGGCGTGTCATATTGGTCAAACTCCATGCCTTCAGTCTGAGGCAGCTCCCAGCCCTTGTGATCAATGAAAACTTCCCTACGCGCCCTAAGATAGTTTGCGCAAAGCGTTCCGTATTGATGCATGTTTGCAAACGAAAGCGTTGTTCCCTGTACTTCGCGAGTCAGATCGGACATTGGTTGTCCAAACTGGTTTTGCCCATGCGGAACTTCGTCGTAACCAACCAGAGTTACAGCTTGTGGTTGTGCAACGTGATTGGGAAGTTCCAATCGACCCCGATATTTTCGTAGTGCGTATCTCGCTACACCCATGCCTGCCCCCGTTGAAAAATCTCCTATAAATAAACCAATGGTTGCAATAAGTAGCCTTATTTCTGCCATGATCAAGAGGCAAAATGCGTTCACATGCTGAGGCACCCTACATGTGTGGCTTCTGGATTCGCGCGTAACCTCAAAAAGCCTCATGTTTGTAGCAAATATCTGCTTCTGCAGGGTGGACAATGTCAGTTAAAAAATTCTATCAGCTAAGCCTTCGCAACAACCGAAACCTGTTTCGTCTGAATGCTCAGATGACGGATTATGCTCGAACCGGTGTGGCCCTTCTGCCACAGAGGCTGGCAATTTACATCGCTGCGCTATCACTAGTTGGGTTTTATTACAGCAGCTTAGTGGCCATAGTCTGCGGCGGATTCTTAATCTTATCAGAACTGTTTGATCTGCTGACATTCCGCAGGATTTTGCGGATGAAAAAGCGCGACATAGCAGACACACGTTTGAACATGAGACTGCTGATGATTGCCACGGCAGTAAGCGCAGCAAACATCGCGGTCTTCACAGCAGCTATCGCCCACCTGCAAGGACCAACGTCACACTTCATGCCACTGTTCTTCCTGTTCGCAGCCGGTCTCTTTGCGACGATGAACAACCATCAGTTGAAACCGATCCTTCATCTCCGCCTCAGCTTCTATTTTGCGGTTTTTTTCTTCATCCCGCTGTCAGACATCATCAGCACGAGCGCACCATTCTCCTCTGAGTTGTGGGCGGAGTTCCTGACGAGTATATTCGTCATGTTCTTTCTGGTTGATTGTTCGCGCATCTCAACCGGACTGTATGACAAGACTCTGGTGCAGATGGAGGAAATCAGGCAGGAGCACGAGAAGGCTAAATCCGCCTTCGTAGCAAAATCGGATTTTCTGGCAACAGTCAGTCACGAATTGAGAACGCCGCTGACGTCGATCAAAGGCACGCTCGACTTGGTCGATTACGGTGCCTATGGCGAAGTGCCCGAGAAGATGAAGGGAGCACTGTCGATTGCACAGCGGAATGCCGGCCGACTGAACGCCCTGATCAACGACCTTTTGGACCTGCAAAAAATAGAAGCCGGCCGCATGTCCTTTCAGTTTGGCACTATTGGATTGGCGGATTTCTTGGTTCAGGCTGTTGCATCCAACCAACCGTTCGCAAGCAAGTTCAACGTAACTTTCGTTCTCGAGGATGTACCGCAACATCTGTTCATATACGTAGACGAAGCACGGCTGCACCAAGTGATGTCCAACATCCTGTCAAATGCAGCCAAGTTCTCGAACCCCGGCGATGCTGTTACAGTCACTTGCCAAGACAGAGGCGACACAGTTCGAATTTCAATAATTGACAGGGGAATAGGCTTATCCGAATCTGACCGTCAGATTGTGTTTGATGAATTCAGCCAACTTGATTCCTCTGACCGGCGAAAAGTCGGCGGAACTGGCCTTGGCATGAACATCTCAAAACGCATCATCAACGCACATTCTGGCGTGCTGGACTACTTTCGAAACGAGGGCGTCGGAACCACCTTCTACGTGGATCTACCTTTGGTTGACGCTGACAACGAATCCGTCTCGGAAGAGGCACGAGTGCTTTTTTCCAATGAACATCATGAAATGCAGCCCGAATAACTGGGCGCAAATAGGGCGGCACAATCAGGCCAACGGCTTGTAGTCTTGCTATCCACTCAGAAAATCCCTTTCTTTCAGCAAATTGCCATGCTTCCAATCAAACGAAGAATTTTAATCAATTTTTGCCATCTGCCCTATTTTTGACAGGTTGTTCTGTACAACTACTTACACGCTATGCGGGCATACCCTGATGTTGTTGCACCGGGGAAGTGATAGAAGGCTACGAAACAATGAAAATTCTTGCTGTCGACGACGACCCAATAATTCTCGAACTGCTCACGGAAGTTCTCCGGGTTGTTGGCTTCACGGACGTCACGATATGTGAATCAGCTAAGGAAGCCATTGAGACCATAACTCAGAGTGAAGTGCCTTTTGATTGCTTTCTCTGCGATATCCAGATGCCGGAAATGGACGGCATCCAGCTGACCTCTGCGATCCGGAAATTGCCGGAGTATGTTTCGACACCGATCCTTATGATCACAGCGATGTCCGACCGATCATATATTGATAACGCATTCGCAGCGGGTGCCACTGACTATGTGACCAAGCCATTTGAAATCGCAGAGGTGCATGCCCGTATGCGCCTGTTCAGTGAGCGTGATGCTGAACGCAAACTGTTGGAGGACCGTAACCCGGTCCCAACACCGGGACATCCTGCTGGAACTGTCACACAGGCCGAACTTGCCGCGCGCATCACCCCATCAGACGTGACTGGCTTCATCGATTACCTGGCGCTCGAAAACTACCTGCTGCAGTTTTCACGCATATCTCTTTTTGGAATGCGCGCATTTGGCGTCGTCGTTCCAGAATTGGCGCGTGCTTATGAAGCAAGTAGCGCGTACGAATATCACGCCACGATCACGGACTTTGCAGAAGCTATTTCGGATTGCCTGAAGTCGCGTGGCTTTTTCGCATCCCATGCGGGGGCCGGTGAATTTGTTTGCGTACTCACAGACGGAAGTGCCTTCGATCCGATCGAGTTTGAGAAGCAGCTATGCGACACTGTCCGCGAAATGGACCTACATTATTGCGACGGTCGACCAATGACACTCCTACCCGTTGTCGGCGGCACAAAGGGCTTCCAGTTAAAATCGGCGCAGGAGGCCCCGAAAATTCTGGTGCAGGCGCTGTCGGATGCAGAGATGATAGCGAGAGATCCGCATGCTGCGACACGCGAAGCATTGCCTGGACCGCTGCAACGCTTGTTTGCATCATGATAATCTGGAATTTTTGATGAGCGACGTTATGATCAATAGTGTATCCAGCGGCATCGCGCGTATCCGGTTGCGCTTTGCCGAAGAATCTCAGGACAGACACGATCTGTTGGTAAAACTGAGGGCACAGATGAATAACGATATGGCCTGTCAGGAGGCCATCGTTGAGATCGGAAAGATCAGTCACAAGATTGCTGGCACGGCAGCGACCTTGGGCTACCCCGATCTCGGAGAAGTCGCAGCTGCGGTCGATGATCACATCGACCAAAAGGATATGGCATCCCGTATTCCCACGGGAGACCTCGTTACAATCATTGACCGGTTGATCGCTGAGATCGCCAAAGTAAAGAAGCAGTCAGAGCATGGTTAGATTGATGATAAGTATCTATGATCATTGAAAATAACTAACCAATTCGGAGCGCTGGATACACTCGAAGTTTACTGAAAGCGGAGTATGATATGATTGAAATTCTTCACGTCGAAGATGATGCCGACATCAGGGAAATTGCCCTTATAGCGTTGTCGTTGTCTGGCGAATTTAGAGTAGTCCAGTGTCCTTCGGGCGAAGATGCGGTTCGGCAAGCTCAAGGTTACACACCGGATGTTCTCTTGCTTGACGTCATGATGCCCGGCATGAACGGTCCCGAAACCCTAGGACATCTTCGCAAAATCCCCGCCATGATCGATGTGCCTGTCGTATTCATGACAGCGCGCGCTCAACAGAGCGATGTCGATCAGCTTCTCAGCTTGGGCGCGGCGCATGTTATCAGCAAACCGTTTGATCCTCTCCTGCTCGGCGAACAGGTCAAGGGCATCATCCAAGAACACACGCCGTGGAAGATCGCAGTCTAGAGCATTCAAGCCAGCGAGCAGAACAGGATAGATAGAATATTCTGCAAAACCAAAAATAATGCGGCTGTCGCTCTATCTTTTCGCGTAAATGAGCTTAGCAATGAGGCAAGGTTTGACTAGTTTCCCCGCACATTTAAATGAACCATGCCTTACTACTTTGAAGAGGCGGCATAGTTCCATGGTCACAGACACACACAAGCAGAAGTCGGCGGATTCTGCTATAATTCACGCCTTTAAGCATATGCAAGTGCCGTTAATGATCGTGGAGCCAAGCGGCACAATTCTTCATAGCAACAGAGCTGCGGGTCAGTTGTTTGGTTATAGCGACGATAACCTCAGTAAGCAGATGATTTTCGATGTTCTGCCCGTCGATTCCGTCAAAGAGTTGAACGCTTACATCCCACCCGGTGATTTCGACGCCATAATCAAAGGGATCATCGGGCGACGGCAGGATGGAGCCTCGGTGCTGCTCGCCATCCATTTAACAGCATGGACTGACGAAAATGGAGCGATACAGCATGCACTTGTCCTTCGCGACATCGCAGAGGAAATGGAAGCTGATCGGATCAGAAAAGCAGAGATGAAGCGCGCGGATAGCGCGATCAAAGGAGCGAGAATCGGAGTCTTCGAATTTGATGTGAAAACACAGTCAGTCTTGGTTTCCGATCTCTGGCGCGAATTGATGGGCCTGGAACAGACGCCGACCAAAGAACTCCGGATGGCATGGATGGCTAGAATTCACCCGGCTGATCTCGAGATCGCGATGGAGCCCATCCGGCGTTGTGTCGATGAAGGTCATGAACGTGCCAGTTCCGAGTATCGCCTGCGATCAAGAGATGGAGAAAGCTGGCGCTGGATGCGAACAGATTTGGCGATAGCCAAGCGCGATAAGAGCGGCGAGACAAGCTGTGTAGTCGGCGCCGCGACGGACATCACCGAGCGCAAGGCCGTGGAAAGCACCTATCACAGGATCGCCGAACAGTTCAGATCATCATTCGAAGCTGCAACCATTGGAAAAGCTTTGGTTGGCGTCGACGGCCAGTTCCTGAAGGTAAACCGATCACTTTGCGAGCTTCTGGGCTTCTCAGAAGACGATCTGTGCAAAATGGATTTCCAGTCAATCACCCACCCTGAGGATCTGGAGCTAGATCTTAACCAGTTCGATCTTCTCAAAAGAGGCAAGATCCCATCCTATAAAAGGGAGAAGCGATACATACGTTCGGACGGCACCGTGCTGTGGGGGCTGTTAAGTGTCGGGATGATTACCGATGCCGAAGGTCAACCTGAACATTTTGTGTCTCAGATCGTGGACATAACCGATCAGAGACGGCTGAACGAATTAAAGAGTGAGTTTGTCGCGACAGTGAGCCACGAACTGCGAACCCCCCTGACATCGCTGCTGGGATCATTGACCCTATTTTCAGCGATGGAAGGTGCCAACTTATCGGATGGCGCGCAAAGGCTGGTGTCGATCGCGGAAGAAAACGGGAAGCGTCTAAGTTCTTTGATCAACGATATCTTGGATTTTGAAAAATTCTCAGCCCGCCAAATGAGCATTAATGCAGCCCAGCACGAAGTCGCGAGCCTGATTGATGACGCAGTGTTAGCCAATCTGCCGTTTGCGGAACAATTCGGCGTGAATTTCAACGTCACCTGCCGCGAAAGAAATCTGGCAGGGTTTTTCGACCCCAAGCGGTTTCAGCAAGTCCTCTCGAATTTTCTGTCTAACGCAGCCAAATTTGCCGATGAAGGTAGCACAATCGACATTCTAGTCGAAGCAGAGAAACATAATATCCGTGTGTCCGTCAGCAATCAGGGCGCTGGCATTCCCGAGTCGTTCAAGGATAAAGTGTTTCTGCCCTTCACCCAAGCGGCCCCCGTGGCCAAACGCAGGCGTGGTGGAACAGGTCTTGGCCTCAGCATTACTAAGCAAATCGTCGAACAAATGGGCGGCGATATCGGTTTCAAAAGTGACGACGGAGAAGTAACCACATTCTGGTTCACACTTCCACAAAATATGACTTGAGGCTCTGTCTCCGACCTGCGTCTGCGCAGGCTCCGCCCCGACTTGGCGCTCCGCAAAAATTCCCGTGCAGTGCAATCTGCGCAAGGATTAGGGACACGGAAACCAACGGGAAAGTCGGGCAGGCTCAGTATTTGATGCTATTTTAACACGCATGATGATACCCTTTAGGTTGATTATCAAAAAAGTATTTCAATTTACAGGGTATCATACAACTATGAATTCGTAGCTTTCGATAAATGGAATGCCGCGATGAAATCTTCGATGCTGACAGCTAGCTTCGCGCTGGCCCTCACTCTTAACCCTGCTTACGCAGGGAACCTTGACCGCACGAAAACGCCGATCGACATAATTTTCGAGCAGGGCAGCTATGCGGAACTGTCATTTGGTTTTGCCATGCCCAGCGTGACTGGGGTCGATAGTCTGGGTAACGCCATTTCAAACGTAGGAGCCGACATAAGTGCGATAGGCGCCGGTTTGAAGCTGCAATTAAGTGACCATTTCTCACTCGCGATAATTTATGACCAACCTTACGGAGTGGACTTGGAATATGGTGGCAATCCCGCGACCACCCTTCTCGGTGGAACCATGGCCAAAGCCGAGTCCGATGAGCTGAAGATACTGTTCCGTTATGGGATCACGGATCGCATTGCCGTCTATGGCGGCCCGCGGATCGTCGGAGCGGATGGGAACATCACCTTGTCGGGCCTCGCATATGGCGGGTTGAACGGATACAACGCCCGATTTTCGAGCGACCAAGGACTTGGCTATGTGCTTGGCGCCGCATACGAAATCCCGGAAATCGCTTTTCGAGCGGCGTTGACTTATCATTCCGAAGTCGAACTGAACATGCAGACCACCGAGACCTTCCCCGGCGGTGCCCCCGCAGCAACCGGATCCACCAAATCGACTTTACCGCAATCCGTAAAGCTTCAGGTGCAGTCCGGCGTTGCCCAGAACACCTTGCTCTTCGGCAGCATACGTTGGTCTGAATGGAGCGTGTTCACATTGAACCCGCCAAGCCCTGCTCCCAACCTAGCTTCAATGGTCGATGCCTGGACTTATGAGATCGGAGTTGGATACCGTTTCTCTGACAAGTTTTCGGCGAGCGTGACCTACAGTTATGAAGATGAGGAAGGTAACAATCTCGTATCGCCGCTCGCCCCGAATTTCGGAAATCAATCGCTAACATTGGGCGGCAAATACCAAGTAACGGATCAACTCAGTCTTGCGGGCGGGGTGAAGTATACTTGGTTGGGTGATGCTTTCCCTGTCACCAATCCTCCGAATACCCCCCGCGCAAGCTTCAGCAACAACGATGCGATTAGTGTTGGCGTTAAAATAGGTATGAGCTTTTGAACAACGCTTGCCCGTTATAAAACAGTTTGAAACGGATAGCATTTCGGCCTTGGTGGCGATCATGGATTGTTCGTCGCCGAGGGTCCTTTCTTGGCACATCTCGAAAACGCTGGTGAATGACTTCTGTAGCGAAGCTCTGAACGAGGCGATCCACAAGTTTGTGCCACCTGAGATAGTGAATACCAACAGTCGTAAGATGGTCACCAGTACCCGGCTGGCTTGACGATCTAGCATCTCCAAAATCTTTTGCGGTGTCGGTGGTGCAAAGTCTGCAAGGGCCTTTTTTTATTCTGCTCAGTCCGTATGCTCTTTAGGTCTTTAAGCATATCTGAATATCGGTTGTCCGAGATAAGACGTTTTAAAACTGGTATTGCGGCATCCGGGCTATCGCTGGAAATTGACCCGACCAGTTCAGAAAGGCAGAGATAGGCCTTTTCACCCTTTGGGCTTTCCGAGCCATGACTTCCGAGCAAAGGAACTTTTGGCCAAACTCCTATGAAAGCATCAAGGATGGCCTCGACCTTGCAAGCGGTTATACGTTCATGCGCTTAGCAAGCTCCACTTGTTTCAAGCCTGCTTCGCCCCGCTTCTCAATGAGAAAGCGAATTAGCTCGTCATGCCGTTGATCTCCAAGAGTTTTAGGCATGAAAGCCCCATGCAGTTGCAGTGGGCTTGTTGACTATATCTCAAAAGTGGGTATCTAAAATTCAGATACGGTAGGCGCTGTAGCCCGCCGAAAAATTCAAAAGACGATTTGCGTCTTGGCAGTATCAGGGAGTTCCGAATGAGCCTGAGCGATAAGACGCCTGACCACCATGTTGCGTATGGCGCAGCTATTGATGGCTTTTCCGCAGCATCCGCCAGTTTGGCCGTTGTTGGACGGTATTGGTGGAACTTGCAAATGCGCCTATTGGTTGCCACGGGCACGATGCGGTTCTTCAAAGCGCAGTGGTGGCTATTTCTTATCGTTGGGTTTCTGTTATTGGCTTTCGTCATGCCGCTTGGCGTTGCCTTTGTGGTCAGCTCGTTTTGTGCAGGCGAAATGGACCCCAAGGCGAAAGACAACTTCATTGTGCCACTTAGGCGAGGCGCTCTTACGGCAACTGCGCACACCAATGACGAACTTGGTGAAGGTGCTGCCTCTGTTTCCCAGTCCGACACCTTAGAGGATGCACGGCTTGCCGCTGGCCTTCATCATGTCGGCTACTTGCGCGCTATTGGTCGGGAAGTTGACGACAATGAGTTTGCAGCCGCCGCGTTGGGTGCCTTTGACGGCACGGTACAGGCTTTCGGTTTAAAGCTATCGGACCTTGATATGCACACGATGGGCGCGGCATTCATTGTGGGCCAACTTAAGAACCTTGGTCGCATGAACCAAGTCGATCCAGAGTGGATAGCAGAAGTCACGATAGAAGCGATGTCCTCTGAGAAACTGAACGCGACCCGGCTTGAAGCAGGGCGCATGGCCTATGCTATGGAGGGGGCCATGCAGGATGGCCCCGCTCAGCACACATCCTAGCCGCTTGGGGCAGCGTACAAGCGGTCAATGGCATCTTTGAGTTGGTCCATTGTGTAGCCCTCTCGCAAGTATACTTCTTGGGTCACGCCTGACCGGGCATGTCCGACGATGCACCGGATGATCGGTTCTGGCACACTGGCTTGGCCTAGTCGCGTAACGACTTTGTGCCGTAGACTGTGAAAAACAAGTCCCGGTTGCTTGATATCCAGCTTTGGCAAAAAGCTCTCATTGCACCAGCGTCCCAAGTTGCGGCCATAGCCGCCATTTGCGCTGTAGCTGTGCTCTGGGAACAAGCGTGTGCTCGCCCTGCGACTTGCCACAAAGTCAAGAAATCCGAATCTCGGTATCGCGTTGCTCATTATTGGCAACCTTAGAGACGTGAACTGCGCCGCCATTGCGGGTGAAACCGGAACGGAATGAAAACAGAACGTGAATGTGTGGCGGGGTGCTGAAAAGTGTGTGGCAGAAATCTGCTAAGTATTGGAGGCGAGTACCGGAATCGAACCGGTGTACACGGATTTGCAATCCGCTGCGTAACCACTCCGCCAACTCGCCGCCGGGTGTGGTTGCGTCGGATTAGCGGATCGTCCGGGTCGGTGCAAGCGTCATTGCAGCGGCGAGCGGTCCGCGCAAGCCATATACGAGACGTTAACTGCCATAGACAGCATTCCAGCGCTCAATCAATTGCTGTTGCAGCCGCTTTGATCGCGCATTCCATGCGGCCGATCCGGGGGGGCGCTCTTGGGCAGATTTTGCCAATCCACGGCGCTTTGCCTGATTCCCGGTCAGGATCGCAAAGGCCAGCTGCCGCCCCCCCGGCCCGGTTGCATAGCCTGACAGCGAGCTCACGAAGTACAGGGTGCCGGTCTTGGCCAGCACTTCGACGGGGTGCCCCTTGTCGATCTGACCATTTTCGTGGCGCATCACGAACGGCTTCAACAGCGGTGCCAGTGCCCCCTGCCCCGCGACCTTGGCCATCGCCCTCGCCAGACTCTCGGCGCTCAGCCGCGATTCGGACCCCAACCCCGAGTGATCCACCAGTGATGCGTCCTTCATCCCCAGTTCCGTGCGTGCCCAAGCCGACATCTCGCGCCCCGAGGCCGCCAGCGTCGTGACCTTGCCACGGCGGGCGACGGTGGCCGTCATGCCGACCAGTTCCGCCGTCAGGTTGTTGGAATATTTCAGCATACCGCGCAGGATCGTACTCAGCGCGACACTGTTATGGGTTACCAGTGCCGTCCCACGCGGCGCACCGCCCTGTGGTTTGGCACTGTCCAGCTTGATCCCGTGCGACCGTGCAAACGTGGCAAAGACTTCGCCCGCATAACTCGCCGGATAACGCACTGGCAGCCAGCGGGTCCCCCCCTTGCCCAGCGCCTGCGATGCAACGGTCCATTCATCATGATCACCAGCATCGGTGTAGGTATAGACCGGCGCGGCGCGGTTCGCGATGCGCATCCGGGCCACGCGCACGGCAGGACGGTATTTGGCCGACCGCGCATCCATCGTGACGGTATAGCCGTCCGCCCCCCGCGCCCATTGAAAATGTACCCGGTTGAAATTCAGGTTCAGCCCCGATAGCGACGGATTGTATCCCACATGATCGGGCTGGGTTTCGTCGATGACCCGCACATAGGGCAGCGCCCCGTCAAAGACGCGAAATGCCCCGGTAACGGCCCGGATGCCCGCCCCTTTGAGGTTAGCGGCCATGCCCGCCAGCGCATCGGTGTCCAGCGTCGGATCACCGCCCCCCGCCAGAACCAGATCCCCCTTGATCACACCATTCTCGATCGGTCCCGTGGCAATCAACTGCGTGCGAAACCGATAGCCGGGGCCGAGGGCGTCCAGCGCGTAGAGTGCCGTCACCGCCTTGGTCACGCTTGCAGGAGCAAAGCCGGTATCGGCATTGCGTGTCTCCAGCAGCGCGCCGGTTTTTACGTCGACGACCGCATATCCCACCTTGCCACCCAGCTTGGCACGATCAATCAGTGTCTGCGCATCAGGTGCCTTGGGGCGTGGTTTGCGCGCAGTAGTGGCCAGATCGTCCGGGCGCAATTGCGGTCGCAACGACACGGCAGGCGCACCCGCCCACGCCGCCCGGATCCCCGCGCCACTGGCCAGCGCAGAGATTGATCCTGTCAAAAAGGCACGTCTTGAAAAGGGCAGCATCATACCGCAGAGTAAAGCGCAGCCGCGCGCGTCAGACAACGCCGAATTAACCTTTTTCAGTCACGTTCTTGGGTGTTTAGATCGCATATGATCATTCGCCTGAAACAATACCCTGTCCGGGGCGCTTACTGTATCTGTCGCTGCACATAAACTGACACTCATGTCTGGCAGGCCTCATCCTAAGTCGGCCAACAGTCCGTTTCAGCCGTCTGATGCCGCCGTCCACACCCCCGAGGCCCGTAACGCCGTCGAAGAGATCGCCAGCATCGGCACATTGACGAAACACCACACCGGGGCCTGCAATCGTGCCAACCGCTGGCTCTGACGACCCGGCAGACGGTACGGGGCGTAGATGCGCGCCGCCTTGGACCCACGCGCCGCCGTACGGGCGTCGGGGCGTGCCAGCACGCCCACAGGCACGGTCTCCATGATTTCTTGCCAGTCTTGCCACTGATCGAACTGCGCCAGATTATCGGCACCCATCAGCCAAACGAACCGCACACCGGGACGTGCGGCACGCAATATTCGCAATGTCTGCGCCGTGTAGCGCGATCCGATCTGCGCCTCGGCATCCGAAATGAAAACGCGTGGATGCTGCATCACTTGCGCCGATGCCTCCATCCGCTGCGCCATCGGCGCAGGCCCGTGCGCCTTTAGCGGATTGCCCGGACTGACCAGCCACCACACCGCGTCCAGCCCGAACCGCTTCAGCGCCTCGCGAGTGATATGGGCATGGCCCGCGTGCGGTGGATCGAACGATCCCCCCAGCAATCCTATGGTCTGGCCGGGCCACGACAGCGGCAAGGTGAGGGCAGGCATAACGCCGCAAGCTCCTTAAATTTTAGGGATTTTTAATCAGAACCCCTTGGGAAAGCCACCCAATATTAAGCCCCGCTTGCAAGGCTGCGAAAACGCAACAAGGCATATTCCGGGTAAAGCAGTGGGCAAACAATCGCGAACTGACGGGAAACCACCCCGCACGGCTACGGCAGCCCGGCGGGATGCGGGTTTGCCGGACTTGATCCTGGATCATGTGCGCGATGGCATCATCCTGCTGGACATCAATGGCCGGGTGAAATGGATGAACCCCGCCTGCGAAACGATGCTCGGCTGGGCATTGTCAGACATCAGGGGAACAAACCCGCAGGATCTGATCCTGCCCCCTGAACATCGCAGAACGCGCAAGCAAACCGCAAACTTTCGCTACGATTTTTCGACCTCGTTGTTTGATGGCTACCGCATCACACAACATCTGCGCCGCGACGGCAGCCGATTCTGGAACCAGCAAAGCCATTCATTGATCAATCTCGGCCCCGACGATTCACAAAAGATGGTTGTGGTCACGTGCCGCGACGTTTCGGATCAGGTCACGACACAGGCCGCGCTGCATCAGGTCAAGGACGATCTGGAACACGCCGCCTATCATGACGACCTGACCAACCTCGCCAACCGCAAGAGACTGTCGCAATACATGCACAGTAACAGGGTAACCGCCCAGATCGCTGCCGGTCGGATCGGCCTGCTCCAACTCGACCTCGATAAATTTAAGGAAATCAACGATACGCTCGGCCATGCCGCTGGTGACATGGTGTTGTGTCATGTGGCGGACGGGCTGCGCCAACATGCCCGGCCAGATGACTTGATCTGTCGCAACGGCGGGGATGAATTTCTGCTGTTCTGCGCTGAAACCAGCAACCGCACCATGCTGATGGCGCGCGCCGAACAGGTTATGCGTACCATCAATCACCCTCTTGTCTGGAAGGACCAGACCATCACCATCGGCATTTCCATCGGGGCCGCGCTGTCCACTTCCGGCACCACCTCGGGCGAGGCGCTGATACAACAGGCCGATCATGCACTATATAGCGCCAAGGACGCCGGGCGTGGGCAGGTTGTCTATTACACCGATCAGCTGGGGCAACGGTACCGCGCCCGTCAACAACTGAACCGCGACCTGAAACAGGCCGTGGAGCAGGATCAATTCACCATTTTCCTGCAACCAATGCTGGATCTGGCAGGCAACCGGATCACCGGATGCGAGGCGCTATTGCGATGGAAACACCCGCATCGCGGATTGCTGGCACCCGCCTCGTTTCTCTCGGCGGCAGAGGCCATCCAGTTGCTCCCCGATATCGACTACCTGTCGATGAACCACGCGCTGGACGCATTGACGCAGATGCGACAGGCGGGATTTTCCGATCTCACACTGTCGCTGAACGTGTCCAGCACGATCCTGTCTGATGTGAACTACCCCGGCCTCCTCGACTGGGCCCTGCAATCGCGCAACCTGCCGCATTCCAGCATTTGTGTGGAAATACTGGAAACCAGCCTGCTGGACGTCAACAATACCCGCGTGATGGCTGCGGTAGCGCAGTTGCGCCGCATCGGCGTTCGCGTCGCACTGGATGATTTCGGCACCGGTTACGCAGGCCTGTCGCACATCTCGACGATCGAGGTGGACGCGATCAAACTCGACCATTCGATGATTTCCCGGTTAGAGAGCGCACCGCGCCACCGCGTCGTCACACGTTCAATCATACGCCTCTGCGCGCTCTTGGGCATGGACGTCGTCGCCGAAGGCGTCGAAACCCAAGGCCAGCTTGATATCCTGCGCCGCGCCAAATGCCCGTTCATTCAGGGCTTCGGCCTTGCCCGCCCGATGCCAGTGCCTGACATGATCGACTGGCTGCGCACGAACACCCCGCTGCCCGCGCCGCTCGTGCTGGACGCCCCGGTTCCGACCAGCGCCGCACCGCACAAAGCCCGGCAATAGCGCTCTCTCGACCATGTGCCGCAAACTCCCTGTTTGAAATCGCCGCGTCTGACGGTTACATGCTGGCCAACATCCGATCTCAATCAGAAAGCATCACCCATGGCAGCCTATCAATATGTCTATCACATGCAGGGCGTCTCCAAGACCTATCCCGGCGGCAAGAAATGCTTCGAGAACATCCATCTCAGCTTCTTGCCCGGGGTGAAAATCGGCGTCGTTGGCGTGAACGGGTCGGGTAAATCCACTTTGATGAAGATCATGACCGGCCTTGACACCGATTTCACCGGCGAGGCGTGGGCCGCCGAGGGTGCCACTGTCGGCTACCTCCCGCAGGAACCGCATCTCGACGAGGCGCTCACCGTGCGCGAAAACGTCATGCTCGGCGTTGCCGGGAAAAAGGCCAAGCTTGACCGTTTCAATGAGCTGGCGATGAACTACTCGGACGAAACCGCCGATGAGATGGCCGAACTTCAGGATCAGATCGACGCCGAAAACCTGTGGGATCTGGACGCCCAGATCGACGTAAGCATGGAGGCCCTGCGCTGCCCTGCCGATGACGCTGCCGTGGCTTCGCTCTCGGGCGGGGAACGCCGCCGCGTGGCATTGTGCAAACTGCTGCTGGAAGCACCCGACATGCTGCTCCTGGACGAGCCGACCAACCACCTTGATGCCGAAACCATCGCATGGCTGCAACAACACCTGATCGACTACAAGGGCACGATCCTGATCGTCACCCACGACCGTTATTTCCTTGATGACATCACCAGCTGGATCCTCGAACTGGACCGCGGCCGCGGCATCCCCTACGAGGGCAACTACTCCGCATGGCTTGAACAAAAGGCTAAGCGCCTGAGCCAAGAGGCCCGCGAAGATAAATCCAAGCAGAAAACGCTGGAGCGCGAGCTGGACTGGATGCGTCAGGGCCAAAAGGCCCGGCAGGCCAAATCCAAGGCGCGGATCAACGCCTATAACGAGATGGCCGGTCAGTCAGAACGCGAAAAACTGACCCGCGCCCAGATCGTCATCCCCAACGGCCCGCGCCTTGGCGACAAGGTGATCGAGGTGACCGGCCTGAAAAAGGCGATGGGCGACAAGCTCTTGATCGAAGATTTGTCATTCTCCCTGCCCCCCGGCGGCATCGTCGGCGTGATCGGCCCCAACGGCGCCGGTAAATCAACCCTGTTCAAGATGCTGACAGGGCAGGAACAGCCCGACGCCGGCACGATTGAATATGGCGACACGGTTGACCTCAGTTACGTGGATCAGTCCCGCGATGACCTCAACGCGGATGAAAACGTCTGGGAGGCGATTGCCGATGGTCAGGACATCATCAAGCTCGGCGATGCCGAAGTTAACGCCCGCGCCTATTGCTCAGCGTTTAACTTCAAGGGCGGCGACCAGCAGAAGAAAGTCTCGTTACTGTCGGGCGGCGAGCGCAACCGCGTCCACATGGCGCGCCTGCTGCGCTCGGGCGGCAACGTCCTGCTTCTCGATGAGCCCACCAACGACCTCGACGTCGAAACCCTGCGCGCCTTGGAAGACGCTCTGGTAGATTTCGCCGGCTGCGCCGTGGTCATCTCTCACGACCGTTTCTTCCTCGACCGCATCTGCACCCACATGCTGGCGTTTGAGGGCGACGCGCATGTGGAATGGTTCGAAGGCAACTTCGAGGATTACGAAGAGGACAAGAAACGCCGTCTAGGTGCCGACGCGCTGGAGCCGACGCGGATGAAGCACAAGAAATTTGCAAGGTGAGATTTGGCTTTTAGCCAAACCTCACCCGTGCGCGAAAGCGATTGCAACGCAATTGCGTGCGCCCCCGGAAAATACAAATGTGATTTGTATTTAAATTGAATGGCGCGTGCCTTAGGCGGTGGACAGCCCCTCATCTGTAGGCCGGGCTTCAGCCCGGCACACCCTGCGAACAGTCCTCTCCAAATGCCGGGCTGAAGCCCGGCCTACGCATTCCGCACCCGCCCATGTACCGACGAATACGGCCAATCCTCCGCCCGCTCGACAAACCCATGCTTCACCGGATTCTCCCGACAGTACCGCATCAGTGCGTCATATTCCGCCGCATCCCGCACATGATGCTCCCAGAACCGCCGCTGCCAGACTGCGCATTCGCGCTTGTTCACCCGTAGGCCGGGCTTCAGCCCGGCATATCTGCCGGATGACACGACGGGCAATTCGACTGCCGGGCTGAAGCCCGGCCTACGGTTGGCATTTCTTCCCGGCGCCACGCCCGGAAATCCGGTCGCCGGGCTGAAGCCCGGCCTACCCACGTCATAACCGTCTTCGCGCAAACTGCGCGTGAACCGTGCCTTGATCGCACCCCAGCGTGTCGAATAATCCGCATCACCCTCGGGCAGCGTCCAGATGCAATGCATGTGATCGGGCAACACCATCCACGCGTCCACGTGAAACGGTCGCGTCTTGCGCGTCAGCCCGACTGCACCGCGCAGCAGGTCAATCTCATCCACCAGCAGCCGACTGCCCCGCACCGCCAGATTGACGGTAAAGAACACGCAAGCGCCGGGGACCCGGGGACGAGTGTAGCAAGACATCCCGCCATCCTGCCCAAGACATGGTTAACAATCCGTTTCATTGTTGCGCGCCAGACGCGCGTTCAGCATCTTCTCCAGCTTCACCTCGCGCGCGATATGCATTTGCGCCCAAGTCGCCAGCAGCCGGTTGATCCGCGCTTGATACCCCTTCCCCATCGCGCGGTAATAACGCGCCACCGAGCGATCCAGATAGAGCGTCACCTTTTCCTTTGGCTCAGTCACGTCCACATCCGCCTCCAGCGTGTGCCACGCATCGGGGATCTCCGTCTCAATCCGCAGCGGGATCCAGTCGTCGCGCATCAGTTGGATCAGGTTTTTCATCAGACCCTCGCGGGCGATACGTTCAGTCTTGGTCATGCGGGCCATCGGTCCCTCCGGTTTTCAGAGCGCCAACATCACCCCAAAGGATTAACCGCCAGTCATGTGACCGCACTGACCCGATACCGACGTGATACCGATGTGATACCGATCCCCCTTTTCGCCACGTCACCCAGTCTTTATGACAGGCCAAAAATTCAGTTCCGGACCAGTCGTATGCCCACATTCGACCTCATCATTCTCGGTGCAGGCCCCGCCGGCTCCGCCGCCGCCGTGACGGCCCGGCAGGCTGGTCTGAGCGTCGCAGTGATCGACAAGGCCGTGTTTCCGCGCGCCAAGCTTTGCGGCGGATTTTTTACCGGGCGCGCAGAGGGATACTACCGCGACATTTTTCAGCGGCCGCTTGATCCGCAGATGTTTCAGCCACGCGAAAAGATTGTCTTTTATCTGGATGGCACGCCACTGGGGGACGCGAGTGACACGCTGCCAATGTACCTGACGATGCGGTGGGATATGGATGCGCATCTGTTTGATCTGGCGGTGCAGGCAGGCGCGGCAGATTTCTCGGGCCACCGCGTGGCGGCGCTTGATCTTGCAGCACGTAGCGTCGTGCTGGATGGCGGCACAACGCTTTGGTATCAGTCGCTTATCGGCGCGGATGGGGTGCAAAGCATGGTTGCTCGCGCGCTCTTCGGGCAATCCTTTGACAAGACAAAAATCGGTTTCGCGCTCGAAGTGGAGGCCCCGCCGCAAGCCGAAAATGCCGTGGTGCGGATCGACTTTGACGCGGCCAGTTGGGGGTATGGCTGGCAGTTTCCCAAACGCGCCAGCACCACCATCGGTATCGGCGGGTTGCAGTCCCAGAACTCCGACATTCAGGCCCGACTTGCGACCTATCGCACTCGGCTGGGTGACGACAGCCCAGCGCGGGTAAAGGGGCATTTCCTGCCTTTCGGCAACTATCGCCGCGTGCCGGGACGCGGTGCAGTCCTGTTAGCCGGGGATGCGGCAGGCTTTGTCGATCCGATCACTGGCGAAGGCATCGCCTATGCCCTGCAAAGCGGTCATATGGCCGCGATTGCCGCCGCAAACGCGATTCGAACCGGCCAACCCGACAGCGCGATGCGTCATTACGCGCGTCTGGTCCGGCCTATCCAGCGTTCGCTTCGGTTGGCTTGCTTCTTGCGCCCGCTGATCTTTGCATCCCGCCTGCGCCCATTCTTTCGACGCGCCTTTGCCAACTCGACCAGAGTCAAGCATGCTTACCTGTCGATGCTATCCGGCAAGGTCGAATATCCGCAGTTGATGCGGCTGACGGCCCGCCGCCTGCCCGGCGCGCTCTGGCGTAGTCTACGCCGCCCCTGATACGTCAAACCGGCGGGCATTTGCCTAAAAAAATGCCTTTCCCCTTGCGCGATGGCCCAAGGCAGCGCATATTCTCGTCGCGACGTTACCACTATCGACCACCTGCTCCTCACGGCTCAGTCACTCGATCTTGCACGACTAGCCAGGCTGCCGCACCCTGCGGGCAGCGTTTATCGAAGGAGACCAACGGGATGGCTAATGGCACCGTAAAATGGTTCAACTCTACCAAAGGCTTCGGCTTTATCGCACCGGAAACCGGTGGCAAAGACGTTTTCGTTCATATTTCTGCAGTCGAACGCGCCGGTCTGACCGGTCTGGCCGACGACCAGAAAGTGACATTTGACGTCGAAGCAGGCCGCGACGGCCGCGAATCGGCGACCAATATCGCCTTGGCATAAGCGCCATTTTAAAACGTCGAGATTGGGGCCCACGGGCCCCTTTTTCATGTCTGGCACCGTGTCATTTCTGCCCTGCCCGTTCGATCAGAGCGACGACTGACGGCCCAATCCCCTCGACAATCAGCGCCACGCCCGCCTTGTTCGGGTGGATGCCGTCGGCCTGAAAATATTTCTGCTGCGCACCGCCACCCTGCGCTTCGATGCCGGCAAAAAAACTTTCCAGATAGAGCGCATCGTGGGTTTCGGCCAACTCCGGATAGATGGCGTCGAACGCTGTCTTGTACTCTGGGCCGTAATTGCGCGGTGCACGTAGCCCGATTAACAGAACCGGGACACCCTTTTGCTCGGCGACCTTCAGGATCGTCTCCAGATTTGCACGGCTCACGGTCGGATCAATTCCGCGCAGCAGGTCATTGCCCCCCAGCGCCACGATCATCGCGTCGACATCATCGGTCAGGCTCCATGCCGCCCGCGCAGCGCCGCCTTGGGTGGTGTCGCCCGACACCCCGCCATTGATTAAACGTGCGGCAGTGCCCTGTTGGGTCAGCCATTGGCCCAACTGCGGCACAAACCCGTCCGCCTGTACCAGCCCGTACTCTTGCGTCAGGCTGTCACCCAGTGCCAACACCGTTACAGGATCTTCGGCATAGACCGGGCGGGCAGTGGGGCCAACAAACGTGACAGCAAGCAAAAGAAACGCCGCCAACGCCTTGCCCCTCAGGCCGCAGAGGCCATATGTCAAAAAAACCTTCACAAACAGGCGCGTCCGCATGCCCCATCCTCCGCTATCTCTATCAGGTGCCGCATTGTCACTTAGATCGAATGCGGGGTTGGTCGAGATACTTCACGGCATCACTCTCGAAGTCCAGAGCGGCGAGACATTGGGTCTGGTCGGCCCCTCTGGCTCGGGTAAATCTTCGTTGTTGATGCTGATGGGCGGGCTGGAACGCGCCACATCGGGAACAGTCACGGCGCTGGGGCACGATTTGTCCGTGATGTCCGAAGATGCGCTGGCGCGACTGCGCCGCGACCATTTCGGAGTTATCTTTCAATCTTTTCACCTCATCCCGACAATGACCGCACTGGAAAACGTCGCAACCCCACTAGAACTGGCGGGGCGCGCCGATGCCTTTGAACGCGCCCGCGCGGAACTGGCTGCCGTTGGCCTTGCCGGACGCGCCGATCACTATCCTTCGCAACTGTCAGGCGGTGAACAGCAACGTGTCGCTTTGGCCCGCGCGGCCGCGCCCCAGCCCGATATCGTGCTGGCAGATGAGCCTACCGGCAACCTTGACGGCAGCACCGGTGCCACGATCATTGACCTGCTCTTTGATCTGCGCGACCGGCACGGCACAACGCTGGTTCTGGTCACACATGATGCCGATCTGGCGGCGCGTTGCGACCGAGTGATCAGCCTGCGTGACGGGCGCATCGACAATACGGCAAACGCCGCATGAGGATTGCTCTCGCCGCACGATTGGCGCGACGAGAGCTGCGCGGCGGCCTCGCGGGTTTCCGTATTCTGCTGGCCTGTATCATCCTCGGCGTTGCGGCCATTGCGGCCGTCGGCACGATCCGAGAGAGCATCGCTGCAGGGCTGGCCCGCGACGGTGCCGCACTCTTGGGCGGTGATGCAGAGATCGCGTTGACCTATCGTTTCGCCACGCAAGCCGAGAAGGCATGGATGGAGCGAAATGCCGATCGCATCTCGGAAATTGTCGACTTTCGCTCGCTTGCGCGTGGCCCGGATGACGCACGCGCACTCACGCAGGTCAAGGCCGTTGACAACGCCTATCCCCTGATCGGCAACGTCGATCTGGACCCGCAAATACCGCTCTCAAATGCGCTTAGGGGGCAGGATGGCCTGCCCGGCGGCGTCATGGCTCCGGCACTCATCGCACAGCTAGGGCTAACCATCGGTGACAGCTTCCGACTTGGCACGCAGGATTTTCGTCTGATGGCCGCATTGGTGGACGAACCGGACACTGCAATGTCGGGCTTCGGCCTCGGCCCACGTACTATCGTGGCAACGTCGGCGCTACAGGCATCCGGTCTACTGGCACCCGGTACGCTATTCAGCGCACGCTACCGGTTGGTTCTGCCAACGGGTACGGATCTTGCTACCGTCCAATCCGATGCCGAAACCAGCTTTGCCTCCAGCGGGCTAAGCTGGCGGGATGCGCGTAACGGTGCACCGGGTGTGGCAAAATTCGTGCAGCGTCTTGGTGCATTTCTGGTGCTGGTGGGTCTCAGTGGGCTGGCTGTCGGTGGTGTTGGCATCTCTGCGGCTATCCGGGCGTATCTCGCGCGCAAGACCGGGGTTATCGCCACCCTGCGCACATTGGGTGCAGAACGCGGGGTGATCTTTGCCAGCTACCTGCTGCAAATCGGCGTGCTGGCAGTGTTGGGAATCGCGATGGGCGTGCTGCTTGGCGCCGGGTTGCCAGTCCTTTTATCCCCCCTGCTCAATGCAAGGCTTCCGGTGCCTGCGGTCTTTGCCTTCTACCCCGCCCCGATGATCGAGGCGGCAGTTTACGGCACATTCACTGCTCTTCTCTTTACCCTATGGCCATTGGCGCGCGTGCTGGACATCCGTGCCGCCAGCCTTTTTCGTGGCGACGAGGCACACCACCGCACCCTGCCGTCATGGCCGTTTCTGATGGTCACCGCCCTTCTGCTGGGCGGGTTGCTCTACGCAGCGGTCTGGTTTTCGGGCAACCTGCGGCTGACCCTGTGGACAGCAGGCGGTATCATCGGCGCACTCTTCTTGCTGAGCGTGTCAGCACAAGGTGTACGAGTGTTGGCCCAAGCAATGCGACCCGCCGCACGCGGCAGACCACCGCTCCGATGGGCGCTTGCATCCATTGGCGGTCCGGGTACCACAGCAGGGCCAGTGGTGCTGTCGTTGGGACTGGGCCTGTCAGTGCTGGCCGCCGTAGGCCAGATCGACGGCAACCTGCGCGGCGCAATTCAGGGCGACCTGCACGAGCGCGCACCTTCATTCTTTTTTGTCGACCTGCAAAAGGACCAGATGGAAGGGTTCCGCGCCCGTCTGAACCGTGACCCCGGCGTTACCCGGATCGACAGCGCACCGATGTTGCGCGGCATCATCAGCCAGATCAACGGACGCCCCGCAGCGGAGGTCGCAGGCGATCATTGGGTACTGCGCGGCGACCGCGGTCTGACCTATTCTGCCGCGCCGCCTCCGCGTGCCCGCCTCACCGCAGGCGAATGGTGGCCATCTGATTATAGCGGCCCGCCTCAGATCAGCTTTGCCGACGAAGAGGCGGCCGAAATGGGACTGGCGCTCGGCGATACCATCACTGTCAACATCCTTGGCCGCGACATCACCGCAGAGATCACCAGCCTGCGCGAAGTAGATTTTTCCACCGCCGGGATCGGATTTATCATGTCGATGAACCCCGCCGCACTACAAGGCGCGCCGCACAGCTTCATCTCGACCGTTTACGCCGATGCGTCCTCAGAGACAGCGATCCTGCGCGACATTGCGTCAACCTATCCCAACGTGACGGCGATCAGCGTGCGCGATGCGGTAGATCAGGTGGCGGCGCTGCTGGCCGGGCTGGCAGCAGCCACATCATGGGGCGCAGCGGCAACGTTGCTGACCGGGTTTCTGGTGCTTATCGGCGCAGCGGCCGCCGATCAGGGCGCGCGTGTCTTCGAGGCTGCCGTGCTCAAGGTGTTGGGGGCCTCGCGAGGGCGCATCCTGCTCAGCCTCGCCCTGCGCGCTGCGCTATTGGGGGCGGCAGCCGGGATCGTGGCCATTGGCGCGGGTATTCTCGGTGGCTGGGCCGTCAGTTACTACGTGATGGAAACCGACTTCGCCGTGATCTGGCCATCTGCCCTGATCATCGTCGCTGGCGGTATCGGGGTTACGCTACTGGCCGCTCTCGGGTTTGCCTTGCGCCCGCTGGCCGCGCGTCCGGCTCAGGTTCTGCGTTCGCGCGAATAGGGTGGCCTTTCAAACCCATCCCGCAGCTCTGTTCAGGGGCAGCGAAATACGCAGTCTTGCGATGAAACACGCCCCGAGACGATAGATACCGGCGGCCGCGGACAAAATCCGGGCCGCCGGTCTGATTATTCGGCCGCTTCGGCATAATCCTCCAACGGAGGACACGTACAGATCAGGTGTCGATCGCCGTGGACATTGTCAACGCGGTTGACCGGCGGCCAATATTTGTCCACGCGGAATGCACCGGGCGGGAAACACCCCTGTTCGCGGCTATATGGCCGGTCCCAATCGGTAACCAAATCCTCCATCGTGTGCGGCGCATTCTTCAGTGGGTTATTCTCCGCGTCGATCTTGCCTTCCTCGATGGCGCGAATTTCCTCGCGGATCGCCAGCATCGCATCACAGAACCGATCCAGTTCTGCCTTGGTTTCGGACTCGGTCGGCTCAATCATCAGTGTGCCCGACACCGGCCAGCTCATCGTTGGGGCATGGAACCCGCAATCGACCAACCGCTTGGCGATGTCATCCACCGTCACATGCGCACTGTCGGCATAGGGGCGCGTATCGATGATGCACTCATGCGCCACCCGACCCTCGCTGCCGCGATAGAGCACGTCATAGGCCCCCTCCAGCCGCTTGGCGATATAGTTGGCATTCAGGATCGCCACGCGGGTCGCTTGTGTCAGACCCTCGCCCCCCATCATCAGGCAATACGCCCATGAGATCGGCAGCAGAGATGGCGAACCGAACGGTGCCGCACTGACCGGGCCCTGCACCCCACCTGTGCTGGGATGGCCCGGCAAGTGTTCGACCAGATGCGACTTCACGCCGATTGGCCCCATGCCGGGACCACCGCCGCCATGCGGAATACAGAACGTCTTGTGCAGGTTAAGGTGGCTGACATCTCCGCCCAGATCACCGGGACGACTGAGGCCGACCATCGCGTTCATGTTGGCCCCGTCGATATAGACCTGACCGCCATGCTCATGGGTGATTTTGCACACGTCGCGTACTGTTTCCTCGAACACGCCATGCGTGCTGGGGTAGGTGATCATGCAGGCGGCCAGATTCTCGGCGTGTTTTTCCGCCTTGGCACGGAAATCGTCCACGTCGATATCGCCGTTCTCGGCCGATTTGACCACGACGACCTTCCAGCCGACCATCTGCGCGCTGGCGGGGTTGGTGCCATGCGCACTGACCGGAATCAGGCAGACATTGCGATGCCCTTCATCCTGCGCGCGGTGATAGGCCGCAATGGTCAGCAACCCCGCGTATTCGCCCTGCGCACCAGAGTTAGGCTGCATCGATATCGCCGCATAGCCGGTGATATCGCACAGCTTGGCGCTGAGGTCTGCGATCAACTCTGCATACCCTTCGGCCTGATCGGCGGGCACGAACGGATGCAGACGCGAGAATTCCCGCCAGCTGACCGGCATCATCTCGGCGGCGGCGTTCAGCTTCATGGTGCAACTGCCCAGCGGAATCATTGCCCGATCCAGCGCCAGATCACGATCCGCGAGGCGGCGCATATAGCGCATCATCTCGGTCTCGGCCCGGTTCATGTGAAAGATCGGGTGCGTGAGGTACTCAGTCTTGCGATGCATGTTCTCGGGGACCCGGTATTCGGGCTCGAACTTGTCATCCTTCTCAGTGATACCAAATGCGCGCCAGACTGCCTCGACATTCTCGGGCCGGGTGCATTCGTCAAAGGTGATGCCAACGCGGGTTTCGCCGACTTTGCGCAGATTGATCTTTTCGTCCACGGCCGATTTCATCACTGCCGCCTGCAACGGCCCAACATCCACGGTGATCGTGTCAAAAAAGGATTGCGGATCGACTTTGAAACCAGCCTTCTCCAGCCCCTTGGCCATACGCACCGTCTTGCGGTGGATGCGCTGCGCGATGGCCTTCAGGCCCTTGGGTCCGTGGAACACGGCATACATTGATGCCATCACTGCCAACAGAGCCTGCGCAGTACAGACGTTGCTGGTGGCTTTCTCGCGGCGAATGTGCTGTTCGCGGGTTTGTAGCGACAAACGGTAGGCACGGTTGCCATGCGCGTCGATGCTAACCCCGACGATCCGGCCCGGCATCGCACGTTTATAGGCATCACGACAGGCCATATAGGCCGCGTGCGGGCCGCCATAGCCCAGTGGAATGCCGAAACGCTGAGTGCTGCCCACCGCGATATCCGCATTCATCGCGCCCGGTTCCTTGAGCAGGGTCAGCGACAACGGATCTGCGCTCACGATACCGATGGCGTCGGCCTCGTGCAGCCGCGCGATGTGATCGGTATAGTCACGCACATGGCCGTAGGTGCCGGGATATTGAAAAATCGCACCAAAGACTGCGCTTGCGTCCATCTTGTCGGGGTTGCCGACAATCACCTCGATCCCCAGCGGGGCGGCGCGGGTCTGAATGACCGCGATGTTCTGTGGATGACAATCACGGTCGACAAAGAACGCGGTCTTTTTCGACTTAGCCACCCGCTGCGCCATGGTCATCGCTTCGGCGCAGGCCGTGCTTTCATCCAAGAGCGACGCATTGGCGATCTCCAGTCCGGTCAAGTCGCTGACCATCGTCTGGAAGTTCAGCAACGCCTCCAGCCGACCTTGGCTGATTTCGGGCTGATAGGGCGTATAGGCGGTGTACCACGCCGGATTCTCAAAGATATTCCTCTGGATCGCAGGCGGCGTCACCGTGCCGTGATAGCCCTGTCCGATCAGCGATGTCAGCACCTTGTTCTTGCTTGCCGTCACCCGCATGTGGTGCAGCAATTCGCGCTCGGACTTCGCCTTGCCGAAATCGAGCGGCTTTTCCTGACGAATGGATTTGGGTACCGTCTGATCAATCAGCGTATCAAGGCTGTCGACCCCGAGCACTTCAAGCATCGCCGCCATTTCGTCGGGCGACGGCCCGATGTGACGCCGGTTGGCAAAATCATATGGCAGATAGTCGATTGGTTCAAAAGCCATGTCGGCCTCCCCTCAAGAATGGCGCGCGGACACAATCGGCCCGCCCCGCTCTTTCATCTTTCTCAAAATACCTCTGCGCGGAGCGCACAAAAACCTTCACAGGTTTTGCCAAGGCTTTTCGTCAAAGCCTCGATCCCCGCAGTTAGCCGACGAACTTCTTGTACGCGGCCTCGTCCATGTAATCATCCATCTGGGTCGCGTCGCTGGCCTTCATCTTGAACATCCAGCCATCGCCCATCGCGTCGTCGTTCACCTTGCTCGGTTCGTCGGTCAGCACATCGTTCACTTCCGTGATCTCACCATCGATCGGGGCCAGAATATCGCTCGCGGCTTTGACGCTTTCGATCACAACAACCTCGTCGTCCTTGACCACTTCGGTACCGACCGAAGGCAGCTCGACAAAAACGATATCGCCCAGTTGTTCGGCGGCATGTTCGGTGATGCCCACAACCACGACATCATCTTCGACGCGCAGCCATTCGTGTTCTTCTGTGAATTTCATGTTGGTACTCTCCCTAAGATCAGCGTTTAAAGTTGGCCGGGACAAACGGCAGCGCCGTGATCGTGGCAGGCAACCTTTTGCCGCGCACATCCCCGTAGATCGTCGTTCCATCATCGGCAAAACCGGCGGTAACATAACCCATCGACATCGGGCCGCCCAGCGTAGGACCGAACGCGCCCGATGTCACATGGCCGATCACATCACCGCCCTCTGCCCCGGCGTATAGCTCGGTGCCCTCGCGCATCGGTGCACGACCTTCAGGTCGCAGTCCCACACGCCGACGTGTCGGACCATCATCCAATTGCGCCAGAATGGTATCGGCGCCGGGAAATCCGCCGGCCCGCGCACCACCATTGCGCCGCACCTTCTGGATTGCCCATGTCAGAGCGGCCTCGACGGGCGTCGTTCCGCTGTCGATATCGTGGCCGTACAGACACAGCCCAGCTTCCAGCCGCAGACTGTCACGGGCACCGAGGCCAATCGGCTCGACCGCATCAAGTGCGATCAACGCACGCGCCAGCGCCTCTGATTGATCTTCTGGCACAGAAATCTCGTACCCGTCCTCACCGGTATATCCGGATCGGGATATCCACAACTCACCCCAGTCCGACGCCATCACGCCCACATCCATGAAGGTCATCGACGCCACACCGGGCACCAGCGCCTCTAGCGCCGCCTCGGCTCCGGGGCCTTGTAACGCCAACAGCGCGCGATCAGTGATTTCTGTCACTTCACATTCCGGCAGGCCCGTTGTCATTCGGGTGATGTCCGCTTCCTTGCAGGCTGCGTTGACCACGACGAACATATGATCGCCCCGGTTCGCGATCATCAAATCATCCTCGATCCCGCCCTTGTCGTTGGTGAACATCGCATAGCGTTGACGGCCCTCGCCCAACCCCAGCGCATTGACCGGCACCAACGTCTCGAACGCGGTTGCTGCCGCGTCATAACCGCCTGGAGCGCGGATGATGACCTGCCCCATATGGCTTACGTCAAACAGGCCCGCCTCGGCCCGACAATGCAAATGTTCCTTCATCACTCCCAGCGGATATTGCACAGGCATCTCATACCCGGCAAAGGGCACCATCTTGGCACCCAGCTCCTTGTGCAATGCATTCAGCGGTGTCACACGCAGATCGCTCATTCGGCCTCTCCCTCGTGGCGCCGACCGTTCACGACCAATATGATCCGAATGGGTGCGGCATCGTCAATAGTGCATACCTGTCCCGGCTGCACCGCGATGCCCCCTCTGTCCTTTCGCCTGAGATCGCTATCCCTTCGGCGCCCGGCACAAATGCGCCGATTCTCTCCAGAGTTCCGTAGTCCTCGACCGGTCCTTGTCGCCTGAGAGTTTCCGGGGCGGTTGCTCCTTCGGCATCGGCTCTGCGCCGATTCTCCCGGTCGGGATAACGTACACCGTAGTATGCGACCGCTCCTCGGGCAAGTGGGATTTGGATGGATTGATACAACCGATACCCGCGATACCAATAGGCAGGTCCGAGGGTTCAGCCCGGCACCGCTCGCGCCACCGCACCGCACCCTGTCGGCAGCAATATCCGCTCCAGTGCGAAATTATCGCACACCAGCGTATCCAGCGTTATCGTGTCAAGATAGGCAAAGAACGCTTCAGCAGCCGCGCCAATCGCCCAACGCAACCGGCACGCCGACGTCAACGGACAGGTATTATCGACATCTGCGAAACACTCCGACGCCGTAAACTCCGCTTCTATGTCGCGAAACACGTCGCCGATAATGATCTCGCGCGCGGGGCGCCCCAGCATCACGCCCCCATTGCGCCCGCGTTGGGTCTCCAGATATCCTAGCTGTGCCATTTGATGAATGATCTGCGCCAGATGGCTCTCAGAGGCATTACACCGCGCAGCCACTTCTGCCTTGGTTACCAGCTTCTCGGGCTGCACCGCACAAAACATAAGTACACGCATGGCGATATTGCTACGTTTGGTGATACGCATCAGCGGCCTCCCCTGTGGCTCCGACCTGCTTGAACTCTTGTCATTCTGCCTGCATTACGTTGCCGCGCCATTGACCCAGATCAAGCAGATGAAAAAGGACAGAACGCAATTGACCCCGCATGACGCCTATTTTTTTGGCTACGGCAGCTTGGTGAACCGTGCCACGCATCGTTATGCTGATCCGCAGCCTGCCACTCTCACAGGATGGCGACGGGTCTGGCGTCACACCGATCTGCGCAGCATTGCCTATCTTACCGTAATGCCTGACGCGGATAGCGTGATCGACGGGTTGATTGCAGGCGTGCCCGGGGACGACTGGCTGGCACTGGACGAACGCGAAGGAGCCTATGACCGTATCCATGCGGCACACCAAGTCTGCCATACCCTCTCACACACGCCACAGATCGCGCTCTACACGATCCCTGAGGGCAAACATGGCCGCCCAACGGACACCCACCCGGTGCTGCTCAGCTATATCGACGTGGTTGTGCAGGGGTATCTGCAGGAATACGGACAGGCAGGGGCGCAACGTTTCTTTGACACTACCGATGGGTGGGACGTGCCGATCCTGAATGACCGCGCCAACCCGATCTATTCGCGCCACTGCGTCTTATCACCCGAGGAATGCAGCTTCGTCGATGACTGTCTAGCAACGCTACCGGCGCAGATTAAAAATCTGTAACAGTCGCGCTTGACGCTGAAATGGCTCTGTACCGCTCGGCGGCACGCGCTGCGCCATCACTCGGCGCGCCAACACAAAGGCCAGCAGACCGAAGATCACCCCGCCCAGCGCCTGCCCGATCAGCACGCCCGGCGCACCAAACAGCACAGCCCCCAGCATCACAAGCGGGATGGTGCCCACCGTGTGCCGCCCCCAGTTTACCCATGTCGAATAGAATGGACGCCCCAGATTGTTGAAGGCCGCGTTCGATACGAACAACATTCCGTTAAAGAAAAACAACAACGCCAGTGGCCCGCAAAAAAGGTAAACCAAATCGCGCGTCAGGCCCGTCGCGCTAAAAAGATCGGCAATCGGCCCACGCAGTACGAACAGCACAACAGATACGGCGCCCACGACCAGTGCCGTGAACGCCAGCCCGGCATAAAATCCACCGCGCACCCGGTCGCTGTTTCCTGCACCGAAATTCTGCCCGATGATCGGCCCAACGGCCCCCGACATGGCAAAGATCACGCCAAAGCTGAGCGGCGTCAGCCGACCGACGATGGCCATGCCCGCCACGGCCAACTCTCCGAATTCAGCCATTGCACGTGTCACGTAGGCTTGACCGATGGGTGTCGCCAACTGAGTAAGGATTGCAGGTCCCGCGATGGCCAGAACCGGCGGAAAATCCCTTGTAAGACCCTGCGCCGTGGGGCGGGTAAATCCACCGTAATGTTTCAGGATCGGCAGCAATGACGTAGCTGCGATCGCCACCCTCGCTGCAACTGACGCCATCGCCGCGCCGGTCAGTTCCAGATCAAGGCCGAAGATCAGGATTGGGTCCAGCACCGCATTCAGCGTACCACCATATAGCGTGGCATACATCGCCCGACGCGCATCACCATGCGCCCGCAGGATCGCTCCGCCGACCATCCCGATGATCAACAGCGGCAGGCTGGGGATGACGATCTGAAGGTAATGCACTGCCAGCCCTGCCGTTTCGCCGCGCGCTCCCAGAAGCTCCACCAACTTTGGCAACCATATCCAGACGGCGGCAGTGAAGACTGCGCCGAAAACAACCCCGTAGATCAAGGAATTGGTCGCGCGGTCGCGTGCCAGATCTACATTGCCAGCGCCCAGTGCGCGCGCCACTAATGCGCCCGCCGAGATCGCCATGCCGATACCGAATGACGTGGTAAAAAACAAAATCGCACCGGCATAACCGACGGCTGCCGCCAGCTCTGACTTGCCCAGCATGGCGATAAAGATCATGTCGACAAAATCGACAAAGAAGATCGCCATTAGTCCGACCGACGCGGTCAAGGACATCACGCTGACGTGGCGAAAGAGGTTTCCACTCAGAAATTTTGCTTGGATGCCAGACACGCGCGCACTTCCAGTGAACCGCCGAAGAATTACATCTCAGACAATCAGATGTGCGCAAACAATCCAAGCTGCGATTGCGACAGGGGTCACCCTGCGTCGATGCACACTACCCGACGCACATCATCCGCGGGCGCGGATCACCTGCAAGAGCGGCAGAACCTGCGCCATGTCCGGCCCATGTGCCCGCCCCGTCAGCGCCTTACGCAGTGGCATGAACAGGCCGCGACCCTTGCGCCCGGTCTGTTCCTTGACCGCCGCTGTCCACGTCCCCCAACTGGTTTCGTCCAGCGGTTCCTTGGGCAGCAGCTCCATCGCCTCGGCGACAAATGCACGATCTTCATCATCGATGTCAGGCTCCGCGCCGTCGCGGAACATCTCCCACCACCCTGTGAGGTCATGTAGCGTGGTGATATTCTCTCGCGTTACCGCCCAAAATTGCTCGGCCTGATCCTGTGGTACGCCAATCTCTGCGATCTTTGCTGCTACGGTGGCGAAATCCAACGATTGCAAATGCCGCGCGGTTAACGGAAATAGGTCGGCCACATCGAACTTCGTCGGTGCCGAGCCAAATCGTTCGATATTAAACCCTTCGACCAACTCCGACATGTCATTGCGCATCTCGACAGGATCAGCAGACCCCAGGCGCGCCATCAGGCTAAGCAACGCCATCGGTTCCACCCCTTGCGCCCGGAGGTCACGCAGGCTCAGCACGCCCAGACGTTTCGACAGCGACTCGCCCTGCGGGCCGGTCAGCAAAGAGTGATGCGCAAATGATGGCACAGTGCCGCCAAGCGCCTCGATGATCTGGATTTGGGTCGCAGTGTTGGTCACGTGGTCGGACCCGCGCACGACGTGACTGACGCCCATTTCGGTGTCATCCACGACCGATGCCAACGTATAAAGTATCTGACCATCGCCCCGGATCAGCACCGGGTCGCTGACCGAGGCCGCATCAATGCTGATATCGCCCAGCACGCCGTCAGACCATTCGATCCGCTCCTGATCCAGTTTGAACCGCCACACACCCGGTCCGCGCTCGGCGCGCAGCGCATCTTTCTGGGCCTCACTCAGGTCCAGTGCCGCGCGATCATAAACCGGAGGCCGACCCATGTTCAGTTGCTTCTTGCGCTTCAGGTCCAGTTCGGTCGGGGTCTCGAACGCCTCGTAGAAACGCCCCATCTCACGCAGCTTTTCCGCAGCGACCTCGTAACGGTCCAATCTCTGCGACTGCCGCTCAACCCGGTCCCATGTCAGGCCCAACCACTCCAGATCTTCCTTCAGCGCGTCGACATATATCTCTTTGCTGCGTTCGGGATCTGTATCGTCGATCCGCAGAATAAAAGTGCCGCCCGCTTTGCGCGCGATCATGTAGTTCATCAGCGCGGTGCGCAGATTGCCGACGTGGATGTATCCGGTGGGCGATGGGGCAAATCGGGTGGTGGTCATATTGGGGCGCTCCTGAGGTCGAGCGGGATGTGTCACAGCCACAGCCGATTGTCCAGTTTCCGCCCACCTCATGCAAGACATCCAGGCTATTCGCCGAAAAATCTAGGACGACAGAGTTCGCGAATTTTCTAACCTCGTCAATCTGGATGCACAGGCCAGACAGCATCCAGATCGCGTAGCCCGGCCCGGATCAATTCGGCCAGCACATTCAGGTCGATCTGGCTCAGTCGAGTGACATACAGACAGGATTTCCCGCGCTTGTGCTTGCCCAGACGATTCAGGATATCAGTGTAATCACGGTATCCCGGCATAATGTAGATCGACAGGCTTGCCTTGCGCGGCGAAAACCCGGTTGCCAGAAAATCACCCTCGCGGCCGCTGTCGTAGACGTAGTGATACCGACCATAACCGATGATCGACTCTCCCCACATACGCGGAACATAGCCAGTGACATCGGAAAAGAAACTCAACAAGCGTTTGCCGTCCGACCGACGCACCTCTGGTGTAACACCATCCAGAAAATCCTCTGGCGATAGCGCGGTGGGCTGCGTCTTGTTCTGGCTCATCGCTCGGGGCCCCGTCTCATCTCACTTTCGTGTGAAAGCGTAGGCGCAATCACTGTTCTGCGCTAGGCTTGACCCTGCCCCATACACGGAGAGACACCATGACCCACCACCTGACCCGCCGCACCCTCTTGTCCGCCGCAGCCGCGCTGCCATTGGCCCACGCCGCACAGGCGAGTGCCCCGTTACTGGGCGCATCCAGCGCCCTGCACCGCCGGTTCATCCTCGGCAATTTCGAGGTAACAACGCTGCTTGCAGCCAGCGCAACGCGCGACGACCCGCACAGCATCTTTGGCCTCAACGTCGATGAGGCAGCGTTTCGAAGCGCCGCCGAGGCGGCAATGCTGCCAGTTGATCAGGCGCAGTTTTTCTTTACCCCGACCATCGTCAACACCGGCGCCGAACTGGTGTTGTTCGACACCGGTCTCAATGCGGCCGGGATCACCAGCGCACTGGCCGCAGCAGGGTACACCCCGGATCAGGTCGACGTGGTGGTAATCACCCATATGCACGGCGATCATATCGGCGGTTTGCGCGAAGGTGACACCAGCACGTTCCCCAACGCACGCTATGTCACCGGCGCAAAAGAGTACGACGCGTGGGCCGGGATGGAGAGCGACGCTTTCAATGGCAAGATGCGCCCACTGGCAGATCAGACAACGATGATCACACCGGGTCAGACCGTCGCCCCCGGCATCACCGCCATGGCCGCCTTCGGTCACACGCCCGGACATATGGCCTACATGATTGAAAGCGAGGGGGTATCCCTGCTGTTGGCAGCCGACTTTGCCAACCACTACGTGTTCTCATTGGGCTACCCAAATTGGGAGGTCAAATTCGACATGGACAAATCTGCCGCAGCCGCCACACGCCGCAGCCTGCTGGATATGCTTGCCGCCGACCGCATTCCGTTCATCGGTTATCATATGCCCTTCCCCGCCATCGGCTTTGTTGAAACCCGCGGCGAGGGATTCGGATACATTCCGGAAAGCTATCAATTGCGGCTCTGAATATCGCCCCCAACGATATCGGTCAGGTCTTCCTTTTACCTGGCCGTCGCACCATATCAGCGGCATGGACCCCACTGCCGCTGATATTGATCGCATCGAGACCATCGCCCGGGCCACGATTGCGGAACTGCCTACCACCTTTCGCGCGGCCTCCGCGAGCGTGTTGTTGCGGGTGGAGGCGTGGCCTCATCCGCAGATGTTGCGCGATCTGTGTTTAAAGAACCCGGCAGAATTGACAGGCCTGTACGAAGGCATCCCAATGACGGAAAAATCCGTCTCCTATCCGGCACCCTACCCGGATCAGGTCTGGCTCTTTGCCGGGCCAATTCTGATTGAATTGGACGACCGGAATGACGTCACGCTCAATGAGCTCGTTGCACACGTTACTGTGCATGAATTCGCGCATCATTTCGGCTGGTCCGATGATGACATCGCCATGATCGACCGATGGTGGGAGTGAGCCACAGCTCGCGGTGGTTTTCGCGAAAAATCTCTAGGCTTCGCCGTTGTCCCGCCAGCGGTTCGCGATCGGATAACGCCGGTCCAGCCAAAACGCCGCCTTACTCAACCGGGTGCCCGGCGCGGATTGGAAACGTTTATACTCACTGATATAAAGCAAATGCTCGACCTTTTTCGCATCTGCCCGGTCGTACCCGGCGGCAATACAATCTGCAATGCTGCCATCTTGATCGACCAATATCTCCAGTATGCCATCCAGCACAGGATAGTCGGGCAGAGAATCGCTGTCTTTTTGGTCCGCGCGCAACTCGGCACTGGGTGGTTTGTCGATCACACGTACGGGGATTACCTCTCCCTCCGGGCCCTGCATCCAGCCCCGGTGGTTGGCATTGCGCCAGCGGCATGTCTCGAACACGCGGGTTTTGTACATGTCCTTGATCGGGTTATAGCCGCCGGCCATGTCGCCATAGATCGTGGCGTAGCCCACCGCGACCTCGGATTTGTTGCCCGTGGTCAGAAGCATCTCGCCAAACTTGTTACTCAGCGCCATCAGCAGCAGCCCGCGCAGGCGCGACTGGATGTTTTCTTCGGTGACATCCGGTTCTGTCCCCTCAAAGAGCGGTGCCAGCGTTTCGGTAATCGCCGCGCGGCCGTCGCGGATGGGGACAAAATCATAACGACAGCCCAGATTTTCGGCGACGGCCTTGGCATCGTCCAGAGAATGCTGCGACGTGTACTCTGAGGGTAACATCACACAGCGCACGTTGTCCGGCCCCAGCGCATCAGCGGCAATCGTGGCAACGATCGCCGAATCGATTCCCCCCGACAGACCCAGCAGCGCCTTCTTAAAGCCAGTCTTGCGGAAATAGTCCCGCAAGCTCAGAACCATTGCGTGATAATCCTGCTCATACGTGTCCGGCAAATGCGCCAGATCACCCTGCTCTGCCCGCCATCCATCGGGTCCGCGCACCAGATCAAGATGCGCAATCGCCTCCTGAAAAACCGGCATCTGCAACGCCAGCGCGCCGCCGGGGTTCAGCACGAATGTGCCCCCGTCAAACACCTGATCATCCTGCCCGCCGACAAGGTTGAGGTAGATCAACGGCAGACCGGTCTCGACCACCCGAGACACCATGAGCGTCTGCCGCACCCCCATTTTTTCGCGGTAGTAGGGCGATCCGTTGGGCACCAGCAGGAACTCGGCGCCGGTTTCTTCCAGCGTTTCGGCAACATCCTCGTGCCAGGCGTCCTCGCAGATCGGGCTGCCGATGCGCACACCGTCCACCACGTAGGGGCCGCCCACCTCTGCTGAATCGTACAGGCGCACCTCATCAAACACGGTTTCATTGGGCAAATGATGTTTTAGCACCGTCGCGCCTATAATACCCTTCTTGAGGACATAATAGGCGTTGTGCAGACTGGCCCCGCGCAAGGCCGGGCCGCCGATCCCGATGGCTGGACCGTCCGCACAATCGACAGCCAACTGTTGAATTGTAGCTATCGCGGCCTGATGGAACACCGGCTTCATCACCAGATCTTGCGTGTTGTAGCCGGTGATGAACATCTCAGGCAGCGCGACCATGTCCGCACCTGCCTCGCGCGCGGCCGCCCAAGCGTTACGCGCCAAAGCAGCGTTGCCTTTTATATCGCCCACAGTGGGGTTCAGTTGCGCAAGCGTAAGGCGAAACCGGTCAGCCATGATGCTGCCTTTCCTGATCAATGGGGGGATGATTTAGCAGATCGGTGCGCAAGGGAAAGCCGAATTGAGCAAAAGCCGTTGTCACTGCGGCACGCGTCCTCTAGATTTCCTGCACCCGCGCGGGGAATGCGGGGACATTGGGCATCTTCGGGCATCGGGGCGACGGCATGGCATTCACATGGGCGAAACGGACTCTACTGAGCGTGGCCATATGTCTGGCTGGGTTGGCAGCGGCGCAGGACGGGCAAGTCCAGATCAAGCAATATGACGATGGTGGCGTCTACGAGGGCACGTTCAAGGACGGACTGCAACACGGCACCGGCACCTATACCCTGCCCAACGGATATGAATACTCCGGCCAATGGGTCGACGGAGAGATCAAGGGTCAGGGCGTCGCGCGCTTTCCAAACGGATCGATCTATGAAGGCGAATTTGCCGAAGGCAAACCCAATGGTGTGGGCAAGATCGTCTTTACCGATGGCGGCACATTCGAAGGCACATGGAAAGCAGGCAAGATCACGGGCCGCGGCATCGCAGTTTATGCCAATGGCGTGCGCTATGAGGGCGAGTTTCTGAACGCCATGCATCACGGGCGCGGCAAAATGGTCTCACCCGGTGGCTACATCTATGACGGCACTTGGGTGAACGGCGTCAAGGACGGGCGTGCCACGATCACCTACCCGGATGGCGCTGTCTACGAGGGTCAGGTGCTGCGCGGTGCCCGGCACGGTCAGGGCACTCTGACCATGCCAGACGGGCTGATCTATGCGGGCCTTTGGAAAGACGGCCAGATTGATGGCAAGGGCAAGCTGACCCAACCCAACGGCGACGTCTATGAGGGCGCACTGGTCAGTGGCCGCCGCGAGGGCGAAGGTCGCGTGATCTACGCCAATGGCGACATTTACGAAGGCACGTTCGAGGACGACAAGCGGCATGGGCAGGGGACGTTTACCGGCACCGACGGCTATGTTTATCAAGGCAGCTGGGTCGCGGGCCAGATCGCGGGCACCGGCAGCGTCACCTATCCCGACGGTTCGGTTTACGAAGGTGAGTTTCGCGACGATCTGGCCAATGGCGAGGGGCTGATCACATATCCGGACGGTTCAACCTATCAGGGCAACTGGGTCGATGGTGTGATCGATGGTCAGGGTCGTGCCACCTATCCCAATGGTCTGGTCTATGAAGGTGGGTTCAAATCGGCGCGCAACCACGGGCGCGGGATCATGACCTACGCTGACGGTTACCGCTACGAGGGGGATTGGGTTGAAGGCCAGCGGCAGGGCGAAGGCACTGCCACCTATCCGGATGGGACCGTCTATGTGGGCGCGTTCGACGACGGTCAACGTCACGGCACCGGTAAAATCGTCATGCCCGATGGATTCACCTACGAAGGCGAATGGGTAGAGGGTGAAATCAGCGGTCAGGGCATTGCAACTTACACCAATGGCGACACCTACGAAGGCACGTTCAAGGACGGCAAACGCCAAGGTAATGGCACGATGCGCTATGCTGGCGGCGGTCAGGCCAGCGGCGAATGGATCGACGGCGCGCTCAAGGCCGATACCGCCGAAATCACCGGGGTTGACACCAGTGGCGATGAGACCTCGGATACGCCCGAAGGCACAGATGCAGCCCAAGGCGACGACGACGCGGCCACCTCTGAAGAGACCGCACCAGCCGAGTGACGCCCCACCGACCGGCCTGACCGAATATCGAAGGAACGCGGCATGGGCCATGGACACCAGCACGTGAACCCCGAAGCTGGCGACATGCGAGTGGCCTTGGCTGTTCTGGTCAACCTCGGACTGACGGTCGCGCAGATTATCGGGGGCATCATGGCGGGCAGTCTGGCCTTGATCGCGGACGCGTTGCACAATTTTTCGGACGCGATTTCTCTTATTATTGCCTTTGTCGCGCGCAAGATCGCCCGCCGTCCTGCGGATGCGACCATGACATTCGGCTACGGCCGGGCCGAGATTGTCGCCGCCTTGATCAATTACACGACTTTGATCGTCATAGGGCTTTACCTCATTTACGAAGCGGCCATGCGCTTTGCGGATCCGCAACCGGTTGATGGCTGGCTGATCGTGATCATTGCGGGCATCGCTCTGACCGTTGACCTGGTTACTGCTGCGCTAACCTTTACCATGTCGAAATCCAGCATGAACATCCGTGCGGCATTTCTACACAACGTGGCGGATGCGCTCGGCTCTGTGGCAGTTATCGTCGCGGGCGTTGCGATTCTGCTCTATGATTGGCGTCTGATCGACCCGATCGTGACCTTGCTGATCGCTGGCTATATCCTTTGGCAATCGTTTCGCGAAATCGGCGGTGTCATTCGTATCCTGATGCTGGGTAGTCCACCCGACATGGATGTTGTGACCGTCGCCGCGATCCTGCGCAATGTTGACGGTGTCGCGGATGTCCATCACCTGCACCTGTGGCAGATGCAGGAACATACTGCAGCACTGGATGCTCATGTCGTCATCGACGTCGGTCGCTGGTCCGATGCGGACGCGATCAAGGCTCGGATCAAGGAACTATGCACAAAAACACTGGCGATCTCACACACGACGCTGGAACTGGAATGTGCAGAGCATGCCTGCACCGACCGCGAAATGATCGCGCAGGGCTGACGCGCAATTGGGGCTTTTCATTTTTTTTCGTCCCACCTATGGTGCGGGCATGTTGACCAATGGGCATATCATCACGAACGCGGACCGCTTAGGCGGACTCTGCGCCCATGCCCGACTGCTAGACCTAAGCCGCCTCTGAGCGTGCCCTCCGGCGCGACCGCTCAGAGGATGTGCCTGCTCGCGCCACCAGGCTTAGGATTTTCAGAACAAAGAGACCCATCATGAATACGACAGACAAGAACCGCGCGCCATCTGCGGCAGCAAAGGACGTTTCACATAAGGCAAACAAAGATCATGTTGTGATCTTTGACACCACGTTGCGCGACGGCGAACAATCACCCGGTGCAACCATGACCCATGCCGAAAAGCTGGAAATTGCAGGTCTTTTGGATGAAATGGGCGTCGATATCATCGAGGCCGGATTTCCGATCGCGTCCGAGGGCGACTTTAGCGCAGTCAGCGAGATCGCCAGAACCGCGCAACGGGCGGTAATATGCGGCCTTGCGCGCGCGCAAATTAGGGATATCGATCGCTGCTGGGAGGCAGTGCAACATGCGCGCCAGCCGCGCATTCACACCTTTATCGGCACCTCACCCCTGCACCGCGCCATTCCCAATCTCACCCAGGATGAAATGGCCGACCGGATCCACCAGACCGTGACCCATGCCCGCAACTTGTGCGATAACGTGCAATGGTCACCAATGGATGCCACACGCACCGAATGGGATTACCTCTGCCGCGTGGTCGAGATTGCGATCAAGGCAGGGGCCAGCACGATCAATATCCCCGATACCGTTGGTTACACCGCGCCGGTCGAGAGCGCCGACCTCATCCGTCGTCTCATCGCAGAGGTGCCCGGCGCGCAGGACGTGATCTTTGCGACGCATTGCCACAACGATCTCGGGATGGCGACTGCCAACTCGCTCGCCGCTGTCGAAGGCGGTGCCCGGCAGATTGAATGCACCATCAACGGTCTGGGCGAACGCGCCGGCAACACCGCGCTGGAAGAAGTGGTGATGGCGATGAAAGTACGCCGCGATATCATGCCCTATACGACCAGCATCGACACCCGCAAGATCATGAACATCTCGCGCCGGGTCGCGGCTGTCAGCGGCTTTGCCGTGCAGTTCAACAAGGCGATCGTGGGCAAGAACGCCTTTGCCCACGAAAGCGGTATCCATCAGGATGGTATGCTCAAGAACGCCGAGACGTTCGAGATCATGCGCCCCGAGGATGTGGGCATCTCGGGCACGTCGCTGCCTTTGGGCAAACATTCCGGTCGTGCCGCACTGCGCGCCAAGCTCAAGGATCTGGGGATTGAGGCCGGTGATAACCAACTCAAGGATATCTTCGTGCGGTTCAAGGACCTCGCCGATCGCAAGAAAGAAGTCTTTGACGACGATTTACTCGCATTGGTCAGCACCACAGGGGAAGGCGAGGATTATCTGGAGTTGATCAATCTCAAGGTCATCTGCGGCACCGCACCTGCCGAGGCTGTTCTGGAAATGGACGTAGCCGGCGTAGAGAAATCCGCCACATGCCATGGTGATGGCCCCGTGGATGCCACGTTCAAGGCGGTGCGCGCGATTTACCCCAACGATGCCCGGCTGCAACTCTATCAGGTGAATGCTGTGACCGAAGGCACTGATGCACAGGCCACAGTCAGCGTTCGCCTCGAAGAAGACGGATTGATCGCCACTGGCCAATCTGCCGATACAGATACAGTCGTAGCCTCCGCCCTCGCCTATATCCACGCGCTCAATCGCCTGCGCGTACGCCGTGAAAAGTCAAGCGGCGACGTGGCCGAAGTCAGCTACAAAGATCTGACCTGAACCAAATCGGCCCGGAGCAACGCAAAGGCTGCTCCGGGCCAAGACTTTCTGCGAAACATCTTAACCTCAGAAAATTCGTCGAATTTTCTCTGTCACGACGTTACACCACGATCATGTAGATCTTGCGCAGACGCTCAGTAATCTCCCAGACCACATACTGCCCCTTGGCAATAAAGAATGTATCACCCGGTCCAAAGCTTTCCTTGCGCCCGTCCTTATGCGTCAAGGTGATCGCGCCCGATACTACCGTCATCATCTCATGCACCGGATAGCTCTCGATCACCTCACGTGTCGGCGCGCATTCCCACGTACCCGCCGTGATGCTTTCATCATGAGTGGCGAAATGGGTGTGATTCAGCTCAGTCTGGTCATCTGTCGTAAAGGCACTGGCATCGGCGATATCCGACGGTCCCATTTCGGGGTTCGGATCAATGCCAAAGTTGCTTTCGCTCATATCGTCCTCCTGTTGCAGGATCAGTCGGCCCATTCCCAGGGCCGTACGTACTGCCCCAGCACTTCGGACACTTTGGCATCTTCTACTGCGCCTGTCTTTTCCAGTTTCGCCACCAAACCACGTTTTTTATCATCCACGACTTCGCTCACCCGTGCAGCTACTCCTGCCTTTTCCAGTTCCGCACTGTAGATACGCGTGATCGCACGTTTGCGCAGATCGGGCTTGAACACCTTGCCCACGGCCGTTTTCGGCAGTTCGTCCAGAACCTCGATGTATTTGGGTTGCGCCGCCCGCTCGTGGACGTGTTCCTTGCAAAAATCACGCAGCGCGTCGGCGGTGACGTTGCCGCCATCGACCAGTTCCACATAGGCGCAGGGCATTTCACCTGAATGCGCATCGGGCTGACCGATCGCCCCAGCCATCGCCACTTCGGGGTGACCCATCAGCGCCTCTTCGATCTCGGCGGGGTCGATGTTGTGACCACCCCGAATGATCAGATCCTTGGCTCGTCCGGTAATCCACAAGTACCCATCCGCGTCGATCCGGCCGAGATCGCCGGTGCGCAGAAATTTGTCCTGATGATACAGATCAGCGTTCTTGGCGGCCTCTGTATACGTGTGGCCCGGATAGACGCCCGGATTGTCGATGCAAATCTCGCCGACTTCGTCGGCTCCGCACTCGACCGTGCCATTTTCGGTCGTCTTAAAAATTTTGACGGTGGTATAAGGCAACGGCACACCGACCGATCCGACCTTTTTGGCCCCTTCAGGCGGGTTGCACGACACAAGGCAGGTGGCCTCTGTCAGACCATAGCCCTCGATCACGGTCATGCCAGTCGCGCTCTCGAATCGGTTGAACAGTTCCAGCGGCATCGGCGCGGACCCCGAAAACGCATTTTTGACGGTCGAAACATCCGCGTCGACTTTACGCTGCATCAGCGCAGAAACAGCCGTCGGCACAGTGATGACAAAGCTGATTTTCCAGCGTTCACACAGTTTCCAGAAATTGTCGAAAACACCGTCGCCGCGATAGCCCGCAGGCGTGGGGAACACCACATGCGCCCCCGATTTGATCATCGCCATCAGGATCACATGGCATGCAAAAACGTGAAACAGCGGCAGCGGGCACATGATCACATCGTTTTCATCGAACAACAGACGATGGCCCAGCCAGCCATTATAGATCATGCCGGAATAGCGGTGTTGTGCCACCTTTGGCATTCCGGTTGTACCGCCGGTATGGAAATAGGCGCCGACACGGTCCTGCCCCCCGTCGTCAAAGCTGAGAACCTTCGGTTGCTTCACCGATTCTTTGACGAAGTCCCTTACATCCGCATGATGGGAGGTCGGCACCTTGGGCCGCAGCAACGGCACCAGCCAGCTTTTCGGTGGCGATAGATAACGGTTGAGGTCAATCTCCAGCACGGTTTTGACGTTCGGCGCATCCTTGACCGCAAGGGCGGTTTTCTGCGCGATATCCGTCTTGGGAAAGGCCTTGAGCGTGACGACAACCTTTGCGTTCGTTTCGCGCAGGATGGCACTGATCTGCTCTGACTCTAGCAGCGGGTTGATCGGGTTTACGATCCCCGCAATCATACCGCCAATCGTCGCAGTCGCCGTTTCCAGACAGTTGGGCAACACCAGCGCCACCACATCCGTCTCGCCAACCCCAAGCTTGCGAAACAGGTTCGCGGCCTGGCAGGTCTGATCACGGAACTCTGACCATGTCAGCGTCTGTGCCTTGTCTGTTGGGCCGGAAAACAGCTGATAGCTGATCGCGGGCCGGTCAGGAAAATCGACTGCTGTTTCCTGTAGCATCGCATAGAGTGTTTTGGGCCGCTCGCGGTCCTCCCACGAAATTTCGTTCTCAATATCCAGCACATCCTGCCGCACAGCAAAACTCATGGCCCGTCCTCCCCTATTTGCGCGCCGCTCCACCAGCGCGTGACGTCATCGTTCAAGCAGAATGAGTGTCCGCGCGCCAATGCGCAAGTTTTACGCTGCGTTTACTAGGGTCATTGAAGGCAAAGAGGCATCAGTAAAGGATTTGGGCGCTCGACATTTTGACTTGACTATTTTTGTCGGAAATTACAGGAATGCCCGAGTAATTCCGTCAGACTATAAGGAAGGGCCTTCTGATGTTCCGTTTTGCCACCCGTACCGCGATTGCCGCACTATCGCTAAGTGCGATGACTGCCACCGCCATGGCTGCCGAGGTTAACGTCTATTCCTCGCGCCACTACGACAGTGATGATGCGCTCTACGAGAAATTCACCGATGAGACGGGCATCACCGTCAACCGTATCGAGGGCAAAGCCGACGAGTTGATCGCGCGCCTCAAGGCCGAAGGCGACAACAGCCCGGCTGATGTATTCATCACCGTTGACATCGGCCGTATGGGACGCGCCGAAGAGGCCGGTGTGATCCAGCCGCTGGCGTCTGATGTCATCGCCAACACCGTACCTGCGCACCTGCGCCATCCCGATGATCTGTGGTTCGGCGTCAGCCAACGTGCGCGCATCATCTTTTACGCCAAGGATCGGGTCGAAAACCCACCCATGACCTACGAAGCCCTGACCGACGACGAATGGAAGGGCCGGATTTGCATCCGCTCGTCCAGCAACATCTACAACCAGTCACTGTTGGCTTCGATCATTGAGGCTGACGGCGAAGAAGGTGCGCGCGAATGGGCCACCGGCATGGTCGACAATATGGCGCGTGCACCACAAGGCGGTGACACTGACCAGTTGCGCGGCCTCGTGTCCGGTGAATGTGATGTGGCCGTCGCCAACCATTACTATTTCCTGCGTGGTTTCGACAAAGACGTAGAAGGGCTGACCTCCGGCATCGACAATATCGGCTGGGTCTGGCCGAACCAGTCGGACCGTGGCGCGCACCTGAACCTGACAGCAGCAGCAATGACCGTTTCATCACCCAACCCGGATCAGGCCAGAACGCTGCTGGAGTTTCTGACCAGCGCGTATGCGCAGCAGCATTTCGCGGATCAGAACAACGAATATCCTGCGGTTCCCGGTGTCGGCCTTGGTGCAGGCCCGGCGCGTCTGGGTTTCTTCATTCCCGACACAGCCACACCTACAGCCGCCTTCAGCGCCAATGCGGCCAAGGCGCAGACGATCTTCAATCAGGTCGGCTGGCAATAAAATCAGACCAAACCCCGGAGCGTCTCGCGCTCTGGGGTACACCGATAATTCGCGAATTGTCTGGTTCTACGTCAGACAGAGGCGCGCAGCACTGCTCCGGGGTTCATAATACCTGCCGGATCAAGTGCAGCCTTGATCGCCCGCATCGCCTCCAGCTTGGTCGGATCGCCGTAGCGTTCCAAATCATCCACCTTTAGCCGACCGATACCGTGCTCCGCACTGACCGACCCGCCCATTTCGTGGACCAGATCATGTACGGCGCGTTTGATATCATCGCTCAGATGGGCATAATCTGCCCGGCTTTCGCCGTGTTTGGGAAAGATATTATAGTGCAGGTTGCCATCGCCCAGATGCCCGAAACAGTTGATGCGGAAATGCCCCAGAGCGCCGATCACCCCGGCGGCTTTTTCGATGAATTCAGGCACCATCCCAAGCGGCACCGATATATCATGCGAGCTGATTGACCCGATACGCCGGTTCGCCTCTGGGATTTGCTCGCGCAACTCCCAGAAACTTTGCCGCTGGCCTTCTGACTGTGCGATCACACCGTCGCTAACTAGGCCAGCCTCAGATGCCTCTTCAAATATCCGCTCCAGTGCCGACGCAGGATCCAGCCCGCGTGCCATCCCCAGATCAATCAGCACGCACCACTCTGGCTGCGTGTTAAAGGGTTGTCGCAGATCAGGCAGCGCCTCAGATAAAAACGCCAATCCTTGACCGTGGATCAACTCGAACGCACTCACGCCCTCACCTACATGATCCTTTGCCAGTGCCAGCAGAGCGAGCGCCGCCGTCGGGCTGTCCACAACCATCAATGCAGTACCTTCGCTCGCAGGGCGCGGAACCAACGTAAGTGTGGCTGCGGTGATCACCCCCAATGTGCCCTCGGACCCGATCAGTAGATTGCGCAGATCATAGCCGGTATTGTCCTTACGCAGCCTCTTCAGCCCGTTCCAGAGGTCCCCATTTGGCAGAACCGCCTCGATTCCCAGACAAAGATCCCGCGCATTGCCATAGCGCAGCACATTCACCCCACCCGCATTCGTCGCCAGCAGCCCGCCAATCCGCGCAGAACCCTTGGACGCGATACTTAGCGGGAAGAGCCGCTCTGCCGCCGCCGCCGCATCATGCACATCAGACAGGATCGCCCCGGCTTCAACCACCATGACGTTCTCTTCTGGGTAGAGTCCGCGCACCGCCGTCATCCGTTCCAAGCTCAGCAAAATCGGCAGCGGCCCCGCCGGACTGACCTGCCCCCCGACCAGTCCAGTTCCACCGGAATAAGGAATAACTGGCACGCGTTGCGTATTGGCGATCTGAATAACCTGCGAAACTTCGCGGGCGGATGCCGGGGCCATCAGCACGCCTGCTTGCCCGTGCCAACGCCCGCGTGGCTCTTCCAGATACCTCGGTGCCACGTCGCGCAACGCGGCCTCGGGCAAAGCCGCCGCAAGCGCATCAAGACATTTCTGATCAACTGAATTCAATTGCATGCCTGACCATACGAAACCTTATCGACGGGCAAAACCTTCCATTCACCGGTCGCGGTGTTTTAGCGACAAATCTGACGAAACAAATCGTCGAACTCTCCCTTCGGACTACTCGCTTTTGGTCAAAAATTTCGGCCGCAACACTATAACAGTCGGCCGCTCCGGTAGCGTTCGCAGTGATAGGGTGACATCATGCGCGCCGTGGCTCTCAATAGCGAACTCGCTTGCCATTCCCGCTAGAAATGCACCGAGCGTTCCGTCATGAAACCAGTGCATCGGTATCACCACACTCGCCTTTAGCCGCTGCAACAGAGCGATCATTGTCGGCAGATCCAGCGTCATGCCGCCATCAACCGGCGCCATCACCACATCCATCCGCCCTAGCGCCGCGAATTGAGCGTCATCAGGCATGTGGTGCAAATGTCCTAGATGTCCGATGCACAGCCCCGCTACCTCGAAAACAAAAATCGAATTGCCGTGGCGTTCGACTCCATCATGGTACGCGCTCCGAATATCCGTCGGAACATTGCGGATCAGCATGCTCCCTAGATCCAGATGATGAGCCGCCCCACCCGGTTCATCGCTCCAGCCGCGCAGGACATGAGGGATGGCTGGGTCGGGGAAAGCTGTCCAATGCGTCTCGTGCGCATGGTTCATGGTCACCACATCGGGCGTGAAATCGACATTACCGACAAACCCGGTGAAATCGGTTACCGCCGAGAGCCCTTCGCTGGTCTGGATCAAAAAAGCTGAGTGCGCGAGGTATCGCAATCGGACTGAATGTTCTGCGACCGGGGTTTGAAACGATGCATTGTGCAGATAGATCACCCCCGGTGCGGCCTCCGCGACGGCGATGCAATGACTGGGCCGCCGATCCTGCGCCACGGCGGCGCCCGATGCACATAAGCAGATGAAAAGAAGCAGACTGCGAACCATCTTTGCACTCCCGACCTAGGGTTAAGATAGCGCAAATCGATCCCTTGTCAGATTTTTAACCTGCGCCTGTGCGACCACGACGATCCGCACGAATCGCCGCATAGAGCACATGTGTCCGCCAGCGCCCGTTGATCTGAAGATAGCTCTGCGCGACGCCCTCATATTTGAACCCGCATTTTTCTAACAGCCCCCGCGAGGCCGCATTTTCCGGCAGGCAAGCTGCCTCCAGACGGCTGATGTCGAGTCGTTCAAACGCGTAATGTGTCACCGCCTCGATCGCCTCTCGCATGTACCCCTGCCGTGCATGGTGCTCGCCGATCCAATAGCCCACGGTTCCTGCCTGCGCTGGGCCTCGGCGGATATTGTCCACCGTGATGGCACCGACCAGTGTCTCTGTTTCACGACGGTATAGGAACAACGGCAACGCTGCGCCGTCGCGTATCGCGCGCTGCGCCCAATAGACCCGGTTGGTAAACCCTTTGCGGGCCAGATGGTCGTCCGACCACAATGGTTCCCACGGAACCAGAAACTCGGCGCTGGATTGTCGCAAACTGCTCCAGGCGCGATAGTCCGTCAGAACGGGCGGGCGCAACGTCAGTCGCTCGGTCTCGATACGGACCTTGCGACGTGGCAGGAACATCACGCGGCGCGCCTTTCCTGCAATGCCTCCAGCGTCGGGGCATTTTCCACCGGACCGTAAAGCGCCATCGCGGCAGGTGCCCGCGCTGCAATCTCTTCGGCTAAGGTCCGTACATCCCCCAACGAAACCGCATCAATCCGCGACACCACTTCGTCCAGCGGAGGAATACGCCCCCATATCTGCAACATGCGCGCCAGCCGCTCGGCCCGGTTGCTGGGGCTTTCCAGTCCCATTAGCAGGCCCGCTTTCATCTGCGCACGGGCACGCTCCACCTCATCTGCGCGCATGTCATCTGCTGCGCGCTTCATCTCGTCGATGGTGATCTCGGCTAGGTCCGCCATCTGATCGCCCGACGTGCCAGCATAAACAGTCATCATGCCCGTGTCCGAATAGGCACCGGCCTGAGTATAGATCGTGTAGCATAGCCCGCGTTTTTCGCGGATTTCCTGAAACAGGCGGCTCGACATGCTGCCGCCCAATGCAGTGGCATAAATTTGCGCCGCGTGAATGCGTGGATCGCCATAATCCGGGCTCTCGAACGCCATCGCGAAATGCGCCTGTTCCAGCGCCTTGACTGTCCGGCTCTCGCCTCCTGCAAACCGCGCAACGGGGGCTGCTGGTGCATCCGCCGGTGCCATATCCCCAAAGAGTGCCTCGGCGCTGCGCACCAACGCATCGTGATCAACCGCGCCTGCCGCCGATAGAATCATCTGTCCGGGGCGATAGTGCTGTCCAACGAAGCGCGTAAGATCATCGCGAGAAAAGCTGCGCACCCGATCTTCTCCGCCCAGAATCGCACGACCCAAAGGATGGTCAGGATAGGCCTTCTCCTGCAACCAATCGAAAATGATATCATCCGGCGTATCCAGCGCCTGCCCGATCTCCGACAGGATCACGCCGCGCTCGATCTCGATTTCTGTCGGATCAAAAATGGCGTTACGCAGGAAATCGGCCACTACGTCAAGCGCCAGCGGCACATCATCCTTCAGCACCCGCGCGTAATAGGCCGTTACCTCACGGCTGGTATAGGCGTTGATATAGCCGCCCACATCCTCGATCGCCTCGGCAATCTGCAAGGCACTCCGGCTCTGGGTGCCCTTGAACGCCATATGTTCCAGAAAATGCGCAATGCCGTTTTGTTCAGGTGTCTCGTGACGCGCTCCGGCCAGAACCCAGACGCCGATAGCAGCAGATTGCAGGCTCGGCATATGCTCGGTGACGATACGAAATCCGTTGGATAGAGTCGTGAGGTTGACGGTCAATGGGCAGTCCGTTCCTTGATGAGGGTCTCAATGGCGCCAAGGTCGTTTTCCACCTCGGTTATCCGTTCCGACCGCTCATACAGGTCCGCCATATGCGAGGGCAAGGGGGGATGCTGACCGCTGGCCTCTTCCACTGCCGCCGGGAACTTGGCGGGATGCGCCGTCGCCAGCGTGATCATCGGCACCACAGGCACCATATGTTCCTCGGCCACATGCACACCAATGGCACTATGCGGGCAAAGCAATTCGCCAGTTGTATCCCATGTCCGCCGGATCGCGGCGCGGGTTTGATTCTCGTCACAACGTCCGCTGTCAAAGTTTTCCTGCAACGTCTGCAACGCACCTTGGCTGACAGTGAAACCACCTGCCTTTAGCTCTTCCATCAATTGCGCCACTGCACTGCCATCCCGGCCATAAGCCTCGAACAGCGCCCGCTCAAAGTTGGAACTAACCTGAATATCCATCGACGGGCTGATTGACGGGATCACGCCATCCGGCCTGTACTCAGCATTTGACAGACAGCGGTGCAGAATATCATTCTGATTGGTCGCCACCACCAGCCGCGCGATCGGCAGTCCCATGCGCTTGGCGATGTAGCCCGCAAAAATGTCACCAAAATTACCAGTCGGTACGGTGAAACTCACCTCGCGGTGCGGCGCGCCCAAGCTAACGGCAGAGGTGAAATAATACACCACCTGCGCCAGCACCCGCGCCCAGTTGATGCTGTTCACCCCGGCAAGGCCAACCGCATCGCGGAACTCGAAGTCGTTGAACATGTCTTTGACGCGCGCCTGACAATCGTCGAAATGCCCTTCGACCGCCAATGCATGTACATTATCCTCGGCGGGTGTCGACATCTGCCGGCGCTGTACCTCGCTGACGCGCCCCTGCGGGTAGAGAATAAAGACATCAACGGCTTCCAGCCCGCGAAACGCCTCGATCGCGGCGGAACCGGTGTCACCACTCGTCGCCCCGACAATACAAACTCGCTTGCCATTGCGTTTCAGCGCCGCCTCGAACAGTTGCCCGATCAGCTGCATCGCGAAATCCTTGAACGCCAGTGTCGGCCCATGGAACAGTTCAAGCAGATGATGGTTCGGCCCCAGTTGCACCAGCGGGGCGCGCGCGGCATGGGTAAATCCGGCATAGGCACGCGCGATGATTGCTTCGAATTCCGCATCGGTAAAGGCATCGCCGATATAGGGCCGCATCACGCGAAAGGCCGCTTCCTCATAGCTGAGGCCCGCCAACGCCGCGATCTCGGCAGGTGCCATGTGTGGAATCGCCTCGGGCAGGTAGAGCCCGCCATCACGCGCTAGCCCCGTCAGCATTGCCTCTTCAAAACTCAGAACCGGGGCCTGCCCCCGCGTCGATACATATCTCATGTCGCCTTACCTTTCGCAGCACGCGTCGTACCCGCTGTGCGCCATAGAAAATAGCCAGTCATACCTGCCCAGATCACCGCCAAAGAGAACCATGTAATCGCGTATTGCAAGTGGTCATTCGGGATTCCTGCGCTATCTACAGGCAACGCCCTCACGCGGCTCGCCATCGGCGAAGCTTCCTGCCGCGCGACCACCAGCAACGGCTCGGTTCCCAGCGCATCAGCCATCGCTGGGATATCTCGTGCAAACCAGATCGCGCGCGCCTCGTCCGGGGCAGGTGTATAGCCGTCAACTTCGTCGGGCCAGTGCAGATTACCGATGACCTGCGCCGGACCCGGCGTGCGTTCATCATCCTTGGCGTCCAACTTGATAAATCCGCGATCCACTAAGATGCGTCGCCCGTCGGTCTCATAAGGCTGGATCACGCGATACCCGGCGCCGATATCCTTGATCCCGACCAAAACATGCAGTTCCGGTCTCAGGAACGTACCTTCCATCTTCACCGCGCGATATTTGTCCACGGTTTCACTGGGCGACTGCGGCAATCCGACCGGCGCATCCGCGATCCGTGCATCAATTCTGGCAAGCTCGGTTTCTTTTTCATCCAGCCGCTGAACCTGCCACAAACCCAGACCTATCAGGATTGCTGTCCCGATCACCCCGAAGACCAGTGGTACTGCTATACGCCTCTGCACGGTTCCCTCACTTCAAACAGAAGATGCGGAAGGCATGCCCTCCGCATCTTGTTTTTTGTTCAAATACTCTCGTGCGCTCGTGACAGGCAGAGATCGTCATCCAATGGAAAAGCGCACGATTCTCGTCGAATAATCGTCAGCCGCCCCAGATGTAGACAGCGGCGAACAGAAACAGCCAGACCACGTCCACAAAGTGCCAGTACCATGCTGCCGCCTCGAAACCGATATGGTTATCAGGGGTAAAGTGGCCGCGCAGCACCCGCATCAGGCATACGAAGAGAAAGATCGTTCCTATCAGAACATGCGCCCCGTGAAAGCCCGTCGCCATAAAGAAGTTCGCGCCGTAGATGTTGCCGGAGAAGCCAAAGGCAGCGTGGCTATACTCATACGCCTGAAACACTGTGAACAGCGCCCCAAGAGCAATCGCGATGATCAGGCCCCATTTCATGTCGCTGCGGTTGTTCTCATGAACCAGCGCATGGTGCGCCCAAGTGGCAGCAGCGCCAGAGCAGAGCAGGATCAGCGTGTTGATCAGCGGCAGGTGCCACGGATCAAATGTCTCGATCCCGACAGGCGGCCAAACAGCGTCCTTGATGGGTGACATTGGGCCCATTGGATACATGGCATGCTTGAAAAAGCTCCAGAACCACGCCGAAAAGAACATGACTTCGGACATGATGAACATGATGAAACCATAGCGCAGCCCGATACGGACCACCGGCGTATGATCGCCCGCCTGGTTCTCTGCAATGGTGTCGGACCACCAGCCAAACATGACGTACAGAACGCCCACGAGCCCGATGAGGAACATCCATGGCTGGTTTGATTCGGCTTGTGGCGAGATCATCAGAACCGCACCGTAAAGCATGACGAACCCTGACACAGCGCCGAGGAACGGCCACCATGAGGGGTTCAGAATGTGGTAGTCGTGGTTTTTTTCATGTGCCATCGCGTCTATCCCTCTTTAAGGCCTTTTCGATTTCCTGACTCAGGGAAAGCGCAAAAGGCCCGCACCCCTTCAATGTCGTGTGCGCTTTGCATCAAATCCGCAAGCCGGATCAATTGCAAAACGCATTTTGAGGCTCAGTTCAGGTTTGTACCCATTTTGTTATCTGGTGCAAGAGCGGCCTGCGCCTCGGGCAGGTCAATCTCGTAGAATGTGTATGAGAGTGTGATTGTGTGAGTGTATTTCGCGTCCCTGTCGCTGACGATTGCGGGATCCACCAGAAATGTCACCGGCATCATGACCCGTTCGCCGGGTTGCAAAACCTGCTCGGTAAAGCAAAAGCAGTCGATCTTGTCGAAAAATCCGCCAGCTTCGTATGGTGTCACGTTATACGCCGCCTGGCCTGCAATGGCGCGGTCAGTCGGGTTATACGCCTCATAAAAGGCCAACCCGGTTTCGCCGATGTGCAACTCCATCTCTTGTACGACCGGCTTGAATTCCCACGGCATGCCGCGTTCTTTGCTCGCGTCAAAGCGCACCTTGATCGTCCGATCCAGTATTTCATCGGACCCAGATTGGGCCACGCCGGGAATCCCGCCAAAGCCTGTCACCCGGCAAAACCAATCGTAGAATGGGACCGAGGCCCATGCCAGCGCGCCCATCACCACGACGACGCCCACCAGTTGCGTCAGGGTCCGTGTCTTAGGATCAAGCGCCATCAGTGGGTTCCCTCGCCCTGTGTCGGAACTGCGAAATCCTCTTGGCTTACCTTGGCAATGGTCAGACCAAAGACCAGAGCGACGAAACCCGCCAGCACCAATCCCAGCCCCAGATTGCGGCTGAACCGGCGTTTGTGCAGCTCATGCGGCTCGCGAAAACTCATCCCCAGCCCCCGAAGCCGGAACTGTTCAGAAGGGTCTGCGCCCAGATCGCGCTGAAATGAGCAAAGAGATAGATCAGCGACAGGCGGAATACCTTTCTCTCGGTGCGGTAGCTATCGGCTTCTGCCGTCGTCTCGTCGCGCCGCCAGATATCCCATGCACCTTTTAGGAACAGTGCATTCAGCACCACAGCCACCGCCAGATACAGCGGTCCGCCAATCGAGGTGAATCCGATACCCACCGCCAGTGGCGCCAACAATGCCGTGTAGACCAGAATATGCGCCCGCGTTGCCTTGCGTCCGTGGGTGACCGTCAGCATCGGCACATCAGCCTTGTGGTAATCTGACTTCATAAACAGGGCGAGAGCCCAGAAATGCGGTGGCGTCCACATGAAGATCAGCGCGAACATCAGCACTGATTCTACGGAGACGCTGCCTGTTGCCGCCGCCCAACCGATCATCGGAGGAAATGCGCCCGCCGCGCCACCAATCACAATGTTCTGCGGGGTCAAACGCTTGAGCCACATCGAGTAAACGACCACGTAGAAAAAGATTGTAAAGGCAAGCAGCCCCGCCGCAACAAAGTTCGTGGCTAACCCCAGCATGACCACCGCGAATCCGGCCAGCGCCATGCCAAAGGCATAGGCTTCACCCTCAGCAATCTTGCCTGTCGGAATAGGCCGTCCTTTGGTGCGCTTCATGATTCGGTCGATGTCGGCGTCCCACCACATGTTCAGCGCACCAGAAGCACCGCCACCGACTGCGATAAACAAGATCGCGGAAAATCCGATGATCGGATGCACGCTGCCCGGTGCGGCAACCAATCCGACCAGCGCAGTGAACACGACGAGCGACATCACCCGCGGTTTCAGCAGGGCAAAGAAATCACCGAACCCCGCCTCGGCAGTGTCGGTCTTGCTGGCATGAATGCTTGCGTCGGTCATGGTATGCTTTCAACGATTATCGCGGGCTGAAGCCCGGCCTGCACTGCCATAAGCCGGGCTTCAGCCCGGCTTGGTCTCATCACTCGGCGGCCGCCACATTATAACCCTGCGGTGTACCGGCGTATTCTTCGATCGCACCTTGCAGCCACGCATCGTAGACATCCTGACTCACAACCTTGACGGTGATCGGCATATAGGCGTGATCCTTGCCGCAAAGCTCCGAACACTGGCCGAAATAGGTGCCTTCCTGTTCAGCCTTGAACCACAGCTGCGACAGACGACCCGGCACTGCGTCCTGCTTTACGCCAAACGCGGGAATGGTCCAGCTATGGATCACATCTGCACCGGTAAGATGCATCACGACGACCTTGTTCACAGGCACAACAACGGCTGTGTCGGTTGCCAGCAGGAATTCGTCACGGCTGTAACCCGCCGCTTCCAGCTCTGCCACAACCTCATCGTTCAACACTTTGCCTTCACCGATCAGGAAGCTTTCAAATCCGAACTCATGGTCGGTGTATTCATAGCCCCAGTACCATTGGTATCCGGTCACCTTGATGTTGATGTCACCTTCAGGAATTTCCTGCTGCTTGAACAGAACCGGCAACGAGAACGCGCCGATAAAGACCAGAATCACGATCGGGATGATCGTCCACGCGACTTCGATCGGCGAATGGTGGGTGAACTTTGCAGGCGTCGGGTTAGCGCGGCGGTTAAACCGCAAGATCGCGTAAACCAGCAGCGCCACAACAAACAGACTGATGGCAGTGATCACGATCAGCACCATATTGTCGAGCCAGTGCAGATCGCGCGCCAGCTCAGTCGCCGCGGGTTGAAAGCCCATGAGGCCGTCTTTCGGCCGACCGATGATTTCGAGGTTCTCCTGCGCCAATGCGGGTGTGGCAGTCAGGGCGGCTGTCGCAGCCAGCATTTTGGAAAAATATCGCATGATGCACCTTGGTCGGTTGAAGCGTTTATCGCGTTTTTGAGGGAGGTAACCGCCGCACTGGCGGAATCCCGTTGTTTCATCGCCCGTTAAAACCATATTCTGCACCGACAGACAAGAATGACGATTGCGGCAAACAGACGCTTTTTTGACATAGGTCAATTTAAGACGTCGACAGTCGAGGACAAAACACATGCAAGACGCCCCTTTTCGACCGTTCGAGACCAACCTCGACACCGAAACCGCACTGACGCACCTACGCACTGCCACCCGTGGCGCCGATGACGGTGAGCTGTTTCTGGAACGCAGCCGCTCTGAAACGCTGATCTTCGACGATGGCAGAGTGCGCACTGCCAGCTATGACGCCAGCGAAGGGTTCGGCCTGCGCGCCGTGCGCGGCGAGGCAGCGGGGTACGCGCATAGCACTGACATATCCGAAGCGGCGCTACTCCGCGCGGTCGAGACGGCGCAACTGGCCGTCGGCGCGGGGGGTGGGACGCTCGATGTCGGGCCTGCGCCGACGAATACCCGGTTGTATACTGATTCCGATCCCATAGCAGGTGTCAGCTTTCCCACGAAGATTGAGACGCTGCGCGAGATCGACGCCTTTGCTCGTGCGCTGGATCCGCGTGTCGTACAAGTCACGGCTGTGATCACCGCAACGCTGCAAGAGGTCGAGATCCTGCGGCCTGAAGGCACTCATTTACGTGACGTACGACCGCTCTGCCGGGTGAATGTCTCGGTCATCGTCGAACAGGACGGACGCCGCGAGACCGGCACATCAGGCGGCGGCGGCCGTGTCGGGCTAGATGGGCTCATCGCCCCGCAGGACTGGCAGGCCAAGGCTCGCGAGGCATTGCGCATCGCGCTGGTAAATCTGGACGCCGTCCCCGCCCCTGCTGGTGTTATGGATGTGGTGCTTGGTCCCGGCTGGCCAGGCATCTTGCTCCACGAGGCAATCGGCCACGGGCTTGAAGGCGACTTTAATCGCAAGGGCAGTTCGGCCTTTGCCGGGCTGATGGGCCAACGCATAGCAGCCCCCGGCGTGACCGTGCTGGACGACGGCACTCTACCGGATCGGCGCGGAAGCCTCAGCTTCGACGACGAAGGCACGCCGTCTGGCCGCAACGTCCTGATCGAGGACGGCATTTTGGTTGGTTACATGCAGGACCGTCAGAGCGCACGTCTAATGGGTGTCGCCCCCACCGGAAACGGACGCCGCGAAAGCTATGCACACGCACCGATGCCGCGCATGACCAACACCTATATGCTGGGTGGCGACACCGCACCGGGTGACATCGTGGCCGACTTGCAGGATGGCATTTACGCGGTCGGTTTTGGTGGCGGGCAGGTTGACATCACCAACGGCAAGTTCGTGTTTTCCTGCACCGAGGCCTACCGCGTTCGCAATGGCGTGGTTGGCGCACCGGTCAAAGGGGCCACCCTGATCGGCGATGGCGCGACTGCGCTCAACCAGATCAGGGCGCTCGGCAGTGACATGGCGCTTGATCCCGGCATGGGGAATTGCGGCAAGCAAGGCCAATGGGTGCCCGTGGGCGTCGGCCAGCCGACCGTGATGATTGGCGGTCTGACTGTGGGCGGTTCGGCGACCTGAGCGCGCTGCGCGTGAATACCTCCGGCAAATGCATCTACGGGCCAGGTGGAAGCGTTCACACCATTTGCTACGAATCGTCGGGCCAATGATGTGCTGACTGGAACTGCTACGGCGAGAAGCAGGATAGAAGCCCTACATTACCTGTTAGGCCCCCTGCTATGTTGGAAATGTAAATCAATACGTTAGGTGATTTCAGAGATCATTTCTGAAATGCCCCGTTTTGGTTTACCCGCCATTAACCCTGCGCTGCCTAATGTCCTCTTGCAATCAGGCGGAGCTGCGATGACCGAGGATACACATCCTTCCACTCACCCCCCACTCCCACCCACCACGGAAGATGATCGGGTGTCGTGGCTCCGTCTGTTGCGCTCCCGGCGTGTCGGGATCGCAACCTTCTATCGGTTGCTTGCTGAACACGGCACGGCACAAGCCGCGCTAGAGGCGCTGCCCGAAATTGCCCGCGCGGCAGGTGTTACGGATTATAGTGTTTGCCCCGAAGGGGTGATCCATGCTGAGCGCCGCGCCGGACATGCCAGCGGGGCGCGGCAAATATTTATCACCGATGCCGAGTATCCCAGTCTGTTGCGCAGCATTCCCGATGCGCCGCCAATGCTGTGGGCCATTGGGGATACCGCCATACTCGCACGCCCCATGGTTGCTCTGGTCGGCGCGCGCAATGCCTCATCATTGGGCACACGCATGGCACGGGCGCTGGCCAGCGATCTGGCGCAGCAGGGCTATGTCGTCGTGTCCGGGCTGGCGCGCGGCGTCGATGCCGCAGCGCATACAGCAACGTTGAAAACCGGGACCGTCGCGATACTCGCAGGCGGCGTCGACATCCTATACCCTGCAGAGAATGCACGCTTGGCCGATGATGTTGCGCGCACCGGAATACGTCTGTCAGAGCAACCGATGGGCACGGTCCCTCAGGCCCGACACTTTCCAACCCGCAACCGCATTATCAGCGGCATAGCGCAGGCGGTGGTGATCATCGAGGCTGCGGCCAAATCCGGCTCTTTGATCACGGCGCGCAATGCGCTTGATCAGGGGCGGGATGTTATGGCGGTGCCGGGGCATCCCTTTGACGCACGCACGGCGGGCTGTAACATGCTGATCCGTGATGGTGCGCGTCTGGTTCGCAATGCGACCGATGTAATCGAGGCGCTGCCGCAAACTGCTGACCCGGATACCAGACGCATACAACTGGATCTGCCCGTTTCACCAGAAACCGCAAGCAACCCGAGTGCTGCCGACGATCGGGAACGGCCCGCAGACCGGCGCAGCCTGCGCGAAACGGCAGATCTGCATGACGTGATCCTCGACCGACTCGGCCCGTCACCACTGGCCGAAGATCAACTGATCCGCGATCTCGGTGCTCCCGCGCGCAGTGTTGCACCCGTTCTTGTCGATCTCGAAATCGAAGGCCGTATTTGTCGACAACCTGGCGGCTTGCTGTCACGTGTAAGCTGAACAAGCCGATCAGACCGGAACCTCCGAAGCAATATCACACAACAGTTATCTCTGACGCACCTCCGTCCCGCATCGCGCAGCGGTGAATGGTCGCAGACAAATTCCTCTTTCCGTATTGGCTCATGCCTATCGCCCCCGGTGCTGCGCATCCTCAAGACGCTTCCCGGACTGATCTTTGATAAGTTCTGCGCCACAGTCGGCGGCTTGCGATTGCTGCCCGATACGAGACGCAATTGCAAAATCCCACACGCCACACATGCCCCGTGCGGCACATTGGCTGCATTGACAAATCGCTCCAGCACCCCACATGGTCCGCCGCCATGAGGTGCCAGTCCCCGAGTCGAAAGGAAGTCCATGCCCGTCGTTGTCGTCGAATCTCCGGCCAAGGCCAAGACAATCAACAAATATCTGGGCAAGGATTACATCGTTCTGGCGTCCTACGGGCATGTCCGCGACCTGCCGCCCAAGGACGGTTCAGTCGACACCGAGAACGGTTTCGACATGAAATGGGAAGTCGGATACGACAGCCGCAAACATGTCAAAGCGATCGCCGATGCCTTGAAAGACGACAACGCGCTGATCCTTGCGACTGACCCCGACCGCGAAGGCGAGGCCATCAGTTGGCACCTCGAAGAGGCGCTGCGTAAACGCAAGGCGATCAAGAAAGATACACCGGTGAGCCGTGTGGTGTTCAACGCAATCACAAAATCCGCCGTCACGCAAGCGATGGAAAACCCCCGTCAGGTCGACGCGCCGCTCGTCGAGGCCTATCTGGCGCGCCGCGCACTGGATTATCTTGTCGGTTTCAATCTCAGCCCGGTACTATGGCGCAAGCTGCCCGGCGCCAAGTCGGCGGGCCGTGTACAATCAGTCTGCCTGCGTCTGATCGTCGAGCGCGAGATGGAGATCGAAGCATTCGATGCCCGTGAATATTGGTCGGTCAAGGCCCTGCTCAGCACACCACGCGGACAAGAGTACGAGGCGCGACTGACCACCCTTGCCGGAAAAAAGCTGGAAAAATTCGATCTCGAGAATGCCACCCAAGCCGAACTGGCAGTACAGGCGGTTACCAGCCGCGCGCTGAAGGTCGTGAATGTCGAGGCCAAACCGGGTAGTCGCAACCCATCAGCCCCCTTTATGACGTCCACCCTGCAACAGGAGGCCAGCCGCAAATTCGGGATGGGCGCGCGCCAGACGATGAGCGCTGCACAACGGCTCTATGAAGCAGGCTACATCACGTATATGCGAACCGATGGGATCGACATGGCCCCCGAAGCGGTGCATGCGGTGCGCGATGCAATCACCGACAGGTACGGCAAGGAATACGTGCCGGGCAGCCCGCGCATGTACAAAAACAAGGCGAAAAACGCGCAAGAAGCCCACGAATGTATCCGCCCGACCGAGATGACCAAGGATGCGGCAGCGCTCAAGATCACCGACAAAGATCAATTTCGCCTCTATGATTTGATCTGGAAACGCACCCTTGCCTGTCAGATGGAGGCTGCCCGACTGGAGCGCACCACTGTCGAGATCGGCAGCGATGATGGCCAGATCGGCTTGCGCGCCACCGGGCAGGTCGTTCTGTTTGACGGCTTCTTGCGCGTCTATGAGGAAGGCCGCGACGAGCCCGCAGATGATGAGGATGGTCGCCTGCCACAAATCGCGCAGGGCGAACCTGCCGCTTTTGCCGATGGGTCATTGCGCGCGCAATTTGCCAAGGCCGACAAATCAGACAGCGTGATAGACGAGACCGCAAAGGGTGGTATGTCCGCTCACGCCGCTGCCGTTCTCAGCGAAAACGAGGCGGTGCTGGCGTCGCAATCCTTCACCCAACCGCCGCCGCGCTACACCGAAGCGACTTTGGTGAAACGAATGGAAGAGCTGGGCATTGGTCGTCCATCGACCTACGCCAGCATCGTGACCACGATTCAGGACCGCGAATATGTCCGCAAGGACGGCAATCGCCTGATCCCCGAAGATAAGGGACGGATCGTCACGATATTCCTGCTCAACTTCTTCCGCAAATATGTCGGTTACGAGTTTACCGCCAACCTTGAGGAAGAACTGGATCACGTCAGTGCGGGCGAAGCCGACTATAAGGAACTGCTGGGGCGGTTCTGGCGTGATTTCTCTGCCGCCATTGGTGAAACATCCGAGTTGCGCATTACCGAGGTTCTCGACGTGCTGGACGATGCACTGGCGCCGACGCTGTATCCGCCCCGCGAGGACGGCAGCGATCCTCGTACCTGCCCGCTATGCGGCAAGGGACAGTTGCACCTGAAAACGTCCAAATCCGGCGGCTTTGTCGGTTGCGGCAATTATCCCGAATGTCGCTATACCCGGCCCATCGGCGGTGATGCTGCAGAGGGCGGCGATCGTGTGCTGGGCGAAGATGCTGGCGATGAGATCAGTCTGCGCAGTGGCCGCTTTGGCCCCTATGTCCAGCGTGGCGAAGCCACCGAAGAAATCAAGAAGCCACCGCGCGCCTCGCTACCCAAGGGCTGGACGACCGACGATATGGATCTGGAAAAGGCGCTGACGTTGCTCAGCCTGCCGCGTAAGGTCGGGCCGCACCCTGATGATGGTGAAATGATCGAGGCGGGCATCGGGCGCTATGGCCCGTTCGTGAAACATGGGCGACTCTATGCGAACCTCAAGGAGGTCGATGAAGTCTTTACCATCGGCATGAACCGCGCGGTCGAGGTGCTGGCACAAAAACTGGCCAGCCGCGGCGCGGGACGTGCGGCCGCCAAACCGCTCAAGGAGTTGGGCGAACACCCCGAGAACGGCGGCCCTATCAATGTAATGGACGGGCGCTATGGTCCGTATGTGAAGTGGGAAAAAGTCAACGCCACCCTGCCCAAAGGCACAGAGCCGGACGATGTCACCATGGACATGGCCGTGGAGTTGATCACCGCCAAGGCCGCGAAATCCGGCAAGGGTCGCAAGGCGCCAGCCAAGAAGAAGGCACCTGCAAAGAAAGCGACGGCGAAGAAGAAACCCGCAGCCAAGAAGGCACCTGCGACCAAAGAATAGCCACGCGTGGCATGCGTGCGCTGCATACCCACGTTGCAGCGCCGATGTTAACGCCATTGTGACCGGGCACTACCTTTCGCCCGTCGGGTGTCCGGTGCAGTCTGCGCAAAACTTTCGCAGATGACAGAGGCAGACATGGCACATACATCCCTTTCGCGGCGCGCGCTCATTCTGGGTGCGGCAGCGACCGGTTTCGTCACCCCGGCACTGGCCACCGCACAACAGGCGCCGGTTCGGCGTAACACCTCCAGTTTTGTCACTCAAAAGTGGCAGGATCATTTCGACACGTTGGGCAAAGGCGCGATTATCGCGGACACCACATCCCGCGCTTTGCACTATTGGAACGCCGACGGTAGCGACTACCGCGTGTTTCCTACGTCGATCCCCATGTCCGACGAGTTGACCAAACGGGGCTATACCAAGATCGTCCGTAAGAAGGTCGGCCCGACATGGACCCCCACCCAGAACATGCGCAAGCGTGACCCCAGCCTGCCGACGTTTATGCCCGCAGGTCCAGATAATCCGCTGGGCACTCATGCCATGTATCTGACATGGCCCGCCTACTTGATCCACGGCACCCATGACACGCGCAAGATCGGGCGGCGTTCATCTTCGGGCTGCATCGGACTATACAATCCGATGATTGAGGAACTGTTCGCGATCACGCCCATCGGCACACAGGTACTGGTGCTGTGATCCGGCAAGCAGGCATGCACTGCTCCGCATACGTATAAACCCTTACCTGCCCGGCCCGTGTGCCGGGCAGCGTTGACTCTGCCATGCGGCTCACCCCATATCGGTCCCAACCAATCACAACGAGGGGGCTTTGATGAAAAAGGTCTATGGATCCGCCAAAGAGGCACTGGACGGCGTGCTGTTTGATGGAATGTTCATCGCGTCGGGGGGCTTTGGTCTCTGCGGCATTCCAGAGCTGCTGTTGCAGGCGATCAAGGAGGCAGGCACCAAGGATCTGACCTTTGCCTCTAACAATGCCGGCGTCGACGATTTTGGTATCGGTATTCTGCTGCAAACGCGGCAGGTGAAAAAGATGCTGTCATCCTATGTCGGCGAGAACGCCGAATTCATGCGTCAATATCTGAGCGGCGAGTTGGAGCTGGAATTCAACCCGCAAGGCACGCTGGCCGAGCGGATGCGCGCGGGCGGCTGCGGCATTCCAGGTTTTTATACCAAAACCGGAGTGGGCACAGTTATCGCCGAAGGCAAGGAAGTGAAGGAGTTTCCCACTGGCCCCGATGGTCAACCCGAGGAATACATCCTCGAACGCGGTATCTTTGCCGATCTGTCGATCGTTAAGGCATGGAAGGCCGATGACACCGGGAACCTCGTGTTCCGCAAGACGGCCCGTAACTTTAACCCACCCGCAGCCATGTGTGGCAAGATCTGCATCGCCGAGGTCGAAGAGATCGTGCCGCGCGGGTCACTGGACCCCGACAGCATCCACCTGCCCGGCATTTATGTGCATCGGATCGTTCAGGGTGATCACGAAAAGCGTATTGAACAACGCACCGTTCGCAAAAGGGAGGACGCATGATGCCTTGGGATCGCAATCAAATGGCCGCCCGCGCGGCACAAGAGCTGGAAGACGGCATGTACGTGAACCTTGGCATCGGGATCCCGACGCTGGTGGCGAACTATGTTGGTGACAAGGACATCACCCTGCAATCCGAGAACGGCATGCTTGGCATGGGGCCTTTCCCGCTTGAAGGTGACGAAGACCCGGACCTGATCAACGCAGGCAAGCAGACCATCACTGAACTGAGCCGCACTGCCTATTTCGACAGCGCGCAAAGCTTTGGCATGATCCGCGGTGGAAAAATCGCCGCCGCAATCCTCGGCGCGATGGAAGTGGCCGAGAATGGCGATCTGGCGAACTGGATGATCCCCGGCAAGCTGGTCAAAGGCATGGGCGGCGCGATGGATCTGGTCGCGGGCGTTGGCCGTGTGGTCGTGGTCATGGACCACACCAACAAACACGGCGACAGCAAGGTGCTGAAGTCCTGCACCCTGCCCCTGACCGGCAAAGGTGTTGTGGACCGGATCATTACCAATCTGGGCGTGCTGGATGTGGTCGAGGGCGGTCTGCGCATCGTCGAGACTGCGGACGGCGTGACCGAAGACGAGTTGCGCGCCGCGACCGAGGCCACGCTCGTCTGACCCAGACATCTCGAATACGGACTTGTTGGGCGGCTCTTATATATAGGAGGCGCCCAATTCTATTTCATGGCCAGGTTCAGCGCGCAGCCATCGGATATGAATTGCGGCCGTGTCTTGCATAGCCCGCGCGCGACATCATAGGCGGCTAGAACCTTTGGTATATAGTCGCGCGTTTCTGGATATGGAGGGACGCCCTCATTTGCTTTCACCGCGTTCTCGCCCGCGTTGTACCCCGCCAGCGCCAAGATCGGATCGCCCTTGAACTCCTTTAGCAACCAATCAAGGTAGGCCACCCCGCCCTTGATATTCTGATCTGCCGCCAGACTGTCGTCCACGCCAAAGCGCGTTGCCGTGGCCGGGATCAGCTGCATCAGACCCTGCGCGCCCTTTTCGCTGAGCGCGTCGTCGCGCCCGCCGGACTCAACCGAAATCACTGCCAATACGAGCGCCGGGGATACATCGGTGCCAATCGTCGCCATAAGGATGTTCTGGCCTTGGCTGAGCGCGATTTGCTGAATGTGCTGCAAGCGCGGTCGCGGGGCTGCGGCACCTGCGGGCGGCTGCGCCAATTTCTGCAATGCCGTTTCAAACCGCAGCGCACCCGCATCCGAGTAACCCGGAGGGATATGATCCCAAAACCAATCGTATTGCGCGGCACGCACCGGAGCGCCGGGGACGTCATCGGGCTTTGCCGGCGCTGACGGTGTCGCCTGATCGCCCGGTTCGATCTGGATCGTGATACGCTTGGCCGTTCCAGCCTTGGGTGGTTTGCCCATCTTAAAGGTAAACTCGGGAAATGGTGCGGGATCGCCCGCTAGCGCGCCTGCACTCAGAACTGACAGCATCGCCGCCAATACGTATTTTTTCATAATTTTACTCACGGCGGACTGCTCGGCCTGTTGATTATTGACCTGAGCATCGCAAAAGTCTTCGATTTTTACCAGCTATTGGTGCGTTTTTGGGGTCAATCAACCGCAAACGGACATCAATTCGGTACAGTCCCCGCATGAAATCGAAATTTTTCAGATTTTTATATCGTTATAAAACAATATGTTAACAAGTTACCTTACGGAAATATTAATCTGCTCCAAAATCGAACCAATCGTGCCCAATTCCTGCCCGAATTGACTGGCTATATCTCCCCATACCGCAGCGCAGACGGCCAACAGAGAGAGGCGGCCAGAAAGCAAAACGGTTACGAACCTGAGTAAACTTTATGATCCTTTGGAGGGACCAAACCATGATCAAATTTTTCAAAAACTTCAGCAAAGACGAAGACGGTGCCGTGACAGTTGACTGGGTCGTTCTGACCGCTGCTGTGGTTGGCCTGGGTGTTGCAGGCGTGTCGACTGTTTCGACCGGTATTGGCAACCTGGCAGACGACATTCAGACTGGCGTCGAAGCAACTGCCGTCACAGGCGTTGGCAGCTAATTTCTAGCTTCGCCACCCAAGTTACGGAGAGCCGCAAGTCACGGATTTGCGGCTCTCTGGTGTTAATACACCCAAGTCTGCCTCATGCAGCACCGCAGTATCGGTTTTTTCGAACGCCCGTTTTCTTGCGTTCAGGTCATCTGATCGTTGCTTTCATGAGCTGCCACATCAACATCGAGGTGCTGCTATGAAGAAGATCAGAAATCTCAGAATTTTCAAACGCGACGAAGATGGCGCGGTGACGGTCGATTGGGTTGTTCTGACCGCAGCCGTTGTAGGTCTGGCAGCCGGCGGCGTAGCAGAGATGATGGGCGCATCGTCAAAACTGTCTGGCGACATCAAAAACGAAGTTTCCGGCGTAAGCGTCAGCGGCGTTAACAGATAACCGCTTCTTCGCTCGCCCTACACAGGCCGAACCACCGCAAAGCAAACACCGGGTGAACCCGGTTTTGCCACAATTACCGGATACAAACCGGATTGGATAATGCCGACTCGCGGTCGCCCGCGTGCGGCAAAGACGTAACGACGAAAGGATAGGCCATGCGCGCTGTTTTTGGACTGGTACTTGTGGTGGGGCTCGGCCTTGCTGGCTTTGCCGTATATATGGCCAAGAATTATATCCAAGGCTATCAGGCCCAGCTGGCCCAAGAACGCAAATCCCGCGCACCTGTGATCGAAACGGTCGATATCTACGTCGCCAAAGAACCATTGAAATATGGCCAGCGCCTGATGAAAAAAGACGTCCAACTGGTTAAGTTTCCCAAAGCATCTCTGCCTGAGGGTATCTACGGCACTGAAGAGGCGCTGTTCCCTGAAGGTGAAGACGAGCCGCGCACAGTCTTGCGCGCGATGGAGAAATTCGAGGCGATTCTCGCAGTCAAAGTAACCGGCCCCGGCGAAGATGCCGGCATCACGAACGCTCTGGAGCGCGGCATGCGTGCATTCGCGATCGAAGTGGACCGTACCTCTGGTGTATCTGGCTTTCTGCGCCCCGGAGATCGGGTAGATGTCTATTGGACCGGCAGCATCGGCGGCGATGCCATGCGCACCGAAGGTAATTCCAGCGGCGACGTGACCAAACTGATCGAGGCCGGGATCAAGCTGATCGCAATCGATCAAAGTGCGAACGGCGACGACCTAAAGGCGCAAATCGCACGCACAGTTACGGTATCGGCGCGCCCCGAACAGGTCGCGGCGTTGCAGCAAGCCCAGTCGACCGGACGCCTGAGCCTTTCGTTGGTTGGTGCCCAGGATGACACGATCACTACTGCGATTGAAATAGACCAACATCAATTGCTCGGGCTCGCAAGCTCACCGGTGGCTGTTGAACGTCCGCAAGAGCAGGTCTGCTCGATCCGGACGCGCCGCGGTTCTGAGGTCATCATCACACCGATCCCGTGCACGAACTGATGCATCCTGCAATCGCTTCAAACCACATGCGTGATCGAAAACGCCCAAACTATTGATGTTGTGCTCGCGTGATCACGCCCCGTGGACCTGCAAAAATACAGGCGGCGCGATGACATGGCCCACTGAAAACACTTGCAAAATCGGGGTGTCGCTTCTGCGATGCCCCGTTTCTTTCATGCAACTGTTTAACGTCCAATCTGATAAAAATCGGCTAAGTAGCATTGATTCTTGATAAAAAAGTCAAAATGCCTCAGACTAATAAGCAATACGGGCAAAAAGACCCGAAATGAGGCGTGATCGGAAAAGGCAGGTCACATGAAAAGTAGAAGTATTTTTGCGGCAGCCCTGCTGGGGTTTGCCATTTGCGCGGGCACAGGCCCTGCGCCGGTTCATGCAGAAAGCCTGCATGTCGTTCGTAAAGGCACGGGCCGCGATCTAAGTGTTGCGATGAACCGTGCTGTCGTTGTCGAAAGCGACGTACCCTTTGCAGAACTGAGCATCGCGAACCCATCTATCGCCGATTTTTCGACCTTGTCGGATCGTACCATCTATGTCCTCGGCAAATCGCCGGGGCGTACGACACTGACGCTGCTCGATGAAAACGGCAGGCTTATTACCAATGTCGAAGTCCGGGTGAGCGCCGATGTATCGGAGTTCAAGGAACGGTTGCGCCAGATCCTTCCGAATGAGCGAATCGAAGTGCGTACCGCCAATGATGGCATCGTGCTTTCGGGCACCGTTTCCAGCACCCCGCGCATGCAGCGCGCACTGGACCTGGCAGAACGCTATGCACCTGAACGGGTGTCCAACCTGATGAGCGTATCGGGCAAACAGCAGGTCATGCTGAAAGTGCGTTTCGCCGAAATGCAGCGAACCGTGGCCAAGAGCCTTTCGACTTCGCTCTCGGTGGACGGCCTGTCGACAGGTGGCCTAGGCGTAGGTGCTTCGACTAACAATGCCGGCGCGTCCAATGCCAACATTGCAGGGGTCGTTCCAGGCACTGGCCCGAACGGATCGGCCAACAATGGCGCGGTTTTCTTTGGCTTTAACGCAGGATCCGCTCAGATCGGCATCCTGATGCAAGCTCTTGAAAGCAAAGGCGTTGTGCGCACTCTGGCAGAACCAAATCTGACGGCCCTGTCGGGGCAAGAGGCAAAATTCCTTGCGGGTGGCGAATACCCGATTCCGATCGCTCAGGACAACAGCACGATTACCGTCGAATACAAACCCTTTGGTGTTGAGTTGAACTTTGTGCCGCGTGTGCTTGATGATGATGTGATCAACCTCGAAATTGCAGCCGCAGTATCGGCTTTGGACCCCAACAACGGGATCACGATCGGCGGGGTAAACAGCTTTACGATCAATGCGTTCCGTCGGCGTGACGCCTCGACCACCATCGCCATGCGCGACGGCGAGAGCTTTGCCATCGCGGGGCTGTTGCAGGATGATTTTCAGGACACCAACGGTCAGATACCCTGGATTGGTGACATCCCAATCCTTGGTGCTCTTTTCCGTAGCGCCGATTATCAACGCTCGCAAACAGAGCTGGTGATTATCGTGACCGCGCACTTGGTGACCCCAACCAAGGGAGAGGCGCTGGCGCTGCCCACTGACCGGGTTCGCCTGCCATCCGAGGCAGACCTATTCCTGAACGGACGCGTTGCGCGCAACGTGGGGCCCGATACCGGACCGACTGGAGAGGTTGCCAAACAGGACTTCAGCGGCTCATATGGCTACGTAATGGATTGATGCAGGTGCGAGAACAATGAAAAAAGCACTTATTTTTCTGTCAGTTATTGCTCTTGGAGCTTGTTCCAAGAACACTGGTCAGGTGTATCGTTCCTACTTCGACGAGGCCGGTTCTCTGGTCGATGGCGGCAGCTTCGGCAATGCGAACATGAACAACACGCAGATCATGTCTGGCGAGAAGAGTTACGTCTATGATCTGTCCAATCGTTTCGCGACCGAGGTTCTCAGTACTGTCAACTTCGCCTTCAATTCAGCGCAACTGGATGCTGGCGCGCGCGACACGCTCCGCGAACAGGCTGCGTGGATTCGACAATTCCCGGAAGTCCGCTTCCGTGTTTATGGACACACCGACGCTGTCGGTTCGAACAGCTTTAATAAGCGTCTGGGCTTGGCCCGCGCCAACGCCGTCGTCGGATATCTGGCCTCGCAGGGCATCAATCGTTCCCGATTGGAGGCCGTCGTCTCATTTGGCGAATCGCAGCCATTGATCGTGACCCAAGGCCGTGAACGCCGCAACCGCCGGACCGTGACCGAAGTTTCGGGCTTTGTCCGCTCCCACCCAATCGTGATGGACGGGAAATACGCCGAAGTCGTATTCCGCGAGTACGTCACCAGTGCCAAACCAGATTCTGATCTTATCCTCGTCAAAGCCGGTGGTTCGTCCACCGCCGATGAATAAGACACGCAGAGTTATCTCCCTGCCCGGCTTGCCGGGACACCTAAAGCCCGCCGCACTGTCGGCGGGTTCTTCTTGTCCCGTTGCGACGCCTACACACGTATAGCCCGGTAGGCGCAAAGAACTGCCCGCAGTCAGGTTCCACGGGGGCAATCAGCCCTGCGATGTTGTCGCTCACGCCAGCCGCGGCGTCCATCTTTCGCACAAAAATGGTTTTTTGGCCGTATTGTTGCCAACATTACAGACGATATTCCAGACAGGGTGAAATGTGCCGTGCGTCATTCACATGGCGCAGCGCAGCAGGGACGCGCCGACAGTTCGCCCCAAAACGACCAATCGTAGAGGCGCCGGTACAGGTGACGCGGAAAAATAGGACCGAAACGCAATGAGCAGTGCGATACAACAACCAGATGCCAGCCCGATCGTCGCGTGTACGATCAGCCGGGACGTGCGCAACTTTGATCTGCTGATCGAAGATATGGAAGCCGCCCTTGGCGAAGCCTGGGGCGATCTCGGGTTTCCCGAGGCGCTGTCGTACCTGAAACAAACCGAGGCTGAGGCGCTCGAATTCGTTGCAATTGCGATAGACCAGTCTGACGAAGCACGCCTGACAATGATCAGCGAAATCATTACCCTGGCGCGGATGCGCGGAATTAAGGTGATCTTGATCGCCGATGACGTCAGCCCTGCGGCGTTGCACCAGTTGCTGCGCGAAGGTGCCGACGAGTTTGTGCCCTACCCCCTCCCCGAGAACGAGCTGCAGGCGGCGATCGAACGACTGCGCAAGCCCGATCCGGCACCGGCCGCATCGACCGCTCCTACAGCCACCGCAGAAGATGGCGTTATGCTGGGTGTACATGGCCTCGCCGGAGGGACCGGTGCCACGACGTTGGCAGTGAACCTCGCGTGGGAACTGGCGACTGTGGCCAAGGAAAACGCCCCTCGCGTCTGCATTCTTGACCTGAGCCTGCAATTTGGTTCGGTCTCGACCTTTCTGGATCTGCCGCGCCGCGATGCCGTTTACGAAATGTGGTCAGACACCGAAGCGATGGACGAAGACATCTTTAAGCAGGCTCTGGTCAGCTACGAGGATCGGCTTTGGGTTTTGACTGCGCCGCCCGAGGTACTGCCGCTCGATCTGATCTCACCCGATGATGTGAACAGGGTGCTGGAACAGGCTCGCAAGCATTTCGATTACGTGATTGTCGACATGCCAACCACGCTGGTGCAATGGACTGAAACAGTCCTGACTGCCGCGCAAATCTACTTTGTCACGCTTGAGATGGATATGCGGTCAGCGCAGAACACGCTGCGCCTGAAACGCGCGCTCAAGGCAGAAGACCTGCCACTGGAACGGCTGCGTTTCTGCGTCAACCGCGCGCCCAAGTTTACCGACCTGAATGGTAAATCGCGGATCAAGCGGATGGCGGAAAGTCTGGAAATCGGGATCGAACTGCAGTTGCCCGACGGCGGTAAGGCCGTCAGCCAAGGGGCCGACCACGGCCTGCCGCTGGCCTCATCGGCACCCAAGAATCCGCTGCGCAAGGAAATCGCCAAGCTGGCCTCTTCTTTGCATGAATTGGGCAAGAGTGATGCCGAAGCGGCATAGTTATTGATAGGGGCGAGTAAATGTTTTCACGTTACAAAAAGCCAACCAGCGCGGCTCCGGCTAAAGCGGACGCGCTATCCAAGGGCAAGCCCGCTGCCAATGCTGCGGGTCCTGCGAATGCCGCAGCATCAGCAAAGGCTGAAGCTCCGGCTGCCATTACGTCATTGCGGCGCCCCTTGCCGGCCGCAGATGCGAAGGCAGCACCACAGGACAAAGAACGTAAGCGCAAGGAACGGTTAGGCGAAATCAAGCTCGACCTGCATCGCGCCCTGCTCGATAATCTGAACCTCAGCGCGCTGGACACCGCAACAGAATCCGACCTGCGCGCCGAAATCGGCTCGATCGTCGCCGAAGTGCTCGAAGAGCGCAGCATCGTTCTGAATCGTGAAGAGCGCAGCACGCTTACCCAAGAACTGTACGATGAAGTGCGCGGCCTCGGTCCGCTGGAAACGCTTTTGAAGGACGACACCGTTAACGATATCCTCGTCAACGGTCCGCATCAGATTTTCGTCGAGCGTGACGGTAAGCTTTCGCTCAGCGATGTGACGTTCAAAGATGAAAAGCACCTGCTGCGGATCATCGACAAAATCGTGAGCGCGGTCGGACGGCGGGTAGACGAATCGAATCCCTATGTTGATGCGCGTCTATTGGATGGTTCACGTTTCAACGCGATGGTACCGCCCGTTGCCGTGGATGGCAGCCTAGTCTCGATCCGTAAATTCAAAAAGGATAAACTGGGAATTGATGATCTCGTCAGCTTCGGTGCGTTCTCAGAAGAAATGGCCGCCTATCTACAGGCCGCCGTTGCCTGCCGCCTGAACGTCATCGTTTCCGGCGGAACCGGCTCGGGTAAGACAACGACACTCAATGCGCTCAGTTCCTTTATCGACAATGCAGAACGCATTCTGACCATCGAGGATACTGCGGAACTTCAGCTGCAACAGATCCACGTCGGTCGAATGGAAAGCCGCCCCCCCAACGTCGAAGGCAAGGGAGAGGTCAGCCCGCGCGACTGCCTCAAGAACGCGCTGCGGATGCGACCCGATCGCATCATCGTTGGCGAGACGCGCGGCGAGGAAGTCATCGACATGCTGCAAGCAATGAACACGGGCCACGACGGTTCTATGACGACGATTCACGCCAACAACCCGCGTGATGGTGTCAGCCGTCTGGAAAACATGGTGGCGATGGCAGGGATTGAGATGCCGTTAAAAGCTGTGCGCTCACAGATTGCATCCGCTGTGAACCTGATCGTGCAGGCAAGCCGTCTACAGGATGGCAGTCGTCGCATGACCTCAATCACCGAGATCACCGGTATGGAGGGTGAAGTGATTTCGATGCAGGAAATCTTCCGCTTCCAGCGCGTCGGCCTGACCCCCGAGAACAAGATCATCGGCCATTTCACAGCGACCGGCGTACGCTCCAACTATTCCGAGCGGTTCCGTCTGTGGGGCTATGATTTGCCGGCCAGCATCTATGAACCCGTGAGACCGGAGTAATCCCATGAGCATCAGCGCAGAACCAATTATCTACGGCCTCATCTTTGTTGGCGTTCTGGTGCTTGTCGAAGGCATCTACCTGACCGTCTTTGGCAAATCCATCAGTCTGAATAGCCGCGTGAACCGCCGTCTGGAGATGCTGGACAAGAGCGGCAATCGCGAAGAAGTCATGGAAAAGCTTCGCAAGGAGATGCAGCAGCACCTCAAGGCGCGACGCATTCCGCTGTATTCAATCCTGTCGGCCAAAGCACAAAAGGCCGCGATTGCATTCACGCCCAAGCAATTGATCATGCTGATGGGGGGTCTGGCCGCGCTCGCATTTATCGGTCTGTCGGTCGGAACTGCTACCTCCGTTCCAATCCGCGCAGTCGTCTCTGTCGCCATGGGTGTGGGCGGTGTCTTTACCTGGATTTCGATGAAAGCAGGCAAGCGTATGGCGATGCTAGAAGAACAATTGCCAGATGCGATCGAACTCATGGTGCGTTCCTTGCGGGTGGGTCATCCCTTTTCATCAGCGATCTCGATCGTCGCGACCGAAGTCGGGGATCCATTAGCCAGCGAATTCGGCATGATTGCGGATGAGGCGGCCTATGGCCGTGACGTAGGTGAGGCGCTCAAGGAAATGGCCGAACGGTTGGACATGCAGGACTTGCGCTTTCTCGCTGTCGCGGTGACCATTCAGCAGCAATCGGGTGGTAACCTGGCCGAGATCCTCGACGGTCTGGCCAAGGTCATCCGCGCGCGATTCCGCCTGTTTCGCCGCGTCAAGGCGATCACTGCCGAAGCCAAATGGTCAGGCAAGTTCCTGTCAGGTTTCCCGCTGCTGGCAATGGTCGGCATTCAGCTGATCGACCCGAATTACTATGACAAGGTGCTGGACCACCCCTATTTCATCCCCGCCTGTCTGGTTGTCGGTGTGTTTCTGGTACTGAACCTGATCGTTATGCGCGCCCTTGTGAATATCAAAGTTTGAGAGGCCAGATATGTCATTTCTCAACGAAATCCTGACCGGCGCATTGGGCCCTTTCGGCCCGATTATCGCCGTTGGTATGCTTGGGGTTTTCCTGATCCTGATCACGATTGCGATCATGCTGAACCAGCGCGACGATCCGCTGACCAAGCTGAAAAAATCTCAGGCCAGCCGCAACGCCGGGCAAACCAGCACACAAAAACTGCGCTCCGGCTCACGCAATGAAAAGCTGGACAAATATGCCACGTTTCTTGAGCCACAAGACGAGAAACAATATTCCGAGATGCGCCTGACCCTGCTTCAGGCAGGGTATCGCAACCGCGACGCGGTGCGTTATTTTCACTTTGCGCAATTCTCCCTCGGGATCGGCCTCTTGGTTCTGGGCGTACTCTACTACGTCGCTTTCAAGTCGGGCGGTGAAACAGACACCAAAACCATGCTGCTATACATTCTAGGTCCAGGTGGCGCCGGTTACATGCTGCCGAAATATTGGATCACCAAGCGCAAGCAAACGCGGCAGGATGAAATCACCGACGGTTTCCCCGACAGCTTGGACATGATGTTGGTTTGTATCGAGGCGGGTCAATCTCTGGACCAGTCGATCATTCGCGTCAGTCAGGAAATGCGCGCATCCTATCCGGCACTCGCAGACGAATTCGAAATCGTCAGTCAACAAATCAAGGCCGGGCGCGACAAACCTTCTGTTCTGAATGAAATGTCGGAACGTTGCGGTGTACAGGACATCACCAGCTTCGTGACCGTTCTCGTTCAGTCACAGACGTTCGGCACGTCCATCGCAGACGCCTTGCGCGTTTACGCCGGCGAAATGCGCGACAAGCGCGTGATGCGTGCCGAAGAAAAGGCCAACAAGCTGCCAACAAAGATGACATTGGCCACAATGATGCTTACAGTTCCACCACTGTTGATCATCCTTGTAGGACCGTCTGTTCTGGGTATCATGGAACTAACGTCGATGAGTTCGCACTGATCCAACGATAAAAAAATGAGGCCTGATGAAACGAGCGGGCGCAGTAATTTTGGGATGCTTTATGCTGGCAGGCTGTGCAGAGCCTGAGCTGCCAGACAGTCCCTATGCGCCCGGTGTTTCGCGTTCGGGGACGGCAGTCGACGCCACCCTCGTCGGCCACCGCCTGATCCGGGCGGGCGAGCATGAGTTGGCCATCAAGGCCTTTTCACGCGCCGCTTTGGATGAGGGGATGACCCCGGAGATCCTCATCGGCTTTGGCAGTGCGAACCTCGGTCTCGGACGTTTGGGCCAAGCTGAAGAACTGTTGCGGAAAGCCGTCGAGGCAGACGGATCATCGCCTGAAGCGTGGAACAATCTGGGCGTCGTTCTCATGGAAAAAGGTGAAATTGCCGAAGCCAGCGAAGTGTTTCGCCGCGCCTATGCGCTCGATAATGGCGAAAGTGACTCAATTCGCGATAATTTTCGGTTGGCACTCGCAAAACTCGATGATTCCTACTATGCTGGTTCGGAAGAACAAAATTATAAATTGATACGGCGCGGCAGCAGTGACTACCTAATCCGCACGATATCATGATGAGGCTAAGGCAGTAAAAGGACGCAAAAATGCGCCACCCTCTCGTTTTGACGCTCTGTGCAATGGGCAGTTTAGTGCTGTCCGCATGTGAAAAATCTGACAATGCAACTGTGGAACGCTCCTTTCAGGGCGTGAATGTCGTTGATGAAAGCAATCTCAACGATGTGATGCTCACGGTGGCGGACCCCAACGAGGCGGTTGCATATTTTCAGCGCACCGCCGGGGAACAACCCGATCGGATCGATCTGCAACGCAACCTTGCCAAATCGCTTGTGCGCGCCAAACGCAACACCGAGGCAGTTGCCGCATGGAAACGTGTCGTCGACCACAAAGAGGCCAACGACGAGGACAAGGTAGATTTGGCCGATGCTCTGATCCGGAACAATGAATGGGAACAGGCCGAGACCGTGCTGAATGGCGTTCCGCCCACCTATGAGACATTCAAGCGCTACCGGCTGGAGGCTATGATCGCCGATAGCAACAAGGAATGGAAACGCGCTGACAGTTTCTATGAAACGGCCGTGGGCCTGACCACGCGGCCCGCAGGCGTGATGAACAACTGGGGTTATTCCAAACTGACACGCGGCGATTTTGCCGATGCAGAGCGGCTGTTTACCGATGCGATCCGTCTGGATCAGTCGCTGTTCACTGCCAAAAACAACCTCGTATTGGCGCGCGGGGCACAGCGCAATTACACGCTGCCAGTCATGCCTGTCAGCCAGACCGAACGCGCGCAACTGCTATATACTTTAGGCCTCGCGGCAATAAAACAGGGCGACGTGACGACCGGCAAAGGCCTGTTGCGCGATGCGATCGACACCCACCCACAACATTTCGAAGCCGCTGTGCGCTCGATGCGTGCCTTGGAAAACACCGCGGTCAACTGACTCGCGCCACCGCAAAGGGGCCCGGCCCATGATGCAAATCACCGCAAGCTCAGCCATGTGGTTCCTTCCCTTTGTCCTTCCCGTTTGCCTTTGGGTAGCGTGGAGTGATCTGCGGGTGATGAAGATTCCCAACCTCGCCGTCTTGGCGCTAGCCGCAATCTTTTTGATCGTGGGATTGATCGCCCTTCCGTTTGATCAATATATTTGGCGACTGGTTCAACTGATTATCGTGCTTCTGGTGGGGATCGTGATGAATGCCGCCGGCCTGATTGGCGCAGGCGATGCGAAATTCGCTGCGGCAGCTGCACCTTTTATCGCGTTGGGCGATCTGCGCCTGCTCTGCGTGATACTTGCCGCGAACCTATTGGCCGGATTTACCGCGCATCGTATTGCCAAATACACGTCACTGCGTCAGTTGGCCCCCGAATGGGAGAGCTGGTCACGCGGCAAGAAATTCCCGATGGGTCTGTGCCTGGGTGGCACATTGGCTATCTATCTGGTGTTGGGCGCACTTTACGGCGCCTGATACCGCCCGACCCGCGCCATATTTTCTGCACCTTTATCTGGCAGTTTCGCAATCGAGCGACCTGATACGAGGCCAGACACAATGAATATGCAGATCACCGAAGGCGTGAAGCCACCCCCGCCGCCCACCACGCTGGACGATATGCGCCTGCCCGTCGTCATGATGCGTGACATCCTGATCAAGACGATGTTCCGCAAGTCGATTGATATGGTCAGCGAACTGGCCAGAGCCGTCTGCTTGCCCCGAACCGTCACGCAGGAACTGGTCGACATGGCCCGTGAGCAACGTCTGCTAGAAGCCACTGGCACAATGAGTGCCACAGCGGGTAGCGAAATGGGCTACCAGTTGACTGACATGGGCAAGGCGCGCGCTCTCGACGCCTTGCAACAATCTGAGTACTATGGCGCGATGCCCGTGCCCCTCAGTGTGTATGCCGAACAGGTGCGGCGCCAATCAATTCGCAATATCCAGATCACGCGCGAAGAGCTAACCGGGGCGATGGGCCATCTGGTACTGCCCGACAGCCTGCTGGATCATCTCGGTCCTGCTGTCAGTGCCGGTCGCTCGATTCTGATGTATGGCCCTCCGGGCAACGGTAAATCCAGCATTTCCAATGGTATCCGTGATGCTATGGGGGACAAGATCTATGTCCCGCTTGCCATCGAATACGCAGGTCAGGTGATCACGGTATATGACCCCATCGTGCATTCACGCGCCGAGGCCGAAGAGGACGATCCCAACAGCCTGCGCCGCCGCAGGACATTTGATTCGCGCTACGTACGTTGCGAACGTCCCACGGTGATTACCGGCGGAGAACTGACGCTTGATATGCTCGATCTGGTCTACAATCCCACTGCGCGCACGTATCAGGCACCTTTGCAGCTAAAGGCGACGGGCGGCATTTTCATCGTCGACGACCTTGGCCGTCAGGTCGAGCCGCCTCAGAACCTCGTGAACCGATGGATCGTTCCACTGGAGGAGTCCAAGGATATTCTGGCGCTGCAATCGGGCGAGAAATTCGAGGTGCCGTTTGACACGCTCGCAATTTTCTCAACCAACTTTCACCCCAACAAGATTTTTGACCAAGCCGCGCTGCGCCGGATCTTCTACAAGATCAAGATCGACGGGCCGAGTCAGAAAGATTACCTGAAAATCTTTGCCATGGTCGCGCGCAAGAAACAGCTACCACTGGACGAAGCAGCACTGGTCCACCTGATCAAGAAGAAATACCCGACAATCGACAACACCTACGCCAACTATCAGCCGGTGTTCCTGATCGACCAGATGATTTCGATTTGCCAGTTCGAGGGCATGCCCTATCAGATGACCCCCGACCTGATTGATCGGGCATGGGCGAACATGTTCGTCAAGGACGAGGAAATCGTCAACTAGCACCATTGCGCAAGCGCACCCGATTTTTTGCGAAAATTCGCTTGCTTCGTGCTTTGGCTGCACCGGCCGGACGATTTTTCGCGAAAAATCGTAGCGCGCGCGCTAGGTATTGGGCATGTCTGCCCTGCCTCCCGCTTTTCTCGATTGGTTTTCCGCTCGCGGATGGGACATCCACCCGCATCAACGGACAATGCTGGAGCGGTCGGATGCCTCTGCCCTGTTATTGATCGCGCCCACAGGCGGCGGTAAGACATTGGCAGGATTTCTGCCCACGTTGATCGATCTTGCCAGTGATACACATACCGGCCTGCACACCATTTACATCTCGCCGCTCAAGGCCTTGGCTGCCGACATCCGGCGCAATCTGACAACTCCGGTTGCTGAAATGGGCCTGCCAGTACGGATCGAAGACCGCACTGGCGATACATCCCAGAGCGTCAAGCGCCGTCAGCGCGCAGACCCACCGCATATACTACTAACCACGCCAGAAAGCTTGGCCCTGCTGACCTCCTACGAGGATGCGCCGCGCATTTTCAAAGGGTTGAAACGTGTGGTGGTGGACGAAATACATGCGCTGGCCGAGAGCAAGCGCGGCGATCAGTTGATGCTGGCCTTGGCGCGTCTGCAAACGCTTTGCCCCGATATGCGAAGGGTGGGGTTATCAGCAACGGTAGAAGACCCACCAGCGATTGCGCGGCTGCTTGCGCGGCACCCTGACCCCTGCGAGGTGTTACTGGCCGACCCCGGTCCCGATCCTGATATCGCGATGCTCCAGACAGACGCACCACCCCCGTGGGCGGGTGGCGGCGCAGCGCATGCGATTCCTGCGGTCATGGATCAAATCGAACGCCACAACACGACTCTGATCTTTCATAACACGCGCGCGCAGGCTGAGATTTTCTTTCGCAACCTGTGGCTTGCTAACGACGGGAACCTGCCCATCGGCATCCACCACGGAAGCCTTGATCGCGCGCAACGACAACGGGTCGAGGCTGCGATGCAACGCGGCGAACTGCGTGCAATCGTTTGCACCGGCAGTCTTGATCTGGGCATTGACTGGGGCGACGTGGATCTGGTCATTCAGATTGGCGCCCCCAAAAACGTCAAGCGTCTGGTCCAGCGGATCGGGCGCGCCAACCACCGTTACAACGCGCCATCAAAGGCCCTGTTGGTGCCGGCCAACAGGTTCGAAGTGATAGAATGTCATGCGGCACTGCAAGCGGTAACAGAGCACGCTCTGGACGGTGAGCCGCGCGGGGCCGGTCCATTGGATGTGTTATGTCAACAGATACTGATCACGGCCTGCGCCGGTTCGTTCGCGGCCGACGCACTCTATGCCGAAGTCATCACCGCTGGCCCATATGCGGCCCTTACCCGTGCCGATTTTGAAGCCTGTCTGGATTTCTGTGCGACCGGCGGCTACGCCCTGCGCGCCTATGACCAATGGCAGCGTCTCATCCAGCGTCCCTGCGGGCTGTGGCAGTTGCGCGATCCTCGCAGCGCCCGGTTGATCCGCATGAACCTCGGAACGATTCAGGATAGTGATCTTCTCAAAGTGCGCCTACGCCGCACGCGAGGTGGCAAACCGCTGGGAGAAATCGAGGAAGCGTTCGCCGCCACGCTCACCCCAGGCGATACATTTCTGATCGGCGGACATGTGGTACGCTATGAGGGTTTGCGCGAAATGACCGTCGAAGTCACCCGCGACAAGGGCCACAAGCCAAAGATTGCAACATTCTCGGGGACCAAATTCGCGACATCAACCCAGCTAAGCCAACGCATATTGGACATGTTCGCACAAGATGATTGGCCTGCCTTGCCTGACCACACACGCGAGTGGTTACGTCTGCAACAACAAGTGTCGCGCCTACCAGAACGTGGTAGCCTTCTAATTGAGAGCTTTCCCCATGAGGGCCGCGAATATGCCTGCATCTATGGCTTCGCCGGGCGCAATGCGCAGCAAACGCTTGGCTTGCTCTTGACCAACAGAATGGAAGCACTGGATTTAGCACCTCTCGGGTTCGTATCGACAGACTATGCTACGCTGATCTGGGGGCTGGAGCCGCTGACCGATCCCGGCCCGCTGTTTGATCCGGCCGACCTTCGCGCGGGGCTGGACGTATGGCTGATGGGAAATGCAGTGATGAAGCGCACTTTTCGGGCATCGGCCACGATCGCCGGGTTGATCAACCGCAACACGCCACAAGCCCGTAAATCAGGACGACAGGCGACGTTTTCGTCCGATATCCTTTACGACACATTGGCCAGATATGATCCGGATCACCTCCTGCTGAGGATCACCCGGAACGAGGCAATGCGCGGCTTGGTCGATTTCGGGCGCATCGAAGAAATGATCGCACGGATCAACGGGCGGATTGACCTGCTGCGCCTACCGCGTGTCACCCCGCTGGCCGCGCCGTTGTTTCTAGAGGTCGGGCGCACACCTGTGGAAGGCGCAGGCGTTGAGCGACTTATGGAGGAAGAGACCCGGCGATTAATGCGTGCGGCAGGTTTGGATAGCTCTCAGGTTTCCTGAATGCTTTCCAGATATGCCAACAGTGCCGCCAGCGGGCGCGGTGTGGGTGTCATCACCCCGTCGCCGGTATCTACAGGCACACTCTCGCCCTGCAATAACGCTCCGAATTCCGGCATCTGCTGGTCAGGCAATCCAGCACGATGATAACCGTCGATCACCGACAGAACGCGCGCTCGGGGAAATATTCCAGTCGGGGATAGTTGCGTCAGGTCAGCCGGCTTGGGGTCCACCACAGAGGCCCATGATCCATTTCCCTTGCCCGCGGGCCCATGGCACTGGCTGCAGTACTGCGCATATAGCACCCGGCCTTCGTCCGGCTCTGGCATCGACACGGACGCGCAAGCCGCCAAAAAACCAAGCATTGTCAAGTATATCAGGTATTTCATAACGGGCCTCCTTTGCGCATTTTCCGGGTATCGGAGTGCGTTCACCTTGATCTGGCGCAAAAAATAACGCTTCGCCTTGCAATTCCCTTGCGGGCCAACAACGTCATACGAAGTCGGCCCCCAAAGGTGCGGTAAAAGCAGACAGCCGTCAGGCCAGTTCGCCCGCCAGCGCCCCATCGATCAGCGCAATCGTTTCGTCCACGCCATATAGCGCAATGAACCCACCAAAGCGGGGGCCCTGACTCGCGCCCAGCAACACCTCATACAGTGCTTTGAACCAATCGCGCAGTGGATCGAACCGGTCGCGGCCAACGGCGTAAACCACTGATTGCAATGCCTCATCCTCGACCGGGCCATCATACCCGGCCAAATCTGCGCGCAGGGCCTCCAACGCTTCGCGTTCGGCATCCGTCGGTGCGCGATACACCTTCTGCGGCTTTACAAAATCATTGTAGTACCGCAGTGCGAATCCAACAGCCCGGTCCAGATCTGGGTGGCTTTCGGCACTGGCGTCGGGTGCATATCGCTGGATGAACCCCCAAAGCTGCGCTTTTTCCTCGGCCCCTGCGACAGAGGCGAGGTTCAACAGCATCGCAAACGGCACCACCATGTTGCTGGCGGGTACGTTATGGCCGTGGATGTGAAACACCGGGTTGTTCACACGCGCTGCCGCATCTTGTCCGGCATACGCGCGCAGTTGCTGATGATACTCATCCACAGCCTTGGGGATTACATCGAAATGCATCCGTTTCGCCGTCTTGGGTTTCTGGTACATGAAGTACGACAGACTTTCGGTCGAGGCATAGCTCAGCCATTCGTCGATCGAGATACCATTGCCTGAGGATTTGCTGATCTTCTGGCCGTTCTCATCTAGGAATAACTCATAGGTGAAGTGTTCCGGCTTGCGGCCACCGAGGATTTCGCAAATCCGGTCATAGATCGGCGTATTCGTGCTGTGGTCCTTGCCGTACATCTCGAAATCGACATCCAGCGCGGCCCAACGCGCCCCGAAATCGGGTTTCCATTGCAGCTTCACGTTACCGCCAGTCACCGGCAACGTCATTTCGGTGCCATCTTCCGTATCAAAGGTAATCGTACCTTCCTTGGCATCCACATGCTTCATCGGGACGTACATCACCCGTCCCGTTTCCGGGTGGATAGGAAGAAAGATTGAATAGGTCTGCTGACGTTCTTCACGCAAGCTTTTCAGCATCACCTTCATCACGTCGTCATATCGCTCTGCTGCGCGCAACAGAATCGCATCGAATTGGCCCGAGCGATAGAATTCGGTGGCCGAGATAAACTCGTACTCGAAACCAAAGGTATCAAGAAACCGCCGCAGCATGGCATTGTTATGATCGCCAAAGCTTTGGAATTTCTCGAAAGGGTCGGGCACTGACGTGAGCGGCTTTTGCAGATGTTCTTGCAATGCCTCGGGGTTGGGCACGTTGCCCGGCACCTTGCGCATCCCGTCCAGATCGTCAGAAAAACAAATCAGCTTAGTCGGGATATCGCTGATGATCTCGAACGCACGGCGGATCATCGTCGTACGCGCGACCTCGCCGAATGTCCCGATATGCGGCAGGCCGCTGGGTCCATATCCGGTTTCAAACAGCACATATCCCTTTTCGGGTGGTGCCTTTTCGTACCGTTTCAACAGGCGGCGCGCTTCTTCAAAAGGCCAGGCTTTCGATTGCATCGCGGCGTCGCGCAGATCGGACATTGGGAACACTCCTGATTTTCCGCGGCACTTGAGCGCGCCACAGGTCCGCTGCTACCTATTGCCGAGGCGGACCACAGTCAATAATCTCTGGCGCAACGCACCGCGCAAAGGAACCCCCATGACCGAGCAGATTCAGCACCCCCTCAGCCCACAGGATTGCCTTGTGGCCGTCATGGTCGCAGTGTCAGCCTCTGACGAAAACATTCGCACCGCCGAATTGGTCAAGATTGAATCAGCCGTGAACAACCTACCGGTTTTCGCCGACTATGATCTGGACCGTATGAACAGTGCCGCACAGACCGTATTCGATCTTTTTACGGTCGAGGACGGGCTTGATGCTCTCTTTGGTCTCGTTCGCGACAACCTGCCCGAACGCCTCTTTGAGACCGCCTATGCATTGGCCTGCGATGTCGCTGCGGCGGATGGTAAGCTGGAGCATACCGAGCTGCGTTTGCTGGAGGAAATTCGGTATGAGTTGAACATCGACCGTCTGCACGCTGCGGCCATCGAACGCGGCAGCCGGGCGCGGCACCTCACCCTCTGAGCATAGATGACACATGGCGCGCACCGGTCGCCTCATACGACGCCCACCCATGCGCCAAACATAGATCAGGAGACACCTCAATGCGTTGCGCTTTCGTCAACATCCGCTGCCGCCCCGGCACCACCTACACCGTCGCCGAAAAGATCGCCCTGCGAGAGATGCATTCCGAGCTTTACTCGACCTCCGGACCATTTGATCTGTTGCTGAAGATGTATGTCCCAGAGGACGAAGATGTAGGCAAGTTCATCAATGATGGTTTGCAGGGTATCGACGGGATCGAGCGCACCGAAACCACTCTAACGTTCAAGGCATTCTGACACATGCAGACAATTGTCGACGCACTCGCATCCATCGTCGGAACCGCCCATGTGCTGACCGGGGCGGACGCGGCACCCTACGCTGTCGACTGGGAGGAGCGTCCCCAAGGAGAACCGATTGCCGTGGCCCGACCCGGAACCACTGCCGAAGTGGCGGCGATCATGCGTCTGGCGAATGAAACGCGTACGCCCGTTGTACCGATATCTGGCAATACCAGTCTCGCCGGGGGAACGGCGGCAAAAGGAGCGATCCTGCTGTCGATGGCACGCATGAACGCCATTCGCGACATCCATCCCTCTGCGCGTACAGCTGTGGTCGAGGCCGGCGCGATCCTGAGTAGCATCCATGACGCAGTAGCCGAGCACGGCCTTATCTTTCCGCTGTTTTTCGGCGCGCGCGGCTCTGCTATGATTGGTGGTGCGCTGTCTACCAATGCTGGCGGGTCGAACGTGGTCCGATACGGCAATACCCGCGACTTGTGTCTGGGAATTGAGGCGGTACTGCCCACGGGCGAGGTCGTTGACCTGATGCGCAAGCTGCACAAGGACAACTCCGGCTATGACTTACGCCATCTACTGATCGGTGCAGAAGGGACGCTGGGCGTCATAACTGCCGCCGTTCTTAAACTGCACCCTGCCCCATTGGCCCATGCGACCGCGATGCTGGCGGTCGAGAATGTGAATGATGCGCTGGGCTTGCTCAACCAATTACAGCGCAGAACGGGAGGTGCGGTACAGGCGTTCGAATACATGCCACGCGCCTATATAGATGCGCATCTGGAGCGTTTTCCGGATGCCCGCGAACCCTTCAGCGAAAGCCACGCGATCAACATCCTGCTCGAAATCGCCACCACGCGCCCGGATGAGGCCCAGCCGGGGAACGATGGACAGACCCCGATTGCCGCGCATCTCGAGGCGGCGCTGGGCGCGCTTTTTGAGGACGGCAAATTGATTGATGCAGTGGTCGCGCAAAACGAGACGCAGCGCGCCGAGATGTGGGCGCGTCGCGAGGCCGCCGCCGAGGTCTGCCGCCTGCATGACCCGATCATCGTCAACGATATCGCGGTTCCTCTTGACCAGATGCAGACCTTGCTGGACCAGATTGCCGCAATCATCGCGGCGCATGATCCGGACGCGCTGGATATCACCGTCGGGCATCTGGGGGATGGCAATCTGCATTTCTCTTGCTGGCCTTCGACCGAGGACACCGCTGTGCATGACGTCATCCACAGCGAAGTCGAACAGGCAACAATTGATCTGGGCGGCAGTTTTTCTGCGGAACATGGCATTGGCACACATAAACGCGACAGCATGACAAAGCACAAAAATCCCGGCGCTCTGGCCGCAATGCGGGCGATAAAGACCGCACTTGATCCCAATGGCATCCTCAACCCCGGCAAGGTATTGCCAGACGCATGAAACGACGCGACCCTGATAGGAGCCGCGCCTTTTCCGCTCAGGCTTTTGCCCGTTCCCCTTTTGGATCGTACATCGGACGCAAGCTGACTTCTGCCTCGACCCGTATCCCGGCAACGTCAATTTCGTAGGACGAGGCCAGCAGTTGATCGGGGCTCTCGCCGTCACACGGGACGTAGCCCATGCCAATCGCACCGCCCAAGGTGTGCCCGTAGTTGCCAGAACTGAGATAGCTCACGATCTGCCCATCACGCACGATTGGTTCGTTGTGATAGAGTAACGGCTCTGGATCAGTCAGGCGGAACTGGACCATGCGGGTTTTCAGCCCTTCCTCTTTCTTGCGCAGAACGGCGTCTCGACCAATGAAATCAGGCTTGGAGGTTTTGACTGCAAAGCCCAGCCCCGCCTCCAGCACATGGTCCTCGCAGGTGATGTCATGGCCAAAGTGGCGGAACCCCTTTTCGATACGGCAACTGTCCATCATGTGCATACCGCACAGCTTTAGCCCCATGTCCTGTCCGGCCTCCCACAACGTCTCGAACGCGTGGCCGGCCATGTCGGAACTGACGTAAATCTCCCATCCCAGTTCGCCCACATAGGTGACACGATGCGCACGCGCGAGGCCCATCCCTAACTCGATCTCTTGCGCGGTGCCGAATGGATTCACGTCATTGCTAAAATCGCTAGGTGATACTTTTTGCAGCAGCTTGCGCGCGTTTGGCCCCATCACGGCCAGCACACCCTCACCTGCGGTCACATCGGTGATCACCACATTGAAATCGCCCTTGTGTCGCTCCATCCACGTCTGATCAGCCAGCCGGGTCGCGCCCGGGGTCACCACCAGATATACCATCTCGCTCAGGCGGGTGACAGTCACATCTGCCTCGATCCCGCCGCGGTTGTTCAGGAATTGGGTGTAGACGATCTTGCCCACTGGTGCCGAATAATCACCGCCGCCAATATAGTTCAGGAACGCCTCGGCGTCCGGGCCTTCAACGCGCAGCTTACCGAAAGAGGACATGTCGTACATGCCGACATTCTCACGAACCGCCTTGTGTTCGGCGGCGGCATTTCCGAACCAGTTCTGCCGCTTCCAAGTGTATTGATATTCACGTTCCTGGCCTTCGTTTGCAAACCAGTTGGCGCGCTCCCACCCGGCGGCCTCGCCCATCACTGCGCCGTTGTCCAACAGATGATGGTGGAACGGTGTTCGCCGAACACCGCGTGCGGTGCGCTTTTGCAGATAGGGAAAGTGGTCAGCATAGAGCAGGCCCAACGTCTCCTTGGACCGCTCAAAGAGGTAATGTTTGTTGCCCTGAAATGGCTGCATCCGGCTGATATCCACATCGCCCAGATCGAACGGTTTTTCACCGCTGTCCATCCACTGGCTCAGCGCATGACCCGCGCCGCCTGCCGACTGAATCCCGATAGAGTTGAACCCGCAGGCAACCCAGACGTTGTCCATCTCAGGTGCCAGACCCAAGTGGTAGGCATCATCGGGGGTAAAGCTTTCTGGGCCATTGAAGAACGTGTGAATACCCGCTTCCGCCAGCATCGGCAGCCGGTTACAGGCAGCCTCCAGAATAGGTTCGAAATGGTCGAAATCCTCGGGGAGTTGATCGAATTCGAAACTATCGGGAATACCGTTCATCCCCCACGGTTTCGAGTGCGGTTCAAATGCACCCAGCAGAATTTTGCCGGCGTCCTCTTTATAGTAGGCGCATTCATCGGGCACCCGCAGGACCGGCATCTGTTTCAGACCTTCAATCGCCTCGGTCACGATGTAGAAATGCTCGCAAGCGTGCAGCGGCACGTTCACACCAGCCATCCGGCCCACTTCGTGCCCCCACATGCCCGCGCAGTTCACGATCATGTCACAAGTGATGTGACCTTGATCGCTGCCATCATCGGCAGCCCAATCGACGCCAGTGACGCGGCGACCGTCCCGTTTCAGGCCTGTGACCTTAACCCGTTCGCGGATCAACGCTCCGTTCTGGCGTGCGCCTTTTGCCAACGCCAACGCAATGTTGGCCGGATCAGCCTGCCCGTCTGTGGGCAGCCAGACCCCCCCTGTCACGCCATCAAGGTTAAGATGTTCATACTTCTCCTTGACCTCGGCGGGTGACAGTTCCTCAACAGGTACGCCAAAGGCACGGGCCATGGCCGCCTGACGAAACAGTTCCTCGCGGCGCTCTGCAGTCAGGGCCGCCGAGACGGACCCCCCCTGACGCAACCCGGTCGCGACGCCGGTTTCGGCCTCCAACCCTTTGTAAAGCTCGGCGGAGTATTTGGCGAGCTTGGTCATGTTCTGACCCGCACGCAACTGCCCGATAAGACCCGCAGCATGCCATGTCGTGCCGGAGGTCAGTTGCTTACGCTCCAGCAGGACAACGTCCTTCCAGCCCATCTTGGCCAGATGATATGCGACCGAGCATCCGACGACGCCACCACCGATGATCACCACACGTGCATTTTGAGGAAGGTCTGTCATTTCGTGTCGTCCTTTATGTCTCTGAATTCGTGGAATGTAAAAGCGTCGGTTGTGCTCGACCGCCTCAGACTATCTCGTGGCCGGCGGCGCGCAGTCGCGCGGCCAGTTCGGTAATGTGATCCGGGCCAACTTCGCAGCAACCGCCAACAATGGTTGCCCCCTGCCCGACCCAACCCATCGAAAACTCGGCGTAGGCGGCAGGGTCCAGATCGGTACGTGTTTCCAGCGCATCGACGGTGGGGTTGTCCTGTTTGAAACCATCGCTGATCCGGGTGAACCCGTTGGCATAGGCCCCGAACGGGCGACCGAACCCCTTGATTATGTCCAACGCCGCCTCGACGGCTTCGGGGCGCGAGCAGTTGACCAGCACCGCGTCTGGTGTATGGCGCGCGACGATCTCCGCGAGATCGCGCAGCGGTTCACCCGACCGCAACACCGTGCCGTCGTCATCATCCACGGTCACTGCCAGCCAGACAGGTTTTTCACATCCTGCACATCCGGTTAATGCGCCATCTGCGTGGGTCAGTGATGCAACCGTCTCGATGATAAAGAGATCGACACGCGCCCGCATCAATGCCACCAGTTCGGCATATAGCGGGGCTGCCACATCCACCGGCGGGCATATATCAGGCCGGTAGGACGCCCCAAGCGGGCCGAGCGATGCAGCGATCCGTCCTGCGCCCGCAGCCGCGCGCGCAGTTTCGGCCTCGGTCAGTGCGCATCCGATGAGCGCCTCGAACTGATCCTCCAGATTCACCTTGGTCAAGCGGTCGCGATGTACGGCATAGGTATTCGTTGTGGCCACTGTCGCACCGGCGCCGTAGTAATCGGTGTGCACCTCTCTCACGATACCGGGTTTCTCCATCATCACGCTGGTGGACCATAGGACCGTCGCCCGATCGCCCGAACGCTTGACGACCTCCTGCCCGATCGAGCCGTCGAGAAGAGTTATCTGTGTCATGGATGAACCTTTGGAATAAGGGGGGATACCGGGCGCTACGCCCGGCACCGGTATTTATCAGGCACGAAGCCGCTCGTTCTGCGGATCCCACAGAGGCTGATCCGGCTGGACCACCGCGCGGCAGCGCTTACCATAGATATCGACTTCCAATTCAGTGCCCGGTTCCGCCAGATCGGCGCGCAGCATGCCCAGCGCAATGCTGGCATTCACACGGTATCCATAGGCGCCGCTAGTGGTTTCTCCGACCACGTCATTGCCGTGCCAGAGTGTCGACATATAAGGCGCATCGGCCTCATCTGCATCCACGAGCAACGTCACGAACCGCTTCTTCGAGCCTTGTTGCTTTTCCACCAGCAACGCCGCCTTACCGACAAAATCCTGTGGTTTGTCGAACTTGATGAACCGTTCCAGCCCCCCTTCGATAAGGCTGTAATCGGTCGAAAGATCGCCCTTCCACGTGCGGTATCCTTTTTCGATCCGCAGAGCGTTCAACGCATACATACCAAAGGGCGTCGCCCCCGCATCAAGGATGGCATCGTAAATACCCGGCATATCATCGTTGGTGGCGTGAACTTCCCAGCCCAACTCGCCAGCGAAACTCACCCGCGCGAGGAAGGCAGGCTTGCCCGCAACGGTGCAATGTTGGTGGCTAAGCCACGCCAGCGACAGATCGGCATCGGTCAATGGCGATAACAGATCGCGCGATTTCGGGCCGGTGACGATCAGCGCGCTGCGCTCGGTCGTGGTCTCCTTCACCTCGACGCCCTCGGGCACCGATTGTCGGATCAGGTCGCCGTCATGCCATTGCGCTGTGGCCGCCGTAATCAGCACAAAGCTGTCCTCAGCGAGGCGTACACATGACATCTCGGTTTTGATTCGACCCCGGCTGTCCGAGACATAGACGAGGTTCATGCGCCCGATTCTTGGCAGCGCTCCTGCCACAAAGCCGCGCAGCCATTCATCCGCGCCTTCGCCCGTTAGCCAGAACCGCGAGAACCCCGGCAAATCAAGGACACCGCACCCGTCGCGGACGGCCTCGCATTCCTCTCGGATGCGTACCTCCCACGGGCCAGAGCGGCCCCATGTGTGCGTTGCCTCCTCAGACGTATCATCGCCCGGCTTTGCGAACCAGTTTGCCCGCTCCCAGCCATTATAGGCGCCCATCACGCCCCCCAATTCGCGAATGCGTGCGTCGTTTGGACCCAGCTTCTTGTCGCGTCCAGCAGGCCATTCATGCTGCGGGAAATGCATTGCGTATTCGTGGCCGTAAACCTCCATCGCCTTGGCGTGGCAGTAATCCTGATCGGTGTAGTCAGTGTACCGGCGTGGGTCGACGGCCCACATGTCATGCTCGGTCTCGCCATGCATGACCCATTCCGCTGCGACCTTGCCCGCGCCGCCACCTTGAGTGATCCCAAAGGTAAAGACGCAAGCCTCAAACGCGTTTGTCACGCCGGGCATGGGGCCAATCAGAGGCAGCCCATCAGGAGCGTAAGGAATTGGGCCATTGATCACCCGACCGACCCCGGCACTACCAAGGATCGGCACCCGTGCCATTGCATCCTCGATATACCATTCCAGCCGCTCCAGATCGTCGGGATAAAGCTGGAAGCTGAAATCTTCGGGCATCGGATCGTCGGGCGTCACCCAATGGGCGCGGCAGTTGCGTTCGTACGGACCTAGGTTCAGGCCGTTCTTGTCCTGCCGCAGATAGTACGAGCTGTCGACATCGCGCAATAGCGGCACTTTGTGGCCCTGCTCTGCTGTCCAGTCCTTTAGCTCACCAATCTCTTCGGTCAGAAAATACTGGTGGCTCATCGTGACCATCGGCACGGTGCGCCCGCCAAACGGCTTGAACCATTCGCCAACACGCTGCGCATAATACCCTGCGGCGTTCACCACTTTTTCGCAGCGGATATCGCCTTTGTCGGTATGCACAATCCACTCGTCACCATCGCGGCTGACGCCCGTTGCAGGGCAGAATCGTTCGATCCGTGCGCCCATCTGACGCGCGCCCTTGGCCAGTGCCTGTGTCAGCTGCGCAGGGTCGATATCACCGTCAGCCGGATCCCACAGACCACCCGCCAGATCGTGCGTTTCAATGAACGGATACCGGCTTTTGATATCCTCCAGACTCATCATGTTCAGTTCGATGCCCTGATGACGCCCCATGGAACACGCGCGCTCGAATTCCTGCATCCGTTCCTTGCTGTGGCCCAACCGGATCGAACCGGTCACATGATAGTTCATCGGGTACTCTACCTCGGCCTCGAGCCGCGAGTAGAGATCCAACGAGTACCGCTGCATGTTCATAACCGCCCAAGAGGTCGAAAAGTTCGGGCAGTTGCCCGCCGCGTGCCATGTAGAGCCTGCGGTCAGTTCGTTCTTCTCCAGCAGCACGCAGTCGCTCCAGCCGCCTTTGGCCAAATGATAGAGCGTCGAGGTGCCGACGACACCGCCGCCAATGATGACCACGCGGGCCGTTGTGGGGAAATCTGCCATGGGTTCGTCTCCGTATTCTTTGTTGTTCTCGTGTGTCGGTCCGTCAGCTTCGCGCGTCTTGCGGCAGCCCGTCAGCAATGTCGTAGTAGTCGCCCTTGTCCGCGACAAAGATGTGCCGCGTCATTTTCAGATCCGTCGGAGTGTCGAGCGCCCCCAGCGCGAAACTGATGGTGCTCTCTGCGTCGGCGGCCCAAAACAGGAACGAACCGCATGTCGGACAAAACCCGCGTTTTGCGGTGTCGCTCGACGCATACCACGTGACATCTCCGGTGATGTGCATTGTATCTTTTGGCACGTAGGCCGAGGCCCACACGTGACCCGACTGGCGTCGACATTGTCCGCAGTGGCACGCGCTGGCGCCTTTCGGCTCAGCAGTCGTTTCAAACGTGACGCCCCCACACAAGCATTGTCCCTTCGTCATGCTCAGATCCTCCCGACAGGTGCGGCGGTGCTGCCCAAGAGCACGCCGTAAATGATGAAACAACCGGCAAGCGCGCGGCGCAGCCAAACGTTAAAGACCGCGCCCAATGCAGCCATACCCAACCCGGCCCCCAGCGCCGTATAACCAAGGTAGCTGAGCGCCGTCAGGCTGAGCGCGGTTGGAAAGATAACCCACATCTGGTCCCAGATCGGCACATCAGGCTGCACGAACTGACTGAACGCCGCCAGATAGCCTGCGACGCTCTTGGGGTTGATTGTGGCGATTGCAAAAGCCCGCCAATAGATCGACCCGGCGGGTCGCGCTGTGACCTTTGCCGGCGTCTTGGCCATGACCCAGCCGCGGATGCCCAGATAGATCAAAAACCCCGCACCGATCAGTTTGGCAATCTGAAAGGCGATCGGCGATGTCGTGATCAGGGCCGTGACACCCAATGCCGACAGCGTGAGAAACAGCGCCGCCTGCGTCAGGATAGCAGCCACGCCGGGCAGGGATCGGCGAAACCCGATCGTCATGCCATTTGTGATACAATTGACCGCGTTCGGCCCCGGCGTGGTGACAAACACCGCCCAGAACACTGCGAACATGATCCATGCCTCCCAGCTCATGCGCGCCTCAATACACCGGCGGGGCGATCACCCAGATCACCACCGCAGGTTCATCATAAGGGTTCATCCACTCAAACGGCTCATTCTTGATTCGAAAGCTGTCACCCAGCCCAACGCTGAACGGACGCCCCGAGATGATCAGGTCAAGCTGTCCGGAAACGACATATCCGACCTCCTGCGTCGGCCGCTCGATAATCTCGCCGCGACGACTGTGTGGCGCAAACGTGGAATGTACGACTTCGAAATCATCGGTCAGATCGGGCGATAGCAACTCTTCGACCAATCCCGCCGCATCTGATCCGATTTGTCGCCGCGCATTTCGGCGCACTATGTGTCCCGCTTCAGCTGCCGGGGCCGCCGTATGGCCAAAAAGCAGCGACACCGACACATCCAGTGCCCCCGCTATATGGCGCAGGTCGTTAACTGATGCTTCGGACAGGTCTCGCTCGACCTGACTGAGCCACCCAACAGAACGCCCCAGCCGCTCTGCCAGATCACTGAGCGTAACACCGCGCGCCTTTCGCAAGGCCCGAAGATCGGCCCCCAGCGTACGCGGTTTGGTCGGATCACTCTGATGCACGGGTATGCTTTCGTGAAAATTTCAACACGAATTTCACGGTGCGTCGATTCCATGAAAAAATCAAATATTTTTTCATGGGGGCGGTAAAATTTATTACCGCACGCCAGCAAACACCTGAGCAAGTAGCTTTGCCAGCTCTGTGGCATCCTCTTGCGTGAAGGCCTCAGGCTGGTCACTGTCGATATCCAACACGCCAATCATGCGTCCCTGCCCATCACACACTGGCAACACGATCTCTGAGCGGGTGGTGCTGGCGCAGGCGATGTGATCGGCGACAGCATGCACATCCGCCACCAGCTGGACCTCTCCGCTTCGGGCCGCCGCACCACAAACTCCTCGCGAAAACGGGATCTGCAGGCACCCATGTCCACCCTGATATGGCCCGATCTTGAGCATTTCCGGCGCGGTCACACGGTAAAACCCAGTCCAGTCAAAGCGATCATCCGCGTGATGCAATTCGCAGGCCATTGTAGCCATCAACGCGACCTCATCCGTTTCGCCCGCAGTCAAGGCCGCAAGCGTCTTGGAAATGTCGGAATAATCAATGCGCATGGTGTATCCTGCTTAGAGCGCCGGACTGGGGCGCGGCCCCAGACCCCGGGATATTTATGGCAAAAAGATGAGGTTAGTCACGCTCGATTGCAATCGCGGTTCCCTCTCCACCACCGATGCAGATCGCCGCGATCCCGCGCTTGAGGCCACGCTTTTCCAACGCATTCAGCAGTGTAACCATGATTCGCGCGCCGCTGGCGCCAATGGGATGGCCCAAGGCGCAGGCACCACCATTTACGTTCATCTTGTCACGGGCAATGCCCATTTCGTGCATGAAGGCCATCGGAACCACGGCAAACGCTTCGTTTACTTCCCACAGGTCCACGTCATCCACTGACCAGCCCAACCGCTGAAGAAGTTTCTGTGCAGCGGGCACCGGTGCCGTCGTGAACCATCCCGGAGCCTGTGCATGGCTTGCATGGCCAAGAATGCGGGCGCGAATGTTCAGCGCCTGCGCCTGTGCGGCTTCTTGCGAGGCAAGAACAAGCGCCGCAGCACCGTCAGAAATGGACGAAGCGTTTGCCGCCGTTACTGTTCCGTCCTTGCGAAAGGCCGGTTTCAACTGCGGAATCTTCTCGGGACGGGCCTTGGCCGGTTGCTCGTCGGTCGCGATGGTCACATCGCCCTTGCGCGTGCTCAGAGTGACTGAGGCGATTTCACCGTCAAATGCACCGCTGGACTGGGCCGCCAAAGCGTTTTCGAGCGATCCGATTGCGTAGGCATCCTGTGCTTCGCGGGTGAATTGAAATTCCTCGGCGCAATCTTCGGCAAACGTCCCCATCAGACGGCCTTTGTCATAGGCGTCCTCCAACCCATCAAGGAACATATGGTCCTGCACTTCTGTATGGCCAATCCGGGCACCGCCACGCATTTTTGGCAGCATATAGGGCGCGTTCGACATACTCTCCATGCCGCCCGCGATCATCGTGTCCGCATGACCCAGCGCGATCTGATCGAAGGCAATCATTGCCGCCTTCATGCCGGACCCGCACATTTTGTTCAGCGTCGTCGCAGGCACATCATCACCTAGGCCAGCAGCAAAACCAGCCTGACGCGCCGGAGCCTGCCCCTGTCCTGCAGGCAATACGCAGCCCATCAACACCTCGTCCACGGAGGAGCTTCGGGCGTCATCAAGCGCCGCACGGATTGCCACCCCTCCCAAGTGGCTGGCTGATGTGCCGTCGAAATCTCCTTGAAAGCCGCCCATAGGCGTTCGGGCTGCACCTGCGATCACCACGGTTTTCATGTCTAAGCTCCTTCCGCTTGCTGTGCCCTGCATACCGAATAGTAATGATTACAGTCTAGCCTGACGCGTAATTATACGTAGCGCCGGAGAGTTCCATGAACCTCACTCCTACCCATAAAGGCGATCAAACCATCGTCACCGTCAATGCGTCACGCATTGACGCCGCATCAGCCATTCAATTCAAGGACGCAATGCGCAGCGCCACCGCAGAGGCGAGCAATCACGTTATTCTTGATCTGGGGCAAGTTGCGTTTATTGATTCAAGCGGTCTCGGTGCCATCGTTGCAGCAATGAAGTTGATCGGGCCGGATCGAAGGCTTGATCTGGCGGCATTGACGCCAGATGTGGACAAGGTTTTTCGTCTGACCCGGATGGACACCGTCTTTAGTATTCATGGCAGACTCGATTCAATTCCGAAACGTTCCGCCGGGTGATCTACGGCAATTGCCGGCACCATGGAAATGCCGGAGGAGCATCTGTGCCCCGGAATGATGCAAACACCCCATTCGTTCTGACGCTGGACAATTCCGACTCTGCTATTCGGGTAGGTCTGGCGAACGTGCGCCATTATCTAGAGTCCTGCGATGTTGAAGATGATTTATGCGGCCCGGTCGAGGTCGTTTTGGCCGAGGCGCTGAACAATATCGTCGAGCATGCCTTTGGCCCAGGCATGTTGGGGACCATCAGGCTAGAAATCATGCCGGGCATCGATTCGGTGATATGTGAAATCCATGACAACGGTGCGCCGCTACCCGATAACGCGCTGCCGCCCGGCATCCCACCCGCCGTGGACGTACCGCGCGCCGAACTGCCCGAAGGGGGCTTTGGCTGGTACATCATCCGCAGGCTGACAACCGATCTACATTATGCGCGTCTGGACAATGAAAACCGGCTTAGCTTCAAAGTTCGGGGCGAGCGTTTCTGACGCATGGAGTACTCCGCAATCACGCCCTGTGATGCATGAGACTTGATCGTTCTCGCCGACAACACAGCAACATGCGCATCCATTTCCTTTGGCTTCACGGTCAAAGGTCACATGTCTTGGGCCTCGCGTGGCGCCGGTGATTTTTCGTCAAAAGTGAAATTGCCTCAGATTTGCCCAGATCTGATCGCATTGCGGACAGAGTGCAGCGTCATACCTGTTCTTGTAGCTGCATATGGCTTCCCTCGGCGCCGCGTTTAACAGCCCCCACCCAGTGCGCGGCGTCGAGGTATCTACCCCCCATATCAGTACAGTTTCTCCAATTGGCAATCCGCGCCAAGCGTCCTAGTGTCCGATGAAACATCAGACCTAAGAGGCCCCAATGCGCGACTTTCACCTGCCCGGACGCTCTCCTGTGTTGGCCACCAATGGCATGTGCGCCACCTCCCATCCATTGGCCGCACGTGTTGCTATCGACATTCTGGATCGCGGTGGAAACGCAATGGATGCCGCAATCGCTGGTGCGGTCCTGCTCGGCATTTGCGAACCGCAGATGACAGGGATCGGCGGGGATTGCTTCGTTTTGTGGAATGCGCCCGGATCAAACGACGTGCAGGCCTATAATGGCTCCGGCCGCGCCCCCGCCGCAGCAAGTGCTGCTGCGCTACGCGATCAGGGGCTGGATAAGGTTCCGACGCATGGCGCGCATTCGGTCACAATCCCCGGCGCTATCGAGGCATTCTGCACACTCTCCTCTGACCATGGCAAGCTGGGCCTCGATACGCTCCTCGCCCCGTCCATCCACTACGCCGAAGAAGGCGTTCCCATCGCGCCGCGTGTCATCGACGACTGGGCGCGGTCCGGTCCGACCCTGCAAGGGCACGCGCAACGCCACTACATGCCGGGCGGCACACCACGAGTCGGCACGGCGTTCCGCGCCCCGGGGCAAGCTGAAGTGCTACGACGGCTGGCGGCAAACGGGTCGCGCGCCTTTTACGAAGGCGAAGTTGCCGAAGACATGGTTAACACGCTGCGCGAATTGGGTGGCGTCCATAGTACAAGCGACTTTGCCGCGCATCAGGGCACGCCCACCAGCCCCATCGCAGGCGATTACAACGGTGTCGAACTGGTCGAGCATCCCCCCAACGGGCAGGGCGCGACGGCGATCTTGATGCTGAACATGCTCAAGCATTTCGACCTTGTCAGTCTGGCGCCAAATGGTGCCGCGCGCGCCCACATTGAGGCCGAAGCAGCTAAGCTGGCTTATGACGCCCGCAACCGTATCATTGCAGACCCAGACCACACAGCGCGGGTGGATCGCATGCTGTCCCCGGAATTGGCAGCTGACCTAGCTGCCATGATCGACCCGCAACGGGTGATCGCTTCGGCCGCTTCCCTGACTGAACAGGTACACCGTGACACAATCTACATCACTGTCGTGGACCGCGACCGGATGTCGGTGTCGCTGATTTACTCTATTTTCCATGGCTTCGGCTCTGGTATCGCATCCGAAAAGTTCGGTATCCTGCTACAGAACCGCGGTGCGGGCTTTACCCTGCAAGAGGGGCACCCGAACGAACTGGCAGGCGGAAAACGCCCAATGCACACGATCATTCCCGGAATGCTACGCCAGAACGGGCGGGTAATCATGCCATTCGGCGTGATGGGCGGTGGCTATCAGCCGTGCGGACATGCGCGGTTCGTGTCGAACCTGCACGATTTCGGAATGGACCCGCAGAGCGCCATCGATGCGCCCCGCGCCTTTGCTGCTGATGGCAAGCTAAGGGTCGAACGCGGTTACACCGACACTGTGCGGCGCGAACTGTCGGATATCGGGCATGACGTCGTGATCCCCGACGAGGCAATCGGCGGTGCTCAGGCGATTTCTATCCGCGAGGATGGCGTTTTAGAGGGCGGGTCTGATCCGCGCAAGGATGGCTGCGCATTGGGGTATTGAAACAAGCGATGGGTCAGACACCCACCCTACCCTGATCAGTTCAGTTGGAAATGCAGCGGATAGAGACCATCCTCAAACGGCCCAAAGAGATCGGGAATGTCAGGATGCTCTACCGGCTGACCAGAATAGTCCGCCACCAGATTCTGTTCGCTCACATACGCGACGTAGTAGCTCTGATCGTTTTCGGCCAGCAGATGATAAAACGGCTGATCCTTGACCGGACGGCTTTCCTCGGGGATCGACGAATACCATTCCTCGGTATTGGCAAACTCGGGGTCCACGTCAAAGACAACACCTCGAAATGGGTGTTTCTTATGCCGCACGATCTGGCCCAGATGGTATTTCGCGTGTGTTTTCATCATAACATTGCAGCCCCTAACCCGCGACTCTAAAGGTTTCAAGGGGGTTTTGTCCAACCCAGATGCACGATTCGGCGGGAAACAGTCTGTGAACCTCATCTTGACAGTGCTGGAGATTACCGCGCCCGTGTTTCTGCTGGCCGGGGTCGGCTATCTGTGGGTTTGGATGGGATACGAATACCGGTTGGCCTTTGTCACGCGCCTGTCAATGACGCTGGCAGTGCCGTGCCTGATCTTCACCGCCCTCATGCAGGCCAAGGTTGATCCGGCATCTTTGACGACCGTTTCACTGGCTGCCGTCGCCGTATATTCCGTGCTGAGCGTGGCGATGTGGGCGCTGGTGCGCCTTGGCAGGCTCGACCTTCGGACCTACATGGCGCCGCTCATCTTTGGCAACACCGGCAATCTCGGGTTACCTCTGGCGCTCTTTGCGTTCGGCGAAGCGGGGCTCAGCTATGCTGTAGTGATCTTTGCGATCATGGCGGTTTGGTCATTTACTTTCGGTATCTGGCTGGTGGCCGGGGGCGGCGCGCCATGGCGCGCATTACGCGAGCCGATGGTCGGGGCAACACTGCTCGGCGGTATCTTTCTATGGCAAGGCTGGACCACGCCGCTATTCCTGACCAATGCGCTGGAACTCATTGGTCAGATGGCAATTCCTCTCATGCTTATTACGCTGGGTGTAGCCGTCGCACGCCTCACCCCCGCCCGTTTGGGGCGCGCAATCGTGCTGTCACTGATCCGCGCGGCAGTCTGTGCAGGTGTCGCATGGATAATTGGCATCTACTTTGTCTTGGAGCCTGTGGCGCTCGCAGTCCTTATCCTTCAGGCGGCCACCCCTGTAGCCGTCACCTCTTATCTGCTGGCTGAAAAATATGGCGCGGATGCGGATGCCGTATCGGGTCTCGTTGTTGTCTCTACTGTCATGTCGGTGCTTTACTTGCCCATATTGCTCGCCTTTCTTCTGTAACCTGATCAGTTGCAGTCGGCCCCGCTCTGGCGGCCACCAAAAATTCGTGATTTCCCATTTCACGCCGATCCGCTACACTGCCATAAAAAAAGAAGAGCGAGAGGCAGATGAGCAGACAGCTTCGCGCAGCGCTATTGTTACTCCTCGTTGCGGCCTGTGGTCGTGGTGGGAGCTATGGATCGTCCCCGGACACGATGGACGACGCCTGTGCAATTTTGCGTGAGCGCCCAAACTATACCCGCGCATTCCGCGCAACCGAACGCCGCTGGGGTGTGCCAGTGCACGTGCAGATGGCAACGATCTATCAAGAGAGCAAATTCGTCAGCGACGCACGCACGCCGTTCCGCTACACGCTGGGCGTCATTCCCATGGGGCGACAAAGCTCTGCCTTTGGATACAGTCAGGCGCTGGACGGCACATGGGACGAATACGTTCAGGCCGAGCGCAAACATTCAGCGCGGCGCGATAATATCAACGACGCGACCGACTTTATGGGCTGGTACATGGCCGAAAGCCGCGACCGTCTGGGCATTCCGCTGCACGATGCACGGCGGCAATACCTAGCCTACCATGAGGGCCGCTCTGGCTATGCCCGCGGCAGCTATCGCAACAAGGCATGGCTGGTGCGGGTTGCCGGTACGGTTGAGGCGCGCGCAGCCACCTACCAGCAACAGTTGCGCAGTTGCCGACGGTGGCGCTGACAAGGCTGAAGGCAAATGTTGTCGGCCGGATAACAGCACCGCGGGACGCCAGTCTGGCGGTGCGCATCCATATCTGCCGTTGTTTAAGACCGGATTGACCGCAACGCCTATCGCTCGATCTGCGTTGCAGTGGAAAGCCCCGGAATGACAAAGCTTTCATCCTTCAGCCGCCCGCCCTTGACCAGATCGCCCAGAACAACAGTTGTGCGGCTGCCACCGCTGTCATTGATCACCCATTGACGCAGCTCTACCGGACTGCCGGTAAAGACCAGTTCAATGTTCCCGTATTCGGGGTTGTCCGGGTCCTGTGCGCGAACTGTAGTGGTCTTGCCGTCGCTAGCATGCCCTGTCACCATCCGCGCGCGGGAGAGGTCGACATTGCGCGCCAGAATGATCGACAGCGGCGTACGATGCAGCGGGTAGGCTTGTGTGCCCTGATTGGATTTCGGATCAACGATACCGACAGTGTCACCATCGGCGACCACCAGCGTCTGATCGGGCGGCGCGTATTCAAAACGCACGCGGCCGGGCCGTTTGATCAGAATGCGTCCGGTACTGATGGTCCCATCATCGTTGATCTGCGTAAACGACCCTGTGGCCGTCTTCAGCGAGTTCAGATAGGTTGAAATCTCAGCCAGAGACAGTTTTTCTGCTGCAGCTGGCAAAACCGACACGAGGCTAAGCACACCAGCCAAAGTTCCGGCCATCAGGGTTGGTAGCAGTTTCATAATCAAAATGCGTCCTTGTTGCGTGGTATTCCCCCACTTGTCACACAGGGGCACAATGATATGCGATATCAACCGTTTTTATATCAGCAGCATCAGCCCGCTTATCAAGGCCGCGATGCAGGCAACCAGCGCGATCAGCATCAATACGCCATCCCCTGCCGCAATCGCCAGCCCTATCAGCGCAATGGCCCCCATCGGAATAGAGGTGGCAAACGGAACCAATTCCAACAGGGGCACCGGCAGGCAAAGCAGGACGACAGCGATTGCGCCAACTTTCTGGCCAGTTTCGCCTGTCAGATATGCCAGATGCGATCCCAGCAACGCATCAATTCTGCGGGCGATCGGCTTGAGTTTGTCAGCGCCAGCATCCAATTTTTGTTTGGGAAGCGCGATATTGCCAATCAAATCCGGCATCCATAAATGTTTGCGCCCGATAAGAATCTGTACGGCGATCAGGCTGATGATGACAGCAAGTGTTGTGGGCACACCCGGAATGCCCCCCACTGGGGTAAGTTCTATCACCGCAACAATGAAAAAGAGCGGTCCAAAGCCCCGGTGACCGAGCGCCTCGATCAGATCACGCAAAACAACTTTGCCGTTCTCGTCCGAGAGTTCGGCAATGTCTTCCATCATGTGCTGGGCCGTTTTCTGGCTCATTTCATTCCTCGTCGCGCCGGGATCGTCACCCCAACGCGACCGGAATGATAAAGTTTCGCCAAACAGGGTATTCTATTGCTCGGGCACCAGAATCTCGCGCTTTCCGACATGGTTTGCGGCGCTCACGATACCCTCATCCTCCATTTGCTCGACCAGACGCGCGGCCTTGTTATAGCCGATCGCCAGCTTGCGCTGAATGTAGGACGTGCTGACCTTGCGATCCGTCAGCGCGATCTGCACCGCCTGATCATAAAGCGCATCCTCGCCGTCCGTGTTGCCACCCAGACCCAGCACTGCGTCAATGTTGCTTGCCTTGTCGTCATCGGGTCCTTCGACCACGCCGCTCAGATATGTGGGTGGGCCGTAGGCCTTAAGGTTGTTTACGACCTCCTCCACTTCTTCGTCACTCACGAATGGGCCGTGGCAGCGGGTGATCTTGGCCCCGCCAGCCATATACAGCATATCCCCCATTCCCAGCAGTTGTTCGGCCCCCATCTCGCCCAGAATGGTACGGCTATCGATCTTGGACGTGACCTGAAAACTGATCCGCGTGGGAAAGTTTGCCTTGATCGTGCCCGTGATGACGTCAACCGACGGACGCTGCGTGGCCATGATAATGTGAATGCCGCTGGCCCGCGCCATCTGTGCCAGACGTTGAATGCAGGCCTCGATCTCCTTGCCCGCGACCATCATCAGATCAGCCATCTCATCGACGATCACCACGATATAAGGCATCTTCTCGGGCGCGAATTCCTCAGTCTCGAACACTGGCTCGCCGGTATCATCATCAAACCCGGTCTGCACCGTGCGGCTGAACATTTCGCCTTTGCCCAGCGCATCGGCAACGCGACCGTTGTAGCCGTCGATGTTGCGCACGCCCATTTTGGACATCTTCCTGTAACGTTCCTCCATCTCTGCCACAGTCCACTTGAGGGCGACGACCGCCTTCTTGGGATCGGTCACAACCGGGCTGAGTAGATGTGGAATACCGTCATAGACGCTGAGTTCCAGCATCTTGGGGTCGATCATAATCATCCGGCATTCATCCGGCGTCAGCTTGTAGAGCAGGCTGAGGATCATCGTGTTGATCGCCACGGACTTGCCCGATCCAGTCGTCCCCGCGATCAGGAGGTGCGGCATCTTGGCCAGATTCGCGACAATCGGATCGCCGCCGATATCCTTGCCCAACGCCAGTGGAAGCTTTTGGTTGCCATCGCCAAAATCGCGTGACGACAGGATCTCGCGCAGGGCCACCATCTCACGATTGTCATTGGGCAACTCGATCCCGATGACCGTGCGGCCCGGTACAGTGCTGACCCGCGCGCTGAGCGCCGACATCGAGCGCGCGATATCGTCCGACAGGCCGATCACGCGGCTCGCTTTCAGGCCCGGCGCCGGCTCCAGTTCGTACATGGTCACCACAGGACCGGGGCGCACGCTGACAATGTCGCCCTTGACGCCGTAATCATCGAGAACGGTTTCCAGCATCCGTGCATTTTCTTCGAGCGCCTCATCGCTGAGATGATACCGCTGGACGTTCTCGGGATTTGACAACAGGCTGAGCGGTGGCAATTCGAATTCCTCGGCTTCGGCCTCCTCGAATTGCAGCTTGGGCTGCGCTTCCGCCTTGGCGCGACTCGATGGTGCCGGTGCCTTTCTCGCAGTATGTTGTACCACTTTGCGTGGCTCCGGCACAGGGATGCGCAGTGCAGCCTCGGGTTGATAGGCCTCACGCGTATCGTCGACCTCCACCAGTTCCGGCTCGACCTCTGCCAAGCAGGCTTCCGTCCGGGCCATCTGTGGTACATTCAATGGCGCGACCGTACGCGAGGCCGTCAACGGCGGCTCTGGTGGCAATGAAACACCGGCCGACAATACTGGCTCGGCCGGTATCGCAACGCCGCGACGCGAGGTATCCAGCAACAATGGCTCGGGTCCTCGTCCGCGCCCTTTGGTCAACGGCGCTACGGCTTCAACATGCACTGCGTTGCTCTTGCGCACCCGGCTCTTGATCACGTCAGCGATCTTTTCCTTGATCCGGTCCTCGCCGGGCATGTTCTGCTCACCTGTATGCACCACAGGCTCGACCAGTTCCGGTTCAGGCATCGGGTCGGGTTTGCGCATCAGCGACGGCATCCGCGCCAGCAGCCCACCGGGCTTCTCTATCGGCGGCTCATCGCGCACATCCGGCTCGTCGATCACGGCACCAGTACCACGGCGCATCCGCGGGGCAACGATACTGACCTCTCGTTCGGCAGAAGCCTGCTGTGACTCTGCGCGACCCGCCCGGCGTTCCTGCCGCGCCTGGGCTGCATTGCGCGCACTCTCGGCACCACGCCCCAGCACATTCAGCAGCATCGAATAGCTCATAATCAACCCGACCAGAAGGAAGCGCAAAATGCGCGTCAGTTCAGAACGGTCAAACCCGAGAACGAATGCCCCCAGCACAACCATCACCGCACCGAGTACCAACGCCAATAGCTTGAGCCCCGTCGCCGGCCCCACCGGCAACACGCCCAGAACGGCACCCAGTACTGTATCGCCGAAAATGCCGCCCAGACCAAAGCTGTGTGTTGCGTACCATTCTGCGTCCGGCGTGAGCGAAGCCGCATAAAGAGAAAGGACCGCAACCCAGATGGGCGCAAAAATCAACCGGCTGACCGCTCGTTCCTGCCCCCGGTGCAATACAAAGCGCAGCCCCCAGATCGCCAACACGATGGACGCGCCCCACGCGCCCCAGCCAACGACCATGAACAGTGTCGCCGCAATGGTCGCGCCGCTCTGGCCCAGCCAATTCTGTACCGGTGCATCAACTGCCGATAGCCACGATGGATCATCCGGGGTGTAAGTGGCAAACATCATCGTCACGAAGGTCGCCAGCGTCAGTAGACCCAGACCCAGCAATTCCTTGCCGCGTTTTTCGATCGCCTGCGCCATGTTGCTGTCCAGCAGTGGGTCGCGTCCTCGTGCCTGATATGCCATCTCGTCCCTCGTATCTTTTATGAATAGAGACAATCGCGCAGGCGGGTCAGCCCGCGCGACATCTCGTCTATTGGGGCCACCATGGCGACCCGGATGTATCCCTTGCCTGGGTTTCCCGCAGGTGCTTTCTGGCTCAAATATGCGCCCGGCAAAACCCTGACACCGGTCTGTTGCCACAGGTGCAATGCAGCCGCTTCACCATTCTCGACCGGCAACCACAGAAAGAACCCTGCCTCCGGACCTTGGTATCCCGGAACACCGTGCATGATCTCGTCGGCGCGCGCGTATTTCTCACAATACAGTCGGCGGCTTTCTTCGACATGCGCATCATCGGCCCAGACCGCCTCGGACACCCGTTGTAGCGGGGCCGACAATGGCGCACCCGTATAGGCACGTAACTGCTTGATCCGTCGGATGCTTTCAGGTCCGCCCGCCACAAAACCACTGCGCAACCCCGGCAAGTTTGACCGTTTGGACAGGCTGTGAAAGGCGATCACGCGCTCGGGGTCCGCACCAGTTCGCGCCGCAACGGCCAGCGCCCCTTCCGGCGGTGTGTCGCGGTAAATCTCGCTATAGCATTCGTCCGCAAAAATCTTGAAGTCGTGTTTCTCCGCGAGTGACAGCAAATTCTGCCAATATTCCGCCGTGGCCACCGCCCCTTGCGGATTGCTCGGCGAGCACAGATAAACCACCGCCACCCGGTTCATCACCTCATCTGGCACCGTGTTGAAATCCGGCAAATATCCGGTTTCGCGTGTCGCCGGGACGAATACCGGCTCGGCCCCCACCGACAGCGCCGCCACCATGTAAACCTGATAAAACGGGTTCGGCACCAGTACCACCGGCCGCGCGCCTGCCTTGGTTTCGGGGCAAAGCGCCATCATTGCGTTGTATAGCCCTTCACGCGTTCCGTTGAGCGCCACAACCTGATTGTCGGGATCCAGCGTGACACCATAACGTCGCGCCAGCCAGCCACAGATTGCCGCCTGCAACTCGGGGGTGCCATCATTTGCAGGGTATATACCGAACTCTGCTGCGTTCTGCGAAATGATCTGGGTGATCCAAGAAGGAAAGGCGTGTTTCGGCTCGCCGATCGTCATATGCAGCACATCACCGCCCGGTTCATGCACGTCCAACAGGGCGCGCAGACGCGGGAATGCATAGGCCGGAAGGTTCGAAAACCGCTCGGGAAACATCTGAAACTGCCTCAAGGTTCGGGATCATTGTCGCCCCGTTTGGATCAAAACTACTCCAAACCTTGCCTTCAGGTCCAGCAAAACCACCCGCGCTGTCGGAATTTGTGGTATTTTCGCAAATTCGACTACTTCTTTGTAAAAATACTCGAGATCCAAGGGCTTATGTCAGTGCCGCCTCTGCGGCTCTGGCAACCCGAAGCAACCGCTCTTCGCCGTTGGACGCACCACAGAACATGATTCCGCAACTCGGCACGCCCGTGGGCAGGGTGACCGAACTCACCCCCATCAGGTTGCCTACCCTAGTGTTGCGCAACGTCAGCAGGTTCTCGGTCAGATAATACGATCCGTCCTCCATCAGCCGTTTGGCATCTGGTGGCAGATTGGCCGCAGTCGGCATGATTACCGCATCATAGCCTGCAACTCGGACGGCCCAATCGGCGCGCAACTGATCCAGGCGCTGCCACGCAGCAACATAGTCAGCGGCACGGGCGTCAGCGCCGCTGCGGAACCGGTCACGTATCGGCCCGAACATCCGGTCCGGTGCCGCCTCGATGACCGGGCCCCATGTCCCATAAGCCTCGGCGGTAAAGAGGATACCCGACATCGGCATCGCCTCGTCGACTTCCGGCGCGTCCAGCGGTGTCACGTCGGCGCCGGCATCCTGCAATCGTTTCACCGCGTCGTGGTAGGCTGCCAAAGGCGTCTCGCGCATATCTTCCATTACCACAGTTTGCAGCGCGGCGAACCGCATACCTCGCAATGACGCACTCCGCAAATCAGGTGCTGCCCCGCCCCCTAGTACGGCCAGCATCAATGCCGCATCCTCGACTGACCGACAGAGAGGTCCGATTGTGTCGAACTTCGCAGCCAGCGGCACAACGCCCTCCAGCGACAAACGCCCGCTGGTTGTTTTTAGCCCGACCAGATCATTCCAGGCAGACGGAATGCGCACCGATCCGCCGGTATCACTGCCGACGCCACAGGCCGCCAGCCCAAAGGCCACGCTCGCCGCCGCCCCGCTGGACGATCCACCGGGCACCGCGCCTGCATCATTGATACAAGGTGGCGTCGCTGTCATCGGGTTCAGGCCAAGACCCGAAAATGCCAATTCGCTCATATGCGTTTTACCCAGACAGACAAGGCCCGCAGCCGTGGCATTGCGCAGGACTGCACCATCACGCGCAGGGGTCCGCCCCTCCAACAGCTTCGAGCCCGCCTCGGTTGCCACACCAGCGCTATCCACCAGATCCTTCCAGCTGATCGGCACGCCATCCAATGGCCCGCGGCGTTGCCCGGACGATGCGCGCTCGGAAGCGGCCCGCGCCTCGGCCCGAGCACGGTCATGAGTCACCACCGAATAGATACGCGCGCTGTGCTCGTGGTTGTCGATCGCATCCAGATAGGTGTCAGTCAGCGCAATCGGATCAATCTGGCCCGCACCAATCCCACGACCCAAATCTGCCGCACTCATCCATAGCCAATCCTGCATCGCCGCCCCCTGACACTATCTGAATTTTGGCGAAGGTAGCGACAGTGTCGCGCATGGACAATCCCGCAACGCCCATCATATTGGAAGGCATGACACATGACAGCGATATCCTGATTGTCGGCGGCGGATTGAATGGTCCGGCTCTGGCGCTTGCGCTCGCTCAGGCGGGCTTTGGCGTGACCGTGATCGACGCCCTGCCGCAGCCGGTGCGTAAAAACGCCACCTTTGATGGGCGCGCCTATGCGCTGGCACTGGCATCTGTCCGCCTGCTGCGCGCGGTCGGTATCTGGGACCGGATCGCGACTAAGGCGCAGCCGATGCTGGAAATCAAGGTCAGCGATGGCCGGGCAGGCACCGGACCGCTGTCGCCCTTTTTCCTGCATTTCGATCACGCCGAGATCGAAGAAGGTCCAATGGGCCATATGTGCGAGGATCGTTTCCTGCGCCGTGCCTTTCTGGACGCGATGCGCGAAGAGGAGAATATCCGCCAGATTTCAGGCGATGCTGTCATCGCTCAATCATCGGGTCCCGGCGGTGTCGAGGTTACATTGGCGTCCGGCAAGGAACTGCGTGGTCGTCTGCTGGTCGGCTCTGATGGGCGGTCATCTGGCACGGCGCAGCGGGCAGGGATCAAACGCACGGGTTGGGATTACGGTCAGACGGCATTGGTCTGCGCCATCGAGCATGAATTGCCACATCACGGCATCGCACATCAGTTCTTTATGCCGCCCGGTCCGCTGGCCATCCTGCCTCTGCCCGGCAATGTATCCTCCATCGTATGGAGCGAAACCGCCGAAACCGCTGCAAGCTTTTCGGCGCTGAATGACGTCGATTTCCTGCATGTTCTACGTCCGCGCTTTGGTGATTTTCTCGGCGAACTCAGCATCAAGGGACCGCGCTACAGCTATCCGCTAAACCTGAGCCTCGCCAATCAGTTCGTCGCTGATCGTGTTGCGCTGGTCGGCGACGCTGCACACGGATTGCACCCAATCGCAGGTCAGGGCCTCAATGCGGGGCTGCGTGATGTGGCCGCACTGGCACAAGTTCTGGACGAAGCCCGCAGGCGTGGTGAGGACATTGCAGCGCAGGATGTTCTGGACCGGTATCAACGTTGGCGGCGGTTTGACACCCAATCGCTGGCGCTGGCCACCGATATCAGCAACCGCCTGTTTTCCAGTGACAACCCGCTGCTGCGGCTCGGGCGTGATCTGGGTATGGGCGCATTGAATGCGATACCGGGACTGCGGCGTGGAATGATCCGCGAGGCCGCCGGCCTCACCGGCGATCTACCCGTATTGATGCGCGGGTAACGCGACGCCATACCGCCGCGTTACTCCGTTCACTTGATCGATTTGTTACGCACTCTGATGCGGTGGAATGTCATCAACATGTCCAGCATCGCCTTTTGCTGGGCAACGTGACCGTGCTCGGCCTCGATATTGAAATACTCGCCCAGATCATTCAGCACGACATAATTCGAGAACGAGCAATCGTTGCGCTCGGGTATCACGTGTTCGTAGATCACATTGATCCCGCGCTCTAAGAAAAAGGCGGCTGCCTTTTTGGCCCGACGTTCCTGATCAAACGGTTTGCGGCCTGCCAGCAGGATCGCATCATCCTCGTCGGCCTTCGCCACTTCGGTCATCATACCCGTCATCACTGCGCTCTTGCGCGCAGCACTGATACCCCCGCTACCGCCGTTGCCGGAATGCCCGTTGGCATTGTTGTGAAGGGTCAGAAAGAAATTGATGCGCGGATTGCGCAGGTCCAGCAGAAATTGCGTAAAGAGTGGCGCAGGCCGTTTGCGCATTTCGCGGCAAGTGGCCGTCGCTTTTTTGGTCATACCGAAGTTGCGATTCGGATCCTGCCCTTGAAACTGGCGACTGTCGCCCGCTTCTACCGCGATCAGTTTCCCCCCGTACCGCAGCACGGAATAAAGCGCGGTATCGAACGCCGCGTTTTCATTGTCATGCAACAGATAGATCGTCGGGCCGTTCGGTTGCTTTGAATTGTCGATGATCGTGATCTGCCATTTCAGGCCGTTCTCTTCGAAATCAAGATCTGACAGGCAAACGCCGCTACTCGCCCCAAGGACTGCCGCGTGGCGCTTTACGTCCTTGTCACGCATTTCACTTGCAGCAAGGCATCCATCATCACCGTCTTGTGCGGCTGCGCCATTTGTCAGCAGCGCAAGCAGGACCGCGCCGCCAAGAGTCTTTATAGCTGTTTTAATCATGGGAACCTATTGTGCTGAGAGGCGGAAAAAGCCCTTGCCGCAATAGCCGTTGAATAGCTCGGCATTGAACATGGGGCCGGAAATCACGGTGTGGTTCTTGGGTCGCGGATTCACACCGTCACGGGTGATCGAGATATAGGAGTTCTGGCTGATCGTACCGCGCCATGTATGACCACCCGAGGTAAATACGATCTGGCCGTTGTTCAGGTGGGCATCGCCGGAATAATACGGCTTGCAAATGCGGGCTTTGGCACCGGTGTAGGAATTGTGGTAGCCGCGCTCGAACCGGAAAACACCCGTTGCCTGATCGCCGCCGGCATAGCTCTCGTCGGGCAGCGCATTGTCAGGTTTGTTCTGGCAATACTTATCGACCACCTGTTGCGAGGTTTGCCCCTCGACAAAACCGGGATTCAGACGCGCCTTGAACGCCAACGCCTTGTGCTGGCCACAACTGAGTGCTGCACCGCCTTCGGCGGACGACACCTGCGAGGAGGATCCACCGCTCGAGCTTGTCGTGGCCGCACCCGTGTTGTTGTGGCAAAGCTTGTTCAACTCATCAATCGTGTATTTCCCGATATCAGCACTACCCAGCGTCGGGCAACCAATATTCATTTTCAGCTGCTGTGCCTCTGCGGCACCCGCGCCAAAGATCATCCCAAATGTCATTGCCAGAGCCGCAACAGCCCCCGCTCTAGTCGCATTTTGCTTGAGAAACATATGCAATCCCCATGCTTGAAAGTGTAATTTCATCGTCTGTTACCGTTTGGTATCCCTGCCGGAAGGACAAGAACCGCTCGGCCCCCAATCCGTGATGGCCATCATTCCCTGTTTGCGCGTCGCCCAGATCGAAAAACATCTCGGTCATATTTGACAGCGTGATGTCATAGAGTCGTGCGCGCCAGCCCATATACCCACCCGCTAGAAAATCGGCGTGCAATTCTATGCACTTGACCCGATGCGGGTTTGTTTCGATCAGCATGTTCAACAGGCCATGCTTGGTCTGGAATGCATGCGCCGCCTCGTGGGCGATGACGGCAATTGCCCGATTGATGTTGCCCGGCGGATTCGCCACGTCGAGAAAGAACTCCGTGCCGACCACCAGGGTATTCTTGCGAATATCATAGTAGGCACCGTACTCTTCCTCGTCCATGCAGAAGGCGTCAAAACGAAAGTTGAAGAAGCGCTCGATCTCATCCCGCGTGGTGACCAGGACCTGTTTAAAGACACTCCCCTCCATCTCGTCCACATTATACTGGTATGGGCCAGCACACTGCGCCGCCGCGCCTGTTGCGGCACCCATCCCGAGGACAACCGCCCCGGCCGCAAGATATGTGCGTGTTCTTCGCATCGGCCCACTCAGTGCGCCTCGACCGTCTGGAAGATCCAGTCACGGTGATCGGAAACACGCGTGTAAACGCCCGGGAAACCTTCCATGGCGCAGCCAATACCGAAGCTGACAACGCCGACCTGCAGAAACCCTGTCGGCCCGTCACGCACGATCAACGGCCCTCCGCTGTCGCCCTGACAACTGTCCTTGCCGCCCTCCTCGTAGCCCGCACACAGATGCGGCCCCTGCCCCGGCCTGATATCGCCTTCGATCTTTCCGTTATAGTTGGCTCGGCAGACTTCGCTGGTCAGTTGCCGGACGTTGACCGACATCAGAAATTCCGAGGCGCGCTTCGCACCCGAGCTCAACGTGCCCCAGCCTGCGACCTCACTACACGTGTTGGTCGGAGCCAGCTTTTTTTCCATCTGTTTGGTCGGCAACAATGCCAGTTGACTGTTGGATATATCAAATGGGCGATCCAGTTTGATCAGCGCAATATCGTGCACGTCAGCGTCATTCGGATCATATCCCGGATGCAGGTACAGTTCGGCGATCCGGCGCATATCATTGTCCTGACGCCCATCGCTGCCAGCGCGGTGTATCGTGAACGTGCTGGGATGCACATTCGTGTTCGGTGGCCAGCAATGCGCCGCAGTCAATACCCATTGCTGATTGATCAGCGATCCTCCGCAAAAGTGCCCGTACTTTTCGTTTTCATACAGCGACACGATGAAGGGCCAGTCAGAGGCCTTGGCCCGGTCGCCGTTCACGATCCGCATTACTGGTCGATCGGATTCCGGCTCGATGCATTCCATCTTGCCCTGCGCGGCCACCATACTCGCTAACGCCGAGCAAAAAACGAATGGCGCGGCGATTTTCTTGATCATGCGCTTCATTTTTCCCTCCTTTTCACCATTAACTTCACAAGACACTTAAAACGCTCATAGACCCCAAAGACCGTCGGCCAACCGGTTCTCAGTTGGCCTCGATTGTCTGGAATATCCAATCACGGTGGTCCGAAACGCGGGCATAGACCCCTGGGAACCCCTCCCAGGCACAGCCACGGCCAAAGCTGACCACACCGACCTGCAAGAAACCCGTCGGCCCGTCGCGCACGATCAGCGGCCCACCACTATCGCCCTGACAGCTATCCTTGCCGCCTTCTTTGTACCCTGCGCACAGGTGCGGACCTGCACCCTGACGGATCTGCCCGCCATAGCTTTCGCGGCAGACATCTGTCGGCAATTGTTGCACGTCGACCGACATAAGGTATTTCGAGCCGCCATCAGCCCCGAACTCCAGCGCACCCCAGCCTGCAACCTCGCTGCATGTGCGTGTCGGCGCCAGCTTGGCCTCGACCTTTTTCGACGGCAGGATTGCCAACTGGCTGTTTGGCATGTCGAACGGGCTGCTCAGCTTCAGCAGGGCGATGTCATGCACGTTTGCGTCGTTCGGGTCATACCCCGGATGCACGATCAGCTTGGAAATGCTGCGCCCCTTCGGGTCAAGCTTGCCGTCGCTACCCGCACGCAGGGCCAATGTCGCGGACGGGTCTTCGTTCCCCTCGCCCCAGCAATGCGCCGCAGTCAGCACCCATTGCTGGTTGATCAGCGATCCGCCGCAATACTGAATCTTGGCCCCCGTGTGGTAAAGCCCGACGATAAATGGCCAGTCGCTGGCCTTGGCCCGGTCACCATTCACAATACGCAGTGTCGGTTGATCAGATTTTGGATCAACACATTCCATTTGCGCCTGCGCGATCACAGCACTGGCCATCCCCAGGCTAAGCGTCGCCGTTGCAACAAATCTCTTGAGCAGCTTTTTCATCAATTCTCTCCGATCAATTCGTGATGCGGTAATCAAGGTAAGTCACATCGCGGGCAGAGCATTTTGCCTGCGACTTCTGATGATTGCTCAGGTGCAGGTTCATCGTGGATTTGGTGACCTTCTGCCCCGGAATCGCGTAGTCATCATCGTCGAGCTGGTAATCTTCGCGGCTGGTCAACGTGATCGAGATTTTGCCAATTCCGATACCCTCTTCGGGTGGATGATAAAGTGGAAAGCTGTCGCGACCGCCAAAACAGTATTGCGTACCGGCCTCAACTTCGGTGTAGGTTTCGCCATCCGGGTGCGTCAGTATATTGGGGTAGAGTTGCTGAAAATCTCCCTCAATCGGAGCGTCATAAACCGACACGAATCCCGACTGATTGGGCGTAAAGCACAACACCAACAGTTCATTCACACGAAAACTGGGTTTCGATACGGTCTGGCCCTGCTCGAATTCGTTCAACCCAGTCATGTAGGCGTCGATACAGGCGGCGGAACCGGCCATCGGCGCAAGTGCGACTGCGCTCGTACATAGGGTTTTGAGGAAAAGTTTTTTCATAATTTACGCTTCCTTACTCGGATGTGGGGACCATAACGATTTCAACGGGCTTGGTGGGCTTTCCGTCCAGTGTAACCGCGCCGGTCAGCACATGCCCGATAGATGAGTTTAACGTCGCGTCGATGGTCATCGGATAGGCGTCCGCACCGGCACTGACAGGAATTTCCATTGCATAGGGTGGTCCGCCTTTCGTCTTGATCGTCTTGATCGAGGGCGCACCACCGGCCGCACTGTTGGCCCGAACGGTCAGTTCACTGCCCACCGGCACCATGATGCGGACGTAATAGAGGACATTCAGCGTCAGGTCCTGACGCGCGGGCACGACGGATGCAGTTCTGTTCACTTTGGGGGGCGCCTTTCTGGTAGAAGTTGCGACCGCCGTTCGGGTCAGGCTGGGCGCGGGTTCGGGAACGACCACTTGCTCGACGGGCTTCGGCTTGGGGCCACTGAAATGCGGCATACCGTTTGCACATCCCTGCACCAGAAATGTCGCGCCCAAAACCAGCGCCAGCCTGCCTGTCCGCCAAAAGTGTCGTTGATATCCACAAACCTCAGACATGATTGTTACTCCGCTGCTACTGGGGTGATTTCGACGCGGCGATTACGGGCCGAAGTCGGATCATCCGGTTCCAAGAGTTTTTCCTCGCCAAAACTGCGGACCTTAACCGCCATCGCGAAATCGACACTGGCCAAGAGATGCCCCGCCGCCGCCGCTGCGCGCGCTTGTCCCAAGACTTGATTGTCCTGATTTGCGCCCACCGCATCTGTGTGGCCATCAATGAAATACCCAGCCTTGCGCAGCGCCTCATCTTCGGCAATCACCTCGGCCACGGTCGCCAGCAACTGCTTTGACTCAGGCGTCAGTTCGGAGCTGCCAAATTCAAAATTGATGGCAAAGCTGACTGCCTCCAACTCTGGTTCGGATTCGACGATCGAAATTGCCCGATCCGTCGAACTCGCCTGCGACCGTGTCAGCGCGCACTGTATCTGCGATTTTTCTGCGGTTTCGGTCAGAAGGGTCGGCACATCGCCGCACCCTTCATCTGCCTTGACCCCATAGCCTGCGACCATCAAAGCCGCGAGAGCAACCGCCTGAACCGTACGCCCGGCGTATCGTTTTATGAACATGCTGCGCATCTCGATACCTTCCTGCTGCGGGCCTGATTACTTTGCGATTACGTATTCCAGAGTCGCCTCACGGATTTTCGCACCATCTGACGATTCAAAGAATGCTGTCAGCGCATCTGTGGTTGGCTCGGCCGGCTGGATCGCGCGGGGAAATGTTTTTTCGGTGTCAAAGAGCGACGCGATCAAAGCGTCAAACGCGCTGCTTTCGCCGTCGATCGCGATCACCTTGACCACTTCGCTGCCACCTTCGCCGCTGACTTCGAATTCATAGCTTGCCCCTTCGGCGGGGACCATCATCATGTCTTCGGTCTGAGCTTCGCCGCCTTCGACGTATTTGTTGGGATAGATCATCTGAATCGTCCCGGCGCTATCCATATTGAGAATGTAGATTTTTGCGCCTTCCACCCCGCTCAGCTCGAACGCGATCCGGTCACCTGCGGTCAGCACACCCTTGGACGCGCTCGCCTCATCTGCCACGGCAATGGGCTTGATTGCGGCAACCATTTCGGTTTCGGCGACTTCCACTGCGCTCAGCGCCCGGAAGCTGTCGAGGTTTCCCATATCGGCAAAAGCGACGCTGGCAACGCTCATCAATGCGGCGGTTGCGGTGATTTTAAAGGTCTTGAACATGATCTTAGTCCCTTTGTTACATTGGTTCAGTCTATTCCGTCGTCTGAACCAAAGATAGGCTATCTACGCTTGCTACTCAATGTGGGTGGGATATACTGATTTATAGTTGCCCAACTAATTTCTAGTGGGAATTTCCAACTCGTGGCACCTCCCCTTATGTGAGTAACAAGATGATGGATCACATAGACATACATACGCTTGAGAGTTTGCGCCGGGCAAAGACAGATTTCCACAACAAACTTTGCCGTGGCTCCTCTGATAGCGATCCTTTGCTGCTGCAAAAGCTGCGCAGCGAGAATGTGTTCGTGCTCAGCGAATTCTTCTTTTTGCTGAGCGCGTTCGATCTGATCGCCTCTCCTGCCAAGCTGGAAGCCTACATCCTGAGCCATAACGAACAGCTGACCACGCTGATCCAGAACGAAGAGCAACGCAAGCTGATGGGCCTCGAAGTACCACGCCTCAAGCGCGGTGTTTTCAGTATGATCCAAGTACACAAGGCCAAGGCAAACCTGCTGTCGGCGACACCGGGGCTGGATCAGGCAGACATACAGCGCCTCACTATCATGTTATTCTCGCCCGAAACCGGCCGCCGGGTCATCGAAAGTATGGAAACCGCAGGTTTCCTCACCCGTGTGGCAACCCCATATTACTCGAAGATCGTGCAATCACATGGCGCGGTCGAAAAATACTTTGCCGAATATCTGGCGCAGGTCCGCGCCGACGTCCCGCATAACACCACGCCCCAACCGGAGGTCCAGACATGAAACATGCATTCAAGGCAATCATCACAGCCCCGTTCCTGATGGTCGGAATGGCCCATGCGATGCCCTGCGACGGAATTGACCTCAGCCTGCGCGAGGCCGTGCAAGAAGTGCTGACCAACGCTGAAAGCCCGCGCATTTCAGGCTGGGCAAAATATCTGAATGACAGCTTCTATACCGATGTCAGCTGCAAACTGTCCTACGGGATGAACGCAGAAGACGTACTGCGCCTGCGCGGCGAACCCGAGGTTTTGCTGGATCTGGTGATGGGAACCTACGTCAACCGCAATCAATCAGATGCGCTGATGCTGATGCTGTCGGCCATGAAGGACGGTTCCGGCGAAAAGAGTTAAAGCCGTTAGGCCGTCAGGATTGCACTCACCTTGAGCGCGCGCTGCGTGTTGCCATCAACCTTCAGCTTGCCCGACATAAAAGCCATCACCGGGTTTTGATCGCCTGAGAGGATCGCGCGAAAGACCGCATCGCTGGCGCTCAGGGTCACATCGGCGTCTTCATCCCCGGCGCGCGCGCCGGTTTCGTCCAGCATCACTGCACCCTCGCCGGTAATCACCAGCTTGGCGGTGCCCCGGATTGCGCCAGCCGCCCGGGGCATCAACTGCGCCACGTACTCTGAGATAATGTCGTTCATTGATCGTCCCCAATATGGCCTACGCGCAGACTTTGCAGCGATTTACGCCATCGGCAAGACGGATCGCATATGACCCAGCGTCACAAAGATGCCGGCACAGCGAGGACACGGCCATTCGACCCCAACAGCAACGCACCGCCCTAATCCCAGTCGTTCAGCGCATCCTCATCATCTTGCTTGGCCGCGACCCAATCCGAACCACTCTCGGTTTCTTCTTTTTTCCAAAATGGAGCGCGAGACTTGAGGAAATCCATCAGGAACGTCGCCGCCTCGAACGCATCGCGGCGGTGGCGCGAGGCCGTGGCGACCATCATGATCAGGTCATCCGGGGCAAGCCGCCCATAGCGATGCAGAATCAGAATATCGCCCAGATCCCAGCGAGATGCAGCGTCCGCAGCGATCTTTGTCAGCGCCTTTTCGGTCATCCCCGGATAATGTTCGACCTGCATATGGCGTAGCGGCGCATCATCCAGATCACGCACAACCCCGGTAAAGGTGACAATTGCGCCCATGCCCCGTTGCCGTGCGGCGAATGCGTTCGCCTCGGCCCCAAGGTCAAATGCCGCCTCCTGCACCCGGATGTCCACTGCTCAGCCTCCGGTCATCGGTGGGAAAAACGCGACCTCGCGCACCCCCTTGAGCGATGCATCGAAATCGCTGAGTTCCTGATCTAGCGCCACACGCAACGCGCTGGTGTCCGAAAACGCCACATCATAGCGCCCTTCGCGGCGGCGCAACTCGTCAACGAGGTCCTGTACAGTGGACGCATCGGTGTCGATCACTTCGCGCGGCAGACCGATCCGTTCGCGGACCCATGCGAAATAAAGAACGTCCATCAGCGATCATCCTTTAGATAGGGCACGGCTTTCAGCAGATAATCGGCGCCGGTGATCAATGTCAGGGCAGCGGCCAGCCACAGCAGGCCCAGACCCGCATACCACGTCCAGATCATTCCGCTCAGTTTCCAGCCAAGGCCATGCAGGTCTTCTTCGTGTCCTTCAAGGATTTCAGAAATCATCGTTTGATCCATGCCAAAGGTCGACATACCGAAATAATGCTCGAACACACCCTGCGAAAACAGCGTAGCGATGGCGATCATTTGTGCCGTGGTCTTCCACTTGGCCAGTTTCGTAACTTTTAATGTGCCCGCCGTGTCCCCCAGGAATTCTCGCAGGCCGGAAACGAACACTTCTCGAAAGAGGATCACAGTGGCAGGCAGGACCAGCCAGGGCGACATGCTGGAATAACCGACAATGACCATCAGCGCGATCACGACCATCGCCTTGTCCGCGATAGGATCCAGCATCGCGCCCAGCTTTGTCTCTTGCCGCCATGCACGCGCGAGATAACCATCGAACCAATCGGTGATTGCCGCACTTACGAACAGCATCAAGGCAAACCAGTCGGCATATGGGCGGGTGAAATAGAGGAACATCACCGCAACACCCGGTGCCGCCAACAAACGGATCAAAGTGAGTATGTTCGGTATCGTCCAGGTCATGCTGTCTTATCTACCCTTGATGTTGCGACGATAAAAGCCCGGAACGCCGCGGCTGCGCCGCTGTTTTCCGGATTGAAAACAGTGTGGTCGGCACATGCCCCCGGCATTCATCCCTTGTCATGGAAGAAATCATAGACCCGCTGCGCCAGCGCCGCCGATACGCCATCGACCGCCTTCAGATCGGCGAGGTTGGCTCGGCTCACAGCCTTGGCCGACCCGAAATGCGCCAACAGCGCGCGTTTGCGCGCGGCCCCCACGCCCGGCACGTCATCAAGCGGCGTCGCCCCGACCGCCTTGGACCGTTTCGTCCTGTGCGTCCCGATGGCAAAGCGGTGCGCCTCATCCCGGAGGCGCTGAATAAAATAGAGGACCGGATCGTTGCGTTGCAGGGCCATCACGCGTTGCCCAGTGCGATAGAATTCCTCTTTGCCCTGATCGCGGTCTATTCCCTTGGCCACGCCGACCATCGGCACATCCCTCACGCCCATTTCATCCATGATCTGCTGCACGGCACTGACCTGCCCGGCACCGCCATCAATTAGCAGTAGATCGGGCCACAGCCCCTTGTCGCGCTCCGGATCATCCTTAAGAAGCCTCTTGAATCGACGAGTCAGCACTTCTTTCATCATGCCGAAATCGTCACCGGGCGTCAGATCATCACCACGGATATTGAACTTGCGATATTGGTTCTTCATCAGGCCCTCGGGCCCCGCCACTATCATCGCGCCCACAGCATGCGCACCCTGAATATGGCTGTTGTCGTAGACTTCGATCCGTTGCGGTGGCGCCTCTAGGGCAAAGGCATCCGCAATTCCTTTCAGCAATTTGGCCTGTGTCGCGCTTTCGGCCATCTTGCGGGCCAGGCTCTCGCGTGCGTTTCGCATCGCACCATCCACCAACTCTGCCTTCTCTCCGCGCTTTGGCACCAGCAGTTCGACCTTACGGCCCAGCTTGCCCGACAATGCCTCGACCATAAGATCGGCATTTTCGATCGGATGCGACAGAATCAGCTGCCGGGGTGGTTCCTTGGTGTCGTAGAATTGCCCGACAAAGGCCTCCAGCGCCTCCGCCTCTTCCACATCGGCACCGACGCGAGGATAGAAATCGCGGTTACCCCAGTTCTGACCGGCACGTATGAAAAATACCTGCACGCAGGCCTGCCCGTTTTCCAGATGCAGCGCGATCACATCTGCCTCGTCCACTGTGCGTGGATTAATCCCCTGCGCGGTCTGAACCTGCGTCAGCGCCTTGATCCGGTCACGCAAGGCGGCGGCACGCTCGAACTCCATCTCGGCAGAGGCTTCTTGCATCTGTGTGGCCAGTTTTTCCTGTATCTCGGTCGAGCGACCAGACAGATAGCGTTCCGCATCCTTCACTTGGGCGGCATAGTCCTGCTTGGAAATATATCCAACACAGGGCGCGGTGCATCGTTTGATCTGGTACTGCAAACAAGGGCGCGTGCGGCCCTCGAACACGGCATCGGTACAGTTACGCAACTGGAACACTCGCAACAACTGCGCCAATGTCCGGTTGACCGCGCCTGCGCTGGCAAAGGGCCCATAGTAGGCACCTTTCTCACGCTTGGCACCGCGGTGCTTCTTGATCATCGGGAAATCATGACTTTTGGTCACGAGGATATTTGGAAAGCTTTTGTCGTCACGCAACAGCACGTTGAATTTCGGCTTAAGCTGCTTGATCAGGTTCTGCTCCAGCAACAACGCTTCGGTTTCTGTTGCCGTCGTAAGAAACATCATCGACGCCGTTGCCTCGATCATGCGTGCGATCCGGCCTGTGTGCCCTGTCGGCCGCGCATAGCTGCTGACACGCGCCCTGAGGTTCCGTGCCTTGCCGACATACAACACGCGCGCCTGTGCATCGAGCATGCGATATACCCCCGGCCCCGCCCCCAACGTGCGCAGGTAGGTCTGGATCAGTTCATGGCCTGTAAGCGGCGGCTTGGAGTGGGTATCTTCAGGCATGGATAGCATACTATGATTCTTGCCGTTGGCTGCAATCTTCCGATGGTCGACACAAGGGCAATCCTGTCCACGTATTCTGTGGATAAGTCTGCGGGTAAGTTTGTGTCAGTCGAAAATTTTCGTTCTATTCGGCTGGCTTCGTTGGTTTGCCTATTTTTTAGGCAGTTTTTCAACGCATTGAAATTGCACGATATTTTTTAGGGCGCGATGCAATATGCTGGAATCATTACAGTTTTTGTAACACTTTCTTAACAACTCCTCGCGCGGTGCAAAACTTTCTCTAACTGACACGACGTTCCCCCCTTCTGACACGCTCAGACCAGAATGATCGCGATGTAGCCCAGATAGCTGACGGTTAGCGCAACGCCCCAGCGCCGGGTGATGTCGCGCCCCCAGAACACGAAGGGTATCAACAACAGCGATGCGCCCAACATCACCCACAGATCGAACTGAAGGAATTCAGGATCGACTGGAATAGGCCCGATCAGGGATGTAACCCCGATGATTGCCAGAAGGTTGAACATGTTCGAGCCGATAACATTGCCCAGAGCGACATCCGCCTGCTTGCGCAATGCAGCCATCATTGTGGTTGCCAATTCCGGCAGCGACGTGCCCAGCGCCACCAGCGTCAGACCGATCACCGTATCGCTCACGCCATAGTTCGCCGCGATGATAGATGCATTATCCACCAACAGGTCAGCACCCAGAGGCAACCCGACCAAACCGAGGATCAGAAAAACGGCGATCTGCCACCACGGCATGTCTGGATCCGCGCCCTCGACTTCCTGCCCCCCGTTTGGACAAGGGGCGCAGGCCGCGCGGCGATGCCGATGCGCATCACGAAATGCATCGCCCAACACAAACACCAGCCCGGCCAGCAGCACCGCCCCCGAGAGAGCGGTAAATATCCCGAAAAACGCCAAGCCGATGAACAGCGCCGTCGAGGCCAGCATGAAAACAAAGGTCTTGCGCGTATCGCATTCGCTCGTGTGCAAGCGGGACATGATTGCAGGCAATCCCAACACCAGCAGGATGTTGGCCGTATTTGATCCGACCACATTGCCCAGCGCCAGTCCCGGCTTGTTCTCCAGCACCGCGTTGATTGCGATCAGAAGCTCGGGTGCGGAGGTGCCGAATGCCACGATGGTCAGGCTGACGATCAGCGCCGGAATACCCACTCGCAGGCTGAGGTTCACCGCGCCCTTGACCAGCGCATCCCCCGCCAGCAGCAGGATCACCAGCCCCAACCCGGCAAAAAGCCAGACCGATAATGACGATGCAACGGCTCCCGTCATATTACTTCAGCCCTTTTTGGCAGCTGCATGGGCCCTTGCCGATGCGAAACTTGCCGCAACTCGGACACTTGGCTGCCGCCAGACGTTTTTGGCCCGGAAAACGTAGCCGTCCAAACATGGCCAGAACGCCCATCGCAATCAGAAACAGTGTGACGATCTTGATGATCATATCACCTCACAACCCGTATCTTGCAAAACTGGCGCGGTCCTCGACAGCCCCGATCGCATCCTCAGCGATGTTGGCACCGAATCGAGAGAAGAGGCCCTTTTTGCGGCCATAGCGCGTGATGCGGACGTCCTTGCCGTATAGCTCTTGCAGCTTGCTCATTACGTGAGCTTGCCCGTCCACGAGGCCCAGTTCCGCTGCGCGCGCGCCCAGCCAGAATTCACCCGAAAAAAGCGCGCCATCATTGCTCAGCTTGTCACCGCGGCGTGATTTCACATAGTCGATAAAGACCGTGTGCATATCCTCCAACAGCGCCTTGATCCGGTCCACATCCTCTTTCTTTTCCGGCTGGAACGGGTCGAGCTGTGATTTGGATTTTCCAGAGGTATACACCCGCCGCTCCACCCCTTGCCGTGCCAGAAATACCGGCAGCCCGAAGCCCGCCGAAATCACACCGATTGAGCCAACAATTGACGCGGGATCGGTCCAGATATCATCCGCAGCACAGGCCAGCCAGTATCCGCCCGACGCTGCCACATCCTCGACAAAGGCGTGCACGGGAATGTTCTTTTCCTCGGACAGTCGACGGATGCGCGCGGCAATAAGCGAGGATTGCACTGGCGAGCCGCCGGGTGAATTGATCAGCAGCGCCACCGCTGCCGGTTTCCCCCTTGCGGAACGCCTTTTCGATCACGGGCCCGATCGCCTCGTCGCTCAGCGCGGATCGCGCGCCAGCCCCGATAGAGCCTGACAGGCGCAACAACGCTACGCGCGGCGGGGATTTCGAAAAAGGTGAGATGCGTTTGATCAGTGGCCAGTCGGTCATGGATTCCGATGTAGATGGCCCGCCCCCCACAAACAAGGCGATGGGCGCGGCAAACCTGCACTTAGCGTAAAAAAGTGACTGTCACAGGCAGGTTTGCGGATCAAGTCACGACTTGATCCGGTAGCCGGTTTTGAAAATCCACCAGATGACACCAAGGCAAATCGACGTAAACAGCGTGATTGCCATCAAGCTGAACCCGACCGAAACATCTGCCTGCCCAAAGAACGACCACCGAAACCCCGAGACCAGATAAACGATAGGGTTGAACAAAGAAATCGTCTGCCACAGCGGCGGCAGCATCGTGATCGAGTAGAACGAGCCCCCCAGAAACACCAGCGGAGTGATCACCAGTAGCGGGATCAGTTGTAGTTGTTGAAAATTCTCGGCCCAGATGCCGATGATAAAACCGAAAAGGCTGAAAGAGAGGCAGGTGAGAACAAGGAACGCCACCATCGCGACAGGATGCTGGATCTCGATATCCACGAAAAACTGTGCCGTCGCCAGTATCACCAGACCGATCAGCAGCGCCTTGGTCGCCGCAGCCCCAACATAGCCGATGACGATCTCAAAGAAATTGATGGGTGCCGACAATATCTCGAAAATCGTGTCGATGAACTTTGGGAAATAGATACCAAAGCTGGCGTTACTGATCGCTTGGGTCATCACGCTCAGCATGATGAGGCCGGGCACGATAAAGGCACCGTAGGATACGCCCTCGACCTCTGTGATGCGGCTGCCAATGGCAGCCCCGAAAACCACGAAATAAAGCGATGTGGAGATGACCGGCGACAGCAGGCTTTCCATCAGCGTGCGGAAAAACCGCGCCATCTCGTACCGGTATATTGCCTTGATCGCCGGGATATTCATGTCGCGCCCTCCTGGATCATACTGACAAAAATTTCTTCCAGACTGCTCTGCGTGGTCTGGATATCGCGCAGGCTCAGCCCTTCGGCGGCCAGCGCCTGCAACAATCGTGTAATGCCTGTCCCCTCACCACGGGTATCATAGTGATAGCTCAGGCTGCTGCCATCTTCAGACAGGACCAGATCGTAGTCGGCCAGCGCCTCTGGCACTGCCACCACGGGATCGCGCAGATCAACGCGCAGTGTTTTTCGTCCCATACGCGTCATCAGTGCTGCCTTGTCCTCGACCAGCAGTATCTCGCCCTTGTTAATAACGGCGATGCGGTCGGCGATGGCCTCGGCCTCTTCGATGTAATGCGTGGTCAGGATAATCGTCACACCGTCGTGGCGCAGGTTGTCGACGATCTGCCACATATCACGGCGCAACTCGACATCGACCCCTGCCGTCGGTTCGTCCAGAAACAGAACACGCGGCTCGTGGCAGAGCGCCTTGGCGATCAGCACCCGGCGTTTCATACCGCCTGACAGCTCGCGGATGCGGCTGTTTCGCTTGTCCCACAGGCTCAGTTGGCGCAGCACCCGCTCGATCAGCGCATCATCGCGTTTCTTGCCGAATAGGCCGCGCGAAAATTTTACCGTGTTGATTACCTTCTCGAACGGCTCCAGTGCGACCTCTTGCGGCACCAACCCGATCATCTCGCGTGCCTTGCGGTAGCCTGTGATGATGTCATGACCACCCACTTCGGCCCGCCCGCCTGTCGGCCCGGTAATTCCGCAGAGCGCAGAAATCAGCGTCGTCTTGCCAGCGCCATTCGGCCCCAACAGCGCGATGATCTCGCCCTCCTCAATCTCCAATGAGACGCCCTTGAGCGCCACAAAACCACCATCATAGGTTTTTTGAAGGTTATCGACTTTGACAATCGGGGGCATGCGAACGGCCTTTCAGAGTATCGGCGGACCCTAGCCCATTCGACGCCCCGCGCAAGTGCGACATGCCAGTGCGATTTTGCACAGCGGCAAGTGGCTTGGCGACGAAGCGACGCTGCTCTAGGCTGGCAGGCAAGATCCAATCCCTCAGGAAAGGCAAAGCCATGAGCGCGCCAGACGTTGTGATCATCGGGGCCGGTGCCGCCGGTGTCGGGGCCGGAATGGCCCTGAAAAAAAGCGGCGTTTCCTTTGTCATCGTCGAAGGCGCGGACCGGGTTGGTGGGCGCGCCTTTACGGACACGACTTCGCTTGGGGTCGCTTGGGATCACGGATGCCACTGGATGCACTGCGCAGACGAAAACCCCTTGGTCGCGATGGCCGACAGATTTGGCGCACGCTACGACAAGCGCAACAGGGACGACCAGTTTGCCGTATGGCAAGGCGGGGCATTCGCCACCTCTGATGCGCTATCGGCAGCTGACGCCGCTGTGACAAGAGCCTTTGAGGCCATCGAAGCGGCGGGCCGCAAGGCGCTGGATGTCCCAATCCCAGATGTGCTGCCCGATGCGGGTCAATGGACGGGCGGGGTGGATTGTATCCTCGCGCTGATGTCCGGCGACGTGCCGCGCGATGTCTCTGCCGCTGCCTATGCTGATTATGTCGATACCGATGTCAACTGGCCGGTGCTCAGCGGTTATGGCGACCTGATCACGCGCATGGCGGCGGGTCTGCCGGTGCGCACTGGCGTGCGGGTCAGCAGGATCGATCAGCAGGCAAACGGCGTACGCGTCGAAACCGATGGCGGCCCCATCGAGGCGCGCGCAGCCATTGTCACTGCCTCGACCAATGTTCTGACATCCGGTAACATCGGATTCGGCGCAGGCCCCGCCTGCGACCTCGTTCAGCAGCTCGAACATGTGCCCTGCGGTGCCTATGAAAAGGTGGCCTTTGCTCTGGACACAGTGCCCGAAATGGCTCGCGATAAGGTATTCATCAACGTCGATCCCGGCAACGGCATACCGGCGATCAGCTTTCAGGTCATGGACCATGATCAGCCGCTCTTGATCGCACATTTCGCCGGGGACATCGCCCGAGAACTGTCAACTGCAGGCGCGGCAGCGATGACCGACTTCGCCACTGGGCATATGACCACGGCGTTCGGCAGCGATGTCGCACGCACCATTCGCGCGAGCGCAGTCACGAACTGGACGCAGAACCCAATGGTGCAAGGATCCTACTCTCACGCCAGACCGGGATATGCCCAGTTGCGCCGCGACCTGATCGCAGCGGACACTGGCAATGTTGCCTTCGCCGGCGAGGCATTTTCCACGCGTTGGCAGGCTACCGCCCACGGCGCATGGCTGAGCGGACAGGACGTAGCCGCGCGTATCGCGGCACAACTGGGCTAACCTTCCATATCGGTTCACCCTAAAGAATGTCGCAACCTGACATGTCCTTGCCGCAGCCATCGTGATAGCCCGGCAGGGAAAGGACCCTGCCATGACTACCTCTACTTCTGCTTCAGGCGCTGTTCACAACCCGGCTGTCGGCATCGGTTTTATCCTCTTTGGAATCGTGGCGATCTCTATCAATGATATGCTGATCAAGGTTCTTTCCGGTGGCTATCCTTTGCATCAGATGGTGTTCACGCGCTCGATCATCGGCATCGTGTTCAGTCTCATGCTGGTACAGATGGAAGGCGGCTGGCGCATTCTGAAAACCAACACACCGGGACTGCACCTCTTGCGCGCAATGATGCTGGTGGTGGCAAACCTCACGTTCTTTTCCGCACTGGCATCTCTACCATTGGCCGAGACGACCGCAATATTCTTCATCGCACCGCTTCTCATTACCCTGCTTAGCATCCCGTTTCTGGGGGAAAAGGTCGGACCGCTGCGCATCGGCGCTGTCGTCGTTGGCTTTGCCGGAGTGGTCATCATGGTCCGCCCTTGGGAGGGGGGCGATAGCCGCCCGGTCGCATGGTATGTCTATTTGCTTCCCATACTTGCGGCGCTGACCTATGCGATCAACCAGTTGCTGACGCGCAAGCTGGGGGTAGCGTCGAAGGCGTCGGCAATGACCGTCTATGTTCAGGTCAACTTTATCGTTGTTACCCTGATATTTTGGGCCATTGCCGGTGACGGGCGGTATGCAGTCGGGATCGAGAACGAAAGCCTGATTTTCCTTTTGCGGGCGTGGGAATGGCCACAGGGACGGGATGTCTGGCTCTTGCTCGGTCTCGGACTGAACTCGGCTGTGATCGGCTATGCACTGGCGCAGGCATACCGGCTCGCGGATGCGGGCACGATCGCACCTTTCGAATACATCGGGTTGCCACTGGCGATCTTCTGGGGCTGGATGATCTGGGGCGAATGGCCGACGCCGATGGTGATGATTGGCATCATCCTCGTTCTTGGCTCGGGATTGTTCGTATTCCTGCGCGAACGCCAGAAGGGCCGTCGGCTGGTCAGCGGCAAACGCGTACATCGTCGCTACTGACAGGCCGGTAGCGGACTAATCTGCGCAAGAGACAGAGGGGGCTTCATGCTGGCAGGGATACGGATTGTTGAATTCGAGGGACTGGGGCCTGCCCCCTTTGCCGCTATGATGCTTGCCGATCTAGGAGCCGAAGTCATCTGCGTCCACCGCCCGGACACGAGCGATGTCACCGGCGCAGTCAGCCTGCTGGACCGTGGCAAGAAATCGATCACGCTCGACCTTAAATCCGACGCCGATCGCACCGTGGCGTTGGCGCTGATCCAGACAGCCGATGCGCTGATTGAGGGGTTGCGCCCCGGCGTGATGGAGCGGCTGGGACTGGGCCCAGAGATCTGTCAGACCACCAATCCTGCACTCGTCTATGGGCGGATGACCGGCTGGGGTCAGGACGGCCCGCGTGCGCAAACCGCCGGGCACGACCTCAACTACCTCGCCACCTCGGGCGCGCTCTGGTACGCGTCCGAACCCGGCCAGCCGCCCTTTACGCCACCAACGATGCTGGGCGATATCGGGGGCGGCGCCCTATATCTGGTTGCTGGCATATTGACCGGGCTTCTGGCGGTTCGGGGCGGCGCAAAGGGCGCTGTGGTCGACGCAGCAATGGTCGACGGCTCGGCGCATATGATGACGCTTTTGATGGCGATCCGGCAAAGCGGCCAGATGGTCACAGACCGCGGCCAGAGCCTGCTGGACGGACCGCATTGGTCACGCTGCTATGCCTGCGCCGATGGCGGTTACCTCAGCGTGCAATGTCTGGAGCCACAGTTTTATGCCGCGTTCCTGAAACTGCTAGGACTGGGGGACAACCCGGCACTCGCCGATCAGCACGATCCGGCGCAATGGCCACGTCAGACGGCACAGTTGGCCGGGATTTTCGTAGCCGAGCCGGTCGCGCACTGGGCCGCACTCTTTGATGGCAGCGATGCCTGTGTCGCCCCGGTGCTGTCGCCGGATGGCGCGGCACATGACCCACATATGCAGGCACGCGGGATCTGGCAGGCACCGGATGGCGTATTGCAGCCCTCCGCCGCACCCCGGTTTGACGGCCTACGGCGCGACGTTGCGCGCCCTCCGCTGCGCGGTGCCCAGTCGGATGAGATACGCGCCGACCTGATCGCCAGAGGCTTACTCAAAGAGGCGTGATGCATTCTACCCGTAGGGTGGGGTTTCACCCCACCATCCCGCCGAACGTCAGAACAAAACGCCCGGCAACCACGTCGCAATTGCCGGGACCAAACAGATCAGCGCGACAGCGATAAACTGCAGTCCGATGAACGGCACCACTCCGCGATAGATTTGCCCTGTCGTGATCTCCTTGGGCGCAGCCCCGCGGAGATAAAACAGCGAAAAACCGAATGGCGGGGTCAGGAATGACGTCTGAAGGTTGATAGCAATCAGCACGCCTAGCCAGATCGGATCATGCCCCATGATGATCAGGATCGGCAGCAGTAGCGGCAGCACGATGACCGTGATCTCGACAAAGTCCATGAAAAACCCGAGCACGAAAATCAGCAGCATAGAGAAGATCAGCGCGCCAACTGCGCCGCCCGGCATAGCGGTAATGATGGCCTCGATCCGCTCTTCTCCGCCCAAGCCGACAAACACCAGAGAGAACATGCTGGCTGTCAGGATCGTGGCGAAAATCATTGCGGTCACTGTCATCGTCGATGTCAGCGTCGGACGCAGCGCCCCTGCCCCCAGACTGCGCCGCAATGAGGCGGCGATGGCGACAAACCCGATCAGCGCCGCCAGCGCATAAGCCACCCCAAGCCCGTAATCGAACATCGACGTGTCGGATCGTTGCAGCCGGACAGGCGCCACACCCGCCGCCACGGCGAGGATCAGCAAGGCCGCCGTGCCGGTGATGATCAGCCGTCGCGATGCACCCAGCCGCGCGCCAGCCATCAATAGCGCACCGATCGCCCCGACGGACGCCGCCTCACTCGGGGCGGCAATGCCACCGAGGATCGAACCAAGCACCGCGAGGATCAGCAGGATCGGCGGCAATATCGCGCGCAGGATTGTGCCCAGCGAGGGCGGCTCGTCCAACTGCGCCATTGCAGGCGCGTCCTCTGGCCGCAGCCATGCGCGCACCAGAATGTAGATGCAGTAGATCGCCACCAGCAGAAGCCCCGGAAACAGGGCCGCGGCAAAAATCTGTCCGACAGAAATCGTATCGACGGTAAACTTTCCCTGCTCGAACTGTGCCTGCTGGTAGGCGTTGGAAATGACGTCCGACAGGATAATCAGCAGCGTCGATGGCGGTATGATCTGCCCCAGCGTACCGGCAGTACAGACAAGCCCGGAGGCAAGACGCGGATCGTATCGGCTGGCCAGCATCGTCGGCAGCGCGATCATACCCATCGCGATCACCGTGGCCCCGACGATCCCGGTAGAGGCCGCCAACAGCGCGCCAACCAGCACCACCGAAATACCCAGGCCACCCCGCACACGACCAAAGAGGCGGCCCATGGTCTTGAGCAAATCCTCGGCAATCTGGCTTTTCTCCAGTATGACGCCCATGAAAACAAATAGCGGGATCGCGATCAGCACCTGATTTGTCAGCAGACCAAAGACCCGCTGCCCCAGTGCCCCCATCAGCGAAAAATCGAACTGCCCGGTCAACACGCCCAAGGCGGCAAACAGCGTTGCCACACCCGCGATGGTGAACGAAACAGGATAGCCGATCAGAATACCGACGATCAACGCGGCGATCATCAACAGGTCCAAAGGCATATCAACGTGTCCCGGCAAGGCGCGCGAGATCGCGCAGGATGTTCGCAACGGCCTGTATGATCAGCAGCACGCAGAACACAGGGATAAGCGATTTCAGCAAAAAAGACGCCGGGATGCCACCCACCGAAATCGGACCTTCCATGATCTTCCACGAATTGCGCACCGTCGGCCATGAATAGAGCAACAGAACGGTCATCGAAGGGATGAGCAACACCAGATGTCCCAGCAGATTGGTCAACGCCTGACCACGCGGGCCTTCCTTGGCGTACCAGATATCGACGCGCACATGTTCGTCCACCAGCAGCGTATACCCTGCCGCAATCATAAACAGGGCCGCATGCATGTAGAGCACCGATTCGTTAGCCCAGACCCAGCTAACGCCAAAAACGTAGCGCAACAGCACCACGCCGAATTGCGCCATGACCATGAACAGCGCAAGCCAGCGCACCGTATAGCCGACATGGCGATTGATTGTGTCCAGCGCGTCGGCAAGGCGGCTCATTCAGGCGGGCTCCGGGCAAGGGTCAGCGCCGGACAGGACCGGCGCTGACAATGGCTATCAGTATTTATAGTCCAGCGCGCGGGCATTCATCTGCCCGTTATCCGCATAGACCATATAATCCGAAACGGAGCTACGGTAATCCATGTAGCTTTCCGTGATGCGGCGTACCAGTTCATCGTCGTCTTCGCGCATTTCGGCCATCACTTCACCAGCCGCATTGCCCATTGCCACCATCACATCCTGCGGCAATTGCCGAACTTGCACGCCATGCTCCTCGACCAGCTTGGGCAGGGCGCGGGCGTGGTTGGTGGTGTATTCGGTCCATACATCGCCATAGAGCGACGAACACGCCACGCGCACAGCCATTTGCAGATCTTCGGGCAGCTCGGCATAGACGTCCGAATTGATCGCGCATTCCTCTGCCGAGGATGGCTCATTCACGCCGGGCCAGTAGTAGTATTTGCACACTTGGTAGAAGCCCAGCGCGCTGTCGGACCATGGCCCGATGAACTCACCGGCATCCAATGCACCCGATTGCAGCTGCTGGAACATATCGCGACCGCCCATCGCCTGCACCGCCATCCCAAGCTTGCTCGCCACTTCGGACGCCAGACCTGCCGTCCGGAAACGCATACCCTTGAGGTCTTCGGCTGATTTGATTTCCTCACGGAACCACCCCGCCCATTGCGGGCCGGAGTTGCCACACAGGAATGGTTTCAGGTTAAAGCGGCCATACATCTCATCATAGAGATCCTGCCCGCCGCCATGCACCATCCAGCCATATTGCTCGTCGCCGCGCAAGCCAAAGGGCTGAGACCCAAAGAGCAAGATACCCTTGGATTTGCTGCCCCAATAGGCTGGCACCGCGTGATAGAGTTCCGCTGTCCCCTCCGAGACCGCATCGAACACGCCCCGGCCCGGAACCAATTCACCAGCAGCATAGAGCTTAACTTCGATCCGGCCACCGGACAGCGCCGTGATCCGATCCGCCAGCATCTGTGCCGCGACACCCGGTCCAGGCAGGTTCTTGGGCCAGGATGTGACCATCTTCCATTGGCGAACGTCCTGCGCCAGCGCAGGTGTGGCCAGTGGTGCAGCGGCTGCTGCCCCGGCGGATGCTTTCAGAAAATGTCTTCTCTTCATGATGCGTTCTCCTCTGTTATGGTTCGACTATCTTGGGTTCTGCGGCACTTGTTAAGCCCTACTGTGCAATGGTGCGAAAATCTCATCTGATATTCTGCCTCAATGCAGGGTCTGCGCATAATCTGTGACCGCCGCGCGGGCAGCCGCCAGATCATCGCCCAGAACACGGTCTTCGACCATCATCGGGACCGCGTCGCGCACTGTGCGATAGACCGGAGCCAACAGGGGTGCGGGGTCAATCCCGCGCAGATCCATCGCCTGCGCAGCCAACAGGCATTCGATCGCCACAATGGTCTGTGCGATGTCCACCACATCCCCCGCCCGGCGCGCGGCCAGCGGTGACATTGGTACATGGTCCTCTGTATTGGCACAGGTCGGCACCGACTGGATGGTGCCCGGCACCGCGCGTGTGCGCGCCTCGGCCACCAGTGATGCAGCGGTATACTGCACAATCATCATCCCGTTGTTGCGCCCCTGCGCCGCGTCAGGGTGAATAAGAAAGGCAGGCAAGCCGCCGTTGTGATTCTCATCCACCAGACGCGCGCAGCGCCGCTCGCTGATGACCGCCAGCGAGGTGATGGAATTGGCCGCATAGTCCAACACTTCACCAATGCGCTGACCGTGAAAATTACCCGAGTTCGACGTGACCAGATTATCCGCCACCCCAAAGATCGGGTTGTCATTCACCGCGTTAATCTCCATCTCCATCGCTTCGCGCGCGTGGGCAATCGCATCGCGGGTCGACCCATGCACCTGCGGAATACAACGCAGGCTAAGCGCGTCGCGCAGCCGGGTCGGCCGCGGTGGCAGTACAGAAACGCTGTCCTTTGTCAGACGGCGCATGTTGGCCGATGTCACGATCTGCCCCGGATGGGGTTTCGCCAAGGCGGTCAACTCGTCAAAGCTGTCGGACACGGCGCCCAAGGCCTCCATCGTCAGACATGCCGCCTCTTCGGCCAATTCGATTAATGCCGATGCGTCATGCAATGCCAGCGCACCGATGCCGCTGGTCTGCTCAGTCCCGTTGATCAATGCGATCCCGTCACGTCCCGCGATATGAGGCGGCTCAATGCCCGCTTGCTGCATCACCGCCGCGCCATCCATCCAATCGCTGCCGCCAATTCGCGCACGCCCCAATCCCAGCAATGGCAGCGTCATATGTGCCAGCGGTGCGAGATCACCACAGGCACCGACTGATCCCTGCAACGGCACATGCGGTGTGATCCCGGCGTTCAGCATTGCAACCAGCGCCTCTAGCGTTGCCAGATGTACGCCGGTTTGCCCGGTCGCCAATGCGTTGACCCGGATCACCATCATCGCGCGTACCGTGTCGCGTGACATTGGCGGGCCATAGGCGGCGGCATGGCTCTTTAGTAGATTGACCTGCTGGGCGTGGTTATCCGCACGCGATACCTTGCGCCCGTCCAGCGCGCCAAAGCCGGTGGTCACGCCATAAATCGGGCGACCCTCGTCGATAAGCGTTTCCAGAAACGCCTCGCATTCCGTCACACGCCGGATAGCATCCTTGGTAAGTTCGATTGCAACATCATCCCGCGCCACGCGCGCAATTTCGTTGATCGTCAGCGTTCTGCCATCAATCTTGATCGTCATGGTGCCCCCCGTGCAACCTTGCAAATCCAGACCATCACGCTACTCAGACAGCATGCGCCTATAAAGTTCAATTAAAACGACACTGCATGAGTTTTTTTAACGCAAGAGCATTTCCGAACCGATCATCTCTTGGGCCAGCGCGATGAACGCTTCCTGCGCCGGATTAGGACGCACACGCCGCAACCCAGCCAGCGAGAGGACTGGCGTGCGGACCTCTTCCAAAATCTCGATAGTTCGGACAGGCGCATCCGGGTCATTGCCGTAGGGTGGGCACATGTTGACCAGCGCATACGCATCACTTCGCCCGACCAAGTTGCGCAACAACTCGAACGACTGAACGCGTTGGGCAATGCGGGGCAATCCCAGTCCGCAATCTGCAAAGATCGAAAAGATGTAGTCGCGGGTATTGGCGTAGTCAGCCAGAATATAGGGATAATCCTCGAAATCCCGCAATGACGCGCGTGACAGCCCCGCCAACGGATGCCCCTGAGCAACCAAGATACGCGGTGGCAGGTCCAGAACCGGCCAAGTGCGGATCGCAGCAGGCAAGTCGGTATCATAGGTCAGGGCCAGATCGCTGCGCCCCGAAACCAGACCACTCAGCAGATCACTGATCACACCTTCGCTGATATAGACGTCAATCCCCGGATAGCGCGCCCGGAAGGCCTCTAGAAAGGCCGGGATCACATAGGGCGCGAGGCTACGCAAAACGCCCACTTCCAGCGCCCCTTCCAGCCCACCATCGCGCCGGCCGCCAGATTGTTCGATTCCTTCCACGCCGCTTAACACGTTGCGCGCCTCAATCAGCGTTTCCTTGCCAGCATCGGTCAACACCAACCCGCGTGCATGACGCCGCTCAAACAACTGACACCCGATAACGCCCTCCAACTGTCCGACCGACAAGGAGATCGAGGAAGCCGACACATTCATCACTTCCGCTGCCCGCTTGAAACTGCCATGTTTCGCGGCGCTGGCAAAATAGCGCAATTGCCTAAGGGACAGTCTGGAATTCATGCGCCACCTCTCAGTTCACGCGCGGTCATCGCCTAGATTGGCGCCAGTACCAGCAGCAGCCCAACAGCAGCAGCGGCCAAGCGCAGCAAGACATGCCAGCGCCGGACCAATGCCCAACTGATCAGCGCCAGCCCGGCGCCGATCTTGATCGCGGCCAGCACCGCCATCACCGGCGCGCCGGTCAGGTTAATGAGCGATGGCGCAGCAACCATACCCAGCGGGATCAGGTAGAGCCCGACGCCCAGCGCCATTGCCGTCAACGCCACACGTAGCCAATTTTCCCCGATCATCCCTGCTGCGATGAATACCGCACCACAGACCGGCGGCGTGATGGTGGACAACAATGCATACCAGAACACGAACAAATGCGCCTGCAATGGGTCCAGCCCCAGTTCAATCAGTGCAGGTCCGGCCACTGAGACACAGATCACATACGCCGCTGTCGTGGGCACCTCCATCCCCAGCACCAGACAGGCCAGCGCAGTGAGCAGCAGCGATGGCCAAAGCTGACCACCTGACACCGACAGGATCAACGACGTAATCTTGACCCCCAGCCCGGTTACACCCAGCACTCCGATCACCAGCGAAGCGCAGAATATGATAGCCCCGATCAGCGCCACTTGTTTTCCTGCGTTGATCAATGCGCTTTCGGCCCGCACTGCCGCGCGTCGCAGATCAATCCGCAGATCACGCCCCGTCAGCAACAACACCGCGCCTGCCATGATCGCAAGACAGGCCGCATATTGCGGCGTTACCTGCATCACGAACATGCCCCACAGCAGGATGAAAAAGGGAATCAGGAAAAACCCCGAAGTCACCAGAACATCGCGCCGCGCAGGCCGATCCGCCGCCGTCAGGCCACGCAAATCATAGCGGCGCGCATAGCCGTCGATTCCGATCCATACCGCCCAGAAATACAACAACGCCGGCAGTGCCGCGGCGGCCATAATGCCAGTGTAGGGAACGCCGGTCAGTTCCACCATTACAAAGGCCCCGGCCCCCATGAGCGGCGGCATGATCTGCCCGCCCGAAGACGCCACCGCCTCGACTGCGCCAGCGATACGTTTTGGATAGCCCAGCTTGGTCATCGCGGGCAGCGTGATCGCCCCGGTCGAGGCAACATTTGCCGACGCCGACCCGGAAATCGACCCAAACAGCGCCGAGGACAGGACCGAAACCTTGGCCGCGCCGCCCCTTAGCCTTCCGGCGGCTGCGGCCGCGACATTCATGAATCCCTGCCCGGCCTCGCCCGCGTTCAGCACCGCGCCAAAGATTACGAAGATCGCCACGACATTCACCGATACGGCGGTCAGCGATCCCCACAACCCGCCTTCGGCAATGACTAACGTTCCCAGAAAGCTTTCAATCGGCGTTCCCGAATGGCCGAACTGACCGGGGATGTGTTGTCCTAGCAGACCGTAAAGCAACGCCAGCGCGGCAACCAGCGGCAGCGGCCAGCCGATTGCCCGGCGTGCAGCCTCCAACACCACACAGATCAGAACGGCGGCGATACCGACCTGAAAGTCAGATTCCAAGAAACCGTATTGATCGGCAAGCGCGTCATGGCTGAAAGCAACCCACAATGCGGCGGCACAGCCAAAGACAAGCAGCACCATGCCACTGACCCATTGCGTCCCCTCGCGCTGATAGATCAGCACCCAAGGCAGCACAAAAACCAGATGCAGGGGGCGGCTCACAAGGTTGGGCACCAGTCCGGAGAACACCAACCCGATGTGAAACAAAACTGAGGCCAGCGCAAAGCTGGCCCAGAAAACCCGCGCCAGACCTGCCGGCGCGGGCGTATCAGCGTTGGTCAAGCTCACTTTTGATCGTCGGTGATCTCAAAGCCCGCTTCCTCGTAGTAACGAAGCGCACCGGGGTGAATCTTGCCCGTGATGTTCGCCATCAGATCGGCGTCCACACCGCCCCACCATTTGGCAGATGCGGTCATTGTGGCCTTCTGTTCCCAATATGTCTTGGTCAATTGGTAGGCGGTGTCATCATCCATCTTGGTGGTGGTAAAGGCCACAACCGGTAGCGAGGTCGTCACGATATCCTCGTCCTGCCCCGCATACGTCCCCGCCGGGATCACCAGTTTCGTCCGCTTGGTTTCGGCAATCTGCGCATCGCTCAGCGACACGACCCGCACACCGGTAGAGGCCGCAGCCTCGACCACATTCGGCGCGGGCCAGCTGCCTGCCGTCACAAAACCGTCGATCTGGCCGTTCTTGAGGGCAGGCACCGCATTGGACAGCTCGACATCGGCGATCGTCACATCATCCTGAACCCCAAAGAGGCCCAGATATTTTTCACCTTCACGCGCGCCAAAGCTGCCTTTGCCGAGAAGGATCGTCTTGCCTTTGAGGTCGTCAAATGTGGTCGCGCCGCTCGCCTCGCTCATCACGAAGTGCATGGTCAGCGACGGGATCGGAAACAGGGCGCGGATGTCGTCAAAGGCCGGATCACCCTTCCCTTCGAACATCGCCTTGCCGCCTTGGGCCAGCTTGACCAGAACGGGCGGTGTGGTGAACACATAGTCGCCGCCGCGTGCGCGCACCTCCATCACGTTCTGAACCGAGCCTTGGCTTTCTTCAATCGTCACACTGATTTCGCCGTCGCTGGCCTTGCCCATCGCTTCGGCAATCTGCACCGCCATTTGATAATAGGACGACGTGGACTTGGCGGACTTGTAGGTCACGCGGGTCTCGGCGCTTGCAGGCATCGCGGTCAACAGGGCGACGGCGACAGCAGCAGTCAGATGACTAAACTTCATGGAATATCCTTCCTTGTTTCTCGGGCGTCAATAAATCGTCAGGTGTCGTCAGGGTCAATCGAAATGGTGGGCCGTAGTAGGCCGACATTAACCATAATTGAACACCACCGCCCACGTTGGTAAAACAGCCAGCTGCCCCTTTAAGCCGCGTCGTTGCCATGACAAGCGACATATGCGCGGCCCCCGAAACCGGATGCATCTAACGCAGCCCGAACCGGAAGCCGTTCCTTTTTGACGGTCGCCATTTCAGAATGCGGCGTCAACTCACCGCAGGCGTTGCACTCCGCGCATTCCGCAGGAAAATCGCCAGCACCAGCGCGCCACCGATTGCCATCGCCAGCCATGATGTCGAGATGAGCAACAAGCCCCCAATGGTCAAGGCAACCTTGTCCAGCGTATGCAGCGGTGCCTTGAAATAGCCGATATATGCCGCCGATAGCGCAACGATACAGACAATCCCACTGATCAGCGCCGCGACGAATTCAACCATCGAGAAATCAACAAACAGCAGGCTGGGCGCATAGATGAACATGAAGGGCACCAGCGCCTTGCCCATCGACAATCGGAACGCCGTCATGCCGGTTTGCATCGGGTCAGACCGCGCAAGGCCCGCAGCAGCATACGCCGCCAGCGCGACAGGCGGCGTTACATCCGCCAGCACACCAAAATAGAACACAAAGAAATGGGTGGCAATCAGCGGAATGTCGAATTTCATCAGGGCCGGTGCCGCAATAGAGGCAAGGATGATGTAGGTCGGTGTGGTCGGGATACCCGCCCCCATGATGATGCAGGCGATCGCCACGAACACGAGGCCAAAGAACAGCGCCATGCTTTTTTCGTTCAGCAAACCGGTAAAATCTATTGCGGTCATGAACCCGGCCAGATCATAGGCCAGTTCAACCACCGCAGCAGAGAATTTGAACCCCAGTCCGGTCAGCGTCGTGATCCCCAGCAAGAAGCCCACACAGGCACAGGCAGCCCCGATGGCCAGTGCGAATTTTGCGCCATCCTCGAACCCGCGCACAAGGCGCGGCGGGGTCAACACGGTACCCGTGTCCATCGAGGTATTTCCCAGCCCGCGCATCAGCAGAGGCACATAGGAAAAAACGATTGTCAGGATAATGCCCCAGAAGGCTGCCAGAAACGGCGTGTATTGCATCAGCAGCAGCGCCACCATGACACCCAAGGGCACGAATAGGTGCCATGATTTGCTGAGAACTGCCTTGAATTGCGGGATCTTGTCAGCGGACAAACCCGACAGGCCCAGGCGCTTGGCCTCGAGATGGACCATCAGCATGATCGCCAGATAGTGAAACGCCGCCGGGATGATCGCGATCAGGATAATCTCGTTATAGGGCACACCCAGCATTTCGGTCATCACAAAGGCCGACGCCCCCATGATCGGCGGCGTCACCTGCCCGCCACAGGATGCTGATGCCTCGATAGCCCCGGCAAAGCGCGGCGTGAAACCGGATTTCTTCATCAGCGGAATGGTGAAAGCGCCCGTTGTCACCGTGTTGGCGATCGGAGACCCGGAAATCATCCCGAAAAAGCCCGAGGACACGACCGACACCTTGGCGCTACCGCCCGAGGCACGGCCCGCGACGATGGTGGCAAGGTCGATGAACAGCTGCCCCAGACCGCTCATCTGGGCCAGAATACCGAACAGGACAAAGTGGAACACGTAGGTCGCCACAACGCCGACAGCGACGCCGTATATCCCTTCGGTCCCGACATAGAGATGGTTGATGATCCGCAGGATGTTATAGCCGCGATGGCCCATGATGCCGGGCATGTAGGGTCCCAACATCGCATAGGCCACGCAGAACACCCCGATAAAGGCCAAGGTTGGCCCCATGGTACGGCGGGTCGCCTCCAGCGTCATGATAATGGCGATCAGGCCCATCATGTATTCCTGCGGTCGAGGCGAACCAACGTTGGTGATAAACACGTCGCGGAAGAATAGCACCAGATACAACGAGAACCCGGCACCAAGGATGGCGAACACCCAGTCGCGCAGCGCCACCTTGCTGCCCGGCACGCCCCGCCCCTTGATCGGTAAGGTCAGAACCGTCAGCAGCACCATCACAGCCGCAAAGATGTAGGTAAGCGCAGAAGGCGGCAGCGCCATGACAAGATCGTAGATGATATAAAGGTAGAACGTGCCGAAAATCGCGCTGTCGATCCACAATCGGCGCGTCGGGCTGGCACGGCGGCGCGGGAACACCAAAAACACCAACCCCATGACAAAGGTTAGGTGAATGGTGCGGTGCGTCACCTCGTTCAGCAGGCCAAATCCAGCAGTGTAAACATGGAAGATCGACAAGGCGACGCAGGCGATGGTGACAAGCCGGGCAACCAGCCCCTTGAGGTCGCGAAAGTTCGATTCAGAATCGTATTCACGCACCAACGCCTCGATTTCATCGGCGGTCAGTTCGCGGTCATCCGGGGCGGCGGTGTGCTTGGTCTCTGACATGTTTACTCCGATGGGTCACAGGCCGCGATCCGTAGAGCCGAATGCCCCAGAGATGCAAGCGCGATGGTTTGGTCTGCGATATGAAGGGTATTTTTATATTCCGGCTGGACGCGCACGATCATGGCGCCGATGGGACGGTCGAGATCAAGGATGAATTGCCCGTTCTCGTGTCGCCATCCCGTTGCGTTCATCTCATTGCCCAGTGAGGGCAGCCCAGCGCCATGCGCCTGAAAGATTTCCGAGGTCTGGACGATTTGCCCCGCGTCGATCTGATAGGTATCCAAAACCGGTGTTCGCGAGACAGAATGAATGAAGCTCAATGAAAAGGATCCTATAGTATCAAGAGGATATATATTCAATGGCTTGTCTGATGGATGGCTGTTCAGGCACAAAGACGGTGCCGCATATGTAACCCCAGACAAAGAAAGGATGGCCCATAGGGCCACCCCAAGGACACCAACGGTGCCGCATTGCGACATCACTTGATGCCTTTTTCCGTATAATATTTCTCGGCGCCCGGATGCAGCGGGACAGAAACGCTTTCCAGTGCCTTGTCGAGCGAGATTTCCTTGCCCTTCGGATGCACGTTGCCCAGCGTTTCTGTGTTTTCGTACAGAGCCTTGGTCACAGCATAAATGATGTCGTCCGACACGTCCGCATGGGTCGCCCAGATCGCCCGCACAGCGAGCGTTTCAACGTCATTGTCTTGCCCCTTGTAGGTGCCCCCTGCAAGGATCGCATTCGCGTAATACGGTTGCGTTTCCTGCAACTTGGCAATCGCGGGGCCGTTCAGCGGCACGATGCGGATGTCGTGGCCGTTGGCCAGATCCGTGACCGACGACGTGGGCGAGCCTGCGGTAATCAGAGACGCATCTAGGTTGCCATCCTTGATCTTGTCGACCGACTGCGAGAAGGACGAGAAATCTTCAGAGACGTCTTCGCGTGTCATGCCATGCGCCACCATCAGATCGCCCAACAGCTGCCACTGGCCCGATCCCGGAGAACCGGAAGAGATCGTCTTGCCCTTGAGGTCTTCGAAGGTTTCAATGCCAGAGTCAGCACGCACGACCAACTGGACCGTTTCGGGATAAAGCGCGCCGATTGCACGGACATTTTCGGTTGCCGACCCGTCAAACTGGTTTATCCCCTTGTAGGCGGCATCCAGAATATCAGCGGCGACAAAAGCGGATTCAATCTCGCCACGTCCCAGAAGCTGGGCATTAGCAACCGACGCATTCCCGGTCTCTGCTGTCGCGGAGAGCTTGGTATCGGGAATTTCGGCTGTGTTCGAAATCAGCTGCGCCAGCATACCACCCAAAGGATAATAGGTTCCCCCGGTGCCACCAGTGGCGATACCAAAGAAGACACGGTCTGCGGCAAAGCCGGGCAGAGTGCCCATATGAAGCAGCGGCGCCGCAGCGACTCCACTCAAAAAGATACGACGTGAAAGTTTCATTTTCTTCCCCCGATATAAAAACCTTGCGCTTGTTAATGCCCAGATGCCGGGCGCTTAACAGGCGCTCATACGCCAGACATTGTATCCGCGCGCTATATCTATCTTTGTGAAGTTGTTAGGTAATGTCCAGTTTAGAAAATTCCTCTGCGACGCGACAGGACAAATCAGCCTGCTTTACTCAGTCGGATCCGTAGTGGGCTTGTAACCCAGAGAATTATCCAGCAAATGCTGAGTGTAGGGATGTTCTGGTGCCATTGCGCGCATGGCCTCAACACCCAAAAGCTCAACAATTTCGCCGTTTTGCATAACCGCAATATGTTCACACATATGCGCGACCACCGACAGATCATGCGACACCATCAGATAGGTCAGCCCACGCGTGTCGCGAAGATCGGTCAGCAGGTTCAGCACCTCGGCCTGCACCGACACATCCAGTGCCGATGTCGGTTCATCCAGCAACAACACCGACGGCTCTGGTGCAAGGGCGCGTGCCACCGCCACACGCTGACGCTGCCCGCCTGATAACTGATGTGGATAACGAAAGCGAAACTTCGGGCCCAAACCAACATCGGCCAAAAGCTTTTGAATGCGCTTGTCTATGTCCTTGAAACCATGCAGCTTCAGCGTTTCGCCCAACACCTGATCGACCGAATGGCGTGGATGAAGCGACGCATAAGGATCTTGAAATACCATCTGCACATCTCGGAAAAAAGAGCGCGGGCGCGATTTCCCCAGTTGGGCACCATCCACCTTCATCGTACCTGACCAAGTCGGGACCAACCCGACCAAAGCACGCAGAATGGTAGATTTGCCCGACCCGCTTTCGCCGACCAGCCCGAAACTTGCCCCCGAAGGAACCGTAAACGTGGCCCCGCGCACAGCATCGACACGGTCGTATCTGTCGCCGAACCAGACGTTCAGCTTGTCCAATTCCAAAGTGCTCATTGGCGACCACTCACACTTGGCGCCTCGGCCCAGGCCGGGTCGCGGTTCAATGCCTCAAGCCGCTTTTGTGGTGCTTCCAGTCGGGGCAGTGAATTCAGCAGCCCGCGCGTATAGGGGTGTTTGGCCTCGTGCAACTGATCTGCGGCGCAGGTTTCGACGATGCGCCCGGCATACATGATCAGCACCCGGTCGCAGAACGACGCAACCAGATTCAGATCGTGACTAATGAAGATCAATCCCATGCCTCGGTCCGTTACCAGCCGGTCTATGATCGTCAGAACCGAGGTTTGCACGGACACATCCAGCGCCGATGTCGGCTCGTCCGCGATCAGGATCTCCGGTTCCGTCACCAGCATCATAGCGATCATTATGCGTTGCCCCATCCCGCCCGACATCTCGTGCGGGTAGGCCCGCATCACCCGCTCGGGGTCGCGGATCGACACTGCTTCGAGCATCTCGATCGCCTTGTTCCACGCCGCCTTGTGTGGCGCCTTGGTATGGAAACGGTAAATCTCGATGATCTGTTCGCCAATGCGCATCACGGGGTTCAGCGAAAACTTGGGATCCTGCATCACCATCGAAATCTTCTGACCCCGCACCTGTTGCATTTCCTTTTCGCTCATGCCCATCATGTCGCGGCCATTCAGCTCCATCCGGTCGGCCTCGATCCGGCCCGGCGGTCGGATCAGGCGCAGGATCGCGCGCCCCGTCATCGACTTGCCCGACCCGCTTTCACCGACGATGCCCAGCCGTTCCCGACCCAAAGTGAACGACACACCGCGCACGGCCTCGAACTCGCCCTGACGAGTGGGAAAGGTGACGCGCAGGTTCTCGATATCCAGCAGATTGTTCATCCCGCACCCTCCTTGGGGTCCAACACATCGCGCAGCCCGTCACCTAACAGATTGAACGCAAGCGATACGGTGAAAATCGCCAGTCCCGGCATGGTGGCCACCCACCAATGATCCAGAATGAATTTGCGCCCCTCAGAAATCATCGCCCCCCATTCCGGGCTGGGCGGCTGCGCGCCAAGACCCAGAAAGCCGAGCCCGGCAGCCGCCAAAATCACTCCGGCCATATCGAGCGTGACCCGAACGATCAGTGAAGAAATACACAGCGGCCAGATGTGCTTGGTGATAATCCTGATCGGCCCTGCGCCCTGCAACTTGATCGCCGAGATGAAATCAGAGCTTCGGATCGTCAGGGTTTCCGCCCGGGCGATCCGCGCATACGGCGGCCAAGCGGTCAGCGAGATCGCCAGCACGGCGTTCTCGATCCCGGCCCCCAGCGCCGCGACAAACGCCAGTGCCAACACTAGTCGGGGAAACGCTAGGAAAATATCGGTAATACGCATCAAAATGGCGTCTACCCACCCACCTGTATATCCGGCGATTGTGCCAACCAACAGCCCGGCAACCGGCGCGATCAACGCGACCAGCGTAACGATATAGAGCGTGATGCGCGATCCATAGATCAACCTGCTGAGAATATCGCGCCCCAGACTGTCCGTGCCCAGCACATGACCGTCAGTGCCTGGTGGTCGCAACCGCCCGCTCAAATCCTGCACAAACGGATCGCGCGGCGCAAGAAACGGGGCAAAGGCCGCAACAAGCACGAGAAACACCAAAATTCCCAAGCCGATCATCGCCATATGATTGGCACGCAACGTGAGCCAGCCATGATAAAACGACGCCGCGCGCGCATGATTGCGCGATGTCGGCGTATCGGTCGTCAGCCAGTCGCGCCAGCTTTGCCCTGCCATCGGTCCGGCCATTATCGCGCCCTCGGATCAAAGACCTTGTAGAGCAGGTCAGAAAAAATGTTGAGCAGCACGAACACCAGCCCGACCACCACGGTTCCACCCATCACGGCGTTCATATCCGCCGAGAGCAGAGCGGTGGTGATGTAGGATCCAATTCCCGGCCACGAAAAGATGATTTCGGTCAGAACCGACCCCTCCAGCAACGTGGCGTAGCTCAGCGCGATGACAGTGATCAATTGCACGCGAATGTTGCGAAAGGCGTGACGCCAGATCACCGTGCGTTCCGGCAGCCCCTTGACCCGCGCTGTGGTGATGTACTCGGCTGTCAATTGCTCCAGCATGAACGATCGGGTCATGCGGCTGACATAGGCCAACGAATAGTAGCCCAGCAACGACGCCGGCAGAATGATATGGCTGAACGCATTCTTGAACACGGTCCAGTTCCCATCAAGGATGGAATCGATCAGGATCATGCCGGTAACCGAAGGCACGACATCAACATAGAATATGCCGACACGGCCCGGCCCACCGACCCAGCCGAGAATGCCGTAAAAGACCAGCAGCCCCATCAGGCCCAGCCAGAAAATCGGCATCGAATACCCAATCAGGGCCACCACGCGCGCCAGTTGGTCGATCCATGTACCACGCTTTACAGCAGCATAAATTCCCAGCGGCACCCCGAGGAACACCCCCATGAGGGTGCCAAGCGTGGCCAGTTCCAACGTCGCGGGAAATACCCGTTTGATATCTTCGGCAACGGGGCGCGAATTGAGCAGGGAAACACCGAAATCACCGTGCAAAACATCCCGAAGGTAATAGAAAAACTGCACGATCACAGGTTTGTCCAACCCCATCGTCTCGCGCGCGGCATCATAGGTCGCCTTGGTGGCGCTTTCTCCGACAATAGACAAAACCGGATCGATCGGCATCACCCGGCCAATGACAAAGGTCACCAGCAACAGGCCCAGCATCGTCACAGCAATCGAGATCAAAGTCTTTGCAGTGGGCACCACATAACGGGAAAAAAGGGCCGAACGTCGTCGGCCCTTTTCACTGGATTCGACCAGCGCCATTTATTTGGTCACAGGCCAGTAAGAAATCGCTGTGATTGCGCCGCCCAGGTTCAGGTTCTGGACTGCTGCATTCTTGCCGTTCTGTTCAATTTTCTGGAACATGACCGCAAAAGGTGCCGTTTTCAGAAACTCGCGCTGAATCTCTTCATACATCGCGCGACGCTTGTCACGATCCCCTTCGACTACGGCTGCATCGACCTTTTCGGTCAGCCCGCCAGTGTCCCATGCATTGCGCCATGCCAGCAGGCCAGTCGCGCCCGCCTCGTCCGAATTGTCGGGGTTATAGGCGAACGTACCGGCATTGGTGTGCGGATCAGGATAGTCCGGACCCCAAGCACCGATATACATGTCCAGTTCACGCGCACGATACTTGGAGAGAGTTTGTTTGCCGGTTCCCACCACAAGGTTCAGCTTGATCCCCGCTTGGGCAAAGGTGTTTTGCAGCGATTGACCGATCTCGACCCGTTCCTGCGCTTCGCGGACACCGGCGGTGATTTCCAGACCTTCCACACCAGCGGATGCCAGCAGCTCTTTGGCCTTTTCAACATTCAGCGCATAGGGCGCATCGTCGATAGCTCCCAGATAGGTGGCCGGAAGGAAGTTCTGGTGAATGGTGTACTGACCATCGAGGAAGCTGTTCTGCATTCCTTCGTAGTCGATCAGGTACTTGATCGCGGTCTTCACTTCAGGCTTGGACAGGACCGGGTGCTTGCCATTCAGCGAGATGTACATCAGTCGCCCGCGCAGTTCGGTGTGAATATCAATACCCTCGGCGCCGTCCATACCCTTGACGTCATCCGGGTTCAGGTTGCGGGCCAGGTCAATGTCGCCGCGTTCCAGCAGCAGCCGCTGGCTGGCACTTTCCTGTACGTGGCGCACGATGACACGCTCCAGCGACGGGGCCCCCAGATAGAAATCGGGATTGGCGGACAGGGTGACGCTCTCGTTGGGCTTCCAGCTGTCTACCTTGTAGGCACCGGACCCTGCGGTATTGGTTTTCAGCCATGCGTTGCCCATGTCACCATCGGTCTCATTGGCCATGACCGTCTTCATGTCGACAATGCCGCCGATCGTGGCAGTCAGGCAGTTCAGAACAAAGGATGTCGCATAACGCTTGTCCGTCGTGATCGACAACGTGTTGCCATCCGCCACGATGGTTTCGCCCACATTTTCGGCAGTAAAGCCGAACTGCGTCAGGATGAAGCTGGGAGTCTTGTTCAGGATCACCGCACGGCGCAGCGAGAATTCAGCATCCTGAGCCGTCACCGGATTGCCCGAATGAAAATTGACGCCTTCGCGCATGGTGAATGTGATGGTCTTGCCATCTTCGGACACGGTCCAGCTCTCTGCCAGATCGGGACCATAGCCCGCCGCCAGATCCATCGGGTCAAAGTTGACCAGCTTGCCATAAACGTTGCGACTGACGTCTGCACCCGCGAACTCAAAGCTTTCGGCAGGGTCCAGTGTGGTAATGTCATCGATCCGGTTGGCAACGACCAGCATGTTCGGCGGCGTTTCCGCCACAGCAGGTAGGCCGGTCACACCGACGCTCAGCCCCAGCACCACACTGGCCAGAATATTGGTAATTCGTTTCATCATTATCGTCCTCTCTGTTGTTGTTCTTTGGGCTTTCATGCCTTCTCGCCTGTACCCCAGGTCTTGTCCAAAACACGCAGCCAGTTCTTATGACACAGCTTCTCCATCAGATCTTCGCCGTATCCATGCGCACGCATTGCATCGCGCAGATTTGTCAGCCCCCCTGCGTCGCTGATTGCTTTTGGCACCATTGCACCATCGAAATCCGACCCTAGACCGACCCGGTCCTCTCCCAGCTTTGCCATCAGATGGTCCAGATGACGCAACATTGTTTCAAGCGGGATATCGTCCTTCATCTGGCCGTCCTCCCGGAGAAAGGCCGCAGCAAAATTCAATCCGACCATACCATCACTTTCCGCTATGGCTGCAAGCTGTTTGTCGGTCAGGTTCCGGGCGTGCGGGCTGATTGCGTGCACATTTGAATGGGTTGCAACCAATGGCGCGTCACTATGCTTGGCCACATCCCAGAATCCGGCCTCGTTGAGATGGCTGAGATCCACCATGATTCCACGCGCGTTGCAGATCTTGACCAGCGCTATGCCATGCTCGGTCAGCCCTCCGCCGATATCCCCGGTCGAAGGGTACCGGAACGGCACACCCTCCCCCCAGATTGTCGGGCGGCTCCAGACTGGCCCGATCGACCGCAAGCCCGCACGGTAAAGAACGTCCAGCGCATAAAAATCTGGATCAATCGCCTCAGCGCCCTCGATATGCATGATCGCCGCGATGCGCCCCTCGGCAAAGGATTTGCGAATATCCGCAGTGCTGCGACAGATGCGCACCGCACCGGCCTCCTCCAACCGGAACAGCAAAGCGGCCTGCTCCATCACCGTGGGCAATGCCTCACTGGCAGGGATCGGTTCCGGCAACGGCAGATCGTATTGCGGCTTGCTCATCTCAGAGATCTTTTCATCCAGATCAAAGGGTGAGCGGACAAAGATTGCGAAAAAGCCGCCACCAACCCCCCCTTGCGGGCGCGAGCCTGATCAATGTGGCCGTTCCGTCCATCAAGGAAACTCTTGATCGCAGCATTCCCGCCCGCCAATGACAGCTTTAGCAAAACATCGTTATGCCCATCAAAAATGAGCGGCAGTTTACTGTTCAAACGATTTCCTCCAGATCGACGTTCATCACCACGATGAAAATGGTGCCTTCGGGCGTGGGTCGTTCCGGCAGCCTAACAAGGAAATCCCTGCCTTCGCTAGTCGCGCGATCGCGAAAACGTCCCGGCGGTCCAACTCATCAGCGCAGACCGACGCGGAATGCATACCCTTCGGGCGATCGGGCGTCGGAATACGCGTCGGCAAACCGCAGGATATGAACACCCGGCGCAGAGATCGAAATATCAACCTCGAACAGATCGCCCGCGATTGTCGCCCCGCGCCACCCCTGAACGACGGTTCCGTCTGGCCGCTCGACCTGCACCACCATGTTCAGCGCATCAGGGCTGTCAGTCAGGGTCACCACCAGATCGCCGGCGCGCGATGCTGTAACGGAATACAGATCGTGATCGCCCTTTGGGAAAATCGCCGCGACTATCGATTGGCCAATACCGATTGCCGTAGCTTGTCCAGAGACATCATTCGGCTCCAAGACATCCACACTGGCGGTGTGGTGCAACGCGAACTGGTAAGGGTCGGCAGAACGCGCATCATTATAGGCATCGCGGAACTCGACCAGATACGCACCTGCCGCTGGCAGGTCGGCTGACGTATCAAAGGGTGCTCCCGTAGACGGCGCAGTCGACCAGTTGCGCACCACGGTTTCATCGGCGCGCATGACCCGGACCGTCATGTTGGTTTCTGTCCCGCTGGCGGTCACGTCAATCCCTAATACGCCGGGATGATCCACAGTAACGCGATACATATCTCCATCCGCTTTTGGCAGGATATGCGCGGCATAGCTCTGATCCAGTTGCACCGGCGTCGCGGTCGAGGCCGTTCCATTCGGTTCGGCCCAATCCTGTGTGGGACGGAATGCCGTCTCAAACCGATAGGGCACTGGTGATGCGGCGTCGTTATAGGCATCACGCATTTCGATGATGTAACGGCCCGGCGTGGCAATATCGGCCCAGCCGCGATAGGGCGCGCCGGTTGCTGGCGCGGTTTGCCAGTTGCGCACCACACCACCCACCGCATCCAGCACGCGGAATGTCAGGTTCGTCTCGGGGGCCGAACGCGGCAAATCAACGCTCAACTCGCCCTGATGCGGCAGGTCTATCTGGTACATATCGCCGTCACTCTTAGGCAGGATACTGGCATCCAGCACCTGCCCGATGGTAATTGGCGTGGCCTCGGACATGGTATCGTTCGGCTCGCCATTGTCAGGGGTTTGATCCAACGCGGCAACGATCACATAGGGCGTCGCAGATCGCGCATCGTTGTAGGAATCGCGGACTTCAATGACGTAGCGGCCCGGCTTGGGCAGATCGACCCATGCCTGATGTATCGCACCAGAGCTGGCTGCCGTCTGCCAAGTCCGCAGAACCGCGCCACTGGCCTCCAGCACACGGAACGTCATCGCCGTCTCTGGCCCACTCTCTGTGAACAGCACGGTCATCCTGCCCTGACGTGGCGCCGTGACAACGTAGTGATCCGCATCGCCTTTTGGCAGGATGTTGGCGCGGGTTTCGACATTCCATGCTAATGGCGTCGCCTGCGCCAGATCGTCGTTGGGTTCACCGTGGTCCTGCGTCGGCACAAAGCTGGTCTGCATCACATAGCTGGTCGGACTGTCAGCGTCGTTATAGGCGTCGCGCACTTCGATCATTACCGTGCCTGCCGCCGAGATATCCACCTTATGATCGAATGCGACACCCGCCGCTGGCGCAGTATGCCAGCCAGAAATCACCCCGCCGTCCGGACGCAGCACCCGAAAGGTGATGTTGACCCCCGTGGGAACCCGAGGAAAGGCAATGGTCAACTCACCCTGCTTGGGGATGTTCACCCTGTAGAAATCGGCATCGCGTCTGGGGTCGATTGCGCCCGTCGCCGCATCTCCCAGCCCGATCGGCATGGCCGATGCAATGTCGTCGTTGTTATCGCTCTCCGCCACCGTTGCGCCGCTATGCTGGATCGGTGGCAGCATGGGCGGCGCGGGTTGCACCGGTGCACCCAACCCTGTGGTCGCCGCCCCCGGACCCGCCGCTTGCGTGCCTTGCGATGCCCCGATTGCAGCACCAGTAGCGCCCGCCTGCGCGCCCTGATCTAATGCGTTGCCGCTGCCATCCGCCGTCACATCCGAGGCCAGCGGACATTCAAAGGTAAAAGTCCATTGTGTGCCAGTCGTGCCCTCACAATTGGGTACGACTTCGACCTTGGCAGTACCCGCACCGGGTGGGACGTCCAAAACGATCGTGCCCGAATGGCTGACGCAGCCGGTGGTCTGACTGACGCCACCGACAGTCACGTTCATCTGATCCTTGACGTTGTACATCTCCCAGGTGAATCCCGCCCGACCCGTAAATCCACCCAGATCCACCGTCACGCCACCACCGGCATCCCCACCCGCCTCAACGGCAGAATTGCACTCTGCAACGGTCTCTGCCTCTTCGGCCGCTTCGATCAGCGCAATCAGGCGATATGCGCCCAGCGTCAGGTCCGGGCCATCCGCGGTGTCAAAATGAAATTCGACACTATCCTCGACATCCTCGGCCACGTCTTCTCGCACCGAGAAATAGGCGGTGATATCTGCGGTTTCTCCGGGGTCCAGCGTCAGACCCAGCGGCTCGATCCGATCAAGCAACATGTACTGCGACGGCATGTGTGGCCGCAGGCTCAGTTCTTCGACCGGATAGGCGGTGGAATTATGTACCGAGAAAACGATACCGTTCCCCGTGCTGCCCGCCTCAAAGGTTTCGCGAAACTCAACCATATCAATCTTGGGTTCCAGTAATTCCGGCAGGGCGGGCACCGTGCCGCCAAACCCCACGGCAATCTCCAACTGGTGCAGCGGCAGCGCATCACCCATCGGGAAGTAAACCATCAGCGTTTCGCCCTGATCCGGCGGCGCGTCGGGCACCACATCATAGGTCACGGTGAAATTCTGCGCGCGCCCTGCCGGTATCGTTGTCTCGCGAGGCGCAATCTTGATGTTTTTCAGCCAATGCGATGGTGCATCGATGACCGGCGCAAACACCGGCGTATCCACACTGGCGTCATTGGTCAGGGTAATTCGGTACTGGATGCCTGTGCTGCCGGGCGTATCGGTACGCTTCAGCTGCAGCGCGACTGGCTCGGTCCCTTGCTGTGCTAGGGCCAGAGACGCAACGGCAGTCAACAGCAACGCGGCGCATAGTCGGATCATCTGCGCGCTCATTGCGAAGGCCCTTGGCCATGTATGGCCTTAACGGGTTTGGGCACCACCCCTGCCCCACAACCGCACAAGGTGCCGTGGCGAATGACATCCTGCATGACCAATTCGCGCATGGCCGACATCGCAATGCGGATTTGCAATTCTTCCGAATAATCATCGTAAGCACCCCAAGCGCCATAACCCGCATTTGCGATAATCGTCGCCGCCGCCGCAAACGTCCCGCCCCCCATCGCCACGTTCATTAGGCCAAAGACGACATTGGTCGTGACTCCCTCGATAAAACTCATCGCCGCGCCAGACTGGATCGCCTTGATCTGCTCTTTTTCAAGGGTTTCCAGATCAATCAGAAACGCCCGCATATAGGTGCTGTAGGCAGCGGGATTTTCCGCCTTCTTCTTCGCAATGTCCGCACGCTCATCAGCCATCAGCTCCGTTACGGCACCCGCCATGCCAGTATTGATAACCGGGTTCCACGCCGGGGCCAGCTGCTGAGACATCAAGTACCCCAGCCGTGTCAGATAGGTGCCGCGTGATCCGAAAATCCAGCCAACTGGTGGGCCGTTCAGCTTGGGATTCATGGCGCAAGGGCACTGATACGTCGCGACATCCCGGATCAGCTGATCACGAAAGCCGACCAGCAGATATTCGGTATTGGCGCCAAAAGACTGCGCCCAGTCACCAATCACTGTGGCCAGAACCGACTCCGACAGCAACTCGGTCATTTGGGTTTCCGTCAGGTTTTGGCCCACCTGCAGAGCCAGCGATTTACGGAACATGGGTTTCATCATCGCCGCATAGCGCATGTCGCGCGCTGTCAGCACCAGACGGGCCGCCGCCAGTTCCTTTGCTACATTCTGTTCACCTTTGGCCAACAAACTTTGTTCCAGTTGACCAAGCGCTTCGCTGATTGGCCGAGGGGTGAGGTTGGCACTGGGACTGATCAACTTTGGTATGTTGGTTACCAGACAGCTGGCCGCCACATCGGACATGATCGCATAGGGCATCGTGCCCCACGCGAGGCTAAGCCGATTGTCATCCAGCGACCGAATGTAGAGTTGCGACAGATCCTGCGCGAGGGCGGCGGAATAGGCCATGCCTGCCAACCCTTCATGCGCGGCAAAATCCGCTTGGCCCCGCTTGATCGCGATCATCTGCAACTGCTCGGTACCAGTCAGCGTGGCAGCCACGTTGCCGAACAGGCTTTCGCGGATCGCCATCTGAAAGGTAAAGGCCGACGCGATGCTGTAGCCAAGCGTGGTACGATACCTGTCAGCGGGCTTGTGAATACCGTTGATCGGTGGGGTTGTAATATACTGCCCGAGCGGCTTCACTTCTGCGATCGCCAGACCGGCCCAGCCAAGACACACGCCCAATACCGCGGAAATAATCCTCTTCATGCCATCGCCCCCTCAAGGAGCTTATCAGGCATGGCGATTCGTTCAAAACATGGACTGGTTCGGGTATCTGCGCCGTTGCGCGTTCAGCCCCGAACCCAAAGTCAGGCTGTTGCCGTATCTGGCCGCAATGTCGGCGCGATCACGCATAGCATTTCGAAAATCAGCGATGCCCCCAGATATGCTGTGCCGCCGGAGCTATCAAATGGCGGCGACACCTCGACCAAATCAGCACCGATGATTTTCACACCCACAAGATGGCGCACAACCTCTATTGCCTGATAGCTGTTCGGACCGCCGATCTCGGGCGTTCCTGTGCCCGGCGCAAAAGCAGGATCGATAAAGTCGATATCGTAGGAAATGTAGGTGTCACCGGAACCGGCAATCTCGCGCGCTTCTGACATGACATCACTCACACCTCGGGCATGGAACTCTTCTATTGGAATGACGCGAATTCCCACACTTTTGGCAAAGTCACGATCCTCGCTATCGTAGGTGGTCCCACGAATACCGATCATGCAAACCCGTTGAGGATCGAGCAGTCCTTCCTCCACAGCTCTGCGGAACGGTGTTCCGTGGGTGTATTGCGTACCATTGAAGTAGTCCTTGAACAGATCGGTATGACTGTCGAAATGAATCATTCCCACCGGCGATTTGGCCGCCACAGCCCGCAGAATAGGCAGCGTCGACAAATGATCGCCCCCAGCAGTCATCGGGAATATTCCGGCCTTCAGAACTGTGTCGTAGAACGACGTGATCCGCTTCATGCTTTCCTGAATATCTGCCGGGTTGGGGGGCACATCGCCAAGGTCTGCACAGTTCACCATTTCGAACGGACGGACGCCGGTCGCACCGTTCTGCGCCCTGATCATGGTCGACATATCGCGCAGCTGTCGCGGACCATGCCGCGGCCCTGCCCGGTTCGTGGTCCCACTATCCCACGGAACACCGATCAGGCCGACATCCACATCTGACAATCGCGGGTCCTCCAGACCCACATGCGGCAGACGCATGAATGTCGCCACCCCGGCGAAACGCGGCAAATCGAAGCCCGAAACCGGGTGGAAATAACTATCGCTCATGGTGTTTCTCTTTTCTCATATGGCACTCGGCGCCTCAGCGTTCGTCCTTGGAGCCTTGTTCCTGCATCAGGCGCATGATGTATTTTTCCAGATCACCATAGCCGTCCAGTCCCAGAACCTGCTCTTTGCTGACATAACGTTTGCCCTGTTTGAATTCAGGTACGATGATTTCATGAACCCGCCCCGGATGGCTGGACATGAATACGATCTTATCACCCAGATAGATCGCTTCTTCGATGTCATGCGTGACCATCACCATGGTCGTGTTGGCCGTTTCGGCAATATCGACCAATAGTTCCTGCATGTGCCAACGTGTTTCAGCGTCCAGCGCGCCAAATGGCTCGTCCATCAAGAGCAGCGCAGGATCATTCGCCAACGTGCGAGCGATCGCGACGCGCTGTTTCATGCCACCCGATAGCTGCGAGGGGTACGCATCCTCAAACCCCTCCAGATGCACAAGCTTGATAAATTCCTGCGTCCGCGCGCGACGTTCTTGTTTCGGAACACCGTTAATACGCATACCATATTCGACATTGCCCCGGACGGTCAGCCAATCGAACGAGGTATAGGCCTGAAACACCATGCCGCGCTCTCGGTCAGGACCTGCAATCACGTGGCCGTCCAGACGCAATTCGCCAGTGGTCGGGGTTTCAAGTCCGGCCATCATCCGCAGAACCGTGGACTTGCCACAACCGGACGAACCCAGAATTGTGCAGATTTCATTTTCTTCGACGGTAAAGGTCGCTTCGGCAATCGCCTGAATCTCGCGGCCCTTGCCCAGAGAAAACCGTTTGGAAACACCGTCTACGACCATTTTTGCCGATGACGCATCTATCGTGTTGATGTGTTGAGCTGCGGACAAATCAGTGTCTCCGATCCTGAATGTAGGGAAAGAACCAGCGGTGTGCCTTGCGGAACAGGATGTCGAATGACAGCCCCAGAACACCAATGACAACGATGCCAGCCATGATTTCGTCGGTATGCAGGAACCGTCGCGCGCGCATCATCATCGCACCGATACCAGTGGTCGACGCGACGATTTCAGCAATCACCAGATAGGTCCAGGTCACTGCCAGCATCTGGCGCATGGCGGTCATGACGTGCGGCAGCACAGCGGGCAAAATGATGGTGCGGACAATGGTCCAGCGTTTTCCACCCAAGGTCAGCCCCGTCTCAATCAGTTCCCCACGCACCTCGCGCGTGTGATCCATGATGATCGTGATCAGGAAAAAGATCACGCCGATGACCAAGAGCACCAGCTTGGGCGTTTCACCGGTCCCAAACCACATCAGCAAAATAGGAATGAACGACGGCGCAGGAAGGTAACGCCACGCGGAAACGAACGGATTGAACACAGCCTCGACAGCCGGAAACGATCCCATCGCTATGCCCAGCGGGACAGCTATCGCACAGGCGATCCCAAAGCTGAACACGACCCGCCAGATACTGATGAGAACATCCGACAGCAAATCACGGTTCGCGAACATATCAACCAACGTCGTAAGGACGACATGCGGGGCCGGCACCAGCAGATCATTGACCATCCCGGCCAGTGACATTCCCTCCCAGACAGCAAAAAATAATGCCCAGATAAAAATCGCTGACAGGATGGATTGCTTCGAGGACACCGGCTTGCGCAGTTGAAGGATGGGGGTTCGCGCAGTCCTTTTAGATAAATTGCTCATGTATGCTGCCTAACATCGGGTTTCCCGAAATAGGGGGCCAACCATTGTCGGCCCCCTGAACGGAATGTTGTTTTATTCGTTTGCTTCGATGGCTTGACGATAGCCTTGGTCAACCAGATCGGCCATGAGCGTACAATCGACGCCAGCGGCGGGGTCGTGGACCTCTGTCATCAGGCCGAAACGCACCCAGTAATCATTGATCGTTTTGATGACCGTGGTGATAGAGCCATTTTCCAGACCGAAAGGTGGATCACCTTCCAACGCGCCACAAACTCTGGCAGATTCATCAAAGTCATACATGTAGATCCCGCCCTTCAGGAATTTCCCGTTGCTGCCGATGACGGATTCGATGTCGGCCACCGGCCATTGCAAGAAGTCCGACATCAGCTGATTGCCTTCAGCGGTGTTGTCATGCCACCAGCCAACAGCATCGAACCGGGCCTTCAGCAGGTCCAATGCAGCACCGCGGTGGTTGTTGATGAAATCGCCGTTCATATAGATCACATCGGTGAAAATGCCGGTTTCCAGCATCCAGTCTTCGCCGGTGTTGCCACCCGACGATGCCCCCGGAAGATTCTCCATCACGCGCGTGATCCAAGGCTCATACAGATAAGCAGCGGCCAGATCACCCGACAGCATCGGCCCCACCGCCTCGTCCGCGAGTAGGTTGACCCAAGTGACGTCATCCAGCGGAATGTTTTCGCTGTCCATCCAGACACCCATCAACAACTGACCGATATAGGCCTGCGGGGCGCCAATGCGCGATCCCTTCATGGTCGAGGCATCCATGCCTGGGGCCAGAATAACATGGTCCACACCATATGACGGGTTCGCAAAGGCAACGGTCACGACCCCGGTTCCGCGGTCAATCGCCAGCGGCGTATAATCCCCGGTGCATTCATAAATGTCGATCTGGCCCGCAGCCAAAGCAGCCTGTCCCCCCAAGGGGTCGTCAAAAATGACGCTGTTGATTTCATACCCTTCGGCCAACCCCTTTTGCTGAGCAAGCTCAAGCATGGCGTATCCGGGCCAAGAGACGCAAAGCCCTACATTGATTTGCTCCTTTGCCGCCGCGCCGGTTGCAATCGACAGCGCTGCCGCCCCTGCGGCCAATGCTGGTCCCATCATTTTCATCATGTTGTTTCCCCTTGCTGTTAGCGTTGATTTATTTTTATTGACTACGAAAGTTTAGTCACTAAAATTTCTTTGTGTCTACAATTTTTTTGCGATCTTTTCACGATCGCGCCTCGGAACGGGCACTAGGACGACATGCTGCAGGGAGACAGGAAGTGGCTGTGAGCTTACGAACACGTCAGAAAAAAGATCGCTCAAACCGTATCCTGGAAGTGGCGAGAACGAGATTTCAGAACGAAGGTTACGGCAGCGTCACCATTGAGAGCATCGCGGCCGAGGCCGAGGTGTCCGCCGTGACCGTCTATAACTACTACGAGTCCAAAGCGAACCTGCTGTTGGCGCTGGTCAAGGAAAGCGACGTGCGCCTGATTTCCCAGCTGGAAGATCTGGCAGATAACCTACCCGAGGACATACAGCGCGCTGTTGCAGAGTTTGGTCGGATCATGCGCAAACATGCGATGACCTATCTGACAAAAAGCACGTGGCGAGAGGTACTTGCCGCCAGCATCCTTGAAGGTGGCAAACAGTTCGGCACAACCTATCGCAGCCTCGATCAGGCGTTGATCGAGCTCATGGCACGCATCGTGCAAACCTATCAGGGTCGCGGCACGCTGGCACGTAATCTTGAGGCAGACATGTTGGCCAACACACTGTTCCAAATGCAAAACATCCGATTTTTCCTGTTTATCTCGGACGAAAACCAATCCGAAGAAGAGGCCAACCTGCAATTTCATCGGGATGTTGCCGTGATCTTCGCTGACAAGTTCAAACCAAATTTGAAAGAAGTGAAATGACCAAGAACCAGTATGAACAAGGCAGGCTTGATCTTCCTTTTGTGGGGATCTCGACTTTCGGCAAAAACCCGTACGTTTCCGATTGGGACGCGATTGACGCTGATTTTGCGATCCTCGGTGCCCCCTATGATTTCGGGACGCAATGGCGACCCGGCGCGCGGTTTGGTCCGCGCTCGATCCGAGAAGCCTCGACCCTGTTTTCGTTCGGCCACGGAGGGGCATACGATCACGAGGACGATGTGACCTACCTGCCCGCAGGAGAGGTGAAAATCGTCGATATCGGTGATGCGGACATCGTACACACCGACACCATGACCAGCCACGCGAACATCGAATACGGGGTTCGCAAAATTCTGGCCGCGGGCGCGATTCCAATTACACTGGGCGGTGATCATTCAATCAACATCCCCTGCATCAACGCGTTCGAGGGACAAGAGCCGATACATATCGTACAGATTGATGCCCATCTGGATTTCGTCGATGAACGGCATGGCGTGCGCTTCGGCCACGGGAACCCGATGCGGCGCGCAGCCGACAAACCCTACGTTACCGGCCTGTCGCAGATAGGCATTCGCAATGTCTCGTCCACCGCCAAAGAAGGTTATGACGATGCGCGCGCAATGGGGTCGGATATCCTTTCGGTGCGCCAGTTCCGAAAACTGGGGGTCGAGCAGGTTCTGGAGCGTATCCCAGAGGGCGCGCGGTACTATGTGACCATTGATATTGACGGGTTTGACCCGTCGATCGCAGCGGGGACAGGCACGCCATCGCATGGTGGGTTCCTGTATTATGAAATTCTCGAGTTTCTGGATGGGTTGACCAAACGCGGGAACATTGTCGGTCTGGATCTGGTCGAGGTTGCACCGGATTACGATCACACAGGCACCACAGCCATTCTCGCCGCGCAGGTTCTTATGAACGTGATTGGCCGGATCTCTCACAACGGCTCAACCACCTCAAAGGCAGAGTAAAGCATGGGCAAGATAACTTATGACTTTTCGGGGAAAACCGTCCTCGTGACCGGTGCGAGTCGTGGCATCGGCTATGGAATCGCAAAGGGATTCGCGCGCGCCGGCGCTGATCTGCACATTCTTGCGGATGATGAAACCGTCTTTGACGCTGCCGAGAAGCTGTCCGCAGAGACCGGGCAAAACGTCCACGGTATCCTGTGCGACATCACCGATGTGACCGAGGTCAAACATGCGGCAGATCAGCTTCCCAGCCTCGACATACTGATAAACAACGCCGGGTTAGAGCGTACGACCCCGATTACCGACCACAATGATGACGTCGAAGAAACCTTCCGCCGGATCATCGACATCAACGTGATGGGAACGTTTCTGATGACCCGCTACGCGGTCCGCAAGATGGGCAAAGGCGGACGCATCATTCTGACGTCCTCGATCTGGGGGCGCACAGCCGTTCCCGAATACTCTGCCTATTGCGCATCAAAACATGCCAACATCGGTTTCATGCGCTCGATGGCACATGAATTGGCTCCATTGGGCATCAACGTCAATGCCGTCTGTCCGGGGTGGGTCAAAACCGAGGCGGCGCTTCTGACACTGACGAAAATGTCGCAAAGCACAGGGCGTCCCGAAGAAGAGCTGCTGCAAGAGATCATCGGCGGGCAGGTTTTGGGCGGCCTGCTGGAGCCGGACGATATGGCAGCAGTCTATCTCTATCTGGCTTCGGATGGCGCGCGCGACATCACCGGACAGGCGTATCATCTGGACCGGGGCGAGGTCATGGCATGACACAAGGATATGATGGCATGAACGTGCTGGTAACCGGGGCAAACCGGGGCATCGGCGCGGCCTGCGCCAAGATCTTTGCACAGGCCGGTGCGCATGTTCTGTGTGCTGACCTGAACGACCCTGTCGAAACGGTCGAAACCATACGCGCGGCAGGCGGCTCTGCCGAAAGCGCCATTTGCGATGTCTCGGATGAAATCTCCGTTTCGGGCTTGTTCACACGGATCTCAGAGGGGTTCACGACCCTTGATACCGTCGTCAACTGCGCCGGAATCATCCATGAGCGCGGCCTATTGGACACGACAACAGCCGAATTTGATCAGGTGATGGCAGTTAACCTGCGCGGCTCGTTCCTGATCGGACGCGAATCCATTCGTGCCATGCACCCCAAATCGGGTCGCCTGATCATGATCGCCTCGGACCTATCCTATTACGGACGCGAAGAATTCGCGCCATATGTGGCGTCCAAACACGGCGTTCTCGGTCTGGTTCGGTGCTGGGCAAAGGAATTCGCACCTAATATTCTGGTGAATGCGCTCTGCCCCGGGCCGATTGATACCGCGATGCTCGCCGCCGAAAACATGACCCCCGAATGGCGCGCAAAGGAGCTGGAAATACCATTGGCCCGTTTCGGGCAACCCGAAGAAATCGCACAGATGGCCCTGTTCCTTGCCGGGCCCAACGCAGCATACATCACCGGACAGGGGATCGGTGTTAACGGCGGGAGCATTATGCCATGATCGACAATCCAGTACCTTGGCCCAACGGCGCAAAATGCGCGGCCTGCGTGACCTTTGACATGGATGCCGACAGTCTGATCCATATCAGCCACCCCAAGGAAAGCCACCGCAAGGCGGCAACCACATCTATGCTGCAATACGGTCCCGAAATTGCCATCCCGCGCATTGTCGAAACCTATCGCCGCCTCGGGATCAGACAAACCTTCTATATCCCGGCGTGGTGCGTTGAACGCTATCCTCGTGCCATCGAGACCATCCTGAACGGCGGCCATGAGATCGGCCATCACGGCTACATTCACGAACACCCGAATGAACTGGAACCCGCCGAAGAGGCGCATTGGCTGGACGTCGGGATAGACATTATCAAGCGCGCAACCGGCAAGGCACCGCGCGGTTGGCGTGCGCCGTTATACAACATGTCCGACGTGTCGTGTGATCTGATCGCCGAACGTGGCTTTTCCTATGATGCCTCCCTCATGGGTGACGACCAGCCCTATATGCTGGAGACCGCAAAAGGCAGCTTGGTCGAGTTACCAACCCATTGGGGACTTGATGACTGGCCCCAGTTCGTCCAGTCGGACGACTTGGGATATTTCGGCAATATCATGCCCCCCAGCGTCGGGTTTGAGCCGTATATTCAAGAGTTCAACACGATCAAGAAATATGGTGGGCTCTGGGTGGCTGTCGTTCATCCATTCGCAACCGGCAGGTTGGCCCGGTGGGAAGTGGTCGCCAACTTTCTGAAACAGGCGCTGGAGCCGGGTGATGTCTGGTTCGCGCCCATGGAAGAGATCGCGGCACATGTCCGAAAGGTTACCGACTCTGGTGAATATGTGCCTCGCCGGGTGGAAATGCCGGCCTATCATGCCCCGGTTTATGACGGTGCGCTCGAAAAATATCGGTAGCACGCAACGTTTGACGACGGCCTGAGCCGCAGTCTTCCATCCGCATGCGCGAAGCGTCATCGATTTTTTCTGTGGCTCTCGCGCCATGCGTTCGACCGTGCCACACCAAAAACGTTGATCAAAACGTGAAACGGCCAGCCTAGGGACGTGCTGGCCGATTGTGACAGGTCGTCCTGCGGATCCTCAGGATCATAACCTCGCCATATTGGTCATAGTCTGAATGGCGACCGGATTCTTTACTGAGAACCCAGCAGATCGTACGCTGCTCACGATTGAGTGATTGCTCAAATCAATCATTGAGCAATCACTCAAATCACCTTACCTAAGCCTTGTCGAACCGCAGCAGGCACGCCGCACCGCTGCATTTCAATCACTCACGCCCAAATAGGAGCGACCCATGACACACTTCCCCATCCACACCATCGAATCCGCCCCCGAAGCTGCCAAACCCGCGCTCGAAGCCTCGTTCAAGGCAAACGGCCGCATCCCCGGCCTGCACGGCACCATGGCCGAGGCCCCCGGCCTGCTGGCCGCCTACAGCTTCGCGCATCAGCAATTCATGGCGACATCGCTGACCGACGAAGAAAAAACTGTGGTCTGGCAGACGGTGAACGTTGAAAATTCCTGCCACTATTGTGTGCCAGCCCATACCGGCATCGCCAAGATGATGAAGGTCGATGACGCCATCACCGAGGCCCTGCGCAACGAGACCCCGCTGCCAACCGCCAAGCTGGAAGGCCTGCGCACGTTTACGCTGCAAGTCGTCCGCACCAGCGCCAATTTGACGGATGCTCAGGTGCAGACCTTCCTTGATGCCGGTTTTGAAGAGCGTAATATCCTCGAAGTAATCTTGGGCGTCGCGCAAAAGGTAATGTCGAATTTCACCAACCACTTTGCCGGGACGCCGGTAGATCAGGTATTCCAGAAGTTCGCGTGGCAAAAAGCCGACAAGGCAGCCTAAGTCGCCCGGCGGTCCGGAGGCCGACCCCGGACCGCCGCACCCTCGCCGCGCATGAAAGGACACATCACATGACCGACCCTCTTCGTATCGACATTGTATCCGATGTAATGTGCCCTTGGTGCATTATCGGCTACCGACAACTGGCCATTGCGCTGGCGGCAACAGGCACCCCGCACGACCTCCACTGGCACCCGTTCGAGTTGAACCCCCAGATGCCGCCCGAGGGGCAGAACGGGTTTGAACATATCGCAGAAAAATACGGCTCTACCCGCGCGCAATCCGAAGACAGTCGCGATCGCATGACCGCACTTGGCACCGAACTAGGGTTCGATTTTCGCTGGACCGACGATTTCCGCATGCACAACACGTTCAACGCCCATCAACTGCTGCACTGGGCCGATGCTCAGGGGCGCAAACATGACCTGAAAATGGCCCTGTTCAGCGCGCATTTTACCGATGGCCGCGATCTGTCAGACGTTACCGTTCTGGCCGATGTTGCCAAAGAAATCGGGCTGGATCGGTCCGAGGCGCTGACCGTGCTGGAAGATCAACGTTTTGCAGACGACGTGCGAAAGGTAGAGAGTTTTTGGATCAAACAGGGCATTCAGGGCGTGCCTGCGATGATTTTTGACCGCCAGCACCTTGTCACCGGTGCCCAAGGCGTCGAAGGCTACACCAATATTCTGAACCAGCTGACCAAGGAAACCCTCTGACCATGTCCCGCGCCGCGCCCTATGACCGAGAGGCCGCCCTAGATGCGGCAATGGCGCTTTTCTGGGACAAGGGATTTCATGCGACCTCGCTCAAGGACCTTGAGGCGACGCTCGGCATGAAACCCGGCAGCATCTATGCAGCCTTCACCAGCAAGGAAACCCTCTATCTTTTGGCGCTGGAGCGTTATTTCGCGAAATCCCGCGCCGGGTTCCGCGCCCACATGGCGCGGGCAGAATCGCCCTTGTCGGGCTTGGCCGATCATTTCCGCTCTTACGCGCGGATGCGGCCCGACGACATGGCCCGTCGTGCCTGCATGTTGACGAAAACGCTCGTGGATACGCGCGCGACCGACCCCGCCATAGCCGCCGCTTCACAAGAATACATGCAGGCGATGCACAAGGAGTTTGCGGCCGTTTTCACCGCCGCCCGTGATGCGGGTGAATTGGCAGATGACGCCGACCCTGACCGTCTTGCCCGCCGGTTTCAGGCCAATGTCGCAGCACTGCGGCTGGCGCTGCATCAGGGGATGGCCCCCACGGGTTTTGCCGATCTTGCCGAGGATATGGCGCAGGAGGTAGAAAGCCTGCACTATCGAGGGCTGGCTGACCGTCTATGACGGCAGAGCTTTTCCGCTAGGAAAATAGCAATACCGCTGCTGCAATTTTATCCATCCAGTATTTCTGATCCGCGGAAACCTTGCGCATATAGCACAGCCGTCAGATCCCCGTGCCTGATGTCCAGATCAACGAAACCGCGCACCACGGGCTTTCCTCGATAGCTGAAGGGCAGGCCACAGGCCTGCAACATCAGCAGATCATTCGCACCGTCACCGACACAACAGGCCATTTTCGGCGCTATGCCCGTCTCTGCACAACACTTCAGCAGAATCTCGCGCTTGGTATGGGCGGTGCCAATCGGACGGCGCAATTCCCCGGTCATAATACCATCGTGTATGACTGGATGATTGGCGAAAACCTTGTCAAATCCGCAGTGCGCGGCAACCACATCCGCAAAAACATCATAGCCACCGGTAGCCAGCACCGTAAGTGCGCCGGATGCCCGCATCGTCTGGATCAAGGCCCGTGCGCCCGGCGCAAATCGAATTTGTTGACATAGCTCTTTGAGTAATCCCTCCGGGGTACCTGCAAACCTCTTAGTGCGCTCGACAAGCGATTGCTCGAAATCCAACTCACCCGCCATGGTTTGCGCTGTGATTTCTGCTATTTCTGCACCGATCCCCCGTTCTGCTGCCAATACGTCAATCATCTCGTTCAGGATAATCGTCGCCTCCATATCCGCCACCAGTAGCTTTCGCCTCACGGGCATGGCGTCAGATACATAGACGTCGACACCAGAAGCATTGGCCAACTGCTGGATCAGGCTTCGGTTCAGGGTGTTCTGCGGGTCGTCGCATTGGATCCTCCAGGCGTCCCTTTCGATTTCGTCCTGCGACATCACCCGCACCAAAGGACACGCCCGAAGAGCCAAGACGAAATTGGCTTTGCCGGTACCACCCCGGCTGTCATTCCCGATTACAACTAGATGAGCTATCATTTTCGTGCGTCTTTCCCGTTCCCTCTTGGTTCGAAAATTTGTCCAAAGCAACAAAGCTGCCAATAGCACAAAAGCCCGCGTTTCAAGCGGACCGTATTTCAGCTAATAATGACAATCTGACGCCAAAGCCGAAGCTGCATGTCACATGGACATCTTCAACGTGCATTTCCAAACTCAAAGCCCAAGAGACGACCGGAAACCTCTACCATGCAAGATTTTCTAAGGATTTCTTGTAATTGGCGGATGCCTTTGTGCCTGTAACCTGCGTATCTTCTTTGACAATGCGGTGGCGCACGGAAATAGTGGGCATTGCCATGCATGCTATACGTCTGGGGAATGTGTCTTTGGTCGGCTGGCTGAAAAAGACCGAAAGGGAGAACGATATGAACAAACTCATGAAATTTGGAGCAATCGCCGCCGCCATCACCGCCGCAGGTGCCGTGTCCGCGGGTACGCTGGACAAGGTCCGCGAAGCCGGTGAACTTGCATGTGGCGTCAGCGAAGGTGTTCCCGGGTTTTCGAACCCGAATTCCGACGGTGTATGGGTTGGCCTTGACGCCGATTTCTGCCGCGCTGTTGCGGCTGCGGTACTTGGTGATGCAAACGCGGTCCGTTACGTACCTCTGGCATCCAAGCAAAAGGTCCTCGCCGTTTCCAGTGGTCAGGTGGATATGACATCGCGGACGACCACATGGACAATGAAGCGCGACTCGGCAGAGGGCGTCGATTTCACCGCCGTTGTTTACTATGACGGGCAAGGTTTCATGGTCAGCGCCGATGCCGGGATCAGCAGTGCCAAGGAAATGGACGGCGCGACGGTTTGCGTGACAACCGGCACCACAACCGAACTGAACCTTGCCGATTTCGGTCGCGCAAATGGTCTGTCGCTGGAGCCTGTCGTGTTTGAAGGCAAGCGCGAGGCAGTGGATGCCTACGCTTCGGGTCGCTGTGACGCGCTGACCACCGACATGAGCCAGCTGGCAGCTTTCCGCACCGGATTCTCCGATCCGTCTGCGCATAAAATCCTTCCCGAAGTGATCTCGAAAGAGCCGCTGTCGCCGCTGGTCGCCCATGGGGACAACCAATGGAAAGACATCGTCACATGGGTGGTGTTTGGCATCATTTCGGCAGAAGAGCTCGGCGTGACCCAAGCCAATGTTGCTGACATGGCCGCAAATTCCAGTGACCCAAGCGTTCAGCGAATGCTGGGCTCCTCCGGCGACACCGGCGGTTTCATCGGACTGGAAAGCACATGGATGGCCGATGCGATCAGTGCGGTCGGCAACTATGGCGAAATCTATGACCGCAATCTGACAGCGACCCTTGGGCTGGAGCGCGGCCTGAATGCGCAGTGGAAGGACGGCGGCATCCTATACGCGATGCCGATCCGCTGACCCTACCCGGCAGAGTGCCTGAAACAGCGGTTGGCGAAACAGCCAGCCGCATCAAAATTACGTCTTAGTGGAAGCGCCTATGTCCTTCACCAAAAGAACAGCGAAACCTGGCTTTTCGGTGCAGAACATCGGGTCTGCGCTTTCTCAGGCCGTTGTCCTCACCATTGTCCTCGGCATCGTTTACGTGCTGTTCACCAACACGCAGGAAAACCTTGCGATCCGAGGTATCGAAAGCGGGTTTGCGTTTTTGGACCACGAAGCAGGCCTGCCAATCGGTGACAGCCTGATCAACTACAGTCCCACACGCAGCTACGGATACGCCTTTCTGGTGGGTATACTGAATACGCTTTTCGTCTCGTTTCTGGCCGTGATCTTTGCGACCATTCTGGGTGTGTTCGTCGGCATCGCCCGCGTTTCTCACAATTGGCTCTTGGCAAAGGTCGCCGCGATCTATGTAGAGACGCTGCGCAATCTGCCGCTGCTTCTCACGCTATTTTTCATCTACTCTGTCGTACTCGCCGCGCTGCCGCATCCGCGCGAAGCGATCGAATTGATGGAGGGTGTCTACCTCTCCAAACGCGGTTTTTACTTACCTCGCCCCTTGGCCGAGGCTGGATTCCCAGTTTTCCTGACCGCCATGCTGGTTGCTTTTGTACTGGGCCTCGGGTTCTGGCGATGGGCTGCGTCGTACAAGATGCGCACTGGCAAACCGATGCCGGGTTTTTGGGGCGGGCTGGGAATAGTCGTGGCCCTGACCGGCATCGCCTATATTGCAACCGGGCGCCCCATCAGCAGTGAACTGCCGGTCTATGCGGGCTTCAATTTCAAAGGCGGTCTGGCGATGAAGCCAGAGTTCGCGTCGCTGTTGATCGGGTTGGTTCTATATACCGCCGCCTATATCGGCGAAAATGTCCGCAGCGGCATCCAGTCGGTTCAGGCGGGCCAGATCGAAGCGGCGAATGCCTTGGGGGTCTCGAACGCGGTCGTCACGCGCAAGGTGCTGTTGCCGCAGGCGCTGCGGGTCACCATTCCCGCCACAACGAATGACTACGCAAGTCTGGTTAAAAACAGTTCTTTGGCGGTGGCAATCGGCTATCCCGACATGGTTTCGATCGGCGGGACGATCATCGGGCAAAACGGTCAGGCGGTCGAGATTATCGGAATGTGGATGGCCGTTTATCTGACGATCAATCTAATCATTTCGCTTGGCATGAATTATCTGAACGCCCGCGTTTTGCACGTGGAGAGGTAGTCAGATGCAGGACAAAAACATCATTTTTCAACCATCTCCCGCACGACCAGCCCCATCCAGTCGCGTTGGACCCGTCGCATGGCTGCGCTCGAACCTGTTCGGCGGTTGGAAAGATACAGTTGTCACCTTGGTCCTGCTGGCGATCTTGGTGGCCACCGTGCCACGACTGATTGACTGGTTGTTCATTCGGGCCACGTTTGTGGGCGACGCCGACACCTGCCGCCAGTCTGGCGGAGCTTGTTGGCCGTTCATCGTGGACAAGTTCAAGGTGCTCATGCTCGGCGTTTACCCACAAGAATTGGGTTGGCGCCCCGGAGTTACCGCGATTGCGCTGATCGTGCTTGCGGCGCTGACATATACAAACCGGGTGCGCGGGATTGTTCTGATCCTAGCCTGGGCAATCCTGCCGGTCTTTGCCTTGGTTATGATCGGCGGGGCGTTCGGCATGCGCGAAGTGGACCAGTCCCTTTGGGGCGGATTGATGCTCAGCATCATGCTGGCATTGGTTGGCGTCATTGTTTCGATCCCGCTGGGGGTGCTTCTGGCCCTCGGTCGGTATTATGGGCCGCCTGTGGTGAAATCCCTTTGTGTGGCTTTCATCGAATTGTTACGCGGCGTGCCCCTGATCACGATCTTGTTCATGGCCTCGGTGATGATGCCGCTGTTCTTGCCTCCTGACCTGATCATCAACAACCTGCTGCGCATCCAGATCGCGATGATCCTGTTCTCTGCCGCCTATATGGCCGAGGTCGTGCGTGGTGGCCTGCAGGCCATTCCATCAGGTCAGACCGAGGCCGCTCTGGCGCTTGGGGTTAGCCGGGTACGGACAATTGCATTTGTTGTCGTTCCCCAAGCGTTGCGGCACGTGTTACCGCCTCTGATCGGGCGCTGCATTGCCTTGTTCAAGGACACCTCTCTGGTGATCATCGTCGGGCTGCTGGATTTTCTCGGCATGATCAAGAACGCGGCACTTGATACCAGTTGGCTGGGATTTCAGGCAGAGGCCTATGTCTTTGCCGCGTTCGTCTACTGGTCCATTTGCTATAGCCTCAGCCTCTACGGGCGAGAACTGGAACGACGCGGCCCAGCCGGGCAAAAACACTAACACCGAACCTGCGGAGACGTTCATGACCGTCAAAATCGAAAGCCAGATCGCATCCGAAGAAATCGTCATCGAGATGAACGGTGTCAATAAATGGTTCGGTGATTTCCATGTTCTCAAGGACATCAACCTCAGCGTCACCAAAGGGGAGCGTATTGTTATCTGCGGCCCGTCCGGGTCGGGGAAATCGACACTGATCCGCTGCATCAACCATCTGGAGCAACATCAGGAAGGGATCATCAACGTCAACGGCACCTTGCTGAATGAAAGTAGCAAGAACATCACTCAGATTCGCCGCGAGGTCGGCATGGTCTTTCAGCAGTTCAACCTGTTTCCGCATATGACCATTCTCGACAATCTGTGCTTTGCTCCGGTCTGGGCACGCAACATGCCACGCGCCGAAGCAGAGGAAATCGCCCTGCGGTATCTGGATCGGGTCGGTATTTCCGAGCAAAAGGATAAATACCCCGGTCAGTTATCGGGCGGTCAACAACAAAGGGTGGCCATCGCCAGATCGCTCTGTATGAGCCCCTCGATCATGCTGTTCGACGAACCCACCTCGGCTCTGGATCCCGAGATGATCAAAGAGGTGCTTGATGTGATGATCGAATTGGCCGGCACCGGTATGACAATGCTGTGCGTCACCCACGAAATGTCCTTTGCCCGATCCGTCGCCGACAGGGTGATCTTTATGGATGAGGGCGAAATTGTCGAAGAGAACACTCCCGACGCCTTCTTTGACAACCCGCGTGTTGACCGCACTCAGCAGTTCCTGAGCCAGATCCTGACCCACTAAAGTTCGCGCTTCAGGGCTGCATCACCGCCTTCGGCTGAGATTGCCCTTCGAAAGCAGGCGACGAAAGCGCCCTCGCGTGTGCGAGGTCCGTCGCTAGAATGACGGTTCAGCAGGGTTTCCCGATCGCGGCAGCGGCGGGTCTGAAGCTGAGCTCGCGGCCCTCTGCTGGATCGCGGTGCTCCGGCTTAAGTACATAACGAAGTTGATAAACCGCATTCTGGTACCGCAAAGCCTTTGAAGACAAGGACATCAAACCCTGAATTCCAGCGCGCAAATACCGCTAGGCACCGATCACTTAGCACCCGAAAGCCAATGTACCGCGAGTGGATGGAGATTAGCCTAATCCGCGTCAAGAACTGGCTAGATATCTCCTTCCGCAACATCAGTTGCACGAAGGTGCTTTCCTCCACCTTCGTACTCGCAGCAGTGGGCATAGTCGGACTATCAGCCCTGGCAACCGGCAACCCTCACGCTGGTTAGGCCCGACCTCAGAACTGCTTGGCGAACGTCAGCTTGAAATTCCGGCCCGCCGCCGGGCGTGTCGATAGGTTTTGGGTGTATTGCTTGTCGAACACGTTCTCGATCCCGAACCGGATTTCCGTCCCTTTCCACACACCACTGTCGGGCGCGACGGTCGCGCGCAGGTTATGTGCGACGAAACTGGAATATCGTACGCCGTTGGTTGTCACCGCGTCGTTCGCGACCATTTCCCAGCTGACATCGTAGGCGTTGGCAAATTTCTGCCCCACAGTCAGACGCAGACTGTTCGCCGCCTGATTGCGCCAGTCCTGCCGGACGCCCACACCCGTCGTCTCTTTGCCATCGGCAAAATTCGCGTTGAGGTCCATGTAGAACCCCGACGCCATGGCGTAAGCGGCCTCGATCTCGACACCTTGCGTGTTGACCTTGTCCAACGGGACGAAATTGGGCGGTCCAAAGACCGCGGTGTTGGTCACATAGGACGTCACGTCCCAGAGTTCCGTGTCATAGACGTTCAACTTGAACGACAGGCTGTCGCCTGCTCTGATGGCATCCTCGCGCTCATAGGCAAAGCCCAACTCGAACGTGCGGGATTTTTCGCTGTCCTGTATGCGCGCCGCATTGTCCAGATCGTCGATGATCGGCATCACTTCGGTGTAGGCCGCAGAGCCGAACACCGAAAATCCATTGTCCCAGCCGTAGCGCAGCGAAATGCCGCCCATCATTGCGTCATGCGAAAAACTGCCATTGTTGGGCGCAGTGTCGCCTTTGATCTTGGACGTCTCGTAGCGCAGTGCAGGCGTCAGGGTCCAACCGCCACCGAACGACATTTCGTTGATCGCGAAGATGGCCCACCGGTTGTCTTCGCCGCCCGGTGCCGAGTTCGCGTCCTTGCGCTTGCGCTTGATGTACTCAACGCCCGTCGTCAGGTCATGGTTGATAACGCCAGTCGCGAAAAGCGACGTGTTCTTTAGCGTAACGGTCGTCGTTTCATATCGGTGATCTGCGTCCAGCAACGGATTGCCGGGGATGATCGCGGTCTGGTTGATCTCTTCGTCTGCGTAGGAATATTGCAGCGTCATATCCACCAGATCGTTGCCGACGGGATTAAAGTTGTAGCGCAAAATCGACGTCGCACTTCGCACTGAACGATCCACGTTCCCAAAGTTCGCGAGACCGAAGCTGTCATATGGCACGTCATCTTGACTCGATTCGGTTTCAGTATGGGTGAAACTCAGAGACTGGTTGTCACCGTCGCCAAAGGTGTATTTGCCCTTGATCAACCAGGATGGATCATTCGTCTGCCCGCCTGCGGGATTGATCAGCGACCCGTTCCCATCCTCTTGCGGATCAGTGATCCGGCGCGTGTAGTTTGCAAGGAACTCCAATTTTTCTGTGGGTTGCCATGCGAGAATACTGGATGATGTCAGACCGTTGCCGTTGGACGCAAATTCCAGCGTCTGGCGGTAGGCGAAACCCGGCGTGCCACCCGTGAAGTCCGAGGCGTCCTTGGTTTCAAGCCGGACAACACCGCCGACCGCACCGGAGCCATATTCGAACGACCCAATGGTGCCACGCAGCACTTCAACTTCCTTGTAAAGCGCGGGATCGGTGAACAACTGGTTGCCAATGCGATAAAGCTCTTCACTGCCGCGTGTCGCTCCATCGACTTGGATCAGGATTTTCTGGTCCGTGCCGAATGATCCGGTCGTGCCGTAGCCGCGGATCGTGATGCCGGACCCTTGTGGCGTCGCGCCATTGACCAAAGTCACGCCGGGTACGGAATCGATCAACTCTGCCACCGTGCCTGCCTGCCTGTCGTCGATCTCTGTCTGGTCGATTTCGGTCACGGGCACGGCCGTGTCGGTGCGCACCTCACGTTTGCTTTCGCCCAGTAGAATCGTGCCCAGAAATCCGCCATCCTGCGGAATGGCATCCTGCGCGACTGCGGGCGCGGCGGTGGTCAAGATCAGGCACAGGGCAGTGGTGCCTCGAAGGCTCGCGCGCGTTTGGTGTCTCATGACGGTATCCTTTTGCATAACGGGTTTGGCTAAACCGTGGCTTGCAAAGGCTGGCGCGGTATATTTTTGACTTCCCTGAAAATCGGGTCTTGTGCCGGATAAATGAATCATACTAAATTAGTCAAGAATAATCTGTGATATCGAAGACACGCAGATTAGCCACGCAAGCGTTTCAATGTACGCCGCGCAGCCATCCCTCTCTGACCCTAATGCAAGAGTATGAAATTGGCTGATCCCATAAATCCGAGCCCCGTAGAGCTGAGCCCCGAAGACATCCGCGCCGCACAGGCCGAACACCCCAAACTGCGCGACCGCGATCTGGCGACGAAGCTGGGCATCAGCGAGGCGCAATTGGTCGCCGCCTCCTGTGGTATCACCGCCACGCGAATCGATGCCCATCCCGACCGGATAATGGGCGCCGCTATGACCTTGGGCGAAGTGATGGCCCTGACCCGCAACGAAAGCTGCGTCAGCGAAAAGGTCGGCACCTATGAGGACTACCATCCGGGCAATCACGCCGCGATGGTCCTGACCGAAGAGATTGATCTGCGCATTTTTCCCAGCCAGTGGAAACACGCCTTTATGGTGGAAAAACCCACCGATGACGGCCCGCGTCGGTCGCTGCAGGTGTTCGATGCGGCAGGCGACGCAGTTCACAAGATTTTCCTGCGGAGCACATCGCAGCCCGGCGCGTGGGACGCGTTGTTAGCCGATTTGCCCGTCGATGATCAGAGCCAAGCGTTGGCGACAGCACCTCGCAAACCGACGGAACCTGCAAAGTCGGACATGGGTAAGGTCGATATTCTGCGCAAGGAATGGATGCGGATGACCGACACGCACCAGTTCATGCGCCTCACGTCCAAGCTCAAAATGAACCGGTTGGGCGCTTACCGGATCGCTGGCGCGCCGCTTGTGCGCCCGCTGGCCCCGCAAGCGGTCAACACCGCGCTGGAGCAGCTCGCGAGGGATGGCACGGAAGTCATGATCTTTGTCGGCAATCGCGGCTGCATCCAGATCCATACTGGCCCGGTGGTCAAACTTCATCCGATGGGGCCGTGGCAAAACGTGATGGACCCGCGCTTTAACTTGCATCTGCGGTTGGATCACGTGGCTGAGGTTTGGGCGGTCGACAAGCCGACGCAACGCGGCCCGGCCATGTCGCTCGAGGCGTTCGATGCCGATGGCGGGTTGATCTTTCAGATATTCGGCGTCGGTAAGGAAGGCCGCGACAGCCGCCCCGAATGGCGCGCGCTGGTCGGTGCTTTGCCGGATGCCGCAGTTGAGGAGAACGTGTGATGTGGCGGCGTTCGAAATCCTGCGGATCACGCATGTCCTTGATGACGGCCACCACGATCGCTCTGACGACGGTGATGTTCGTCGGTTTCCTTCCGTTCCAGAAACCCCTGCATGCCGCAGGGTCCGGTGACGTCGTCTCGATCGGTGGATCGGTGACCGAGATCGTCTATGCGCTAGGACAGGAGGGACGGTTGGTCGCCCGCGACACCACGTCGTCCTACCCGCCCGAAGCCGAGACGCTGGCTGATGTCGGTTACATGCGGGCGCTCTCTGCCGAAGGTGTGCTGTCTCTGAACCCGACGCTAATTCTTAGCGAGGCTGATGCGGGCCCGCCCGAAGTGATCGACGTGCTGCAAAGCGCCGGTGTGCGGTTTGAGATGCTGGAACCCGCAATGGACGGTCCGGGCATCGGCACCAAAATCCGCGCCATCGGTGCCGCGCTCGACGTGGCAGAGGCTGCCAAGACGTTGGCAGATCAGGTCGAGGTAGACATGCGCCGTGTGACCATGGAAGCCACCGAAATGGCAGCCGATGCTCCCAAACGCGTGCTGTTCATCCTCAGCACCCAAAGTGGCCGCATCATGGCCTCCGGCACCGGCACGCAAGCTGATGCCATGATCCGTCTGGCAGGTGGAGTGAACGCGATTGCGGGCGTGCAGGGGTACAAGCTGCTGAGCGATGAGGCGATCACCAGCGCAGCACCCGATGTGATCCTGATGATGGACCGGAGCGGCGATCATGCGGTGGCCGACGACGTGCTGTTCAACATGCCCGCGATCAGACCGACACCGGCCGCCGCAAGCGAACATATCGTACGGATGAACGGGCTTTATCTGCTTGGGTTCGGCCCGCGCACACCGGATGCCGTGGCCGACCTGAGCGCAGCACTCTACGGCAGGCGCTGACATGGCGGCGATTGATGCCGCGGCACCCGGCTATATACGCGACCGCCGCACTACAGCCCGGCGCGCGCATGTAATCCTCTCGCTGGTTTGTGCCGCGTCGATGGTGGCCAGCCTTGCGATCGGCCCGGCTGGCACGTCGCTTTGGGGCGCATTTGGTCAGCTTTTGCGCAGTGAGCCGCTGAGCACTCTCGATCAGGTGATCCTGCGCGATATCCGTCTGCCGCGTATGGTACTGGGGGCACTGGTGGGTGCGGCGCTGGCGATTTCAGGTGCAGTGTTGCAGGGGCTGTTTCGCAATCCGCTGGCTGATCCGGGCATCGTGGGCGTCAGTGCCGGTGCGGCACTTGGCGCCACCAGCGCCATTGTGCTGGGTGCGATGCTACCCGTCGCGGTGCAAAACATCGTCGGCAACGCGCTGATCCCGCTTGCTGCTTTCTTCGGAAGCTGGATCAGCGTTTTCGTCCTCTATCGTGTTGCGACACACCGCGGTCGCACATCCGTGATCACAATGCTTTTGGGTGGTATCGCGCTTGCAGCGTTGGCGGCGGCGTGTATGGGCGTGTTGATCTACATTGCAGACGACGCGCAGCTGCGTGATTTGACGTTCTGGAACCTCGGATCGTTGGGCGGTGCCACATGGGTCAAGGTCGCAACCGCTGGCCCGATGATCGTGTTGGCCGTCGGGGGGGCTGTGCTGTTGGGGCGCGCGCTGAATGCGTTGGCGCTGGGTGAGGCGGCGGCGCATCACCTTGGCGTACCAGTTCAGCAAATGAAACGGTGGGCGATCCTGTGCGTCGCGGCGGCGACCGGCAGTGCGGTCGCGGTCGCAGGCACCATCGGCTTCATCGGGATCGTCGTGCCGCACCTTCTGCGTCTGAGCACTGGACCGGACCATGGACCGTTGCTGATAAATTCCGCCCTGTTGGGTGCGGCCCTGCTGGTGTGGGCGGACGTGATCGCACGATTGATCGTTGCGCCAGCGGAACTGCCCATCGGCATCATAACCGCTATCCTCGGCGCGCCCGTGTTCCTGTGGATCCTGTTGCGCCAACGCGGAAGCCTGATGGCATGACGATGATCGCGCGCGACATCACGTTTACCATCGGCGGGAAAACCATTCTGCGAGACGTAAACTTCACGGCCAGACCCGGGCAGGTGACTGCAATTGTCGGTCCCAACGGGTCCGGCAAATCCACCTTGTTGCGGATCATGTCGGGTGAAGAAAGCGCGCGTGGCACCGTCACGCTCAACGGGCTGAATGTCATCGCGCGCAATGCCCGTGATCTGGCACGCACCCGCGGCGTGCTGCAGCAGGCGACCAACATGGCGTTTCCGTTCACCGTAATAGAGGTGCTGCGCATCGGCCTTCAGGCCGGTCCGTATGCCCTGCGTCCCAGCGTCCCGGAAGAGGCGTTGGCCGCCGTCGGCCTCGCCGATTACGCGTCGCGGTACTATCATGAGCTTTCGGGCGGCGAGCAGCAGCGTACACAACTAGCGCGGGTCCTGTGTCAGGTTTGGGAGCCTGTGCTGAATGGCACGCCAAGCTGGCTGTTGCTGGACGAACCTGTTGCGAGCCTCGATATCGGACATCAATTGGTGATCATGGAACTGGCCCGCCGCTACGCCGATGCTGGCGGTGGCGTGGTCACGGTCATGCACGACCTGAACCTCACGGCGCTCTATGCTGACAGAATGGCGCTGATGCAGGACGGCTGCATCGCGGCAGAGGGCGTGCCGCGCGAAGTTCTGACCGATGAAATTCTGTCAAAGGCCTATGGTTGTCACCTGCGGGTCAACGCGCCGCCACCGCCGGGATGGCCCTACATCCTGCCGCACATGGCACAACTGACCCACTAGCCTGACCTCAGAGATGATGCAGGGTAAATCCGGCAACTGCGTACGTATCATGCGCAGATGAATACTGTCATCACCCTGCGCCTCGATAGCCGCCGCGTTGACCGTGAGATTTTCCATACCGGCAAAGACACAAAGACCTCACGACGATCCAATACACGCATCAGATGGAAAGTACCCGGCAGCCCCCCGGTCGGTGCAGTATCGACCGCGTCTGTCCAGTGGATGGTGGCTGCTGCTTCGCGGGCGGCCTCGATGATGTGTCGCTGGGTCGGATTATTGGAGCCAAGGTTTTGGCGATTGTCCGTATGATCCTGTCTCCCGCCGCAGCGTCAGCGACCCTTGATACTGATTGAAAAATCGCGACGCGCACCAGCAGGTGGCGCAGGAAACGGTGCCGCGCGCCGGATCATTTGCGCCGCAGCCTGATCAAGCTGCGCCGAGCCGGAACTGCGCGCCACCGATACTCTGGCCAACGCACCGCTGGGCGCAATACTGAACGCGATGACGGCGGTGCCCTTGCTGGCGGCGCGTGGTCGCGACACGCGCGAAATCTTCTTCATCACCAGACCGGGATAATTGCTGGCCGCCGCATTGCCAGCGGCATTGGAGTGCCCTTGCGCGTTCCCAGATGTCGTTGCCTTGGCAGCGGCCTGTCCGGTCGCGGATCCGGCCGTAGCGTTCTGATTGGAATTCCCGCGTGCGGTCACAGCAGGTTGTTTCTTTGTCCGCTTCTTTGCGGACTTTGGCGGGCGTGCTTGCTTGTGTTTCTCTTCAAATGCCTCGCTGCGTCTTTGCGGACGTAACGATCGCGCAACCGCAGAGGATGGATTGTCCTGCGCTTTGATAACATCCTGCGCCATATCAGGCGCAAGCGGCGTGGTTAATTCCGGTTCTGTTTGGTCGGGCGGCGTCATCTCGGACGGCTGTGCCGGAGTTGGTTTCAGTGGCTTCGCCACCTCAGGAGGCGGGCTGAGGGCAGCGATCGTCGGTACTGCATCAGCGGCCAGCGGCACAGTTGGCGTAACATTCTCGGCCAAGGCGGCGTCGGGCGTATCTGGCAGCGCGTCAGGCGCAGGCATACGCGTTTGAACCGGCGTATCTGGTTGTCTAACCTCCACTTTCGGCGCATCCGGCGTGGTATCGGGCACAGGTGTGTGACTCAGGCTCGGCGGGTCCGCCTTCGTCGCTTCGTCGGGAATGATCTTTTCCGCCTCTGTAATGGATTCCGGTGGGTCTGCGGTCAGCGTGTCTTGGCTGTCATCTGCCTCAATTGTGCCCGCAACCATATCGGCAAAGCTGGTGCCTAGCCGGGCCTCCTGCGCACCTGTACTGCCCTCAACCTCTATATCGGTCCCGGTCATCAGGGCCCAGCCCAGCGCGCCATGCAGCACGATCGCGCCCGACAGGGCACAGACTTTCACGAAACGCGATGCGGAAATCATTGCAGACCTCGTTCGGTGACGATGATGACCCGCGCGGCTCCTGCCCCGCGCAGCTCGCGTGCGATGCGTATCAGATCGCGGGCTGGCAGATCACGGTCGGGGACAAGCCGAACTTCGGGGCCGGCCTCATCCTCGCGGCGCGGCACGAACGCGGCCGCCGATGTGATCTCTGTCCCGTGATACGTGAGTACACCATCGGCGCTAATCACCAGCGCGTCCGGTGGCGCACGTCCCTCCAGATCAGTGGTGCGAACCAGATCAAGCGCCGGGTCGAGTGGCTGCGCGAGCGTACCTGCGACCATGAAGAAGACAAGCATCAGAAACACGATGTTGATCAATGCGATGGTCGGCTCGCGTTTGGTACGTGGGCGGGCGGGTCTCATTGGCTGCCCAGTACGGTGGGAACGACCCTCGGCACGCCGCGCAGGACCACTAACAAATCGGTCAGGCGCTGCGACGTCACATCGCCCTGCAGCGCGATAAGCAACGGCCGGGGGGTGTTGGATTCTGGCATGTCGCGCAGCAGGTCTGTTAGACGGTCCAGCACGGTGTCTGTACCGTTCAGCCGTATGGCATTCGGGCCAAGCTGCAGAAACAGCGGCTTGGTCTGCGATGTGATCACGGCACCACCGCTGGCGGCACTCAGTTCAAGCTCCGCGAATTTGGAGAATGTCGAGCTGAGCATGAAAAAGAGTAGCAAGAGAAAAATCACGTCGATTAACGATGTCATCGACAGCTTGCGCCGCTCCTTGCGCCGCCTAAGCACGTCGCGCCGGGGCTTCGCCCGCCATGCCTGACGTGCGTTGCGCCGCCGCCGAGCCGCGCGGCGCTATAACCGTCGTCAACGCACGTTCCGCCGTCACCCGCTCGCGGTCCATCCGGCCCTCGAACCAACTGAGGATCAACGCCGTCGGCATCGCCACCACGAGGCCCACCGCCGTCGTCAGAAGTGCGACCCAGATACCGCCTGCCAACAGGGACGGATCTACCTGAGCACCCGCGTCCTGCATTGACTGGAATGCCTCAATCATACCCAGAACCGTCCCGAACAGGCCCAGAAGCGGGGCCAGTTGCGCCACGGAATCGAGCATGCGAAACCCGCTTTCAAGGCGTGCGAACCTGCTTTCGGCCTCGGCGGCCAAGCGCGGCATATCCGGAGTTTGCGCCGAAAATGCCATTTCGATGACCGGCGCTAGATAGCTGCTGGAACGGGACAGCGCGGCACTCGCTGCGGCTCCGTCGCCCATGTCCCATGCTGAAACCGCCTCTTTCAGCGCGGTATGGCGTCCGACGCCTGCCACCGCAAATTGCCATAGCTTGTAGATCACCGTCGCCAGCGTCACGATCGAAACTGCAATCAAAAGCATTACAACGGGACCGCCGAGCTCTGCAATCTGGCGCATGGGTTCCAGAAGAACGGTCATCCCTGCACCTCGATGTCGGTGCGTGAAGATACGGTCAGCCCGGCCTCGCAGGCCGTGGCATCCAACGTCGCACTTTCGCAGGTATTGGCCCCGTTGATCAGGACCATGCCAAGTGCATCACAGCGCACACCCGGTACCGAAAACTGGCGAACCCGGGGGCGTGCAGGCGGCAGCGCGCCGAAATCAAACAACGCCAATCTGTCCACTTGCCCTGAACTATCAAAGAGAACCGTCTCATAGACGAGTTTTTCGATCGGATCCGCATGTCCGTTGATCACCATGAAGGTCAGAGTACAGGTATCATCGGTCGTCTTCGCCGCGTTCAGTTCCAGCGAGACGGCTGCACCGAGGATGCTTTCGTCCGACGCCGATGCATGCATCGCGGCACTGATGATGGCAACAACGCTGAGTATAGTTTTCACAACCATGATATCATTCCTTGCTTGGCACAGCGCTGCCGCCTGATGCAAACGATAGAAAAATGCGCGAGACCTTGGGATATGGTGACTGATTTGACATGAATCGGCATCGCGCAGCGTTTGATGGATAGAAATACCTAGCATGCACGAGGTGCGCGGCTGGGGCGATTGAGCGTGGAATCACCACATTTCATCTAGGAAATCAATACCTGATAGAAACAATCAGCATTTAGTTGCGCTACTCTCCCCGTGACCACCGCCTATGGCTCAACCGCTTCGCGGCTTCGATAGGAGGCTTTCAGTGGTGTGGAAAAACTCTGACCGATCCGCCGTTAAAGCAGATATGACGAATATTCTGAATGATCATACACCCCAGTCGGAATGCGTTCCTAAATGGCGGATCAGAAAATCGATCAGAATGCGCGTTTTGGGGGTAAGCACGTTTGAGCGCGGATAGACCAACCACAAAACCGATCTGTCGTTCAGTCTCCATTCTGGCAGCACTCGGACAAGGCGACCCGAGGCAAACTCGTCCGCAACGCTCCAAAGTGAATTGATAGAGAGCCCCGCCCCGGCGAGGGTCGCTTCGCGCTGTGCGTCGCCGTCGTCCACGATGGTGCGGCAGCGCATAACAGCTGGATCAAGGCGCGCCGTCTCGCCTTCTGGCCCGCGCAAATCGCGTGGTTCAAGGTCTTGCCAGGCAATGAACTGATGACCAGAAAGCTCTTTTAGGGTCTTCGGGATGCCGTGCGCCGCAAGATACGCGGGGGACGCACATAGAACCCGCGCGTCGTCGGCCAGCTTTCGGCCCTTGAGGCTGCTGTCAGTCAAAGGCGCACTGCGCAACGCCAGATCAAAGCTGCCTTCGATCGCGTCGAACCGCGTGTCAGACAGGCGCAGGTCCAGCGTCAGGTCGGGATAGATCGCATGGAACTCGGGCAACAGCGGCATGATATGACGTTGCGCGAAACTGCTTGGCGCGGCAAAACGCAGCGTGCCGTTCGGGCCGGCTTCACTGCCACCAAGGATGGCTTTGGCGGCCTCCGCCTGCGCCAAAATCTCTCGCGCATAGGGCAGGAAATCAGACCCTTCGAGCGACAGCGACACCTTGCGCGTGGTACGCCGCAGCAACTCTACGCCCAGTTCGTGTTCCAACTTTGCGAGGCGCGCGCTGGCAACCGCGGGTGCTAGGCCCAAGTCACGTCCGGCGGCGGAGATGTTCAACCGTTCGGCGGCCATCACAAACAGGCGCAGGTTGTCAGTGTCCACAGCTATTATCTCCGCAATCCGAATAATCAAATCCGAAAAGGGCCGCTTTCTAATAACTACGCAAGAGTTATCTTGGCTGCATCATTAAAAGGACATGACACATGAAAGCCATCGGTTACAGCGCAGCGGGCCCGACAGGTACGCTCGAAATGGTCGAATTGGACCAGCCCAAGATCGGGCCGCGCGATCTGTTGGTCGCGGTTAAGGGCATCTCGGTAAACCCGGTCGACGTCAAACTGCGCGCAGCCGTAGAACCCGATGGCGCGGTGCGCATACTCGGCTTTGATGCGGCCGGAGTTGTCGCCGACATCGGTGATGAGGTCACGTGTTACAAGGTCGGCGATGAGGTGTTCTATGCTGGCGATGTCACCCGCGCAGGAACCAATGCCGAGTATCACGCGGTTGATGAACGGATCGTCGGGTGCAAACCGGCATGCCTTGATTTCGTGCAGGCGGCTGGAATGCCGCTGACGTCAATCACCGCTTGGGAGATGCTGTTTGACGCCTTTCGGCTGCCCGAAGGTGGCGGAGAGGGTCAGACACTGCTTGTCATCGGCGGTGCAGGAGGCGTCGGATCAGTCCTGATCCAATTGGCCAAAGCCCTGACCGGCCTCACTGTGATCGCCACCGCATCGCGGCCCGAAACACAGGACTGGGTGCGCAAGATGGGCGCCGATCACGTGGTGGATCATCGTGGCGATCTGGCGGCCCAAGTGGCGGATCTGGGCCTTGCTCCCAGCCATGTCGCCGCGCTGACCGCAACCGATCAACACTGGCCGGCGATCATCGACCTGATCGCCCCGCGCGGCCAGATCGCCCTGATCGACGACCCCGAGACCCTCGACATCAAAGCGGCAAAGCCCAAGGCACTGAGCATTCATTGGGAATTCATGTTTACGCGCTCGATGTTCGGCACCGACGATATGAGCACCCAGCGCGATCTGTTGAACCGCGTGGCCGAGATGATCGAAAAAGGCACCCTGCAATCCACCGTCACCCAGCGTGATGGGCGCCTGACCGCAGAGGCGCTGCGTCATGCACATACGCGTCAAGAGAGCGGTCGCGTGATAGGCAAACAGGTGCTCGGCGGCTTTTGAATTTGCGACGTGAGGAGGTTGACGATGTTGGATCAGACAGGACACAAGTCATTCACGAAAATGAACCGGGCCTATAACGCCACCTTTAAACCGGGGCAGATGAGCGTCGGTCTCGTAGCCCCATTGGAGGCTTATCCGCAGAGCGCGGTGCCGGACATGACACGCCATATCGAACGCGCGAAGTTGGCTGATAACTTGGGGTTTGCCGCGCTCTGGCTGCGAGACGTGCCATTTAATGTGCCGTCCTTCGGTGACGCCGGACAGATCTTTGACCCCTTCGTTTACCTCGGCGTATTAGCGGCTTCGACGCGGGATATCGCGCTTGGCGTGGCGAGCATCGTCTTGCCCCTGCGCCACCCCGCGCATGTGGCCAAGTCGGCGGCTTCGGTCGATGTGCTGTCGGGCGGGCGACTGTTGCTCGGGGTCGCCTCCGGCGACAGACCCGAGGAATACCCGGCGCTGAACAAGGGCTTTGAGGATCGCGGCAGCAGGTTCCGGGACAGCGTGGATTATATTCGCGCAATGTCAGAGGACTACCCCCACCGCGAGACCGCTCAGGGAAGGCTCTCAGGTGGGATCGACATGCTGCCGAAACCCACGGGCGAACGATTGCCGCTGTTGATCACCGGCGGCAGCCAACAGAGTCCCGATTGGGTCGCGCAGAACGGCGATGGCTGGATGACCTATCCACGCGATGCTGCAGCGCAAGGTCAGGTGATCGGTGCCTATCGCCAGCGCATTTCCGCAGCGGGCCTGCCGGACAAGCCGGTGATGCAATCGCTCTATATCGATCTCGTAGCGCAGGCAGATGCGCCGCCCCAACCGATCCATTTGGGCTTTCGGTCGGGCTCGGACCATCTAAAGCGCTACCTGACGGAAATCCGCAGGCTGGGCGTCAATCACGTCGCCCTGAACCTGCGCTTTAGCGGCACGGATATCGAAGACACCATGCACCGGCTGGCCAAAGACGTCCTGCCAGACTTTCAAAGTTGAGGAACTCCCATGACCAAGACGATCCTGATCACCGGCGCGACTGATGGCATCGGCCTGCTAACCGCCAAGACGCTCGCGGATGAAGGCCACATCGTATTGTTGCATGGCCGCAGTGCTAAAAAACTGGAGGCCGCAGCCAAAGAGGTCGGTGGCGACCCTGAGACCTTTCTCGCCGATCTGTCCCGTCTGGAAGAGGTTGCGGCGCTGGCCGAGGCGATCCGTGCTCGCCACGACCGGATCGACGTGTTGATCAACAATGCAGGGGTCTACAAGGTCGCTGAAACGCATACGCCAGAGGGGCTCGACACCCGCTTCGTTGTCAACACGCTCGCGCCGTATCTGCTCACGCAGAAACTGCTGCCAATCATTCCCGCAGACGGGCGCGTGGTGAACCTGTCGTCGGCGGCGCAGGCTCCTGTGGGCATAGCTGCATTGCGCGGCAAACAGGCGCTCGACCAAATGCAAGCTTATGCGCAGAGCAAGCTGGCGATCACGATCTGGACGCAAGCGTTGGCGCGGGCGCACCCGGATGGGCCCGTCTTCATCGCGGTAAATCCCGGCTCGTTACTGGCCTCGAAGATGGTCAAGGAGGGCTTCGGCGTCGCTGGCAACGACCTTTCCATCGGGGCCGACATCCTGTGTCGTGCGGCGTTGTCGGATGAGTTTGCCGAGGCCACCGGGCGCTACTTCGACAACGACAGCGGGGGCTTCGCCGAGCCGCATTCCGCGGCCTCCGATAAAACGCAGGTCGCCGCCGTCATGGAGGCGATAAGAGATCTCACCGGTGCCACAGACCGAGAGTAGCAAGGCGTTTACAGACGTCGCGCTGACGTCCTAACATCTACAACGGAAGAGACATGACCGACGCCCTGACCCTCAGGATCCGTGAAGAAATCGCCGCGTCGTGGGATCGGTGCGAGCGGCAGCACAAGCTCGCCCGCGATGCCGTCCGCCCGATCATGCGCCTCCAAAGCTCGGAGATCGCACCACGGTTGCAGCAGATCACGGCGCGCACAGGCGGGCGGCAGGGCTTCTTTCGCCAGTTGGCATCATCCGTAGGCGACGGTAAACGCTGTCTTGTGGTCACGGACGCCGACGGGGTGCTTGTGCGGCTCGAAAGCGCTGGCGGTCAAGAGACCGAAGATTGGAACGGAATCGCTCTCGGCTCGTGCTGGGATGAACGCATCGCCGGCACCAATGGCGTGTCCATGGCGCTACGCGCCGGGCGCGCCTTTACCGTTGGCGGGGCCGATCATTTCTATCAGCGGCTCCGGGCCTTTGCCTGTACCGGCACGCCGATTTTTGACGCGATGGGTGCGCTTGTGGGATCGGTCAACCTAGTCACCTACGACCACGGAACCCCTGCTGAACACCTAATCACGCAACAGTATCTAGCAACCGCCGCAGACCGCATCCAGCGACGCCTGTTCGAACAGCATTTTAGCGATAGCTTGCTGGTGACCGTATCCTCGTCTGCGCCGGGGCGACCGCTTTCGGGGGACGGGTTAGTGGCGGTTGATGAGTCAGGGATTATCCTCGGCGCGACCTCCGCCGTGAACCGGCTCTTTCAGCACGATGCGCGCAACACGCTGAAAGGCCAACCGTTTCAGGCCGTGTTCAACATGGAGAGCGACGCACTGGCGAAAGTGCCTGAGCGTGTACTTTCGATGCCAAAGCCTGAAGGCGCGGTTGTTAGCTTTTCTGCGAGGATGCCGGGCACTGCTCGCTCGCTGCATCCGGGCGCAACCATCCGCACGCCTGCGCGGCGGGGGCGCCGCCTGCCGCCGTCGCTGCGCGATTTGGCGACGGGGTGCAAGATCATGGCGGCACGCTGCGCGGAGGCCCGAACCTTGTTTCAGGCAGGCACCTCTCTTGTAATTGAAGGCGAAACTAGCACCGGCAAATCCGCCCTGATCGCCGCGCTGGCTGGCGACGCACCGCTATTGAGGGTGGATTGCACCACACTGCGCGACGATGCGGCAGACGCAGGTGCTCTGCGCTCAGTTCTGACTCAGGCGCGCGTTCTTGCCATGATGCCAGAGGCGACCAACGATCGACCGACGGTGGTGTTCGACAATATCCATGAGATGCCTGTCGCGGCGCAATCCGTGCTGCGCGGACTACTTGAGTCAATCGAGAGCGATGCTGCATCCGGCGATGCGCAGACTCCAAGGCTGGTATCGGTGAGCCGCCGCCCGCTGATGCACCGCGTCGCGCAAGGGCGTTTCCGTGACGACCTCTATTACATGCTGGCCGGTGCGCATGTATCGCTGCCACCTCTGCGAGAGCGCGAGCGGCCCGAAATTCTGGCCGAAGTGCTCGCCACCCGGATCGCCGGGCGGCGGATAACGCTGAGCGAAGCGGCGGTTACCCTGATCAAGGCGCATACGTTCCCCGGCAACCTGCGAGAACTGCGGACGGCACTGGAGCGGGCATTGATAACCATGGCGGGGGATCAGATCACACCGGTGGACCTGTCCCCGACGTCGATCAGAATGGCAGAACACGTTCCTGCCCTGTCAGATACGCTCGCTCCGGCGTTGGCTTATGACGACGGGGCGCGGGTACGCGACGCGCTGACCTCCAGCGGATGGAACGTCACCGAGGCTGCCCGCCGTCTCGGCATCAGCCGCGCCACGATCAATCGTAAGATCAAGCGCTATGGGTTTATGCGTCCGGCGTGACCTGCTGGGCAGTGATCCCGACCAAGACATCAGTTGATAGAGAACCCGCGAGCTTCACGCGAGGTCATCTTTTCCTTCGACAACGAAATGAACGCTATCCGATCCTTCTCTACGGGCCTTGAGATATGGGGCGTAGTCCGGATCGTTGACAAAGTTCAGCGCGGCTTGCCTGTCGGGCCATTCCAGAATGATACGCAGAGCCGCAGGACTGTCGGCCCCTTCGACTTGTTCGTGACTGGTTGTGCGCACCAGATATTTACCGCCATGTTTGGCGATAATCTTCCCCACTGGTTCGATATAGCTGGGAATCCAGCCTTCCGACGTCGGTGTTACGGCGAGAATTGAATAGGCTGTCATGGCGTGTTTCTCCTTGATGTTAGGGATTGGTGTCGGTCCGGGTTGTTTGATCTCAGGCCACGATCCCCCCGATATGAGGGGACGGGGCTTCTAGCGCGGCAAATGATTTGTCATACAGGCGGGCGGCCAGTTCATCCGCAGCGCGCCATTGCTTGGGGAATGCCGATTCCAGCGTGATGTGGGCGACCGCAGACACCGGTCCCAGCCCAAGGTCATGGTGGAACATGCCGACTGCGGCTGCGCCCGGAGTGATATCGCCATGTGTCAGGATCAGCGCATGGATCAGAATGCGTTTTCGCCTTTGGCGCACGGGACGCAGCCGTTGAGCGGTCCCCACCACCTTGCGGCCAAAGACGGCGAGGTTCCACGCCCCGTCGCAAAAGCTGTCCGGTGTCGCACCGGGCATGAGGTCAGACGACAGAGCATCGCGTATGATTTGTGTAATGAGACGATACCCATCCTCAATGGTAAAATATCGGTCTTTGGTTAATCCAAGCGCGAGGTTCAGTACGCCAGCCCCCTGCGGCACGGCCCCGCCGCCTGTCGGGCGAAGGTGAAGTGGCCAGCCGCGCCCTGCGGTTCTCGATTTTGCGCCCTCGAAACCGGTTAGGCGTTGCATTGACGCAGGGCAGACCAATGCGCGTTGCCGCGCCGTCCAAAGACGAATTTCTGTGTGGTTCGAGGCGAAGGCGTCTGTTTCCAAAGCAAGACCCTCCGCCACGGTATCCACGACATGCAACGGCCCCGTCACGATCCCATCGCCTCGATCTCATTGCAGATCGTCGTCATCAGATCGCCCGCCGGTGCGCCATCGAGCGCGCGGTGATCAAAGGTTAATGACAGGCCGACATGGGGCCGCAGTTCGATCGCGCCATTGTCCCCGCGCACCGCTCGATCCGTCATGCGTCCGATGCCAAGGATGCAAATCTGCGGCGCGTTGATGATCGGGGTAAAATGCTCCACCCGTGTCAGACCGAGGTTCGACACAGTGAACGTGCCGCCGGTCATCTCGGTCACGCTAAGCTTGTTTGCCTTCGCCCGCGCCGCGAGGTCTTGCCGCGCCGCGCGCAGGGCAGAGACGTCCATTGCACCAGCGCCAAAGATCGCCGGGGCGACAAGTAGATTGCCCGGCAAGGCAATGGCGACCGACAAATCAATCGCCTCCGACAACTTCACCTCGCGCCCCTCGACCCGGCCATTGGCGTCCGAGTTCTTCTGCAACGCCCTGACCACCGCCAGCATCAGCAAATCTTCGACCGAGACCTTGGTGCCCGCCTCCGCAAGCCGCGCTTTCTCGGCCAGCAGGGCAGCGGCGTCGGCGCTACCGTGGTGAGTGAGTTGTGCGGCCGTCTGCAGGCTCTCGACCATGCGATCCGCAATCATCCCGCGCACGCCCTTTAGCGGCACGACCTTTGCCGCGCTCTTCATGCGACCTGACCGATCACCGCGCCTTTGGCAACGACGGCATCAGCCTCTTCCTTGATTGTCAGTGTGCCCGAGGCAGGTGCATGGATCTCGTATTGCACTTTGGCAGTCATGATCTCAGCGATCAGCGCCCCGCCTTCGATGTTTGCGCCATCATCAACGAGCCAGCCCGTAATAACGCATTCCTCGTCTTCGTCCCAAAGGTCCGAGGGGATAATAATATCGGTTGCCATCTGGCAGTCCTTTCCTGTTCGGGGGCGCAACCCGCGCCCCCAGAGTTATAGAATATCTGGTAAGTGGACCTGTTCAGGCCGCCTTCATGTCATTCCAGGCTGCAACGATCTTGTCGGGGTTGGGCAGACAGAACTGCTCCATCACCCGCGCATAGGGGATCGGCACATCGGGGAAGGCCACGCGTTTTGGTGCGGCTTTCAGGACCGATATGTTATGCTCGGTTACGCTGGCGATAATCTCGCCAGACAACCCGTAACTCATGTAATCCTCGTCTACGACGATCAGTCGCCCGGTCTTGGCTACGCTGGCGCGGATGGTCTCGCGGTCTAGCGGCACAAGGCTGACAAGGTCCACGACCTCGGCACTGACACCCTGCGCTTCGAGTGCCTTCGCGGCCTTCAGCGCATTGTGAACGCCCATGCCGACGCTGACAATCGACACGTCTTTGCCCTCGCGCACCACCTTGGCCTTGCCGATTTCCAGCGTATAAGGCTCTTCCGGCACATGCACCGTGGCCCCTGCTTCGGTGCCAAGCCATCCCATGCCCTGTAGCCCCTTGTGATACATGTAGACCACGGGGCTGTCGTCGCGCATCGCGGCGGTCATTAGCCCCTTAGCGTCATAGGCGTTCGACGGCGCGACCACCTTCATGCCCGGCAGGTGGGCGAAGGTGCCATAGAGGCACTGCGAATGCTGCCCGCCGTCGGAATAGCCGCCGCCGGTGGAGGTCATTAACACCATCGGCACTTTCAGATTGCCACCCGAGAAGTAGATGTTCTTGGCCATCAGGTTGTAGATCGCATCAAAGCAAACGCCAAAGAAGTCGACGAACATCAGCTCCACAACCGGGCGCATACCGTCTTGTGCAGCACCAACAGCAGCGCCGATAAAGGCGGTCTCGGAAATTGGCGTGTCGCGGATGCGCTCGGCACCGAACTCATCCAGCAAGCCACGGGTGTTGCCATAGACCCCACCCAGCGCGCCGATGTCCTCGCCCATCACAAAGACGGTCGGATCAATGCGCATTTCCTGTGCAGTGGCCTCGGCCATGGCACGGGCAATGGTTAGCTTTCTTTCGTTAGATTTTGTCATTGGTCTTCCTCCCTTCAGGCTGCAAAGACGGCAGTCAGCGCGTCTTCGGGTGCCGGATCCGCACTCTCGCGGGCAAATTTGATGGCCGCTTCGACACGGGCCTCGGCTTCGGCTTCAATCGTGGCAAGCTCCTCCTCACTTGCGGCACCGTCCTTTAGCAGACGCGCGCGCATGGCGGGGATCGGGTCCTTCGCGCTTAGCCCGTCCTTCTCGCCCTCTGGCCGATAGCCCTCGGCGTCGCCCATAAAGTGTCCGGCCAGCCGGTAGGTATCGACCTCAATCAATGACGGCCCCTCGCCGTTGCGGGCGCGTTCGATGGCCTTGCCCGCGGCCTCGTAAATCGCGAAAGGATCATTGCCCTCGACCCGCGTGCCGGGGATTCCATAGGCGGCGGCGCGCACGTCGTTGGTCGGCACGGCAGTGGCGGCGGATTTGGCCACCGAAATACCCCAGGCGTTGTCCTCAATCACGCAGACGAACGGCAGGTTCCACACGGCGGCAAGATTCATTGCTTCGTGCCAGCCGCCCTGATTGACTGCGCCTTCACCCACGAAAGCCACCGCCACACCCGGTTTGCCCTGCATCTTGCGGCTGAGTGCGGCCCCAACGGCAGGCCCCATACCCTGCGCGATAATGCCAGAACAGGCGAAGTTCACATCCGCATCAAAGAGATGCATATGCCCGCCGCGACCGCCCGACAGGCCCGTGGTTTTGCCAAAGATCTCGGCGGCCATCTTGTCGAGATCGACGCCCTTGGCGATGGCCTGATGGTGCGGGCGGTGGGTGGCCGTGACCACATCCTCGGGAGTCAGGTGCGCACAGACCCCCACCGCCACCGGCTCCTGCCCATCGGACAGGTGCATCTCGCCCGGAATCGGACCGTTGGCCATGTTAAAGGCCGGTGATTTTCCCTCGAAATAGATCTTCGCAATGGTTTCCTCGAACCGCCGGCTCGTGACCATGTTGCGATACATCCAGTGCTGTTCTTTCTGTGTTGGTGCCATCAATCTCTCCTCCCATGTGCGACGGGGTTACCGCCTTGAACACTGCTTGAAGGGTTCCCCCAGATGTCAGCTTAAACAACGCTGGCGTGCCGGTTCGGCACTACGGGACGCTTAACTGTCTCATGATGAGACAGTTTGAGACAGGGCGCGGCAACGTGAGACACGGGTTTCAGGGTTAAACCAAATTATATAGAAAATCAGAATAGTGAACTAATAATTCACCAGATTATATTTTCTCTTGCGCCCATCTATCTCTCTGACAACGTAAAACACAGCTGGAGAGCACCGATGAAAGCCATGACCCTGAATGCCTACGGCAATGACGCACCGTTTGACGAAGCCCAGATTTCACGCCCTGTGGTGGCCGCCGGCCAAGTGCTGGTCCGCATCAAGGCGACAAGCGTCAACACCATCGACACAATGATCAAGGATATTGGCAACGATCTGCCCCTGTCGCCAGAACTGCCCGCCGTGCTTGGGATGGATTTCGCGGGGATCGTCGAAGAAGTTGGCGAAGGCGTTACAGGTTTCGCGAAGGGCGACGAGGTTTATGGCTGCGCCGGTGGCCTTGCACATTTGCCCGGTGCGCTGGCCGAATTCATTCCCGCCGATGCGCGTCTTATCGCGCACAAGCCCAAAGCGCTGTCGATGCGCGAAGCGGCGGCATTGCCCTTGGTCGGCATTACTGCGTGGGAAGGGCTGCACCGGGCCGGTGTCGCCGCTGGCCAAACAGTATTGGTGCAAGGCGGTGCCGGTGGCGTCGGCCATATCGCTGTACAACTGGCGCGCCATATTGGAGCAAAGGTTTCCGCAACCGGCACTGGCGATAGCCAGCTTTCGATAATCGAAAACTACGGCGCGCACGCCGTCGACTTTATGGCCGAAAAGATTGAAGACTATATTACGGATCATACGGGTGGAGCAGGTTTTGATGCCGTCTTTGACACGGTTGGCGGGGCGAACCTGACCAATTCCTTTGCCGCGGCTGCATTGAACGCGCATATCGTCACCACCGTCGCACTGTCCGAGCTTGACCTGACCCCGGCGCATTTCAAAGGGCTTTCGCTGCACATTGTTTTCATGCTGCTACCAATGTTGCATGACGTCCGGCGCGAGGTGCATGGGCAAATCCTCGCCGATCTTGCCAAGCTCGTGGATACTGGCAAGGTAAAACCGCTGCTGGATGAACAGGCATTCACGCTTTCGCAAGTGGGCGATGCCTATGCGCGGCTTCAAAGTGGCAAAGCGGTCGGCAAGGTGGTCGTCGAAGTTTGACCCCTGCGGGCCATCCGATCAGGCCAAATCCGCATTTATGGCTTGGGCGTCGCCCCATTTACGGGGCGATTGCCCGTACAAGCGTTTGAACTCCCGGCTGAATTGGGACGCGCTGACATAGCCCACATCCAGCGCCGCCTCGGACACGGTCATGCCGCCTGCGATCTTCATCGCGGCATGGTTCAGGCGCATGGATTTGACGAACTGGATAGGCGACATCGTCGTGGTCTGCTTGAATTTGCGGTGGAACACGGCGCGGCTCATCCCGGCGCGGGAGGCCATGTCGTCGATCGACACTGGCTGGCCCAGCTTTGATGATAGATCAGCGATAGACCGCGCAATGGCATTGCCCGGGGCAAAGGCCCGGCGGGCGAACGGACCTGCCGCGCCTCTAAGGATTGCGTAGTATAGCTCGCGCAGACGTGCGTCACCCAAAACAGCCGTATCTGTCGCGGATGCGCCCAGTTGCACCAACCGCAACAGCGCATCCTGAAACCTGTCGTCCCATTGGGCAAGGCGAATACTCGGCGCGCTGCCGGCAGCCGATGGGATGCGATGACCCGCTGCGTCCATTTCGATGCTGATTTCGGTCATCAGTCGCGGGTCCAGTGCGATGTAGAGGCCAAGCAGCGGGTTTTCTGGTGACGCGTCTGGCGTGCCTGCCTCGACCGGCATGGACATCGGGCAGCACATGTATTGGCTGCTGTCATAGATATATCGTTGCCCATCCAGCACCGCCTCCTTGCCGCCGCTGACAATGGCGATAATGCAAGGCTCATAGACCGCTGGCACGCAAGGCACCGCCTCAGTCGCGCGAAACATCTGGACGCCTTTGATACCGGTGGCGATCATGCCGTCACTGGGCATGCGGGTTTCGATGATCTCTCTGATGTGATGTTGGCTCATCTGCCTAGTTAAGTCAGTCAAGAAGTCGCTTTCAACTGACCTGATACAATTGGGCAAGTATTTGCGATGATCCCGCCTATTTTTGGCGAGAAACGGGATTTATCTCCCCTCTTAATACAGCATAGAAACCGTGAAGAGGACTGAACTCATGGCAGACACCCGCTTTAGCTCCAAGGGCTGGACCCCTGAGCGTCTCGGCGCGCTCGAAGGCAGAACCTACGTCATCACCGGCGCCAACGCAGGCGCGGGATTTCAGGCCGCGCGTATCTTGTTATCCAAGGGCGCAAAAGTCGTGATGCTAAACCGCAGCGTCGAGAAATCCACTGCCGCAGTAGAGGAACTGCAGCAGGAACTCGGCCCGCACGCTGACGTCAGCTTTATCCGCATGGACCTGTCCGATCTGGCCTCGGTGCGCGGCGCAGCCGAGAAGGTGCAAGAGACCGTGCCGCAAATCGACGCTTTGATCTGCAACGCCGCCATCGCGCAGGTGCCGACGCAGAAGCTGACCGTTGACGGCTTTGAGAGCCAACTTGGCACCAACCACTATGGCCACTTTTTGCTGTGCGGTATGCTGTTCGACCGGATCGAACAATCACAGGGCCGGATCGTGGTCGTTGCAAGCCTCGGGTATAAAATGGGGATCAAAACCATCCAGTTCGACGACATGAACTGGGACAACAACTACAGCGCCAATCCGGTCTACAGCCAATCCAAACTGGCGCAGATGATGTTCGCCTATGAGCTGCAGGACCGCATCAAGGCTGCAGGCAGGTCGGTCGAAGTATACGTCTGCCATCCGGGTGCGTCGGCGACCGCGCTGATCAGCACCAGCGGCGGTAGGATGACGCGGGCAACGTGGTGGCTGATGACCAAGACACCATTCGTGCAATCCGCAGAGAAAGGTGCCTATCCGGAGGTCATGTGTGCCACCGAAAACGGACTCGAACAACGCGCGCTGCATGGCCCCACCGGATGGCTGCAAACGGGCGGCCCGGTCGGGACGGGCACGCTTGAACCCCATGCCCATGACAAACCGGTAATGAATCGGCTTTGGACCGTATCGGAAAAGGCCACAGGGTTTACCTGGCCGATCTGAATTTCGCCTAGTCTGTCGAAGCCGCGCATTTCAAGTCATGTCCGGCGATTGGCGCAGCGCTCACGGCATGAGCGCGGCCTTTTCTTCTACCAGAAAATCGATCAATCGCCGGGTCAGCGCCTTTTGCGGACCGCTATCAGGCCAGACAGCAAAAACACCAAGTTCGGGCATAGACCAGTCGGGCAAAATCCGGATCAGACGCCCCTCCGCAATGTCTTCTGCGACCTCTCCCAGCGGCAGATGCCGGATGCCAAGCCCGGCGAGGACGGCCGATCTGGCCGACGCGATGGTATCGACCTCAAGCCGGATGTGCTCGGGCTCGATGGCGATAACCCTGCCATCTTGCTGAAGCAGCATCGTTCCCGGCAGCATCGAGACACCCACAAAATCGCAGGCGACAAGGTCCCGTAGAGAAAGAATTGCAGGACGCTTGTCCAGATAATCAGGTGCCGCCACCAGTACGGTCTCAAAGTGACCAAGACGGCGACTTTTCAGGCTGCTGTCGGCCAGCGTCCCCAACCGGATAGCGAGGTCGAAACCGCCTTTCACAAGGTCGGCGGGCACGTCGCTGCTGTGGAGCGTTATCGAGACCAACGGGTGCGCCTTGGCAAAAGCCCAAAGCGCCTGACGCAGGCTCAGTTGTTCACCCCAAGCTGGCATGGTGACGTGCAAAGTGCCGACCGGTTCTTCATTGCCCGCGCTGATGAGGCTCAGCGCCTCTTCGCCAGCGGCCATCATCCGACGGGCCGGATCAAGCGCAGCATGACCCTCTGGTGTTAGCGACATCGACCGGGTCGAACGGAAGAACAAGGTAGCACCCAGCTTGTCTTCCAATCGCGACAGGTGATGGCTGACCACCGAAGTTGAAAGCTTCAGCCGCTTGCCTGCAGCGGTCAGACTGCCTGCATCTGCAATAGCAACGAACACGGCAAGCCCGCGATAGTCATCAATCATCTTTGTATTTTATAGAATAATGATTCCAGCAATTAACGGATAATCGAAAAGGATCCATTGGTCTATCTGTTTCCGCAGACGGCCAAACATCTGACCATCGGTCGTGCCAACCAAACCAAAACATTCACATCCGGAGATACCCATGACCTTCAAGACACTCACCACAGCCGCAGCCTTCGCCTCGCTTGCCAGTGGCGCATTTGCAAACGATACCACCACCGTTCAGGCCTTCTACGACCTGCTCAGCAACCCCGGCTCACAAGAGCATATTGCCGCCTTTCAGGAGGCCACATCCGACGGTTGGGTCAGCGTCGGTGACTATTCAGGCGCCACCAAATCGCGCGAGGCTTTCCTTGGTCAGATGGGCGGCTTCGGCCAGCTTATCCCCGATCTCGACTGGGACATTCAGACGATGCATCAGGACGGCAATTTCGTCACCGTCCGCAGTCGCGCCACAGGCACGCCGATCGGGCCGCTTTTCGGCGTCGATGGCCAAGGCCGCAGCTTTGACATTATGACCATCGACATCCACGAAATCGAAGACGGCGTGATTACCCAAACGTGGCATGTAGAAGACTGGGCCGGCGCGCTACAACAGCTGTCGGGCAAGTAAAAAACCTGACCTGTCGGCACTTGCTGACAGGTCTAACCCAACAGTGTTTTCACCATGACGTACGCAGTCACCGCCGTTTCTGCTCAACCGCCGCCATTCACCGGACAGCTCCTTCAGACTTGTTCGCAACTCCGTGTCCGAGGACCGGGTTGGTCGCCGCCTGTAGACGCGCGGATCGATCCCGGCCAGGGCACAGGGCTGCCGCTGTTTGTTGTTCATCTCTGTCATAGCCCAGTCCACGGCTCTCCGCCTCGCACCGAGCTTCAAAAGCTTTCTCCCAGCATTTCCTTCCGCGTGGTTACGTCGAGCATGTGTTCCGCCAGCATCTTTTTCAGCTTGGCGTTCTCGGCCTCGAGCGCTTTCAGCCGTCAGCCCCCGCGACACCGCTCAACCTTGGCGAAGACGGCCAAATTGCTTCGGTTGATTTCGGTCGCGCCGACGGCAGCACTGGGACTGCCACAGGTAAAGTAGTGGATGCCGATCTGCGCGGTTTTGATCATCGCAACCTGTTTCTGTTGGGATCCGGCACGTTTCCCACGTCTGCCACGACGAATCCAAGCCTGACCATCGCCGCGTTGTCACTGCGGGCGGTCGATACAATCGCAGTCAGCGTGACAGAGGACTAGGCTCAGGACCCGCGAATTTTCCTGATCGAAGTTGTTCATTTATTCAGGATGCTCCGCAGCGCTTTGATTTCGTCTTCGACGATACCGTGGCCCGTCCCGAGATAGATTTGCGTGGTAACCGTTGCGCCCAGATCGCGGAACACTTTCTCGGATGCTTTTACACGGGCCAAGGGAATGTGCGGATCTCGCTCGTGACACCCCATTAGGACGGGCGTTCCATCCATTTGGCCCTCGTATCTGAATTCTTTCTCCACTTGATCGTAGAGCGATTGCTGTCGATCGCCACGCCCGTCCTTGGTCCCGACAAGCCCCCCTGATAGGCCAGCCACGCAGGCAAAGGGCGTTCCGGCACGCGCGGCATATTCCAGCGCCAAACAGGCACCTTGGCTAAATCCCAGAACGACCGTGCGCTCCGGACCAAAACCGTCCTGCGCGAGTTCCTCTGAGATTTTCCCGATCACGGCCAATGCCGAAGACAGCCCCGGTTCGTTGTTGGCCAAGGGCGCCAGAAAACTGTCGGGCCACCACGAATTGCCTGCTGCCTCGGGCGCGCGCACGGCGATATCAGGCAATCCCAGATGATGGGCAAGTCCCAGAATATCTTCGGGTGTCCCGCCGCGTCCGTGCAGCATGATCATCGCCAGTCGTGCGCGGGACAGTGGCGGACCACCAGAAACAACACGCCCGTGGCCGTGTGGATCACTGGTCATATCGCTTTCCTTTTTGGGATGGTGATGGATGGCAGAATGCGTTCGATCCTGTCGCGCTGGCTTTCGTATTGCGCTGGCAACTTCAATTCTTGCCCCAGCGTTTCCATCGGCTCATCCGTAGCAAAGCCGGGCGGATCGGTCGCAATCTCGAACAGCACGCCACCGGGTTCGCGGAAATAGATCGCGTTGAAATATTGCCGGTCAATCTGCGGTGTCACATCGTATCCTTGGCTGCGCAGGGTTTCCTGCCATGCCATCTGGACATCGTCATTTTCCGCACGAAATGCGACATGATGGATTGAACCGGCGCCCTGTCTGCCGATGGACGCTGCATCGGATGTGATCAGATCTATGACTGAACCGGGCCCATGCCCCTCCGCCAGAAAGCGATACCGCTTCTCCCCGCCGTCCGATGCCTCACCCGTGCTGCTGTAGCCGAACACATCCGTCAGCAGACGGGCGGTGCGGTCGGGATTATCCAGCCATAGGGTGACGGAATGAAAACCGTCATCGACCGGCGCAGCGTCGGTGACGGCAACGGCACCGGTGCCGCGATCCGTTTCTATCAGTTCAATCCGAAGCCCGTCAGGATCCGTCAGAGCGATCATCTGCTCTCCAAACCGCTCAAACGGGCCGTCGAAATCGACAGCCGCGCCAGCCATCGCCATCATCCAGGCATTCAACCCGTCTTTGGGCACGGCATAAGCTACCGCACTGGCCATGCCCGGCCCCGCTCGTCCGGGACCGGCATCAACGAACGGGAAGAACGTCAGGATGGAGCCCGGCTCGGCCCGCTGGTTGCCATAATAGAGGTGATAGGTGCCGGGATCGTCGAAATTGACCGTCTGTTTGACCAGCCGCTGCAGCAAGGTGCCGACGTAGAAATCGACGTTACCCTGCGGCGGGCCAGAGATTGCAGTGACGTGGTGAAGGCCAGGGATGTTCTGAGTCATGGGCGCGTCCTTTCCTGTCCAGAGATTTTCATGGATAGTGAACACCGCCCTCAGCGCGGCGCGGTTTGCCGATGTCTTCGGGCAGCGGAATGAAATCGGCTTCGTCCCCCGGCACCGTGTCAAAACGGCCCTTGGCCCATTCTTCTTTCGCGGCCTCTATGCGTTCGGGACGCGAGGACACGAAGTTCCACCAGATATAGCGCGGTCCCTCCATCGGCGCGCCGCCAAAGATCATGAACCGTGCTGTCGACTTGGCGCTCACAGTGATCGGATCGCCGGGACGCAGCACCAGAAGCTGGCCCTTTTCGAAGTGGTCACCGGCGATCTCGATCTCTCCCGAGATCGTATAAAGTGCACGTTCCTCGTAAGTGGCGTCGATCGGCATGCTGCGCCCAGCCTGCAGCTCGACATCGCTGTAGAGGGTTTCCGAAGCTGTTCTCAGGTTTGATTTCTTTCCGAACGCTTCACCGGCGATGATACGAGCCTTGATACCCTCGCTGTCAAACAGCGGCAGGTCGTCCGATCCGTAATGGATGAACTCTGGCGCGGATTCCTCCTGAGCTTCCGGAAGGGCCATCCAAGTCTGCAATCCGAACAGCTTTTGCCCGTGCTTTTTCCTTTCTTCCGAAGTGCGTTCGGAATGGACAATGCCTTTGCCTGCCCGCATCCAGTTGACTGCGCCGGGCTTAATTGTCTGCTCGGTTCCAAGCGAGTCCCGGTGCAGGATCTCGCCCTCGAAAAGATAGGTGAGCGTAGCAAGGTTGATGTGGGGATGCGGGCGCACGTCGATGCCTTGATCAGTCAGAAATTCTGCAGGACCCATCTGATCGAAAAAGATGAACGGCCCGACCATCTGGCGCTTGGTGGAGGGCAAGGCACGGCGAACCTCCATTTCGCCCAGATCGACAGCGCGTGGCACGATCAAAGTTTCGATGGCGTTGACGCCATCTGCGTCTCCGAGAACGGGATCGGGGCAAGGGGAATAGCTCATGTCAGTGTCTCCTTTCTTGGGTAACTGCGCGCACCGCTGTGACGCATCTCAGTAAAGCATCTTACCTGCTTAGCTTATCCGCAATCTCGACAAGGCGGCGTGCCTGATGGCCGATCGCCGCTTTCACGTCGTCAGTAAATTCCGCGCCCTGCGTATGACTGTAGCCATAGGGGTTGCCACCAGTCTTAAAGATGACCTCATCGGTGTAACCGGGGGCGACGACGAAACCGCCCCAATGCATCACAGTGGTGTATAACGACTGCAAAGTGGTCTCTTGGCCGCCGTGCGTATTTTGGGCAGAAGTCATCGCCGATACCGGCTTGTTTGCCAGCCCACCCTTGCCCCAAACACCGCCGAGCGTGTCGATAAAGGCGCGCATCTGGCTGGCCATTACACCGAAACGGGTGCCCGCGGAAATGAGATAAGCATTGGCCCATTCCATGTCTTCGGCGGTCGCTTCTGGGATGTCGGCGGTCGCTTCGGCATGGGCTTTCCACGCGTCTTGACTATTGACCGCTTCGGCAGGAGCGGTCTCACGCGCTTTAAGAAGACGCACGTCGGCACCTGCGGCCTTTGCCGCATCCGCAGCGATAGTCGCCATCTGATGGTTCGTGCCGTAGCTGGAATAGTAGACGATTGCGAGTTTAACGGTCATTTTTCATTCTCCTGTCAGTTGGGTGGTTAACGATTAACTGGTGTATTTGGTTCAATCGGCAATCACAGGCAGTGCCTCTTCCAAACGGGGCCGCAGGTGTGCGTGCTGATCGGGCAATTTCAAAGCCTCGCCGAGATGCGCCGCTTCCTCGTCGCGGTCAAAGCCCGGCTCATTCGTTGCGATCTCGAAGAGAACACCACCGGGGGTGCGAAAATAAATCGCCCAGAAGTAGTCGCGATCAATGACAGGGGTGACATGCGCGCCCGCCGCCAGTAGGGCCTTACGCACCTCGGCTTGCACCTCACGGTTCTCAACTGCAAAGGCGACATGGTGGACCGATCCCGCGCCCTCATGGGCCTGTTGGGCGTCGGGCAGCACTTCGATATCTATGATGTCAGCACCGTTGCCGTTCTCTAGTCTCATACGGATCAGCGGACCTTGCCGGTCGATCTCTCGATATCCCATAAACGTAAGTAGCTTGGCTGTGGCCGCCCCATCGCGGAGACGCATTGTTACGCCGCGAAAGCCGTGGATACCTTTATCAGCTGGAACCGGGCCATCTGCATATGGTGCGCGTGGATCACCGGCGACTTCGACCAAGGCGAAGCCATCACCATCGGGACCTGCAAAGCGAAGGCGCTTCTCACCAAAATGCTCTACGTTTTCAATTGCATTGACACCCGCGGAAGAGAGGCGATCGCGCCAGTACTCAAGCGTGTGTTCGGGAACCGCAAATGCCGTCTCCGACACCTCGCCTGTGCCGCGCCGACCCTTCACGATGTTCGGGAACGGGAAATAGGTCATAACGGAACCCGGCGTGCCGATCGTATCACCGTAATACAGATGATAGACGTCCGGCGCATCAAAGTTGACTGTCTTCTTGACCCGCCTCATCCCAAGCACTTTTGTGAAGAAAGCGTTATTTTCTTGCGCATCCGACGCCATCGACGTGACGTGGTGCAGGCCTTTGATCTGGGTGAGCATGACGGGTTCCTTGTTTCTGATCTCGCTTGACCATCAACGTAAGGCACCCAATCATTTATCAGAACAGGCATTATATTGCATTGATTATTGCGCTAAGTGTAATAATGGCAAAATGGGTGAACTTGAGTCTATTCGCGTCTTTCTCGCTGTGGCCGAACTGGAAAGTTTCTCTGGGGCTGCAAGGCGGCTTGGCATGACGCCTGCCGCAGTCACGCGCACGATTGCAGCTCTTGAGGACAAACTGAGCTTGCAGCTTTTGGTGCGCACGACCCGGCGCGTATCCATGACCTCTGCCGGGGCCCTTTATGCCGCGCGAGTGGCACCGCTTGCACAGGGGCTGGCACGCGCGGTCGAAGAAACGCGCGAGGCGCAGGGCATGACTGCAGGTCGCATCCGCATCTCTGCGCCCATGTCGCTGGGGTTAGAAGTGCTCCCCACTGTTCTGTCGCAATTCGCAACGCTGCATCCTCAGACCCATGTCGCGGTGAACCTGTCAGACAGTTTCGTCGATATTGTCGAAGAGGATTACGATCTGGCCATCCGGGTGTCAGGACCGCCCACCGACAAGTCCACCATCTGGCGCAAAATCTGCAAGGTGCCGCGGGTTCTGGTGGCGTCGGCTGACTACGTTGCAGCAAAGGGACTACCAAAAACCCCCGACGATCTCGCGGGTTTTGCCTGCCTTAGTTACGAGCAAGACGCCCGGCAAGAACTTTGGGAGTTGTCCAAAGGCGCGACCCACCGCAGTCACAAGGTCGAGGGAACCATCAGCGTAAACAACGGCGATCTGCTGGCAAAGCTGGCGCTAAATGGCGAAGGCATCGCGCTGATGCCCAGATTCATTGTGTCTGATAGTCTGGCATCTGGGCAGTTGATTGAAATTCTGCCTGACTGGATGGTATCCGAAATCTGGTTGACGCTCTACTATCCGCCCTATGACCGACTGCCGCTGCGGGTGGCGGCATTCTCTGATTTCTTCGAAACCCATGTGAAAGAAACATGCGCACTTTGACAATGGCGCGCTGACAAGCGGTGCATTCCACCGCGTCGGACACGACGGGCAACACCCGGTTCCCCTATCTCGCATTCCCGTGCAGCGCGACCTCAGTTTCCGGCCTTTTCCGCCACCGCGCGTGTATTGCGGGTATACCCTTCAGAGCCGTGTTTCGCGCCCGGCCAAACCAAGATTGCCGCCACCTCAGTCAGTACGTCGCCGCCCTCAAACTTCAGGGCGGGCACCTTTCCCTTCGGATTGGTAGCGAGATAGTTATCTTTTTTGTGATCACCCTAGGCCATCGTGTAAATTTCAATCGGCGCATTAATCCAAGCAACCGCGATATTTGGTGAGAGCGAGCAGGTTGGGCAGTACAAAGGCCCATTCATTGATGCGGCCATTGAGCGGATTGTGGACCGCGATTTCGGCGGCGAGTGGTCGACGGCAGAGGTCGCACCGCGCGACGTTCGCAAGGAAGTGGCGCGACTGGTGATGCGCGAACTCACGATCACGGGGGCGGTTGAGGATCGTATCCTAGCCCATGGCCTCGAACAGATTCGCAACGATGCCGAAAAAGCGGAGTGGCTGCGCGATAGGATGGCGGCCTTCCTGAAGCGCCAGAAGGCGGCTCAGGAGGCCGCAGCCCAGAAGATGGCGGACGCGTATTCAGTCGCCACTGACGGCGACCAGCGGCGGCTCAACGACTTGCGTTCGGAAATCGTCTGGGAGCATGCGGTGCTGCTGTGTCAGCGCGGAGAGAAGTCACCGACGTTGGCCGCCTTCGATCGCGCACAAGAGCGGGCGCTGAGGGAGTTCTTGCAGCCTGACTTGTAAGTATAATTCAGCTAGCCGGCGCTGCCTGAGCAATGATAGAAAAAACTGGTATACCAGTTTCACTCCATAGCTTCAGTTCCAGCCCGAAGCAGTCATGGATTGGAACGTAACACGAAAACATGCGAAGCTTCACTGAATTGGAACGAAGGTCGCTCCTGGGCGCGCCATTCCGTAGTTGGGCCAATGAAGCTTGTGCTTGTTGTCACCATAAGCAATGCCGCCGCCGCAGCGAACAAATGTGCCCCCCGCAATCGTAGCTCCTCCGAGGTTAGTGGAGGTGGGGTTGAACTTAAATTGTTTCCCACCTATCGAAAACTGTCCTTCAATTTCAGCCACTTCTTTTCGTAGGTCGATTTGAAAATAGGTGCTTCCGTGTGTTTTCTGGACCCGAAGAAAATTAGTCCGAAAGTCAATGTCCCATTTGTCGCCAGAATTAACTATTAGGTCGTTCTGCTGAACTAGAATATCGGGCCACATGTCCTCTTTTGGTATGTAAATATCAAGTAAGGCCTGCCCGTCTTCTATTAAATATCGAATAATCGGCGCTTCATAGTAGGAGAAGATAATTGGAGTGTCTATGTAAGTGCATGACCCGACAAGAAATGAGGTGGTTTTAGCATCAGTTCCAAGCTCACCTCGAATTTTTCCTTCGAGTTTGTTCCTCGGATTTGCCTTCAGCGCGTAGCACCGCTCACGACGCATTTTGCCAAGGCTCCGATGGCAAGTCGGACAAAGCGCAATCATATGGTCGGGCTGATGGTGTGCTTGCTCAGCGAACTGAACAATATGGTGATACTCCAGAATTGGAGAGCCACACTTTTGCGCAACCGAAGAACGCTTCCTGTCGAAGTTGTCGCCGCACGGGAGCCGGAATGTATCTGCTCACCAAATCGCTCATATTGAATCCCTTCTTTGGATCGATACCGTAATAAAGGTGGCTTAGAATGCAAGCAGCGGCAGGGTTTTTGTTCGCCGCCGGATAGGTGGCTGAAGAACCCCGGACCGAGGTCCGGGGTTTCTTGTTTTCATTTCGGCTTAGGCATGATCCCGGAGAGGGCTTCCGATCCGCTGACGGCCTGCCCGTCTGCCTCAGGGGGCGCGACGATCTCGGAGAGGCGGCGGACGATCCGCCGGGCAGTCCGCCGGATGATGTCGGGGTTGCGGCAGGTGAGGCCGTCAGCTTCCATCATCGTGATGCCGACGCCGTAGCCGTCCGCGTGTGTGACCCAGGTGGCGGCACGGACCAGTGCGAGATGGTCCAGCTCGGACCAGGGCGCGGAGCGGGTCCAGCGGTCTGGGTCGGTGCCGCCGGTGTCCAGCGTCTCGGCCATGACCTCTCGGCGGAGTGCGGCGTAGCCTTCTGGGTTATGGGTGTTGTCCTGCTCGTCTGCCGGGGGGCTGACGTGGGGGTGGGTATCAGGCGACGGCCGGTCGCTATGTGCCACGACCTCGAATGGGTCGGTTTGGTCGTTCACGAGATGGTTCCTTTCTCAGAGTCCGAGCGTTCGGTTTGGGGTGGGGTGCTTCCGGGTGAGGTTGGGACCGCTGGTCTTTCGGCCTGCGCCGATCAGTCTTCCGCTCGGCCCGTTGGCTTTGACGGCCACGCCGATAAGCTGGGTTGCGGTCTCGGCGCCGACGCGGGCGACGTCCTTCATGCGCTGATCCGTCTTTTTCGGGGTCCGAGGTTTCGCCAGGGCGACGGGCTTTTTGCCCGTGGCCCTAGCCGGAACCGGGGTCCGGGTTGGCCGGGCCTTCTCCGCCCCGTCCAACCGGGCGTTGAGCTTCGCGAGGGTTACGCCGCGGTCGATCTTGCACGCCGCGATCCGCTGCCCGTCCGGTCCGATGAGGACCGCACACCTCTCCGCTCAGCCTCGCCGGGGTACAGCGGATCGAGTGCGTGGGGTGATGTGATGTTTCGTAATGTGATGCGGCTGCGGTCGCTGACCTCGGGGGGCAGAAAAGAAGGTGTTGACGCCGTGAAGGTCGCAAGATGATCGGGCCAGTTCCCAGCCGCGTAGAGGCGGGGAATTGGCGCGAGTAGCGCCAGCGAGATTGACGGGGTCAAGCGAAGGGGAAGGTTCCGCGGACCATTGATCAGCGGCCTGGCTTGCCGGGTAAAAACACAGACAAGTGGCTGTGTTTTTAGCTGTTCGATGGGGACAGAAAATTGCTCGACAATTTTCTGGGCGCGGAATGCCCGGAGCGCACAGCTTGTTTTCCACACTTTCATAATGGCATGCAGTATGGCATGCGGTGTCAATCGTGTGGGGAAATAATCAATAAAATCAGTTTCTTACTCTGATGTATGGCGGAGACGAAGGGATTCGAACCCTCGAGACCCTTCCGGGCCTACTCCCTTAGCAGGGGAGCGCCTTCGACCACTCGGCCACGTCTCCGCTGGCGGGTATATCCAAGCAAACATGGGGAATACAAGGCAAAACTGTCTGGTGTCCGGATTAACTTTCTCCGCGGGAAATCCTCTGGAAAAATCGGACCGACATCATCCTGTTCCAACGCCTACGCTCAGGCATCACCAATGTTTCGCAGGATTCCGTCGGCGTTGATGATGGACTGCGCGATTTCGATCGTGGTCGTGCGTTTGGCCATCGCCTGTTTTCGGATGACCGCATAGGCCTCTCGTTCGTCGATACCATGATGACGCATCAGGATGAATTTCGCGTCGTTGACCTTTTGCAGATTGCCCAACCGGTCGCGCATCTTTGACAGGTCTTTTTGAAAGCGCAGCTGTTCCGCCCAATAGCGCCGCCCCATCAGCATGCTGCTCAACACACTCGCCGCGCGAACCGGTTTGGTTAGGACCGCATGCGCGCCGATCTCGAATATCGTATCCAGCGCCGATGGGTTTTCATATCCGATTACCGCGATCACGGTGGGTGGCTCATGTCCGCTGCTACTGAGGAAGGATTTGATCCGGCTGGCGTTCTGATCAGTGACATCCAGAATGACCAGATCAAACTTCTTTTGCAGGACGTCGGGGATAGGCCACGCGTTCTCGAAGTTGCACCCAATCCGGTTGATCTGTTGCAAGAGGTCATCAGCACTGCGGTCTCGCTGGTGTACGACCAACGTATGCAGATCCCGCAAACTCTGGATGAAATCACTCATCTATCATTCTGTCGATTTGATCACCTTCTGCGGTCTAAAGCTCCAGTCATGTATTTGCGGATAGACCAGATACGGGTCTGGCTTCAAGGCGCGGCGCACCTTGTTCTCAATGACGAACTCACCGGATTCATCCACATGGGCAATGCGCGATTGCAGGTATGTGTGGGTATTGTCGGGGTCGATCTTGATGTGTCCTTGCGGTGCGTCGAACGTCGCGCCAAGCAATGCCTCGTGCAGCCGATCCGTGTCCATATCACCCACTTCTTCGAGGGCGTTGGCAAATATGTGCATCTGGCAATAGGCCGCTTCACAGCAGCTGGTAACATCGCGGACCGATCCGAATTTCTGCTTGTACGCTTTCAGGAACTTGCGGTTCGCAGGTGAATTTATGCTGCGAAAATAAGGAGCTGCCGTGATATGACCGACAGATGCCTCGGGACCAATCGCCGCGATCTCGGCCTCGTTGGTGGTCAGGCTGGCAATCGGGCAAACCCGCCCATCCCCGCCCGCAGCATGATAGGCGCGGTAGAAATCAATGCACATCTGACCAACCACGGTCGAGAAAATAGCATCAGGTTTCATTGCCACGATCTCGCGCGCCACCTCGGCAAGGCCAGCCTCATCAACGTCAAAACCATAGTAACGTTCATCCAGCACTTCACCGCCACCCTGACGCAGTACATTGCGCATCACACGGTTTGATTCACGCGGATAAATATAGTCCGAACCGACAAAAAATATCCGCTTCCCATACGTGTTTATCAGATGATTGGCCAACGGAACACTGTTCTGGTTGGGTGTCGCCCCTCCGTAGATCACGTTCGGCGAATACTCGAACCCCTCATACAGTGTGGGATAGAAAAACAGCGCATTGCGCCGCTCGACCACCGGCAACACCTCCTTGCGCGACGAGGACATGTAACACCCGAATAGCGCCGTGATCCGGTCCTCAACAATCAGTTTCTCCGCCATGTCGCCATAGTTCGACACGACAGAGCCAGGGTTATAGCTGACAGGTTCGATGGGACGCCCCCGAACCCCGCCGCGCGCGTTGATTTCGTCGATCGCCAGAAGCGTACCGTTGAGCTGCGACACCTCAATGATCGACGTCACGCCCGACGTCGAAAAGAGAATTCCGATTTTCCAGCTCTCCTGCGTTTTCACCTACGCCATCCTTATTCAAACATACTCAAATTCAACCCCGTCACCGGCCCGGCGCCCTGCCAGTTTTATGTACCCGCCGGTTTCACGCTTACGCGTATGGTCGGCCGGCTCCAGCAGGAACGTCGCCAACGGGAATTCCAGATGTCGCCGCATGGCTCGCCGCAGCCCGCGCGCGCCAAAACGCTTATCATATCCTTTTTCTGAAAGGAATTCGCGAACACCGTCGTCGATCGTGATGGTTACATCATGTTTGCGCAGCCTTCGGTTTAGCCGCTCCAACTCGACATCGACAAGGTTTGGCATAGTCTCCCGACCCAGCCAATTGAACGTATCAATGTGATCGATCCGGTTCACGAATTCGGGTGGAAACCGGTCCAGAAGGCATTTCATAACAATGTCTTGTGCCCGCGTTCGCCGATCCTTGGCCTGCCCGGTCAGCAGCGACAACAGACCGGAACGCCCGTCATTCAGCTCCATCAGTTCGCGGGCACCCAGATTCGACGACATGAAGATAATCGAATTTCGGAACGAATAAGTCCGCTCGCCAGAGGCAACCGTCAGCAGCCCGTTGTCAAACACGTTGAGCAGCGCCAGCACCACCTCGTTGCTAGCCTTTTCCAATTCGTCGAACAGCACGATTCCCGGCAGGTTGCGCGTGCCCTCGATCTTTTCCTGATCCAGAATTGTCGTCCCTTCCTTGGAACCGACATAGCCCGGCGGCGCACCGGTAAAGGAGGCGGCGTAGTGCTCTTGTGCCAGCGTGTTCATATCGATTCGGCACATTGCATCCGCGTCGCCATACAGGGCACGCGCGACAGTGCGAACGGTTTCGGTCTTGCCCACACCAGTGGGGCCACTGAACAACAGCGATGCCAGCGGTTTGCGCGGATCACCAATATCGGCGCGCACCACCTTGAGGATTTCCAGTACCTCATCAATGGCACCGTCCTGCCCGATGATCGAGCTGCGCAATTCGCTCTCGACTACGCTCAGGTCAAACGAAAACCGCGAGTTGAGGAAACTCGCCTTGGTGTTGCCGTTGGCATGGCTGATGTCGCGTGTGTTCTCATCGGCAAGCGCCCCTTTCAGCTGCTCTTCGCGCTGGGTGGCTTGCAAACGGTCAGTCAAAAACGGCATTTATTATCCTCGGGAAATTCATTCTTGGTGGCGCGGCACAAAAATGCGCCGCGCCGATCACAGGACGCCTGTTCGTCACCCTGCCTCTTTTTCTTTGGCCCCCGTCGGCAGATTGCCGACCGGGCATTGCGCCGTGCCGACCGTCGAGCGCGTGATCTTCTGCACGTCCTCGCGGGTCTTTTCGGCGTCGTTCACCCAGTTGCGGTAGAACTCGAACGGACAGTCCGGCACACCCAGATCGCCGTCACCAGACGCATGCACGCCCGTGTAACCACGGTGCAGCAGCTTAAAGAGGTGGTTCTGTGACTGGTCATTCGCCCGCGCATCGCGGATCTGCGACACCGACAATTGCGCGTATTGAATGCCCATCTCCTCGGTGCCGCATTCGCCCAGCGTCCGTCCGTCAAAACCGATCAACGACGAGTGCCCAAAGTAGCTGTAAACCCCGTCGAAGCCTGCCGCGTTGGCAACGGCCACGTAGCAGTTATTGGCCCACGCCATCGACTTGGCCATGATGATCTGCTGCTCTTTGGCGGGGTACATATAGCCCTGACAGCGCACCACCAGTTCGGCCCCCTTCATCGCGCAATCACGCCAGATTTCGGGATAGTTGCCGTCATCGCAGATGATCAGGCTGACTTTCATGCCTTTGGGGCCTTCGGCGACAAATGTCTCACCACCCGGACACCAGCCCTCAATCGGACACCATGGCAGGATCTTGCGGTACTTCTGCACGATCTCACCCTTGTTGTTCATCAGGATGAGGGTGTTGTAGGGGTTCTTCTTTGGATGCTCCTCGTGGCGCTCACCGGTAATCGAAAAGACACCCCATGTGTTCGCCTTGCGGCAAGCACGGGCAAAGATCTCGGTCTCGTCGCCGGGGATCGTGGCGGCCGTCTCCATCATCTCGCCGGGATCGTACATGATGCCCTGGGTGCTGTATTCGGGAAAGATCACCAGATCCATGCCCGGCAGCCCCTGTTTCATACCGATGATCATTTCGCCGATCTTCTCGGCGTTTTCCAGCACCTCTGCCTTGGTGTGCAGACGTGGCATTTTATAGTTTACGACCGCAACACCGACGGTATCGTCACTGCTTGAAATATCTCCATGTCTCATTTCCTGTCCTTTCCTGTTGACGGGGTTGGTATTGGTGAATGGTTTCGTGGTTCAGAACGTCAGATGTTCCTCTACGACAGCATCTGTCAGTTCGGCCGAGGTGCCCCCCAGCACGACGCGCCCCTTGTCGAGCACAAGGAACCGGTCCGAGGCGGCCCGCGCGAATGGCACATTCTGTTCGACCAGAATGATGCCGAGGCCACGCTCGCGGTTCAGCTGGATGATCGCATCCTCGATCTGCTTGACGATGTTCGGCTGGATGCCTTCGGTCGGCTCGTCCAGCATCAGGATTTTCGGGTCCATCGCCAGCGCGCGGGCAATCGCCAGTTGCTGCTGTTGCCCGCCCGACAGATCGCCGCCCTTGCGAGAAATAAAGTCGCGCAAGATCGGAAACATATCGAACAGATAGTCGGGGATTTCGCGCTTGCCGTCGGCCCGCGCAAAGGTGCCCATCAGGATATTTTCGCGCACGGTAAAGCGCGGAATGATCTCGCGGCCCTGCGGGATGTAGCCGATGCCCTGCAATGCCCGTTGTGGCGTGCTGCACTTCAGCAGATCCGAACCGCCGAACTGCAAATCCCCTTTGCAACTGTCGGTCAGTCCCATGATGCTTTTCAGCAGGGTCGTCTTGCCCACCCCATTGCGGCCCAGCACCGACAGGAATTCCCCCGGTTTCAGGTCAAAAGAAACCCCCTGCAACACAGGGCTCTTGCCATAGAACGAATAAAGGTTGTTCGCGCTCAGGTTTTCCATTGTTCAGTGCCCCAGATACGCGGTCTTGACCGCTTCGTTCGCTTCGATTTCCTCGATCGACCCTTCGGCCAGCTTCGCGCCCTGATCCATCACGATGATCCGGTCCGCCACGGTGCGGACAAAGGACATGTCGTGCTCGACCACGATCAGCGTGTGATTGGCGCTGAGAGAGCGAAAGATTTTGGCCGTGCGGTCGGTTTCCTGAATCGTCATCCCGGCGGTCGGCTCGTCCATCAGGATCAGGCGGCTGTTCTGCGCGATCAGCATGGCGATCTCCAGCCACTGGGTCTCACCGTGCGACAGATACCCGGCAGGCTCGGACATCTTGTCTGCCAGCCCGACCAGATCCAGTATTTCGCGCATCTTTTTGCTTCGGCGAACCGCTGGCGTGGTCAGGGCGTGCCAGATACCCGGTTTCATGGATTGTGCGACCGACAGGTTCTCTGCGACGCTCAGTTCCTTGTAGACCGATGGCACCTGAAACTTGCGACCAATGCCCAGCCGGGCGCGCCGGAATTCCAGCATTTGCGAAATCTCGGTATCCTGAAACCGGATCGACCCACCCGTTGGCTGCGTTTTGCCGCAGATCAGGTCCAGCGTGGTCGACTTGCCCGCCCCGTTTGGCCCCAATAGGCACAGGATTTCGCCCTGTTCGACATCGAAATCCATTCCATCCACGGCGCGCAGGCCGCCGAATGTCACATGCAGATCTCTGACTTGAAGCTGTGCCATGATCAGCTCTCCTGCTTTCGGCTGAGGGAATTGTCATAAGAAGGGTCTTCGACGGGTTCCGCCGGTCCACCCCGACGGCGCAGCGCGCGCCCCGCATCGACGATGACGCCGTAAATGCCACGCGGCATGAACATCACCACCAGCAGGAACATCAGCCCCAGCATCATGTGCCAGCCTTCAACAAAGACATCCGACAGACGCCCTTCGGCAAGGTTCACAAGGATCGCACCCATCGCTGCGGCCAGCACGGATTCGCGCCCGCCGACAGCACACCAGATGACGATGGCCAGACTGAACGACACGCTCATATAGGTCGGGGATGCAAACTCCAGCACCAGCGCATAGAGCATCCCCGCCCACCCGGCGAGCGCCGCCGAGATGCAGAAGATTACCGTCTGGTAGGTGGCCACGTTGTAGCCAAAGTATCGTGTGCGTTCCACATCATCGCGGATCGCCCGCAGGATCAGCCCGAACTTGCTGTGTGTCAGGTACAGACCGAATGTCAGCGCCACCATCAGGCAGATGCCGACCAAGTAGTAGAACGACACGCTATAGATATCGATGGTCCAGCCGAACAATGTCAGCTGCGCCAGCCCGGTCAGCCCGTTCTGCCCGCCGGTAAATCCCTGCTGCTCAACCACAAGCAATTGGAATGCGACGAGGAACGCCAGCGTGATCACCGCGACGAACACACCCGCGATGCGCGCCCGGAACATGAATATGGCGATCAGCCCGCCCACCGCTGCCGGGATCAACAGACCCGCCAGCAGGGTAAAGGTCAGCGAATGAAAGGGCAGCCAAAGGGTCGGCAGCGTGTCAACATTGTTCCATCCCATGAAATCCGGCAGATTATCTCCGCTGGCCTTCAGCTTCAGGTGCATGGCCATCGCGTAGGATCCCATGCCAAAGGTCGCCGCCTGCCCGAGGTTCAGCAGTCCCGCCGTCCCCCATGACAAGGCGAGGGCCATCGACACGATTGCTAGGCTCAGATAGCGCGCGAATGTGTTCAGTTCATACCCGTCATAGCCAAAGAATGCGGGCACACCGAACAGGACCACAGCAGCAAAGAGGCCGAGTCCGATGATGTCATATGATAGTTTGGAGTTCATTATCCGGCTCCTCAGCGGCGTGTATCAGCAGGGAATAGGCCGCGAGGCCGGTATCGGATCAGCAGGATAATCCCCGCCAGAACGGCAATCCGCCCCAGCGTGTCGTTGATCACGATCGAAAACAGCGCAGTCACCTCACCAATCAGCAATGCTGCCGCTGCGGTGCCCATCAGGCTTCCCAGCCCGCCAACAATCACCACCAGGAATGCATCCACGACCAGACCTGTGCCCATCGTGGGGATCGTGCTGAAGAGCGGCGTAATCAGCGCGCCCGCGATCCCGGCCAACCCCGCACCATAGGCAAAGGTGACGGAATAGACTTTCTTGGCCTCGATCCCGTAGCATTCGGAAATGCCCCGGTTCTGTATGACCGCGCGCAGCTTCATCCCGAATTCGGTTCGCGTCATCAGCATCCATGTGCCCGCCAGCACGACCAGCGAAAAGAAGATCACGAACAATCGATAGTTGGACATTACCAGACTGCCGATCTCGATATTGCCCGATAGCCACTCTGGCCCACGCACGAACCGCGATTCCGCACCGACGCCCAGCCGCACCGCCTGTTGCAGGATGATCCCGATGCCCCATGTCGCCAGAATGGTATCCAATGGCCGGGTATAGAGCCGCTGAACGATCACCTTTTCGATCACCCAACCCGCCGCCGCGACAGCCAGAAAAACCAGTGGTAACGCCGTCACCACGCCCAGCCCCGCATAGGTTTGCAATGCCCATGTGGCATAGGCCCCGAGCATCACAAACTCGCCATGCGCCAGATTGATGACACCCATCGTGCCGTAGATGATGGCCAGACCCAGGGCGATGATCAGCAAAATCGAAGCGAAGCTCACCCCCGCAAAGATCTGGTTAAAGACTACGTCCATCGGACAGTTTCCTCCTATGGTCCGGCTCGGGGTACGAGCCGGACACTGTTGGTTTCGAAATGTTCAGAGAGATCCCGCGCGAACGCTCAGGACTTGACCAGACCCGCCCCGGTGCATTCCTGCCCCGGATAGGCCGCATAGGGCTTCGGCTCGAACCGTTTGTCGGACTGCACGATAACCTTGGCCTGCCCGTCGGACTGCCACTGGCCGATCTTGGGCCACAGGTGCGTGTGCAGATTCTCATCGATCAGGATTTCGCCCTGTGGGGCCATCATTGTCATCCCGACTGCGGCATCGCGGATACCTGTCGGCGTGATGTTGGACGGATCAAGCTTCTCCAGTGCAGCCTTGAACTGGTACACTTGGAAATACGCCGCTTCGCTGACAAAGTGCGTCACCTCATCAGCGCCAAAGCGCGCTTTGTAAGCCTCGACAAACTTCTCGTTCTCAGCCGATTCGTGCCCCATGAAATAAGGCGCAGATGAGAAGTGGCCTGCTGCCGCCTCACCACCGATGGCTTTCACTTCAACTTCAGAGCGCGTCAGGCTGCAAACGGGCAGTTTCGCCGGATCCAGCTCTGCCGCGTGGTACTGACGGGCAAAAGCAACATCCGAGTCCCCGACGAGGGTCGAGAAGATCACATCCGGCTCTTCCGCACGGATACGGTTGATGACCGAGCTGAAATCGGAATGGCCCATTGGCACATATTCCTCATGCACCACCTCGCCATCGAGGACTTTCAGCAATGTCTTGCAGTAGTTGTTCTCTTCTTTCGGATAGACGTAGTTATTGCCCACCATGTAGAAGCGCGAGCCGAAATTCTCCGCCAGCCAAGGGATCAGAATATCCTGCTGCTGATTGGCCAATGCGCCGCCATACATGATGTTGCGCGAGCATTCACGCCCTTCATATAGCGTTGGATACCAATAGAGGTTGTTCCGCTGCTCTGCGATTGGCAGAACCGCCTGCCGGCTGGATGACGTGTACGAGCCAAAGACGCTGACGCATTTATCACGGATCATCAGACGCCGCGCACGGTCGGCATAGGTCGCGGGATCGGATGCCGGGTCTTCGATGATCGGGCGCAGTTGCTTGCCATGCACACCGCCTGCCGCGTTGATCTCCTCGATCGCCATCAGGGCTGCATCGTGCAGCGTATGTTCGACCACAGCCACGGCCCCGGTCAGCGAGAATAGCAATCCCACCGGAATATCATCACCTGCGGCATAGGCGCGGCTCACGCCACTCAACAAAGCTGGTGCCGACAAACCACCCGCCAGCCCCAGTGTACTGGCAGCACCAGCGCGGCCTAAAAACTCTCTTCTCTTCATTGATTTTCTCCCCCTGTTAATTTTGTTTCACTTGGTCAAAACGCAAAAAAATAGCCCTCGACCGCAGTAGAAACTGCGATTGAGAGCTATTTTGCTCGGTAAATTCGTGAGAGCTCGCATTTGAGCTCGAACTAATCGTTCACAAATTCCGTATTTTTTGCAAGAAAATTATTCCGTGACTATTCAGCAAGTTACAAACTTGTTCACACGCTTAGATAGAATGCCCCTGACCCGCCATAAGTTCCGGCTATGCCCGTGATCGCTCTGGCGGTCTGCTCTATCCGTCGGCCACCTGCTATGGTCGCGCAAAATTTGGATCGGAGTGGACGATGATCGAACAACACCAGGACATCCGCGATGCCGTCGCGAAACTGTGCGAGGGGTTTCCCGGCGCATATTGGCGCGAGATAGACCGCTCCCGCGCCTATCCGTCTGATTTTGTCGACGCACTGACCGAACAGGGTTATCTCAGCGCGCTCATCCCCGAAGAATACGGCGGCATCGGGCTGACCCTGTCTGCCGGGACCGCGATCCTAGAGGAAATTCACCGCGCGGGCTGCAACGCCGCCGCCTGTCATGCGCAGATGTACACAATGGGCACCCTGCTAAGACACGGAAACGACAAACAAAAACAGCAGTATTTGCCGGGGATCGCCGACGGCTCGTTGCGACTTCAGGCCTTTGGCGTAACCGAACCGGGCAGCGGCACCAACACCCCCGCGATCAAGACCACCGCCCGCCGGGATGGCGACAGATACATCATCAACGGACAGAAAATCTGGACCTCACGTGCCGAATATTCCGACCTGATGATCCTGCTGGCCCGCACCACGCCGTTGGATCAGTGCCAGAAGAAGACCGACGGCCTGTCGGTCTTTATCCTCGACATGAACGAGGCCCGGCAAAATGGCCTGCGTATTTCGCCCATCCGCACGATGATGAACCACGCCACCTGCGAGGTGTTCTTCGACAATGTCGAAGTGCCGGCAGAAAACCTGATCGGCACCGAGGGCAAGGGGTTCGGCTATATCATGTCTGGCATGAACGCCGAGCGTATCCTGATCGCGTCTGAATGTATCGGCGACGCCAAATGGCTGATTGATAAATCCTCTGCCTATGCGTCAGAGCGCGAGGTGTTCGGTCGCCCGATCGGGCAGAATCAGGGAATATCCTTCCCCATCGCACAGGCCTACGCGCGGATGCGCGCCGCCGAGTTGATGGTGCAGGATGCCGTGCGGCTCTACGAGGCGGGCCACAATCCGGGTGCCGAGGCCAACATGGCCAAGATGCTGGCAGCAGAGGCCAGTTGGGAAGCCGCAGAAGCCGCCGTACAAACCCACGGTGGTTTCGGCTTCGCCGAGGAATACGATATCGAACGCAAATTCCGCGAAACCCGACTTTATCAGGTTGCACCGATTTCGACCAACCTGATTCTGTCCTACCTCGCCGAACACGTGTTGAAGATGCCGCGCAGTTACTGACCGGATGACGGCGCTCCGCGTGGTGCCGCCGCGCGGCGCAGGCGATCATTGATCGCACGCCCCAGCCCGTGATCCGGGATCGGCGCGACGGCAATACCTGTCACCCCGCTCGCGTCCAACGCATGCAGCACCTCAAACAGCCGTGCCGCCGCTTCAGTCAGATCGCCCGACGCGGACAGGGTGGTATCCCCCACCACATCCGGCCCGAACCCTACCAGCACTTCGCCCGCCTGCGCCCGTTGCGCGTTCAGCCGAACCCCCGCACGCGGCGCATAGTGCGAGGCCAGTTGCCCCGGCGCGGTCAACGGCGCACCCGATACCGGCGCGGCCAATGGCATGCCCAGCGCCGCCTCGACCGCTTCGGCAGGCAGTCCGCCGGGGCGCAGCAACGTGGGCATATCGCCCAAACCAACGATCGTAGATTCCACCCCCACCGGACAGGCACCGCCATCGACGATACCCGCGATGCGCCCGTCCAGTCCCGCCAGCACATGCGCGGCCTGCGTCGGGCTGATGCGTCCCGATGGGTTGGCCGACGGCGCGGCAATCGGCCCGCCGAATGCCGCCAGCAGCGCGGCCCCCACCGGATGATCGGGCGCACGCAGCGCAACACTCGGCTGGCCTGCGCTGACCAGCGGACTTAGCCCGCTACCTGCGCGCAAGGGCAAAACCAGCGTCAGCGGGCCGGGCCAGAACGCGGCAGCCAGCCGGTCGGCCATATCACTCCATTCTGCATAGATCTGCGCGGCGTTCGCATCCGCCACATGCACGATCAACGGGTTGAATTGGGGCCGATCCTTGGCCGCAAAAATCCGCGCCACCGCCGCGCCGTTCCGCGCATCCGCGCCCAGACCGTAAACCGTTTCGGTCGGGAACGCGATCAGCGCCCCCTGATCCAGCAGTGCTGCGGCTTGGGCTATACCCGCCGCATCCGCAGTCAACATGCGTGTTTCCAGATCGGTCTCGGCCAAGTCGGTACGTCCTTATCACCCGTGACGCGGCGTTCTGCTTGATGGTGCATCCCGGCGCGATACGCTAAGTCGATATGAAACCGTGATTATCGCGCACACGCGTCAATGCCAAGCAGCACGCCACGCGCAGGTAAGGAGATGCCAGATGCCCTATCGCGCCCCAGTCGACGACTATCAGTTCCTGTTCGAACACATTGTCGGCCTGTCCAAGGTCACCGAAACCGACCGCTTTGCCGAGGCGACGCCAGACATGACCGCCGCCATCCTGACAGAAGCAGGCCGCATGTGCGAGGACGTGCTTGCCCCGCTTCAGCGCCCCGGCGACCTGCATCCGGCACATTTGGAAAACGGCATCGTGCGCACCAGCCCGGGATATGCCGAGGGCTACAAGGCCATCGCCGACGGCGGATGGGTGTCGATTAGCGCCAGTCCCGAATATGGCGGCATGGGCCTGCCGATGACCGTGACGACCGCAGTGAACGAAATGATGAGCGCCGCCTGCCTGTCGCTCCAGCTAAATCCGCTGATGACTCAGGGCCAGATCGAGGCACTGGACCACCACGCCAGCGACGAGATCAAGGCGCTTTATCTGCCCAAACTGGTCAGCGGCGAATGGTCCGGCACCATGAACCTGACCGAATCGCAGGCAGGCAGCGATGTCGGTGCCTTGCGCACCAAGGCAGAGGACAACGGCGATGGAACCTATGCCATCACCGGGCAAAAGATTTTTATCAGTTGGGGCGATAACGATTTTACCGAAAACGTCTGCCACCTTGTGCTGGCCCGTCTGCCCGACGGTGCGCTGGGCACCAAGGGGATCAGCCTCTTTCTGGTGCCAAAGATCATCCCCAACGCCGACGGCACACTGGGCGAACATAACAGCCTCAAGGTCGTCTCACTTGAACACAAGGTTGGCCTGCACGGCAGCCCGACTGCGGTGATGCAATATGACGGCGCGACCGGCTGGCTGGTCGGCGAGCCTCAGGGCGGTATGCGCGCCATGTTCACCATGATGAACAACGCCCGCCTCGGTGTCGGCGGTCAGGGCATCGGCGCGGCCGAGGGCGCATATCAGCAGGCGCTGAACTACGCGCTGGAGCGCAAACAGGGCCGCAGCATGATCGAGGGCGGCACCGGCACGATCGTCGATCACGCAGACGTGCGGCGGATGCTGCTGACAATGAAGGCGGACATTTTTGCCGCGCGCGCCATTGCGCTCAGCTGTGCTGTGGCAATCGACATGCAGACTGCCGAACAGGGCAGCGAATGGGCCGCCCGCGCCGCCCTGCTGACCCCCATCGCCAAGGCCTTCGGCACGATGACCGGCAGCACGGTCGCTGACATGGGTGTGCAGGTCCATGGCGGCATGGGTTATATCGAGGAAACCGGCGCCGCGCAGTTCGCCCGCGATGTCCGCGTGACCGAAATCTACGAGGGCGCCAACGGCATTCAGGCAATGGATCTGGTCGCGCGCAAGATGATGGATGGTGGCGCGGCGGCCTTTGCCCTGCTGGACGAAATCGACGCCGCCGCCAACGCGGCGCAGGACAGCCTGCCCGATCTGGCCACCCCCGTGGCGGATGCTGCGCGCGCACTACGCGAAACAGTCGAATGGCTGGTGACGCAGGAGGACATGAACGACCGCTTTGCCGGTGCCGTTCCGTTCCTGCGTGGTTTCGCACGGGTTCTGGGCGGATATTTCCACCTGACTGCGGCGCAGACCGATCCCGACGGCGCACATGCCAAGCTGGCGCATTTCTATATCACCCGCATGTTGCCGGAATATACCGGCGCGCTGGCCCATGCACGCGCCGGGGCGGCGGGCCTCTACGCGCTCACAGTTGACGACCTGAGCCGATGAAGGACGCGGCACCCGGCGGACTGCGTTACCCGTGGTCCGAACCACCCGCAGAGGGTGAGGCAGTGCAGGTCGCCCCCGGCATCCTGTGGATGCGTCTGCCACTGCCGATGGTGCTGGATCACGTCAACATCTACGCGCTGGACGACGGCGACAGCTGGACCATCGTCGATACCGGCATGCACTCCCGCCGCTCTGTCGGCATATGGGAGGCCCTGCTTGAAGGCCCATTGCAGGGACGCCCGGTAGGCCGCGTGATCCTGACGCATCACCACCCCGATCACGTTGGCATGGTCGGCTGGTTGATGGAGCGCTTCGGCGCGGAACTCGTCACCACACGCACGGCATGGCTGATGGCACGCATGCTGATCCTCGATGTCGAAGAACGCCCGACACCGCAGGCACTGGACTTCTGGCGCAGCGCCGGAATGGACGAGGCGGTGTTTGCCGAACGCAAGGATGCGCGCCCCTATAATTTCGCCGACACCTGCGTGCCGCTACCCATTGGCTACACACGGGTCAAGCAAGGCGATACGCTGACCGTCGGCGGGCGTGACTGGGATGTTCATATCGGCAACGGCCATGCCCCCGAACACCTGACCCTGTGGAGCCGCGAGGACGATCTGGTAATCGCAGGCGATCAGATCATTTCGTCCATCAGCCCCAATCTGGGCGTTTATCCGACCGAACCCGACGCTGATCCGGTCGCGGACTGGCTAGAGGCCTGCGCCCGGTTTGCCGCACTCGCCACGCCTGACCATCTGGTTCTCAGCGGCCACAAACTGCCCTTTACCGGGCTTCCCACCCGCATGCGCCAACTGATCGACAATCACCACGGCGCGCTGACCAGACTAGAGGCACACCTGTCCACGCCACGTACTGCGGCAGAATGCTTTGCCTCGCTCTTTAAACGCAAAATTGATCACGGTACCTATGGCTTGGCCCTTGTCGAAGCCGTTGCACATCTCAATCATCTGTATCAGGCTGGGCGCATTAACCGTACACGCCGTGCGGACGGCGCATGGCTGTGGCAAAGTAAGGGGTAAACATTGGACAATCAGATCATGACCTCGGCAGAGGTTGAAGAGGCCGCAGCCCTACCGCGCTGCCACGAGGTACACACCGATCCCGACACCCCCAATGCAGCAGCGGGCGCACCCGCCACGCTCGGCAAAAAGCCCGTCGAACAGAAAAGCCCGGCACAATGGGCCTATGAGCGGCTGATTCTCTATATCCAGAACTTTGAAAAGACTCTGGATAGCGAACACGAGGTCGCGATGGGCTTTACCGGTGGCGACGCAGGTATTCTGCGGATCGAGGGAATGGGCTATTTCGACCCCGACATCGTGACCTTCTACGGCAGTGATCCGGCAGGCGGCAAAACCCAGCTTGTGCAGCATGTCGGCCAGCTCAGCGTGCTCTTGCGTGCCGTGCCCAAGCCCGAGCCAGCAGCCGAAGCAACCCGCATCGGATTTCGCCTCGCGGCCGATCTGGACAAGGCATGACCACCGCGCCCGATCCCGGCTTTGGGCGTGACAGGCGCTTGCAAATCCGCTAAGCACCAACCGAATTCGAGACGAAAAGGACACGAAATCACATGGCAGAGCACAAGCACGGCGAAATGAACATCGACGTACAGGAAAAAACCTTTGAGGGGTTCATCACCGCATCGGCACGCGTTGCGATGGTTTCCATCGCCGCCCTGATCTTCATGGCGCTGGTCAACAGCTAATCCGCCCCGACAGCGGTTCGCGCGCCAAAGATATGACGCCGCCGACCTGACAGGAGAGTCTCATGCGTTTCTGGATAGTCGCACTCTGCGCCTTGTTCACCCTTAGCGGTTGTGCTGGCGAACGGGTCTGGGCCACCGACGAAGAAGTGTCGAAAGCCGCCTACCACTTTGACGGCCCGACGCGCCTGACACTCTACACCATGATCAACAACCGCACCGGAAACGGCGCGCACACGTCGCTGATGATCAATGGCAACCAACGGGTGATCTGGGATCCGGCCGGATCGTTCAAACATGAAACGATCCCCGAACGTAACGACGTGCTCTATGGGATCACGCCGCCCGTTGCGGACGTCTACACCCGTTACCACGCGCGCAAGACATACCACGTAAAAATCCAGACCCTCGACGTCAGCCCCGAAATGGCCCAGCGCGCGATCGCATTGGCGCAGAACTACGGTGCCGTGCCCGCCGCACAATGCGCCAAGAGTACATCCGAGATCATGGCACAGCTTTTTCCGGGCAAGATCACGCCCGGCTGGTATCCAAAGAAGCTGGCAGAACAATTCGCGCGCATTCCCGGCGTGAAAGAGCGGACGCTGCACGAATATGACGACGACGACAATTCCAAGGTTCTGGCCGAATGGGATCCGAACAAGTGGAAAAACACGGCGTATTGATCCGCCGCTGATCACACCACAGCATAGAAAAAGCCCCGGATAACCTCCGGGGCTTTTTTTGATTTCAGCGCCTGCAATCTCTGCAACCGGCCCTGCTGACCTCCCACCCCGTGCCACGTTTGCATAGGGTGGAAGGGGTCAATGTTAGCCGAACACTTTGGTCAGTGCGTTGCTGGTCGCGCTGATGATCTCGTCAACGTCGTCCTTGGTAACGATCAACGCGGGCGAATAGCACAGCGTATTGTTGAAGCCGGGGATCGAACGGTTTGTCATGCCGATCACCACGCCTTGCGCCATACAGTCGCCTACGACCGCCGCTGCCATCTTCTCGTCCACCGGTTCTTTGCTGGCGCGGTCTGTCACCAGTTCCGCCCCCAGAAACAGACCCTTGCCGCGCACATTGCCGATCACTTCATGCTTGTCCGCCAGCGCGTGCAACTGGTCCAGCATGTAGTCGCCCATCTTGATCGTGTTGCCCAGCAAATCCTCTTCTTCGATGATCGCCATGTTTTCCAGAGCCGCTGCCGGACCGGCCGTGCAGCCGCCAAAGGTGGAAATATCGCGGAAGTAGTTCATCGGATCAGTGCTGTCGTCGCGGAACATCTCGAACACCCGCTCGTTGGTCACGCAGCACGCAATCGCGGCATAGCCAGACGCGACCCCCTTGGCCATCGTCACGAAATCAGGCTCGACTCCGTAATGCTGATATCCGAACCACGTGCCGGTACGACCCACACCGCAAACCACTTCGTCGATATGCAGCAGGATGTCATACTTGCGGCAGATTTCCTGCACGCGCGGCCAGTAGCCCTCGGGCGGGGTGATCACGCCACCACCCGCCGTTACCGGCTCTAGGCACAGTGCGCCGATGGTCTCGGGCCCTTCTGCCAGAATGACCTCTTCGATCGCGTTGGCCGCAGCCACGCCGTACTCTTCGCCGCTCAGGTCCCATTGCGCGCGGTATTCCATGCAATGCGGCACCCGGACGAAACCGGGGGCAAAAGGACCGTACTGCGCGTTGCGCTCGTCCTGCCCGCCCGCCGACATCGCGGCAAGGGTGGAACCGTGATAGTCCCGGTCACGGTAAAGTATCTTGTACTTCTTGCCGCCGTACCGCTTGTGCGCGATCTGGCGAACCATCTTGAACGCCTTCTCATTCGCCTCCGAGCCCGAGTTGGTATAATAAACCCGGCTCATCCCCGGCATTTTCGAGATCAGCTTTTCCGAGAATAATGCGCCGGGGATCGACCCGGTGGAACCGGCAAAATATGGCAGCTTGATCAGTTGGTCACGCACCGCGTTGGCGATCCGTTCGCGACCATAACCGACGTTAACGGTCCAAACACCACCAGAGACGGCATCAAGATGTTCTTTGCCTTTCTGATCCCAGACGCGCATTCCCTTGCCTTCGACGATGATGCGAGGATCGGCCTTGGGGTCGTCGCCCGTCCAGGGCGCGTGCTGAATCAGATGGTGCCAGACATGCGCACGGTCGGCGTCGACGACCTTTTCGATGTCATTGTCCAGAAATTTGCCGTCCATGTCTTTCCTCCATCAGATTGCGACCCGGCACACCTTCATGCGGCGCGGGCCATCGGTCTCAATAATCATCGGTTTGAGTGCTATACCATCCCTGACTGCGCCTAAGCGATAGGGCCAGATAAAAGCAACATTATAGCCAATTCGGCCTCCCGGCTTTTGATGTTCGAAAAATGACACCGTAAGTCTCAGATATTTCGCCACTTTGCCAGAAATGTCTTTTCGGCGTTCCGAAAAGGCCAGCGTCGAGCAGCATAAAATCATTGATCGGCACCGCATTTTCCGTTCGGATAGCCTCCGAAGAGACCACCAGTACCTAATCTCTGGCGGATTCTTGTGAGGAATCACCGCGCAAGACGGGACCTCACAGCTTGTCCAAGCAACCAACCAACGGGAGACTACTTCAAATGAAACTAAGAACCAAAATCATGTCCGCCGTCGCTGCCACCGCCGTACTGTCCGGGGCAAATGCGGCCAGCGCGGACATCACCGTGGGCTATTTTCTGGAATGGCCCATGCCTTTCCAATACGCCAAGTCCACGGGCATGTATGACGAGGCCCTCGGCACGACCGTCAACTGGCGCGCATTTGGTGCAGGCACGGAAATGTCGGCGGCAATGGCCTCAGGCGACGTGCAAATCTCGGTCAGTCAGGGTGTGCCGCCCTTCGTCGTCGCGGCCTCCAGCGGTCAGGATCTGCAAATTGTCGACGTAGCTGTCAGCTATGCCGAGAACGACAACTGCGTCGTGGCCGAGGCATTGGAAATTGACAAGGACAGCGCCGGAGAACTCGCCGGCAAGAAAGTCGCCGTACCGCTCGGAACAGCTGCCCATTACGGATATCTTAAACAGATGAGCCACTTTGGCGTCGATATCGCCAGCATGGAAATCGTGAACATGAACCCGCCCGAAGGTGCCGCCGCCCTCGCACAGGGCGCGGTCGACATGTTCTGCGGCTGGGGCGGTAGCCTGCGCCGCGCGCTTGAGCATGGCAATGTGCTGCTGACCGGCGCAGAAAAGGAAGAACTGGGCATTCTGGTCTTTGACGTCACCTCGGTGCCCGCGGCCTATGCGGCAGAAAATGCCGAGCAACTGGCCACTTTCCTCGCCGTAACGGCCAAAGCGAACGACATGTGGAACAGCGGCGAACACACCGACGAGATGCTGCCCGTGATCGCCAAAGACGCTGGCATGGACCCGGACGCCACCAAAGCGACCATCGACACATTCGTATTCCCGTCACGTGATGAGCAACTTACCGAAAAATGGCTCGGTGGTGGCGCGCAGGAGTTCATGAAAGGCGTGGCAGACGTGTTCGTTGAGGCAGGCAGCATCGACGCGGCGCTGGACACCTATGATGACGCGGTCAACGTCGAGCCCCTCAAAGCCGCAGGCATGTAACCGCAGCGGCTTTCTGACTTCGGGCCCGGAGCAATCGCTCCGGGTCCGTTTTCCCTTGACGAGAATCAAGAAAAATAAGGGGGCGGGGCATGTCCACGTTGAACATCGAACACCTGTCGATGCGCTTTGATCTACCGAATGGCAGCCATGTGCAGGCTTTGCAGGACGTATCGCTAGAGCTGAAAACCGGCGAATTGATGAGCGTGCTGGGGCCATCGGGCTGCGGCAAAACCACATTGCTGAACATCGTCGCGGGTTTTCTGGCACCGACCGAGGGCAAGATCGTGCTGAACGGCAAAACCGTACAGGGCCCGGACGCCGAACGCGGCATGGTCTTCCAACAGGGCGCGCTCTTTGAATGGATGAGCGTGCGCGACAACGTCAGCTTTGGCCCCCGCATGAAAGGTATGCGCCGGGCGGAATACGCGGCCAATGTCGATCACTTGCTAGAGATCGTCGGCCTGCGCGATTTCAAGGAGAAATCAGTCTACGAACTTTCCGGCGGCATGCAGCAGCGCGTCGCGCTCGCACGGTGCCTTGCCAACGACCCTGACGTGATCCTGATGGACGAACCCTTGGGCGCGCTCGACGCACTGACGCGCGAGAAAATGCAGGGGCTTGTGCTGAAACTCTGGAAAGAAACCGGCAAGACCATCATCCTCATCACCCACTCCGTCGAAGAGGCGCTGCTGTTGGGCGAACGGCTGCTGGTCATGGCCCCGCGCCCCGGTCGCATCCACAAGGAGTACCGCTTGCCCTTTGCCGACATGGGCGTGGGTCAGGACCTGCGAGAGGTGAAAAAACACCCGGAATTCAACGAGAAAAGAGAAGAAATCCTGTCGATGATCTGGGATATGGAAGAAGAGATCATGGGCCGCGCCGAGGAGGCAAACGCATGATTATCCTGATCATCTATATCGCCGTTTTCGCCCTGTCCTTCTTCATCGTCCGCAAGGTCGTCAAGACGATGATGCAAAGCCGCGCTGACTTTACCTCGCTCAAGACCGTGACATTCGGGGACGAAAGCGCCGTGCGTCCCGACCGCTGGGCCAGCGTGATTTCAGTGGTGACAATCTTTCTGCTCTGGGGCGCGTTCACCGGCTCAAAATGGGTCCCGATCCACGCCCCCGGCCCCTTTGTCGGCGACAGTGAATTCACCTACACGGTCGAGGCAGCCGACGGCAGCCGTGACGACGCCACCGTTTATGCGCGCGTATTCAAAGTGGGAGAAGAAGTCGCCGAACGCGAAGTTGAACCCGGCGATGGCTTTGCCAAGAACGACAGCGTGACCGTCGGTGCGTGGCGCTCCACCCTTATCCGGGTTGACCGCAATGACGACATCACCCGCAAGGACGGCGCAAACGTGGTCGCGGTCGATGGCAAGCCCATCGCACCGGGTGGTGAGGTGTTCGTAGACGCCGGACGCATTGCCATGACGGCCAAAGGATCGCTGAACTTCGCCCCCCCACCGGCATGCAGATGGAGCCGATCTGGCTGCCCCCACCAGAGGACGTGGTAGCCCGTATCGGGGAAATCTCGCGCACGGGCTATCAGAACTTTACCTTGTGGGAACACCTCTACTGGTCACTCTTTCGCGTGATCGTGGGCTTTGCCTTGGGCGCGCTGGTCGGCATCCCTCTGGGCTATGCCATGGGGCTCAGCGACTGGTTCCGCGGCTGGTTCGATCCAATTGTCGAATTCATGCGCCCGGTGCCACCCTTGGCCCTGATTCCGCTGGTAATCATCTGGGCGGGCATCGGCGAGAGCGGCAAGATCATCCTGCTCTTCCTCGCCGCGCTGTGGATTATGACCATCTCGGCGCGCGCGGGCGTATCGGGTGTGGCCATCTCCAAGGTCCACGCCGCCTATTCCCTGGGGGCCAGCAAATGGCAACTGATGCGCTACGTGATCGTCCCCAATAGCCTGCCAGAGATATTCACCGGCGCACGTGTCGCGATGGGCGTCTGCTGGGGCACAGTGGTCGCCGCCGAACTGGTCGCGGCGGAAAAGGGTGCCGGCATGATGATCATGGTCGCCTCGCGGTTCCAGCTAACCGACATCGTGATCATGGGTATCATCCTGATCGGCATCATCGGCTACGGCATCGACATCCTGATGCGCAAGGCAGAGGATTGGCTGGTCCCATGGAAGGGTCGGGTCTGAAACTATTGCTGCGTGCGATTCAGATCGCGCGCAGCGTCAGGCTGATCCCCATCGCCACCAGCATGATCAACACCCCGATGCGGAATGCGTCGGGGGACAGCCGGTCGCGCACACGCCCGCCAATCGCCACACCCGCAAAAGCGACACCAACCCCCATCACCGACAAAACGAGGGCAGCAAAGGTAAATATCCCCAGCCGTTGCAGCCCGATGGCCATGATGATGCTGGACAGGGTAAATGAACAGTTCATCGCCTGAATGAAAACCGCACGGTCTAGCTTGAGCGCCATCAGGTAGGGCAAGGAAGGTATCACCTGCGATCCGGTGACGCCATTCACGATCCCCGTCAGAAAACCGCTCAGCGGTGCCAGACGCCGCGCCGGGCCGGGGGCGAGCGCAACACCCGGTTTGGCGAGGGAAAAGAGGCTCCACAGGACCAGAACCACCCCCAGTAGCGCGCCGGCCAGCCGCCCATCAATACGGGCCAGCATCCATAACCCGATCAGCAATCCCGGCACCGTCGCCAGCAACATCGGCCAGAACCGCCGCACTGTCGCGCTGAATTTCCCGGCCTGCACCATCACAAGGATGTTCGCGGCCACCGACGGAATGATCACCAGCGGCAGCGCCTCCTTCAGTCCGACCGCCACGGCGAGGAACGGCAGGCACATCGTCGAAAAGCCAAGCCCGGTCACGCCCTTCGCCGCCCCGGCAAAAAGATAGGTGGCAAACACCGCCGCGATCTGCCCGGCAGAATAGGCACTCGTCAGATCGCTCAGCATAGTTCCGCCCCGGCCAGAGAATCGTGCGTGTTGAACCTAGCGCCCGTCATACCCCTGCTTTTGCGCCTTGTAGAGCTGCGCATACAGCCCGTTTTCATCCAGCAATTCGGCATGCTTGCCGCTCTCTACCAGCTTGCCTGCCTCCAGCACGAAAATCCGGTCCGCATCCGCGATGGACGACAGCCGGTGGGCCACGACAATCGTCGTCTTGCCGCGTGTCAGCCGGTCCAACGCGGATTTTATCCGCTCCTCTGTTGCCTGATCCAGCGCCGATGTGGCCTCGTCCAGCAGCAGGATCGGCGCATCGCGCAGGAACGCCCGCGCAATCGCAATCCGCTGTTTCTGCCCCCCCGACAACTGCGCCCCCTTGGGGCCGACCGAGGCATCGCCCCGACGGCGGATCAGTTCGGCGATCTCAGCATTTTCGGCCGCTTGCCAGATCTCGGCTTCGCTGGCCTCGGGTTTGACGTAGCGGATATTTTCCCAGATCGAGTTGTTGAAAATCACGATATCCTGCGCCACCACTGAATAGGCCCCGCGCAGCGCCTTTAACCGCAGCCCATCGATCGGCTGCTCGCCGATGGTGATCTGCCCGCCCTGCGCATTATAAAGCCGCGACAGCAGCGATAGAATCGTCGTCTTGCCCGACCCGGTAGAGCCGACAATCGCCGACACTTGCCCGCCCTTGAATGTCAGGTTCAGCCCGTCAAACAGTGGCTGATCGGCACTGTAAGCGAATGTCACATCGTCGAACGCAATATCGCCACGCGTGTCAAACTCCTCGACCGCGTCCGCGGCGTCCGTGATTGTCGGCACCTCGTCATACAGCCCGCGAATACGGTCCAGCAGCACCATGTTGGCCTGCAACCCGCCAAAGAACAGCGCCAGCAGCCGGGCCGGATCGAACACCATGACCATGCCCAGCAGGAACATGATGATCCCGGCCCCATCCACGTCGAAATCGGGGCTCAGCACCATGTAGCCGCCACCGCCGATGACCAGCACATAAACAAAGGCCGAGCTGAGGTCGATCGACGGCATCACCAGCGCCTGCGTGATCTGCACCCGGTTCATCAGGTCGCGAATGTGCCCGGTGCCCTTCAGCAGACGTTTGGCCTCCACATCTTCCTGACTGGCGATCTTGACGGTGCGCATCCCGTTCACCGTCTCCTCAATCCCGTTCATGTAGTCGGCCAGTTCGGTCTCGGCCTGTCCTTGGGTGATCTTGACCCGGTCAGAGACGAAATTCATCACCCAGATGATGAACGGCAGCACCACCACCGCCGTGCCAAACAGGATCGGGTTCTTGTAGATCAGATAGCCCGACACGATGATCACCGTGATCGCGTCGCGCAGGGCATTGGCCACCGCCTGCCCGATGAACACACCCAGCAACTGCGTCTGCGTCACCAGCCGCTGTATGATCTCGCCCGACTTTGTCCGCTCGAAATACGCCAGATCAAGCGACATCATGTGGTCGATCAGATCGCGTCGCATCTGGAAAATCGCGTCGTTGCTGACCCAGACCGTAACCCGCGGCACCAGATAGGACATCAGCCCGCGAACCGCGAAGAGAAAGAAGACCACGCCGCAAACCTGCACCAGATCCCCCACGGTGCCACTGTCGAAAATCACCCGCAGACCATCCTCGGTCATCGCCAGAAACTGCTGATAAACCACGCCCTGCGCGAGGATCATCAGCAACACCAGCAACAGCCAAGGCAGCTTTTGTCGCAGATAGCGCGACCACAGCCAGCGCAGATTGGCACGGTCCCGCTCGGTATATAGCGGTGCGCGTTCGGGTCGCCGGGGTTTGCTCATGGTCAGGTATCCGTCGGTTGCGGGTGCGTTCCGCCCGACTTAGCGCGTTCCGGCACCGAGGTCATCCCGCAATGGGACCCGGCCCTATTCCCAACAGCTGACCAGCACGGTCATGCCATTGGCCCGGTCGGTCAGCTCGGCAGGCGCAATGGCACCCGCGCCGTTCGTAACGGACACCCGAACGCCTGCATCTTTCAACACCTGACCAACCGCCCCGGCATCCGCGGCAAAGCTGACACCGTCCGGCAATTGCCGCCCGCCGCTCTTGCGCGGCAGCAACATGCCCAGCACCGCACCGCCAGTGTCAAAGACCGGACCGCCCGCGTCACCGTCCAGCGCGGCCAACTCCAGTCGGCTCAGATCCTCTTCCCCGTTCAGACCACGCAGTTCCGCGACCTCGCCATAGGTCAGCGACGGCGCACCCAGCACCCCACCGTAGGAAAAACCAGCCACAGCCACGTCTGATTTCAGGCGCGGCGCAACCTCTAGAAAGTTCGCGACATTCATCGGAGCCAGTGCATCCTTTGGACGCAGCACGACAATGCCCAGCGCAGTGTTCTGCGCCGCGATCTCTGCCTCGTACTCATCCTCGATCGTGATGTGCCCACAACTCTGAACAACCTCGGTTGTGGTGATCACGGTGCCGCGCGTATCAACATAAAAACCGGTCCGTGACAGGACAGGTTTACGAATCTCCAACCCGGAAATCAGGTCAATGCTCTGCGCGTCATTATATCCCTCGGCAGGGTCCAACACCCCGTCGATCCGGGCAAAGCTCTGCTGCATCTCGCCCAGTATCCGCGTCCGACGCTCTTCGTCCCCAGCAGGCCAGATCAGGCTAAAGCCCTTGATTTGACCGTTCTTCAGCGTCGCCTCTGTATGCGAGATCATCGTCGCGCTTTCACCGATAAGGGTGAAACTGTTGTTGTCACGCTCTCTCGGACCGTCCAGCGGGACGATCCGCAGCGTCTGCATGATGTCATACAGACCAAAGAGCGTGTCCTGATTGCCCTCCTGACTGATCATTAGAACGCTTGCAGGGATATCGCCGGTGGCCTCGAAATGGGCAAAGGGCGGCTCGTATTTGGTGAATTGCACGACACCCGTGGGCACGATCATCTCGATCCCCATCTGCGGGTCGCTGACCATCGCCAGCCCCATCCCGTCCAGAACAGCATTATACTGCCCCAACAGTTGCGCGCGTTGCTTGGTGGTCAGAACGCCGGTCGGCTCATGCCCGTTCTCGGTCTGCCATGCGGCCATTGACCGGCGCGTGCCACCGCCGAATGCGGCGTCGATCCGTCCGGCATAATGCCCACCCCATTTCAGCGCGACCTGTAGCGCCGCCCGCTCTTCCCGGTTCAGGCGGCTTTCACCGGCGCGCGCCTCACGCGGGGTTTCGTCCACTTCTTCGGGTTCTGGCAGCGGCTCGACCGCGACACTCTCGGTCGTCGCGGCATCGTCCTGTGGGTCTGGTTCGGCAGTGTCGGCCGGCACGACCGCCTGTGCTGCGGCCAACTGATCCTCGCCAATCGGCCAGATCTGGCGTTCGAAATCATCGGCATCGGCAATATAGCTGTCACGCGGGATGCGACCCTGCGACCGCAATGTGGACAGGATACGTTGCGCATCGTCAGGCGCATAAGGCCCCAGCGCGATACCATACCAACCCGAGCCCAGATAAAACCCGTTGACGTCCCGCAACTCGCTCGCGCGGCGTTGAAGCCCCTCGTTGATCGCATTCAGATTGGGCTGCGCCTCGATCTGAACCCAGACATTTGCCTGACCAGAGGAAGATTGCTGCGCATGCCCCGTTTGAACTGCCAGAATTAGCACACATACCGCCGCCAGAAATGTCCGTACCATAGATGTAATTACCCTTACCTGTCGCATTTCGGTTTGATTTCAGAAAGTTTTATCAAATCTGCGCAATGATGCATCTAAAATATGCGTTCCGGGCCGATTGACCCTCGTTCTGCCGCACCGTAGGTAGAACCGGCTATTTTTTGGACAAGTCCCGAGGGCAGTCATGTCGGATACCGGAACCACCCCCCGCAGCTTTCAGGAGATCATCCTGCGCCTGCAATCCTACTGGGCCACGCAGGGCTGTGCGGTCCTGCAACCCTACGACATGGAAGTGGGGGCCGGTACGTTTCACCCTGCCACCACACTGCGTTCGCTCGGCACGACCCCGTGGGCCGCAGCTTATGTTCAGCCATCCCGCCGCCCCACCGACGGGCGCTATGGTGACAGCCCCAACCGCTGGCAGCATTATTACCAGTATCAGGTCATCATCAAACCCAGCCCGCCGGATCTTCAGGCACTCTATCTCGGCTCGCTCAAGGCGATCGGGATCGATATGGACCTGCACGACATCCGCTTTGTCGAGGATGACTGGGAAAGCCCGACATTGGGCGCATGGGGTCTAGGCTGGGAGGTCTGGTGCGATGGGATGGAAGTCAGCCAGTTTACCTACTTCCAGCAGGTCGGCGGGCACGACTGCACGCCTGTCTCGGGTGAATTGACGTATGGTCTCGAACGACTGGCGATGTACGTGCTCGGCTTTGACGATGGTAACAAAATGCCGTTCAACGATCCCGCCGCCCCGATCCCGCTGACCTATGGCGATGTCTTTCAGGAGGCCGAGGCACAATATGCCCGCTGGAACTTTGACGTGGCCGACACCGACATGCTGCTGCAGCACTTCCTCGATGCCGAGGCCGAATGCGCCCGCATTCTGGACGCGCCAGAGATGGATCCGAAAACAGGCCGACGCATCATCATGGCCCTGCCCGCCTATGATCAATGCATCAAGGCCAGCCATATCTTTAACCTGCTCGACGCGCGCGGCGTGATCTCGGTGACGGAACGCCAAGCCTATATCGGCCGCGTGCGGACTTTGGCCAAAAAATGCGCCGATGCGTTCGTACTGACCGAAGCCGGTGGATGGGCGGCATGACCCCACACCGCTCCAGCGCGCCGCACCGACGCAATACCGACGTGATACCGACACGCTACCGACGTGCCGTAATCGGGATTTCCGGCTGATGGGAAAAATCCTTGCCACTGCCATTGTCGCCTGCGCGCTCATCGCCGGGGCGGCGATGTATTACCTTCAGGTCTATGCCTTTTATGACGAGGTCGCGGCGGATGGCCGTACCGACGTGCAGATCACCTCGCTGATCACTGGCGTGCCGGAACCCGTGCTTTATGATGGCTTCCACGCCATCGACGCCAGCAGTTCTCCGATCCGTTACCGCGCCTGTTTCACCACCTCGATGAGCCACCCGATGCTGACCGAAACCTTTGTTTTATATGACAAAGCCGAGCCTCTGGTCGCGCCCAACTGGTTCGACTGCTTTGACGCCAAGGCCTTGGGCGCCGCACTGGAAGAGGGCCGCGCACTGGCCTTTCTGGGCACCGAAAACATCGAATACGGCATCGACCGGATCGTGGCGATCGACGAGGATGGGCGCGGCTGGGTCTGGCACCAGATCAACCGTTGCGGCGCAATCGTGTTTGATGGCCAGCGCGCACCCGATGACTGCCCACCGCCGCCCGCCTCGACCTACTGACGCCCACTGGACCCCACCCCGCCTTGCCGCTATCCACCCTTCACACCCCTTACCCAACCGGACCTGACGCGCCATGCCTGATCTGCTGATCGAACTGTTTTCCGAAGAAATTCCCGCGCGCATGCAATCACGCGCGGCAGACGACCTGCGCGCACGGGTGACGGACGGGCTGGTTGAGGCCGGGCTGACTTACGCGGGGGCTGCTGCGTTTTCTACGCCCCGCCGTCTGACCTTGACCGTGCAGGGCCTGCTGGCGGCGTCGCCCACCACCCATGAAGAACGCAAAGGCCCGCGGACCGATGCACCGGACAAGGCTATCGAGGGCTTTTTGCGCGGGGCCGGTGTCGCCCGCGACGCACTAGAGGTTCGGGACGAGAAAAAGGGCCAAGTATACTTTGCGCGCATTACCAAACCCGGTCGCCCGGCCGAGGTGATCGTGGCCGAAGTTCTGGAAGGTGTCATTCGCAACTTTCCGTGGCCCAAATCCATGCGCTGGGGGGCTGGCAGCCTGCGTTGGGTGCGTCCGTTGCATTCGATCCTGTGCATCCTGACCGACGACGCGGGCGAGACATCCGTCGTACCGATGGACGTGGACGGGATCCCGACCGGCAACACAACCCAAGGTCATCGTTTCATGGCTCCCGGCACGATCAAAGTGTCCTCGTTCGACCAGTACCAAAGCGCGTTGAAGGCGCATCACGTCATCCTAGACCCCACCGAGCGGGCCGAAGCGATATGGCAGGACGCCACCAATCAGGCATTTGCCGCCGGGCTGGAAGTGGTCGATGATCGCGGATTGCTGGCCGAGGTAGCCGGACTGGTGGAATGGCCCGTTGTGCTGATGGGCGAGATTGGCGCAGATTTTCTAGACCTGCCGCCCGAGGTGCTGCAAACCTCGATGAAAGAGCACCAGAAGTTCTTTTCCGTACGGAACCCCCGTACGAACCGCATTGAACGGTTTATCACTGTCGCCAACCGCGAGACCGCCGATAACGGCGCGACCATTTTGGCTGGCAATCAAAAGGTGCTGTCGGCACGTCTGGCAGATGCCAAATTCTTCTGGGAGAATGACCTGCGCATTGCCGAGGCTGGTGGTCAGAAATGGCTCGATGCTCTCAGCAACGTCACCTTCCATAACAAACTCGGCTCACAGGCCGAACGGATCAACCGTATCGCCGCACTAGCCCGCGAGGTCGCCCCCGCCGTGGGGGCCGACCCCGATCTGGCCGAACAGGCCGCCCGCTGGGCCAAGGCCGATCTGTCATCCGAAATGGTCTATGAATTCCCAGAATTACAGGGGCTTATGGGCCTCTACTACGCCGAGGCGGCAGGCATGCCCGTCGAAGTCGCCGCCGCCGCAGAGGAGCATTACTCGCCGCTGGGGCCAAGCGATGATGTGCCCACCGCGCCGGTCTCCGTCGCCGTGGCGCTGGCGGATAAGCTGGACCTGCTGACCGGGTTCTGGGCGATTGATGAGAAACCGACTGGTAGCAAGGACCCGTTTGCGTTGAGGCGTGCGGCGTTGGGAGTTATTCGGTTGGTGGTAGAGAATGAGCGAAAGATCGAGTTATCCGCGATATTGCAGCAGGCGTATATAAAGGTTCTTGCGTCACAAGACTTTACGCATTTGCAAGTCTTGAATGATTATCGGACGGGTATGGGTCCTGAGCACAAAGGTGCGCTCGCCGCCACAGAGTCACTTTTGGGACAGGCCGCGATTCTAGGGTTTGCGGAGGAGCCAAATGCGGTACGTGATGCGCTAGAAAAGCTGCTCGAAGAATTCAAGAAATCTGAGAATTGGGCCGGAGTCGACGATGTTGTAGATCACTTGTTCGATCGCTTACTTCAAAGAGTTCGTAGCTTTCAGTTTTTGTATGTTGACGCGCCCGAATGGGGTTACTCGGAAGCTGACGACGCCGAGCGTTTGAAGATGTTGTCAGAAATCCAGCCATCCTTCGACCGCATGGTTGCTGACCTCCTTGCCTTCTTCCACGACCGCCTCAAAGTCTACCTGAAGGACCAAGGCATCCGCCATGACGTGATCGACGCCTGCGTGGCCATGCCCGGCAATGACGACCTCGCCCTGCTGGTCAAACGCGCCACCGCCCTCAGCAATTTCCTGAAAACCGACGATGGCGAAAACCTGTTGCAGGGCTTCAAACGCGCCAACAACATCCTGACCCAAGCCGAGGAAAAGGATGGCGTCGAATACTCTTACGGGGCCGACGTCAAATTTGCCGAGACGGACGAGGAACGCGCGCTGTTCGCCGCGCTGGACACCCAAGGCCCGGTCATCACCGATGCGCTGGCATCCGAGGATTTCGCCGCAGCCATGTCCGCAATGGCCACCCTTCGCACGCCGATTGATGCGTTTTTCGAGGCCGTGCAGGTCAACACCGACAACTCTGTTGTGCGCCGCAACCGTCTGAACCTGCTCAGCCGTATCCGCAACACCTGCCTCGACGCCGCAGACCTCACCCGCATCGAAGGGTAACACCGTAGGCCGGGCTTTAGCCCGGCACACGCCATGAGGGCAAAGTGCCGAGCGGTGCCCCGGCACACGCACAGCACCCTTGCCATAGCCCGCGCGCGCCGTATGCTGCACCGACACAGAAAGGTGCCGCAGTGCAGCAAGCAGACTCGAATATCACGCTGATCACCTCAGATGCCCCAATTGCGGGCCACACCCACGGCGGCCGGGCAAAATGCCTGCAACGTCTTGTGCGGCTTGATCTGCCGGTGCCGCGCACCGTCGCGTTGTCATTCGACACGGTCCACCGCATCGCCGCCGGTAACATGCCGGACATGAATGCGCTGATTGGCCAGCTAGGTGACAGCGCCTTGCTCTGCGTGCGCCCTTCCTCGGAAGACCCCGATTGGGGTGGGCCGCGTGCAATCCTCAATATTGGCATGACCGATGCCGCCCGCGACGCGCTCGCCCCGCGGATCGGGGCCAAGGCCGCCGCCAAGCTATATTTGCGCTTCGTGCAATCCTACGCGATCCACGTGGCCCGACTGGATGCCGATACGCTCGACGATGTATCAGACGATCCAGAGGAAGGGCTGGCAGAGGCACTCGCGGCCTATGAGGACGAAACCGAAGAACAATTCCCCCAAGACCCCGCCGTGCAATTGGCCGAGGTCCTGCGGTCCATGGCCCGCGCGTGGGAAGGCACGACAGCGCGTCTGCTGCGTCAGGCCAAGGGCGCGCCTGCCGATGCCGGGCTGGGTCTGGTGGTACAGGAGATGGTTATCGGGTTGGGACGAGGTGAATGTGGATCCGGCGTGCTGCAACTGGTGAACAGTCAGACCGGCCAGCGTCAGATGACCGGCCGCTATCTGAGCCAGAGTCAGGGCCGCGACGCGCTAAGCACAGGGGCCGATGCGCTATATCTGGAACGGGACCCGCGTGGGCCGTCGCTGGAAGAACTGGCACCAGAAGCGTTTGCCCAACTCAAGGATCACACCGCATTGATGCGCACCAAGTTGCGCGAGGAAATGCAGGCTGAATTCACCATTGATAATGGCAAACTTTATCTGCTCGACGGGGTGCGTGTCGCCCGTAACGCCCGCGCGGCCGTCAGCATCGCCGTGGCGTTGGCCGAGGACGGCATTATCCCTCGTGAAGAGGCGCTGATGCGGATTGAACCGCGCGCGTTGAACGAATTGCTGCACCGGCAGGTCGACCCCGACGCGCCGCGTGATCTGTTGGCCAGCGGTATCGCCGCCAGCCCCGGTGCCGCCACCGGGCATATTGTCTTTACCGCGACGGCTGCACAGGCCGCCGCCGCCCGTGGCGAGGCGTGCGTGCTGGTCCGGCGCGAAACCAGCAGCGAGGATATCCGAGGTATGCACGCCGCGGTTGCCGTCCTGACGGAACGTGGCGGCATGACCAGCCACGCGGCCGTCATCGGGCGCGGCATTGGCCTGCCTTGCGTCGTGGGCGCGTCCAAGCTGCGGTTTCAGATGGGCAAGCGAAAGCTGATCGCGCCAGATGGCCGAGTGCTGAGCGAAGGCGATGACGTCACCATCGACGGCACGAACGGACAGGTCCTGTTCGGCAAGGCACATCTGTTGGACGCGGGCATCGACGACAGCTTTCGGGTACTCATGGATTGGGCCGACGATGTGCGTGATCTGGCGGTACGTGCCAACGCCGACACGCCTGCGGATGCGTTGGTCGCCCGCAATTTCAAGGCGCAGGGGATCGGCCTGTGCCGGACCGAACATATGTTCTTTGACGAGGCACGCATGACGGTCATGCGCGAAATGATCTTTGCCAACTCCAGCGCCGATCGCGCCGCGGCGCTGGATCTGCTGTTGCCGATGCAGCGCGCCGACTTTGCCGAACTATTCCGCATCATGCAGGGGCAACCCGTCTGCATTCGTCTGTTCGACCCGCCCTTGCATGAATTCCTGCCCTCGGATCGGGCCGGGCACCGGGAACTGGCCGAGGCGCTGGACCTACCGTTGTCGGTCGTCACGCGCCGGGTCGAGGCGCTGAGCGAATACAACCCGATGCTTGGAATGCGCGGCGTGCGTCTGGGCATCACCGTCCCCGAGATTTACGACATGCAGACGCGCGCGATTTTCGAGGCGATGTTGGATGCCCGCGGCGAGGGTGACCCCATCGTGCCCGAGATCATGATCCCTCTCGTGTCTGCCAGCCGCGAGGTTGAATTGGTCAAAACGCGCATTGACGCGATCGCCAACGCCGTTCGCAGCGAAACCGGTCAGGATTTCACTTATCGTCTCGGCGTGATGGTCGAAACGCCGCGCGCCGCGTTACGCGCGGCCGACATCGCGCCACAGGTATCATTCCTCAGCTTCGGCACCAACGACCTGACGCAAATGACCTACGGACTCAGCCGCGACGACGCGGGCAGGTTCATGTCCGAATATGTTCAGCAAGGGGTCTACCCCGAGGACCCCTTCCACTCGCTCGACATTGATGGGGTGGGCGAACTGCTGCGAATCGGGGCCGAGCGTGGGCGCGGGGCCCGCACGGATCTGGTGCTGTCGATCTGCGGTGAGCACGGCGGAAACCCCGAATCGATTGCCTTCTGTCGGGCAGCGGGATTCGACTATGTATCGTGTTCTCCCTTCCGTGTTCCGGTGGCGCGACTAGCTGCCGCACAGCTCGCAGTACGGGACAAGATCGGGTAGGCGTCGCAGAAATATCCCACCAAATGAGGTGGTTCAACGGTTGAAGGCATCCGTCGCCAAAGCCCGGAAACACGGCTCAGGCCGATGACAAAAGGCGCTAGACTGGACGATTTGAGCCAAATTCGCTACATCGCCTGAAGGCTGGGGGGCTGCTCCCTCGTTGCTCACAAGGATAAATGATGTTTCGGACCGCATTAATCGTTCTGCTGGCATGGGTCAGCATGGCCGCTGCTGACACGCCGGTAAAGAAGCTTCTGGGACAAGAACGCCGCGCGCTTAACGCGATGTCAGAGGCCAAGCTGGCCAGTTATCTGAAAACGCCGGGCGGCAAATTTGCCTATTCCCGTGACTGGATCGACGCGCAAAAACCTGTAAAGGGCAATGCCGAATGGCGTTGTCTGTCTGAGGCGCTATACTTCGAGGCCCGCGGCGAGAGCGTCAAAGGCCAGTTCGCGGTTGCCGAGGTCATTTTAAACCGCGTTGATAGCCCCAACTATCCGAACACGATCTGCGGCGTGATCAAGCAGGGCACCGGGCGAAAATTCCAATGCCAGTTCACCTATACCTGCGATGGACACAAGGAAGTCATTGCCGAACCGCGCGCATTCGAGCGGGTGGGTAAGATCGCGAAAATTATGACCAAAGCTGACGAACGTCCGCTTACCAAAGGTGCTACGCACTATCATACCCGTGCCGTTAGCCCACGCTGGTCACGCGTCTTCGCGCGCACCGCGACCATCGGCGTGCACCATTTCTACCGCCAGCCACAGCGCGTGTCGCTTAACTAAGGCCGACACGTCGGTCTTGTGGCTTGTTTGTACCGCCCCATCAGGCATGCTAAGCGCGCGCCGGGCGCGCGTTTGCGTCCCGACCTGATTTGCGGAGCGAAGCAATGACCACGGAAATTCAACTGGCGTTTGCGCACCCTGAAGCACGGGCAGACGCCACCGCACCTGATGGTCCGCTAGACCGTATTTCGCTGCGTGATCATATCGTCGAAGTAGAGATCGGAGCGTTTCAGGCTGAACGCGGCAATACGCAACGCATTTGCTTTAACGTTGTGGTCGAAGTGCGGCCCATCACCGCCCCGCTGGATGACGATGTTGATCGTATTCTGAGCTACGATCGCGTGACCGAGGCCATCGCCACCGAATTGGCCGATGAGCGTCTGAACCTGTTGGAAACGCTCGCAGAACGCATTGCAGAACGCATCCTGCAAGAACCACAGGCAGTGCGCACCTTTGTGCGGATCGAGAAACTGGATCGCGGGCCCGGCGCTCTGGGGGTCGAGATCGTGCGCTCTGTCGATGACCACGAAACCAAGCCCGTTGCTGCGCACGCCGGAATGCGTCCGCATCCGCATGTAGTCTACCTCGCTAATGCTGCCATCGCCTCATCAAACCTGCGATGCTGGCTCGATCAACTTGAACAGCGGGCAGAGCCGATCGTGCTTTGCGTTGGGTGTGCAGATCTGGACACGCCCCAAACCGGGCACCGCATGACTCAGCGCCGGGTCGATCTTCTGGCCATTGAACAGAATGCTTGGGTTCTGTCGGGCTGTGATGATCGCTGCGTGGTGGTAGAAACCAAAACCGAGCTGGACTGGGCAATGAAGAACGGCCAGATCAGCGTTTGGGCCCCCGCAAAGATCGTGCTCGACGCCGTCGACGCCCCCGGCGTCGGCCCAGATGATCCGGTGGCGTTGGCTGCATGGTTCGCCGGGCAGCTGAATGCATCGGATCTGTTGGTCATCGGCGAGGTAAAGCCCAAAACCTCGACAGCCGTGCCTGTATTGGTGCAGGATATCGCGCAGCCTGACCTATGACCAATATGTATTATCGGCCAATTCCGCGTACCGATCATGTACGGACCACAGGCGCACTGACGCTGGCGGGAGGCTGGACGTGGTTCGACACCGTCGAGGAAACTCAGCGCGGCGGTACCTCGCGGCTGATCGCTGCTGCGGAACTGCCCGATGACCTACGCCAGCGCCTGACGTCACCCCGCGCGCCGATCGCAACGCTCGACTTTGCCACGCCAAAGTTGATGGGCATTCTGAACGTCACGCCGGACAGCTTCTCCGATGGTGGCGCGCATAACACATTCGCAGACGCAGTGAATCGCGCCCGAGCAATGGTTGCCGAAGGGGCGCACATTATCGACGTTGGTGGCGAGTCCACGCGCCCAGGTGCAGCAGACGTGACCGAGGCCGAGGAAATCGCCCGCACAGCGCCGGTGATCGCTGCAATGCGTGCTGCGATGGATGTGCCAATCTCCATCGACACGCGAAAGACAGCCGTTGCGCAGGCAGCAACTGACGCAGGGGCGACGTTGGTAAACGACGTGGCTGGATTCCGTTTTGACCCTGCGCTTGCGCCTTTTTGCGTCGCATCCCGCCTGCCCGTCTGTGTGATGCACGCGCAGGGTGATCCCGCGACGATGCAAAAAAACCCGCGCTACGATCATGTCGCGCTGGATGTTTATGACTTTCTGGCCGAGCGTGTCTCGGCGCTCACTGCACTTGGCATTCCGCGTGCACAGATCATCGTCGATCCCGGTATCGGGTTTGGCAAAACGCAGGCACATAACTTGACCCTGATGCAGAATCTCAGCCTCTTTCACGGGCTGGGTTGTCCGATCCTGCTGGGCGCATCGCGCAAACGGTTCATCGGCGATATCGGTGGCACACCAGAGGCGGGCGCACGTATGCCCGGATCAGTGGCCGTGGCATTGGCCGGCATTGCCCAAGGCGTACAAGTGTTGCGAGTGCACGACGTCGACGCGACCCGTGCCGCCTTGGCCTTGTGGCGCGCGGTCACAGGCAGCGGGGGCTAGATTTCTCGACGAAAAATCTCAGCCGCGCCCGTTTCGACCGGCGAAGAGACGCCGCAGCGCCCCGGCCTGACTAAGCGCCACGCCCGACAAGATCAGGATTAGCGCCCAAAGTAGGCCAGCCGGCAGGGCCTCTCCCAGAAATACGATCCCGAAAACCACCGACCAGACCGGCACCTGATAGTTCACCAAGCTCATAAAAACCGGGCCCGCGTCGCGGATTACCTGTACCAGCAACAGCTGGGCAATGCCGGTCGGAAAAATACCGAGATAGAGCAATGCCAGCACCGTCATACCCGGCATGTCCTGCGGAATATCCTCCATCCACAGCGCATAGGGCGTGAATGTCAGCGCCGCGATGCTGAGAGCTGCAGCCGACAGCGACAGCATGTCCACCGCCGGACAGAGCCGGGTGATGATCGTTCCGATCGCATAGCAACTTGCAGCACCCACACAGGCAATCCGGGCGAGCGCCTCGAGGTCCGCACCTGTCGCGGCAAAGGCGGCGGGACCAATCAGCACCATCACGCCCACTGTGCCAATAAGAAAACCAATGGTGCGGCGCAGACTCATCTGCTCTCCGGGGACGAAGACATGCGCAAGCGGAAGAACGAACAGTGGCACAACCGCCATGCAGACCCCCGCAAAACCCGACGCAACGTGTTGCTGGCCCCAGCTGAGAAAGAAGAACGGCACCGAGTTGGAAAAAAGCCCCATGAGGGCCGCACATATCCAGATTGTGCCTGCCCCTGCACCGCTGGTACGCGGCAATCCAACCCCACGGGCATAGGCAAGGATAAGCACGAACACCGCCCCCAGTGAAATACGTGTCGCAACCAACAGCAGCGGACCAATCCCCGTGAGTGCCACGCTGATGAACATAAAGGATGCGCCCCAGATCACCCCCAGAATGGCGAGCTTGAGCCAGTTGATTGGCCGGATCACGGCGGCTGGTGGTGGCGTCATCAGAGGACTCCCATCATTGGTCTGCGACATGACAGACCCCAAATAGTGCCAAAGCCCGGCGCCCCCTATCGGGCACCGGGCCTTGGTCATTTCGCTTTCATGTGGCTCAGTTCTTGGACTGATCCACCAGTTTGCCTGCGCTGATCCAAGGCATCATTTCGCGCAGCTTGCGGCCGACTTCCTCGATCTGGTGCTCGTCATTCATACGACGCGTGCCTTTGAAGAACGGCTGGCCAACGGCATTTTCCTGCATGAAATCACGCACGAATTTGCCTTTCTGAATGTCGGTCAGGATCGCTTTCATCTCTTTCTTGGTCTGCTCATAGGGCAGAACCCGCGGGCCGCTGACGTATTCACCATACTCGGCTGTGTTCGAGATCGAATAGTTCATGTTCGCGATGCCGCCCTCATAAATCAGGTCAACGATCAGCTTCACTTCGTGCAGGCATTCGAAATAGGCCATTTCAGGGGCATAGCCCGCCTCGACCAGTGTCTCGAACCCCATGCGGATCAATTCGACCAGACCACCGCAGAGCACGGCCTGTTCGCCAAAGAGATCGGTTTCGCATTCTTCGCGAAAGTTGGTTTCGATGATGCCCGAACGACCGCCACCGATGGCCGAGCAATAGCTGAGGCCGATTTCCAGCGCCTTACCCGAGGCGTCACGATCTACCGCGACGAGGCAAGGCACGCCGCCACCCTTCTGGTATTCACCACGCACCGTATGACCGGGGCCTTTGGGCGCCATCATAATGACGTCGATACCTTCTTTGGGCTCGATCAGGCCAAAGTGGACGTTCAGACCGTGAGCGAACGCAATGGCAGCGCCTTCGCGAATGTTGTCATGCACGTACTTCTTGTAGGTTTCGGCCTGCAATTCATCGGGCATGGTGAACATGATCAGGTCTGCCCATGCTGCGGCCTCTGCGATCTCCATGACCTTCAGGCCTTCGCCTTCGGCCTTTGCCGTCGAGGGCGAACCGGGACGCAGCGCCACAACGAGGTTCTTCGCACCGCTGTCGCGCAGGTTCAGCGCGTGAGCGTGGCCTTGGCTGCCATAGCCAAGGATGGCCACTTTCTTGTCTTTGATCAGGTTGATGTCGCAATCGCGATCATAATAAACGCGCATAATATGTTCCTCCGTGGATGTGATTGAAGCGTAATTTACGCGAATCGACGCGATAAGGGACGCATTATCGCTTTGATTTGCCATATATTTCGAGTATTTATAACTAAAATCATCAATTAATGAGTAAATCATGCTCGACGATATGGACCGGCGCATATTGCGGCACTACCAGCACGACCCCGCACTTGGGCCTGCCGAACTGGCGGAACGCGCCGGTGTGACAGCGGCAACCTGTGCGCGGCGTCTTGAGCGGATGCAGGCGTCAGGGATCATCCGGGGCAACCGCGCGGTGATAGATTGGCGGGCATTGGGGTACGAGGTTGAGGTATCTCTGCGGGTCACGCTGGACAAGACGCAGGCGCGTGCCTTTGATGAGTTCATGGCGGCAGCACGCGATGTGTCGGAAGTTGTGGAATTGCAGAGCTTTTTAGGGCGGGTCGATATTCGTCTGTCGGTGATCGCACGGGATATGGGCCATTACCAACAGATCTACCGCCAAAACATCCTGACCCTGCCGCATATCGCCGATATCGAGGCGTTGATGCATGTGGCCCGGATAAAATCGGACGAGGTGCTGCCGCTGTGATCGAATTGGACACGGTAGATCGACGCATCCTGCGCGCCTTGGTCGAGGATGCCACGCAAAGCGCCAGCGCATTGGGGCGGACGCTGGGTCTGTCACAGCCTGCGACATGGCGTCGAATCAAGCGGTTGCGCCAATCCGGCGCGATCGCCGGGCAGCGACTGGAACTCGATCACGAGCGTCTGGGATTTGGCGTAACCGTTTTTCTGGGCGTCAAACTGGCAACCAAAGGACGCGTCAGCCTCGATGATTTCGAGCGCGCCGTCTCGGCCATCCCCGAGGTGCAGACAGTGGAACATATCCTTGGCCTTTATGACTATCGTCTGCGCGTCGTCGCCCGCGACATCGCCGATTTTGAACGGGTGCTGCGGCGACGGATCATGGCACTTCCCGGCGTTGGTGATGTCGAAGCCAATGTATTACTGAGCGAAGAGCGGCGGCCCGGCCCGATTGGCTGATCCAAAAGGCGACGCCGATTATCACAGCACAATGAATCCTTTGCCTATTGCCGCCGGGCGCGCTAGCACCGACGCAACACAGATATTGGAGACATGCCCATGACCGCCCTTCTTGATACAGTCGATCCCGATGGCCTGTTGGAATACTCGGTGGTTTTCACCGACCGTTCGCTGAACCACATGTCGGCCAGCTTTCAACAAGTCATGCGTGACATCTCTGGCATGCTGAAAGAGGTCTACAATGCTGATGCCGTGGCGCTGGTGCCCGGTGGCGGCAGCTATGCGATGGAAGCGGTCGCCCGTCAATTCGGTGCGGATGCCCATGCGCTGATCGTGCGTAACGGCTGGTTCTCCTATCGCTGGACACAGATTTTTGACGCAGGCAAATTCACGTCGGAAGAAACCGTGTGCATGGCGCGTCAGACCGGCAACGGCACAACCGCGCCCTTCGCCCCTGCCCCGATTGAAGAGGTCACGGCCAGAATTCGCGAGGCGCGCCCCGATGTGGTTTTCGCCCCGCATGTCGAAACGTCGGCAGGTCTGATCCTGCCCGACGATTATGTGACAGCACTCGCTGCAGCGGCGCATGAAGTCGGCGCCCTGATGGTCCTGGATTGCATCGCGTCGGGCTGTGCGTGGATCGACATGCAGGCAACCGGCGTTGATGTCCTGATCTCGGCCCCGCAAAAGGGCTGGTCAGCTTCGCCCTCGGCGGGGCTGGTCATGCTCTCGGCCCGCGCGGTCGAACGGATGGAGGCCACCACATCGAACAGCTTCGCGATTGATCTGAAAAAATGGCACCAGATCATGGCGGCCTATGAAAATGGCGGACATGCCTATCATGCCACGATGCCCACCGATGCGCTGCGGGCTTTTCGCGACACGATGTTGGAAACGAAAGAATATGGGTTCAAGCGATTGCGCGAGGCGCAATGGGCGTTGGGCGACGGCGTGCGCGCCATGCTGGCCGATAAGGGGATGACATCCGTTGCCGCCGACGGGTTCGGCGCGCCGGGCGTTGTCGTCACCTATACCGAAGACCCCGACATCCAGAACGGTAAGAAATTTGCCGCCGAAGGCATGCAGATCGCCGCAGGAGTTCCTCTACAATGCGACGAGCCGGAAGGCTTTCGCACGTTCCGGCTGGGCCTCTTTGGCCTTGATAAACTTTATGATGTGCCCGCGGCCCAAGCCCGCCTCAAATCCGTGCTCGACAAAGTGCTCTGATCCGCCGCTCTGACGTCCCTTGTTGGTGAACCCGAAGAGGGGCGTCAGCGGCGCATGCCTAAGCCCAGCCCCATCAGCGTCTTGCGTACCGGCGCAAAGGCATGGATCGCGTTCAGTCCCATCGCCCGCGCATCGCGCAGCGGCCGCGCACCGGCCATTGATGCGCGATTCAGCACGTCAATCCCTGCCACGCGCGCGCGTACCTCACCGTGCCGCTTGCGGTGGTAAGCGTCCAGCATCGCCGCGTCACCCAACCGATCTGGCGCGGCCACGGCCAGATCACGTAACACGCGCATATCACCGAGGCTCATGTTCAGGCCTTGTGCGCCGATCGGCGGGACCACATGCGCCGCCTCGGCCACCAGTGCCACACGTTCTGCGGACATCTGCGCCGCAACTTGGCTGATGATCGGCCAAACAGTCCGGCGCGAGGCCAGCGTGAGCGGACCAAAGAGATGACAACTGCGTGTGCTCATTTCCTCTTCGAACGCGGGTGCATCCAGTGCTGCCAGACGCAGCGCCTCCGGCCCATGCTCCATCCAGACCACCGCCGAAGAGGGCATCCCCTCGTAATCCGGCAGCGGCACCAGCGTGAACGGTCCGCCGCTACGATGGATTTCGGTCGAGACATTGCCATGCGGGATCGGGTGCGTGACCGCAAAAGCGAGCGCTTTTTGCCCGTATCGCGTGACCTTGGCTGAAATTCCTGCTGCCTCGCGAATGGGCGAGTTGCGTCCATCCGCTGCGATCACCAAACGCGCGCGCACAGTGCCGCCATCGCTGAGACGCACGCGTGCCTCGGCCATGCGTGTCAACAGACCCTCCGTCGCAGTACCGGGGCGGAATTCGACATTCGGCAGACTGTCCAGATGCGCTGTCATCTCTCGACGCAGCAGCCAGTTGGGCAGGTTCCAGCCAAATGGCGCATCAGACAGTTCGACCGCCTCGAAATCCCGAACCGACCGTGGCTCGGCCAGATCGCCCCCCGCATCCACGATACGCATGATTTCGAGTGGGGCCGCATGACTGGCAAGGCGCGGCCACAATCCCGCATCTTCGAGCAGAGAGCGCGCGGGTTGCAAGAATGCGGTGCTGCGTAAATCCGCCCCGTCTGCATCGCGTGCGGTAACGGGCGGGGCTGGATCGACACAAAGCACCGAAAACCCCGCAGTGCCAAACACCGCTGCCGCAGTCAGCCCGGCCACGCCACCGCCAGAGATCACGATATCTACGTCCGCCATATCCCTTACCTCTACTCAGTCCGCGACAATACTCATCGCATTGCACCGATACCATCCCCGAGGGGCGTATGCCCCTCGTTTATACATCGCCGGTATGATCTAGAATATGCGGCCCCAAGCCACATGGTGGAACGTGAATGCTGCGCGATTTGCCGCAACCCGGATTAGATCAACCGCGCCAAAAAGTTCGCCAGATCATCGGTATGATGATGGATATGTGGCGCAGGATGCGGCGTCGGCCCCACATGCACCGTCCGTAGCCCCATCTGGTGCGGTGCTTCCAGATTGCGCACGTCATCCTCAAACATCGCGGCGCAATCCGGGGCGATCCCATCAGTGGCAAAAATCGCCTCGAATGCTGCGCGCTCCGGCTTGGGCAGGAAACCGGCATGTTCCACGCCGTAGATCGCATCGAAACTACCCCCGAGGCCCCGCGCGGCGATGACGCGCTCGGCATATGGGGCACAGCCGTTTGTATAGATAATTTTGCGCCCCGGCAGCGCAGCGATCTGCGCCCGCAGATGGGGATCCGGCTGTAGACGTTCCATCGAGATATCGTGCACATCCGTCAGATATGGGCCGGGATCGACGCCGTGTTCACGCATCAACCCCGCAAGCGTGGTACCATGGGTGCGCCAGTAGTGCCGCCGCAGACGATCCGCTTCGGCGCGCTCCACGCCAAGTGCGGTCATCACGAAATCGGTCATCTTCACTTCGATCTGATCGAAAAGCCGTGCCTCTGGCGGGTACAGAGTGTTGTCCAGATCAAAGACCCAAGTGCTGACGTGAGAGAAGAATTGCTTTGGCATGGTGTGGATTTACCCCTGTCCGCGCCTCGTGACAATGCAAGCAGGGTTGATTGCGCAGGCGGCAGGCGCGTAGTGTCTGCAAAATTTCAGTGGAACCGGAAAAGCCTGATGAAACCTGCCCCAACCGATGCCTATTCTCTGATCTTGGAGGCGATTGACCTTGGCGTCTACAAACCCGGCGACCGTCTGGTTGAAAGTGATCTTGCAGAACGGTTGGGTGTTTCACGCACCCCCATCCGAGAAGCTTTGCAGCGTCTGGAAACCCAGTCACTCTTGACCCGAGACGGGCGCAGTCTGATCGTATCATCACTCGATCACAATCAACTGGCGGAACTATACGTCGTGCGCGCCGAGTTGGAAGGATTGGCTGCCAGCCTCGCCGCGCGCCACGCGACCGCTGAAGAAGTGGCGGTATTACGCGACATGGTCGAGCAAGACCGCGCATTGGTCGGCAATCCCGGTGCGATGGCCCGTGCCAACCGACGCTTTCACAAACAGATACATCTCGCCTCGCATAACCGTTTTCTGGTCCAGCAATTGGGATTGGTTCACCGGTCCATGGCGCTAATGGCCACGACCTCGCTGGCCGCCGTGGGACGCGATTCGGCAGCAATCGCCGAACATGATGCCATCGTGCGTGCGATCGAGACTCAGGATACAGCCGCCGCAAGAGAGGCGCTGCAAGCGCATATCTCAAAAGCGTTCGTGACGCGCCTGAAACTGGATTCCGGTGAGGTCAAATCCACGATTTGACCGTCGCATTTCTACATCTGCCGAATGACCCGCCCCGACCAACGAATGACCGTGACTCGTTTTGTCCCAGAAAAACGGCGCAAAGATCAGTTCATAAAGGGCCTTGTAGGCGGCAAGCGTGCCCAAGGGCGTATAGAAATGCATGGTCGGCGCCCACAGCATGAGGTGCCGGTGATAGCGCCCGGAAACTGCTACGAGGTAGATTGCGATATTTAGCAATTCAACCGCCAGAAATAGTCGTCCCAGCAGGATCAGCGCATCCCGCGAAATCAACGGGTCCAGCGGGTGCGACAGCCCGAACAGGATCAACCAGAATGACCACAGGAATGGCGCCAAGAAGAACTGTGACAAAGCCGAGACAAAATGCGCCTGAAAACCCCAGAACTTTAGCGCCCCCAGTTGCCGATACAGTTGCACAGGCCTGCGCATATGTACCAGATAGGTCTGCATATACCCCTTTAACCAGCGCGATCGTTGCTTGACCCACGGCCAGACTCGGCAGTTGGCCTCCTCCCCGGTGACGGTTCCGATGATTTCAGTTCGGTAACCATGGCGCGCCAGGCGAAAACCCAGATCGGCGTCCTCGGTCACGTTATGGGCGTCCCACCCGCCCAACGCCTCCAGCGCGGGGCGGCGAAAGTATAGCGTCGTACCACCCAACGGAATCGCAAACCCTAACCGCGCAAGCCCGGGTAGCATCACCCGGAACCATGCCGCGTACTCAATGCTGAAGCAGCGCGCCAACCAGTTCTGCCGGGGATTGTAGTAATCCAGTATGCCCTGCAGACACACGACCTCTGGCGGGGCCGCCTGAAACCGGCGGGCCACTTGGGTGATCTGATCGGGGTCGGGTGAATCTTCGGCATCAAAAATACCGATGATATCACCCTCGCAGAAATCCAACGCATAGTTCATTGCGCGTGGTTTTGTACGCGGTTGACCTTCTGGCACGATGACCGCGCGCATCCACGGCGGCAGATCAATTTCTGCCAAGGTCTGCCGCGTAGTCGTGTCGTTTTCCTCCAGCACCAGAATGACGTCGAGCAGACATTTGGGATAGGTCAGCCGTGTCAGCCGCGTGACCAGAGCATGAGCGATTTCGGTCTCTTGAAAAAGCGGAACCAGCACCGACACTTTCGGCAGTTTCTGCGTCGGTGATACAGTCGGAGCGTCTTCTTCGACAGGCCCCAGTGCCATGCGCGCAATCAACGCAGAGACACGCAACCCGAACGACACGACCAGCGTCAATGCGGCCCATCCCGCGAACGCAGCGAACACAATGGTCGGAAAGAAAAAGGTTAGCATCAGGCAAAGTGTCATCGCCCCCAACGTCACGCACAGCCGTCGCAGCGGATTGGCGCGCCATGTCCGAAAACTCTCGTGCTCGGGGACCCGCGCTTGTGCGGCTTTTGTCAGTGCGGCTCTGTTTAGGTTCGCAACCCGGTCCTGAATATCGCGGCGCGGAGCGATCACCAGCGGCAGGCGCGTGACACTATCGGGCAACATGCCTTCGAACGCGCGCAATGTATCTGGTGTGGACACGGCCAAAGCAGATACTGCATCGGACTGCGCGATCGGCACGGCAGCATGTTTCAGCAACAGGCGCGGATCGACACCCGGCAGAACGGCAGCACTGGCAGCGAGTTCTGAGCCCTCAATGAGAGTGGTATTCGCCCGGCGTGCTTGCGCAGCCAACAGATCAGCAGAACCGGCCAACCCCTCGGCTTCCAGCACCCTTTCCAGTGACGCATCACAATGGCTCTGAACCAGTTGCGCCAGCGCCGCATCTGAACTGCTGATGGTGCCGGCGCGCACGAGATTCAGCCCCAGATCACAGAGCGCCCCGGCAGATTTCAGAGACCGCGTGTCCAGCTGCCGCAATTCTGAAATGCCCATAGATTAGTCCTCAGCCCGGAATACACCGAAGAGTTTCATTCATTTCAGTTAATGATGCGTAAAGAAGAGGTTAACGGGAGGTTAAAGGGTACTTCATATACGCGTCTCTTTTCCGCGCAGAATGACCATCGGCACAAATCCACAATCGTTACTTCTGCGTATTCAACTAATGTTCAAATGATGCTGCATGAACTTTACTGATATTAAAATTTAGGATAGCTACAGGAATGCTGCGCATTATACTGATCACATTTGGTCCGCGCTGCTTTTCGTGCCTATCGGGCAATTTCTGAACAAAGGCCCAACTCGATGAGCATAGATGCAACAAACACCAAGAAGACCGCATTCTTGACCCAAGACCCGCACAGCACCGCAGATGGTGTGCGCGAAAAGGTTCTTGAAGTTGCTATCGGCCGCGAAGTTCGGGCGTTCCGTCGCAAACAGGAAATCACCGTAGCAGATCTGGCCCAGATAACCGGGCTGTCCATCGGTATGCTGTCAAAAATCGAAAATGGGAACACATCGCCCTCGCTAACGACGCTGCGAACGTTGGCTAACGCGCTCAGAGTGCCGCTGACCAGTTTCTTTCGCAGCTTCGAGGAGCACCGAGAAGCTGTCCACACCAAGGCCGGCCAAGGTGTCGAAATGCAACGCGATGGCACGCGCGCCAATCACCAGTATAATCTACTGGGTCACATCGGGGCCAATGCCTCTGGCGTTATTGTAGAGCCTTATCTGATCACACTTACCGAAGAATCAGACGTGTTCCCAACCTTTCAACATGGCGGGATCGAGACGATTTACATGCTGGAAGGCGAAGTGGAATACAGGCACGGGGATGATGTGCATACGCTCGAACCGGGCGATACGTTGTTCTTCGATGCCGATGCACCGCACGGACCTGAAAAGCTGATCAAGCTGCCCGCGCGTTACCTTTCGATTATCAGCTACCCCCAAAAAGCCTGAAATCCGTCAAGCACGTAGCGTGAATGCACCCGGTGGTGGGATACATCCCAACTGGAAGCTTCATTTTGCATATGCCGTGCTTCCTTGGCTTGCCCGCCGCACATATTCAGCAAGGAAATTGACTGTCAGGAAATTTACTTTCCCAACAGTTGAACGGTTTGAAATTTGGTGCTAGCCTCCGACTCAGTCAGAACGCCTTAATGAAAGGAACGCACAGATGTGTGGCATCGTTGGCCTTTTCCTCAAAGACCCCAGCCTGGAATCTCGGCTGGGAGATATGCTTACCGACATGCTGATCACCATGACGGATCGCGGCCCCGACAGCGCTGGCATCGCAATCTATCGTGATGAGACGCCGGGCCGTGTGAAAATGACCGTTCAATCGGACACACCAGATGACGATTTCGCGCAGCTGGATACCGAGCTCGGTTCAAGCATTGGTAAATCTATAACAATGCGCGTCATTGATACGCACGCCGTGCTGGATATTCCGAGCGATAGCGTAACCACCGCGCGCGCGGCGCTGGGCACAATTCGCCCCAACGTCCGGGTGATGAGCTATGGCGAAACGCTTGAGATCTACAAAGAGGTCGGACTGCCCAAAGACGTCGCTGCCCGCTTTGAACTGAGTAAAATGCACGGCACGCACGGGATTGGTCACACTCGCATGGCAACTGAATCCGCCGTGACCACAATGGGCGCACACCCGTTCAACACTGGTGCAGATCAGTGTCTTGTGCACAATGGCTCGCTCAGCAATCACAACGCGTTGCGCCGCAAACTGCGTCGCGAGGGCGTGCATATTGAGACAATGAACGATACCGAAGTTGGCGCAGCCTACCTGACATGGCGCATGCAGAATGGCGCGACACTGGGCGAGGCGCTGCAAAGCTCGCTGGATGATCTCGACGGTTTCTTCACCTTCGTCGTCGGCACCAAGGACGGATTTGGTGTTGTGCGCGATCCAATCGCCTGCAAACCCGCCGTCATGGCCGAAACCGACCAATATGTTGCGTTTGGTTCTGAATATCGCGCGCTGGTCAACCTGCCCGGCATCGAGCAGGCCCGTGTCTGGGAACCCGAGCCGGCAACCGTCTATTTCTGGAGCCATAACGCAGCTCCGACCGCCACAGAGAAGGCCGCGTAATGCAAACATTCGATCTAGAAGCGCAGGGATTGCGCGACCTGAACACGACACTTCAGGCACAATCCAAGGAAACCAACCAGACCAAGTGGGAAATCGTGAACGCCAAGGGCAGCCACGCGATTGCCGTCGGTCTGGACGCCCCCATTGAGGTCAACGTCATGGGGTCCACCGGCTATTACTGCGCCGGCATGAACAAGCAGGCGACCGTGCGCGTGCATGGTTCAGCCGGGCCGGGCGTTGCCGAAAACATGATGAGCGGTACGGTCATCATAGAAGGCGATGCCAGCCAATATGCAGGTGCTACCGCGCATGGCGGCACATTGGTGATCAAGGGCAACGCCTCGTCGCGCTGCGGCATCTCGATGAAAGGCATCGACATCATCGTGCATGGCAACATCGGCCATATGAGCGCGTTCATGGCCCAGTCGGGTAACATGGTCGTCTGTGGCGACGCCGGCGATGCCTTGGGCGACAGCCTGTATGAGGCGCGCCTGTTCGTGCGCGGATCAGTCAAATCTCTGGGGGCAGATTGCATCGAAAAAGAGATGCGTCCCGAGCATATCGAGATCCTAAAGGATCTGCTGGAGCGCGGCGAATGCGACGCCAAACCGGAAGAGTTCAAGCGCTACGGCTCGGCCCGCAAGCTGTACAACTTCAACATTGACAACGCTTACTAAGAGGGGCTGACGACATGAAAGACGATCACCAAGGCGCACCGCGCACCGTTCCGATCCAGTCGGCCACGTTCTCGAATCCGACAAACGCCGAAATCCGCCGTGCGGCAGCGACCGGCATCTATGACATCCGTGGCGGTGGCTCCAAACGCAAGGTTCCGCATTTCGACGACCTGCTGTTTCTGGGCGCATCGATCTCGCGCTATCCACTGGAAGGGTACCGCGAAAAATGCGACACCAAGGTCGTTCTGGGCACCCGTTTTGCCAAGAAGCCGATCGAGTTGGACATTCCTGTGACCATCGCGGGCATGTCCTTTGGTGCGCTTTCGGGCCCAGCCAAAGAGGCACTGGGACGCGGCGCGACACTGGCAGGAACCTCGACCACCACTGGTGACGGCGGCATGACCGAAGAGGAACGCGGCCACTCCAACAAGCTGGTCTATCAGCTCCTGCCATCGCGTTATGGTATGAACCCTGATGACCTGCGCCGTTGCGACGCCATCGAGGTTGTTGTTGGTCAGGGCGCAAAGCCCGGCGGCGGCGGTATGCTGCTTGGGCAGAAGATCAGTGATCGCGTGGCCGAAATGCGCAACCTGCCTAAGGGCATCGATCAGCGTTCGGCCTGTCGTCACCCTGACTGGACCGGCCCGGACGATCTGGAAATCAAGATCCTTGAACTGCGTGAAATCACCAACTGGGAAAAGCCCATCTACGTCAAGGTCGGGGGCACCCGCCCCTATTATGACACCACGTTGGCCGTTAAGGCAGGCGCGGATGTGGTCGTACTGGACGGGATGCAGGGCGGTACAGCCGCCACACAGGACGTATTCATCGAGCATGTCGGCATGCCCATTCTGGCCTGTATCCGCGAAGCGGTGCGCGCGCTCGAGGATCAGGGGCTTCACCGCGAGGTGCAGCTGATCGTGTCAGGCGGCATTCGCGGCGGAGCGGATACCGCCAAAGCACTGGCGATGGGCGCGGACGCGGTTGCCATCGGTACCGCCGCGCTGATCGCGCTGGGCGATAATGATCCGCGCTGGGAGTCCGAGTATAACGCACTGGGCACCACCGCAGGCGCATATGATGACTGGCACGAAGGGCGCGACCCTGCCGGTATCACCACGCAGGATTCTGAACTGATGAAACGGTTCGATCCGGTCGCCGGCGGACGTCACCTGAACAACTACCTCAAGGTGATGACGCTGGAGGCGCAAACGATTGCACGGGCCTGCGGCAAAAACCATCTGCACAACCTGGAGCCGGAAGACCTCTGCGCTCTGACAATGGAAGCCGCTGCCATGGCCAAGATTCCATTGGCAGGTACGGACTGGTATCCCGGCAAGCCGGGCACCGGGTTTTAAGAACTACATCAAGGGCGCAGCCATCAAGGCTGCGCCCAAGTCACAAAAGACGATCAACAGGGACGACCCAATATGACCACAGATCTCGCCAAATTTGCCGCTGATAACGGCGTGAAATACTTTATGATTTCCTTCACCGATCTCTTTGGTGCCCAACGCGCCAAACTGGTCCCAGCGCAAGCGATTGCAGACATGCAGGAAGACGGTGCAGGCTTTGCCGGGTTCGCCACATGGCTGGATCTGACGCCCGCGCATCCTGACATGCTCGCCGTGCCGGACCCATCATCGGTGATTCAACTGCCGTGGAAGCCCGAAATTGCATGGGTCGCTGGGAACTGCGTCATGGAGGGTGCAGATGTGGCTCAGGCCCCGCGCAACGTGCTGCGCCGCCTGATTGACGAAGCGGCCGAAGAAGGCATGCATGTCAAAACCGGGATCGAAGCCGAATTTTTCCTGTTGACCCCCGACGGCGACCAGATCAGCGACCCCTTTGATACCGCGGCCAAGCCCTGCTACGACCAGCAGGCGATGATGCGCCGCCTCGACGTGATCCGCGAGATCAGCGATTACATGCTCGATCTGGGCTGGGGCCCCTACCAGAACGACCACGAGGACGCCAACGGCCAGTGGGAAATGAACTGGGATTTCGACGATGCTCTTTCAACGGCGGACAAGCACAGCTTCTTCAAGTTCATGACCCGGTCCATTGCCGAAAAGCACGGTTTCCGCGCCACCTTCATGCCCAAGCCGGTCGAGGGTCTGACAGGCAATGGTTGCCACGCGCATATCTCAGTCTGGGACGCGCCCGGCAAGGCAGCCAAAGTCAACGTCTTTGCAGGCGAGGGTGAAGGCCAGACCGGTGAGCTGGGCCTATCCGAGCGCGGCAAGCATTTCCTCGGTGGTATTATGAAACACGCCAGCGCGCTGGCGGCGATCACCAACCCCACCGTAAACAGCTACAAGCGGATCAATGCACCGCGTACCACGTCCGGTGCCACATGGGCTCCAAACACGGTGACATGGACCGGCAACAACCGGACGCATATGGTACGCGTGCCCGGCCCCGGCCGGTTCGAACTGCGCCTGCCCGATGGAGCAGTCAATCCATATTTGCTGCAGGCGATCATCATTGCAGCAGGCCTGTCGGGTATCCGGTCCAAGGCTGATCCGGGCAAACGCCATGACATCGACATGTACGCCGAAGGTCACAAGGTACGCGGCGCGCCCAAGCTGCCGCTAAACATGCTCGACGCGTTGCGCGAATATGACAAGGACAAGGGCCTGAAAGAGATGATGGGCGAAGAATTCTCCAAATCCTACATCAAGATGAAGATGCAGGAATGGAACGACTACACCTCGCATTTCTCGCAGTGGGAAAAAGACCACACGCTGGATATCTGACCTTATCAATACCACGTCCCTACCAACTGGGCTTTGCAGTCTTTGACATGAGCTGCAAAGCTCTTTTTTGTTTCCTCCGCGATTTTCCGCGACCGGAGGCGGGCCATCGCAGTAGCATCCGACCGGTCGCGGGACTCCAGTCTGATCCACCAACGCACAGGGTAAGTCAGGAAAACCAATGATCCATAAAATGGCGATATGCATCGCAGAGGTACGCTGATGTTGGCATTGTCTCTGGGCCTGTGCGCCGCGCTGGCATGGGGCATCCATGACATCTGCGTGCGGCAGGTCGCCCAAGGCAGCGCCGTATTGCCGCTGCTTATCGTCATGTTGATGACCGGTACGCTATTACTTTTGCCGCTCGCTCTGGTATTTGGCGACTGGCACGAGATGAATGCGATTGATGGTGGCCTGAGTGTTCTCAGCGGCCTGATCTACATCTGTGCTTGTATCGGCCTCTACAAAGCGTTCGGGATAGGCCCTGTTGCGCTGGTTGCGCCCATCGTCGGTGCATACCCGATACTGTCTGTCGGTTGGGCCGCTGCCTCTGGACAGATCGTGCCTGTTGACCAATGGATCGCCGTTGTTGTCGTCCTGTGCGGCGTCGCTCTGGTCAGCATTCTCTCGGATGAGCAGGCGGGCAATGGCTCTCGAGTTTCGGCAGTTGGCTGGGCGGTGCTGGCAGCGGTTGGATTTGCCGGGACATTCGCCACCGGACAAGCGGCAACCGCATCGGGAGACGAGCTGCCCGTGATTTTCATCTCGCGCCTGACCGCATCAGTCGTTTGCCTGACACTGCTCATGCTGGCCCGTAGCCCTAAACGCCCTGACCGCTCTGCATGGCCCTACTTGGTGCTGATGGCGCTACTGGACACCACGGCCCACGGTATCGTTCTGGCCAGCGGCACCCTCCAGCGAGCCGAGTTCGCCGCTGTCGGCGCGTCCATCTTCGGCGTGGCGACGATCATTCTCGCACGGCTCATTTTGCGAGAACCGATGCGCACGGCCCAATGGGTCGGGGTTGCCATAACCTTTTCAGGGATCGGATATCTGGCGCTTTAGCCCGCGTCGAATTTCAGCAAATCGATCTTTTTTCGTGTCCGCATTCTGGATGGGGTCAGGCCATATTCGTCGCTTACGGCCTTGGCCATCGTGCTGCGCGAGCCAAAGCCCGTCGCCAGCGCGACATCCATCAACGGCATCAGCGTCGTTTCAATCATGACGCGGGCCTGTTTTACCCGCAAACGCTTGTAAAATCGCGCGGGCGTTTCATCAAACACCTCGCGAAACACGCGCTCCATATGGCGCGTCGAAATTCCAACCATCTCGGTAACTTCGCTCATCGACAGAGGCTCTGACAAATTGACCTCCATCAGACGAATTGCATCCGATATGCGTTCGTCAAACAATGCCTCGTTGCCTGCCGCCCCACACGGTTGCTCTGCGTCAGTCTTCCGGATGGTGGGCAACAATAACTGGTTGCCGATCTCCGCGAGCTGCGCAGCCTCCAGAAACGGCGCAATCAATCCGATGATCAACTCCACTGTTGCACCGGTGCCCGCCGCCGTCAGAATCCCGTCACTGTTTTCACAGAGCCGATCGGTCAGTCCGGGGTGATGCCCCTCCTCGTGCAGTACCGGAATATCACGCCAATGCGTCGTCACCTTGCCAGCGGGCGATTTGGTCATCCGGATAAAGGCGGTTGCTGCATCCGACAGCAGAACCACAGGCGCTGCCAGACGTTGCATCGCGCGGGCACGTCGCGGCCAGTCCGATCGTGCTGCTCTGGGTCCACCCAGAACCACCATGATGTCCGCATACATGTGATCATGCACCGCTGGTTTGGCACGAACCAGCATCGCCGTGTTGCCCGAAACGATCCCCGGCGTGTCCGACACTACACGCCAGTCAAATGCATCTCGGGACAGCACCGCGTTGGCCATGGCCAGCGTGTTGGTCACGGCAGCAAATTCCAGTTCGGAAAAGCCACGATGGACATAGATCTCGAAGGTCCGTCGCACGGGCGTATCACCGCTGCGCAGGCCAAATCCTCCGAGAGGTTTGATCACGGTGTCTGCCCGTCCCATCTCAGTCCTCCTTAGACCGCAAATGCCGTTTGACCCAACTCTAGCACGAGGCACTATTCGCCTTCCCTCAACGCTTCCCTCTATAAGGAGCGGTCAAGATGACTCGCGCGCAATTATTCCCTATAATAATATTTTTTGCCCAAGGGTCAATTATTTCACCTAGCGATGTATAGGGCACGCCAGCTAAATATGATAGAATTAGCCGCGAACGACAGGTAATTGCCTTCCGTCGAGACTATAGCTCGTACACCACGCACACGGCATGCGTCACCGGATCGGACCTTAGCCTGCACTACGCCGCAATGACTGCGCCATACAATGGATGCCCCCGCCCATCATACTGAACATCGACATGTCCGGGTCATAGACAGTAAATCCATTGGCGCGCAGCTTCGCATTCAGATCCTTGCTAGCTGCCGGAGACAGAACACGTTCGTTGCCCAGCGACATCACGTTGCATCCCAACGCCATCGTATCCTTAAATCCGACTGGCACGATCTCGACCTTTCGCGATTTCAGCCAATCCAGCACGTCATCTGGCGTCGTTTCGACACAGACGGCGGCGCATTTTTCGGCGATCATGCAGACCATCAGATCAATATGTACATAGAATGGATCGATCGAGGCGTATTTCACCTCCCAGCCTTCCAGTTCCATCCAGCGTCCAATCTGGCGGGCCGAAACTTCTTCGCAGCGTTTCCCGGTATAGCCAATCAGAACCGCTCCCGGTTCAATGATATGAAAATCACCGCCTTCAAAATTACCTGCCGTGACCATGTCATATATCGGGATGCCGGCCTCTAGATAGAACCTTAGTGCAGCGGCATATTCGCCCCGGCGGCGCGGGTTTGCCATCTGAGTGATGACCGCCCCCCATGGGGTCATAAAACTGCTGTCGCGCGCATATACGCCATATTTCAGATGCTCGTCCGCGGGCAGGGTATGGATGCGAACGCCTGCCGCTTCGTAGGCATCGCACATCTCGCGATGTTGGCGCACAGCGGACTGATGATCCCACGGGCGTTTCTTTTCCGCTGTTTCCCGATAGATTGAGCTAAACTCGACATTGTCCATGTGTCCGAACGTCTCGACCGGCCCGAGCAGCACGTCGTGAAGCACCCCGTATTCAGAATCAATACCCCACTCGGTCAGGGGTACACTGTCGCCATCCGGCTTGCGTGCGCGCAGGGTATCTGTGGGATGTGTTGCATCTTTGGCCATGGTTGTCCCTCCTGAAGCCCGCGGCACGATGCCAGAAGCCTAGCGCGGAATGAACAATGTAGCAGCAAGAATTTTCTGCCCGTCAATTCAATGTTTCTCAGACGGCTAAAGGTCCGCACGAAACCAGACGAACCCGCCCCCATTACCCTACCCCTTGAGGGATATTCCGAAACCGATCTGACTGCGCATAACCTGCACAAGACAACACAGACATGCAGGAACTGCCGGCCAGTCATCGCAACATGACGGCATTCTGCTAGAAAGGTGGGAACATATGCGCAATGTAACTCTCGCAGCCACACAGATGGCTTGTGGTTGGGATGTCGATGAAAACATCGCTACCGCAGAGCATATCGTGATCCGCGCCGCCGAGGCGGGCGCGCAGATGATCCTGTTGCAGGAGCTGTTTGAGCGCCCCTATTTCTGCCGCGAACAGACGTTAGAGTTCCTCGACTTTGCGCAGCCCCTAGGGCAGAACAAAGCCGTCGCACATTTTCAATCCATCGCTCGTAAACTGGGTGTCGTTCTGCCAATTTCCTACTACGAAGAATGTGGGTTAGCGCGCTACAATTCATTGGCCGTAATTGATACCAACGGCGAAATCCTGACCAATTACCGCAAGACCCACATCCCGCAAGCGCCTGGTTACGAAGAGAAATTCTACTTTTCGCCCGGTGATACCGGCTTTCAGGTGGTGCAAACCAAATTTGGCCGCCTCGGCTGTGGTATCTGTTGGGATCAATGGTTTCCCGAAACCGCCCGTTCCCTCGCTCTGAAAGGGGCAGAAGTTCTGATGTACCCTACGGCCATCGGCAATGAACCAAACAGTCCCGACCTTGACAGCTCCGGCCATTGGCGCCGGACCATGCAGGGACATGCCGCAGCCAACATGGTTCCCTTAGTCGCCTCTAACCGGATCGGGGAAGAACTGGTCGGGGACACGCCCGGCACGTATTATGGCACCTCATTTATTGCTGGCTACACAGGTGAAATCCTGACCGACACCGCCAAAGCCGTGGAAGATGTGATCACCGCAACAGTCGATCTGGACGCCGCAGCCGAATTTCGCGGCAGCTGGGGCATCTTTCGGGATCGCAGACCCGAAATGTACCACACTTTGCGCACACTGGATGGACAGACCCCGGTTGGATGAACACGGGGCCTATCAAGGACCATTCAGAAGTCGAGATTCTCCACATTCAGCGCATTTTGCTGAATGAATTCACGCCTTGGCTCGACCACATCGCCCATCAGTTTGGTAAATAGGTCATCGGCCTCGGCCACATCATCGATCTCGACCCGCAATAAGGTGCGTGCGTCCGGGTCCAGTGTGGTTTCCCACAGCTGGCTCGGGTTCATCTCGCCCAACCCTTTGTAGCGTTGCAGCGCCAATCCCTTTTCGCCCTCTTTCAGGATCGCATCCAGCAGGTCCAAAGGACCATGAATCGTCTGATTGCGGTCCTTGCGCACCAAGGTGGCGGGCATCCGGTAAATCTCGCGCAGCTCAGCTGTCAACAGGCCCAACCTGCGCGCTTCGCCAGAACGCAGGACGGGACCATCCAGCCGACGCGCCTCTTCGACACCCCGGACGGTTCGGGTCAGCCGCATACCTTTGTCCTGCGTCGGGCGCCCCTGCCAACCGCGCTCGTATTCATGGGCGATTAGGTCCAGACGCTCGGCCACCGCATCGGCAACCCCTTGCAGGTCAGCATCCACGCGCCCCTCTAGGAAAGCCTCTGCAATCACGGCCTGCTCTAGAATATGGCGCGGGTAATGTGTTGGAAAGGTTTCCAAAATCCGCTTGGCTTGACGCGCTTCTTCAACCACGCGCACCAAATCGGTGCTGGTAATCTCTTCGCCTGACCCCAACCGCAGAATGGCCTCGTCGGTGCCTTGAGCGATCAGGTAATCCTGCATCTCGGCTTCATCCTTAAGGTAAACCTCCGAACGCCCACGCGCCACTTTGTATAGCGGTGGCTGCGCGATATAGAGGTATCCACCTTCGATCAACTCGGGCATCTGGCGATAGAAGAACGTCAGCAGCAACGTCCGAATATGCGCACCATCCACATCTGCGTCGGTCATGATGACGATCTTGTGGTAGCGCAATTTCGAGATGTCGAATTCGTCCCGACCGATCCCGGTACCCAGTGCCATCACCATGTTACCGATTTCCTGACTGCCCAGCATCCGGTCAAACCGTGCCCGCTCGACGTTCAGGATCTTGCCTTTTAGCGGCAAAATTGCCTGCGTCTTGCGATCCCGTCCCGTCTGGGCCGATCCACCGGCGCTATCTCCCTCGACAAGGAAAATCTCGGTATTCGCAGGATCCTTGTCCGAGCAATCCTTCAATTTGCTGGACAGGAAATTCATATCCATTGGGTTTTTGCGCCGCGTGAGGTCGCGCGCTTTGCGCGCCGCCTCGCGGGCCAGAGCCGCCTCGACGATCTTGCCGACGATAATCCGCGCCTCGTTCGGATTTTCCTCGAACCATTCGGCCAGCTTCTCGTTCATCAGCCCCTCGACGGCGGGACGAACTTCGGAACTGACCAGCTTATCCTTGGTCTGGCTGGAGAATTTCGGATCAGGCACCTTCACCGACAAAACGCAGGTCAGACCTTCACGAGCATCGTCGCCGGTAAAGCTGACCTTTTCCTTCTTGGCGATACCACTGGTCTGCGCATAGCTGTTAATCGTGCGCGTCAGCGCGCCCCGGAAACCAGCCATATGCGTACCGCCATCGCGCTGCGGGATGTTGTTGGTAAAAGGCAGTACCGTCTCGTGATAGCTGTCGTTCCACCACATCGCGACCTCGATACCGATGTCGTCCTTTTCGCCGGTGATAAAGATCGGATCAGGCAGCATCGCCGCCTTGTGCCGGTCCAGATATTTGACGAATTCCTTGACGCCACCCTCGTAGTGCAACTCGGATTCCAGCGTTTCCTCGGGCCGCTCGTCACGCAGCAGGATGCGCACGCCAGAGTTCAGAAACGCCAGTTCGCGCAGCCGCTTTTCCAAGGTCTCGAAACTGTAGGCGAGGTTCGAAAACGTATCGGTAGAGGCCAGAAACCGCACTTCGGTGCCTTTGCGACCGTCGGCGTCACCGACAACCTTCAGATGCTCGGTCGTAAATCCACCCTCGAATCGCGCCACATGTTCTTTGCCATTGCGCCAGACCCGCAGTTCCAGCCAGTCACTCAGCGCATTGACCACAGACACGCCAACGCCGTGCAGACCACCCGACACCTTGTACGAATTACTGTCGAATTTGCCGCCCGCATGCAGCTGCGTCATAATGACTTCAGCCGCCGAGACACCCTCTTCCTCATGGATATCAACCGGGATCCCACGGCCATTATCGCTGACCGAAACCGAGCTGTCCTTGTGGATCGTGACCGTCACGCGGTCGGCATGGCCTGCCAATGCCTCGTCGATGCCGTTATCCACGACCTCATAGACCATGTGATGCAGGCCACTGCCGTCATCAGTGTCCCCGATATACATGCCCGGACGTTTGCGAACCGCCTCCAAGCCCTTGAGAACCTTGATAGAATCGGCACCATATTCTTCGGGTGCCGCTGCTGCCTCTGCCATGCGAAAATTCCTCGTCTTTTCGCGTTTTTATACGATTTCTGGGGGGCAATGTCACGCGGATACGCTATATTTTGTAGTGCATCACCGCTGATCGATCTGCGATACATTCTGCGCTTCGGTTACAACGAAATGCTGCGCGCGATTGCCCAACTCAGCAAAGAGTTCCGCGCCCGTCCCTGTCATCCAGGCCTGCGCCCCCAGACCGCAGATTTCATCATAGAGCGCCGCACGCCGATCCGCATCCAGATGCGCCGCAACCTCATCCAGCAACAGGATCGGCGGCGCACCAAAATCACGCATCAACCCCCGCGCATTGGCCAGGATCAACGACACGAGAAGCGCCTTCTGCTCTCCGGTTGAACAATCCCTAGCCGGCACACCCTTGGCCGCATAGACCCCGTATAGGTCGGCACGGTGTGGCCCGATCAACGTCCTGCCCGCAACCAGATCACGAAACCGGCTTTCCGCCAGCGCGTCGCGGTAGGCAGATTCATCCTCCGGCATTTCACCTTCAGTTGCCGTCAACTCCAACTCTGCCACCGGAAAGGATGTCTCTGCCGCCTGCTGTGCCGCATGAATCTGCGCCAGCGCCGCGCGTCTGCCTGCATCGATCTCGGCCCCACGCTCGGCCATTTGCCCCTCCAGCGCGGTGTACCAATGTGCGTCACGCACCTGATCCTTTAACAGCCGATTACGTTCCCGCATCGCCTTGTCATAGGCCAGCACGGCGTCGGCATGGCTGGGCAGAAAACTCATCGTCATCCGATCCAGAAAACGCCGACGCCCTTCAGCCCCTTCGATCCACAGACGGTCCATGGCAGGGATCAGCCATAGCACCCGCGCGATGCGTCCCAGTGCCAGTTGCGCCGTTGCCTTGCCATCGATGCGCACTTGCCGCGCGCCCCCCTCCTCGGACCAGATTTCAATCTCATGAACCTGATGCAATGAATGTAGTAATCCTGTCAGCTTCCAGCCCAATGCCTCGGGTCTGCGCGCCATCTCCTGCGCCGAGGACCGGCGCAGCCCGCGACCGGGCGAAAATAGCGAAACGGCCTCGATCAGATTGGTCTTACCCGCACCATTCGGGCCATGAATTGCAACCGGGCGCGCATCAACGTCCAGCCACGCAGATTTATGCGACCGAAAATATGAAAGCGTTAGCTGGGAAAACCACAGACCGGCCATTCAAGGCCTTTCAATGTTCCAAAAATACTCAAATCCGACAGGCGTCACACGCGCATCGGCATGACGACGTAAACCGCACTCAGATCATTGCCCTCGCGCATCAACGTCGGATCGCCTGCGGAATTGAACAGGAATACCGCATTCTCGCGATCTACCTGACTGGCGATTTCCAGTAGATACTTGGCATTGAACCCGATTTCTAGACGTTCATCACCATAGGCCACAGCCAGTTCTTCTTCGGCGGCACCGCTGTCGGGGGCATTCACAGACAGAACCAGCCGGTCCTCGTCCAGCGACAGCTTGACCGCGCGGCTGCGCTCGGAACTGACAGTTGCAACCCGGTCCACAGCCTGCGCGAATTCTGCCGCATCCACTTCCATCTTGCGTGTGTTGCCTTGCGGAATGACACGCGTGTAGTCGGGGAACGTGCCGTCAATCACCTTGGACGTCAGCGTGATATCAGGCGTGGCAAAACGCACCTTTGTCTCGCTCACTGACACGGCGATCGTCATATCGTCGTCTTCCAGCAGCTTGCGCAGTTCGCCCACGGTCTTGCGCGGGACAATCACGCCGGGCATATCGGCCGCACCTTCGGGCAGGTCCGCGTCGATACGCGCCAGTCGGTGCCCGTCTGTAGCCACACAGCGCAGCACCTTGCCGCCATCCGACTCGGCGACATGCATGTAAACGCCATTGAGGTAGTACCGCGTTTCTTCTGTCGAAATTGCAAATTTCGATTTGTCGAACAGCCGCCGTAGTTCAGGCGCTTTGGCAGAGAAATTGCTGGCATACTCGGACGATGCCATGACCGGGAAATCTTCCTTGGGCAGCGTCGCAAGGTTAAAGTTTGATCGCCCCGCCTCGACCGACAAGCGACCGGCAGTGCCGTCATCGCTCAGTGTGACTAGAGCGCCATCTGGCAACTTGCGCACAATCTCATGCAGCATGACCGCCGACACAGTAGTCGCTCCCGGTCGCTCCACTTGGGCGGGGGCCTTGTCGACCACTTCGATATCCAGATCCGTCGCGCGGAACTGCACCGATCCGCCTTCGGCCTCGATCAATACGTTGGCGAGGATCGGAATCGTGTTACGCCGCTCCACGACCGATTGTGCTTGGCTCACGGCCTTGAGCAAGGTCGCCCGTTCAATGCTGAGTTTCATACCCTTGCTCCCTAAAGCCTTTTCAGTGCCTAGGGTGTTTTGCACCAATCCTGCTACTCAGGAAAATTGCAAAACACCCTCAGCCTAACCCGACGCCGCGCCGGGAAGGGCACGTTAGCAACGTCCCTTACCGGTGCAAGCCTTTTCTGGTAGTTTTCCGCTGGATCGGCGCCCCGGTCAAGCCGATCAGGCGCGCCAATCGCCTAGGCACACCCATAGGGCGCAAGAGTTGCTCGCCTCACGCCTCAAGGGTACGACGAAGCAGATCCAGATCCTCTGCAATCTGTGCGTCACTGGCGCGCAGTTCTTCGATCTTGCGCACACCATGCATGACGGTGGTGTGGTCGCGCCCGCCAAAGCGGCGTCCGATGTCAGGCAGGCTCCGGCTGGTCATCTGTTTGCACAGGTACATTGCCACCTGCCGCGGACGCGCAAAGATGCGGGTCCGCTTGGGGCCCACCAGATCGCTCAGGCGGATGTTGTAATGATCCGATACCTGCCGCTGGATTTCCTCGACCGTCAGTTGCCGTTCCGAGGCGCGCAGCACATCTGCCAGACAATCCTGCGTCAGATCCAATGTGATTTCGTGACCCACGAGCGACGCAAAAGCAAAGAGCCGGGTCAGCGCGCCTTCCAATACGCGCACGTTCTTGCGGATACGGTGCGCGAGAAATTCCAGAACGCCATCGGCCATCACCAGATCGGGATATTGACCACGATAGAATTCGACTTTCGATTGCAGAATACCCAAGCGCAGTTCGTAATTGGTCGGGTGCAGGTCCACCACCAGACCGCATTGCAGGCGCGATTTGATCCGCTCTTCCAGTTTTTCAATCTCACCCGGCGCACGGTCAGCCGAAATGATGATCTGCTTGTTCTGGTCCACTAACGCGTTGAACGTGTGAAAGAATTCTTCTTGGGTGCTATCCTTGCCTGCGATGAATTGCACATCGTCAACCATCAGAACATCGACCGAACGGAACAATTCCTTGAAATCCATCATCTTGCGGTCACGCAACGCCTGAACGAACCGATACATGAACTGCTCTGCTGACAGGTAAAGCACATTCAGGTTGGGTTGGTTTTGCTGCAACTCCCACGCGATCGCATGCATCAGGTGCGTCTTGCCCAAGCCTACTCCACCATAAAGAAAGAGCGGATTGAACGTCACCGGCCCGCCCTCGGCAACACGTTTGGCCGCCGCATGGGCCAGCTCGTTCGGCTTGCCGACCACAAAGCTGTCGAAGGTAAATTTTGGCTCCAGCGGCGCGGCGGCAATCACGTTGTCACGCTCGGCGCGCACGGCATCCGCCCTGGGTGCCGCCGTCGATGTCGCTCGCGTAGCGACGGGACGCTTTGCAGGCACGTTGAACGAGATACGGCGCACGTCAGGGGCGGCTGACCGCAGGTGGAACAGGATATGCTCGCCAAATTTCTGCGAAACGTAATTGCCAACAAAGCTGGTCGGCACATCAAGCGTTGCGACACCGTCCGCAACATCCGACAATTCCAAAGGCTCGATCCAGTTTGTGTAGTTGCTCGATCCGACCGTCTTGCGAAGGTCTTGCTTCACTTGTCCCCATTGATCCTGTGTCATTCGTTCCCGTTCCGCGAGCAGCGCATCAACAATTTTTTATTACCCGGTGGGCTTGTGCCCAATCCGGTCGAAGCAATTCCACACCCAATCAGGCACAGCATACCACCCATCATGGCCGCATGGACCCCGATGGAAAGGCCCCACAGATGAGCCCTATGTAGTTCTAAACGTCATAGACCGGATGGCGGGACATCCCCGAACCGCCAATTCCGCGACAATAGCATGCCACGCCAGAAGGAATCTCGTCAGGACAAAATCCTGAAGATACGCGTCCAATCGCCCGTAAATGTTGGCGCAGCGGATGCGGATCAACCCTTCCCCCAGGTGAATCGCTTGGTCAAACTAGCAATTCGATCATCGCCGCTGCAACTCATCTTCTTCCTTGACTCTGATTTTGCTGAAAAAGAATCTTAGCCGGATTTTCGCACCCGCAAACGTGCAAAAGGCGCCGCATATGCGACGCCTTTTGCGATCAATATGTTAGCTGTTATTTAGCCGAGAGCTTTCACTCGCGCCGACAGCCGCGACACTTTGCGCGATGCTGTATTCTTGTGGAAAACGCCTTTGGTCACGCCGCGCATCAGCTCGGGCTGGGCCGCGCGCAGGGCTGCAGTGGCCGCTTCCTTGTCACCCGAGGCAATCGCCTCTTCGACTTTACGCAGGAAGGTGCGGATACGCGAGCGGCGCGCTTTGTTGATCGCAAAACGGGTTTCGTTCTGACGTGCGCGTTTTTTGGACTGCGGTGTATTGGCCATGTGAATCAGACCCTTTCTCAGTGTTCGGTCGTTGTGTTTTCATTTACGCAGCACAATCCCGAATGGCCCCCCTCTCGGGGTGTTGATTCTTGCCTAGGCGGGCATCGCGCGCATGTATTGACGGTCAGATACGCCCGGCCCCGCAGAATTGCAAGCATTTCGCAGCAATCCCCCTGACATCGTTGCAACCGGGTCCAATCGGCCCGCCCGCGCCGCGTGGGCGCAGGCTAGGCCTAACTTTGCCCGACCATCTATTTGTCGCGGAATTGCGCCTCGCGTTTTTCCATAAAGGCGGACATGCCTTCTTTTTGATCTTCGGTGGCAAAGAGCGAATGGAACACACGACGTTCGAACAGCAAGCCCTCACGCAATGTCGTTTCGTAGGACCTGTTGACCGCTTCCTTGACCGCCATGATGCTGACCATCGATTTCTCGGCAATCTTGCCAGCGGCCGCCAGCGCCTCTTCGCGCAGTTTCTTAATCGGGACGACGCGACTCACAAGACCGGAACGTTCTGCCTCTTCGGCATCCATGAAACGCCCGGTCAGGTTCATATCCATCGATTTGGATTTGCCGATGAAACGCGTCAGCCGCTGTGATCCGCCGAGCCCGGCCATCACGCCCAGATTGATCTCTGGCTGGCCGAACTTCGCGCTTTCAGAGGCAATGATGAAATCGCACATCATTGCCAGTTCGCACCCGCCGCCCAGCGCATAACCCGAGACGGCAGCGATGATCGGTTTACGAACCCGCATGATCGCGTCGGCTTCAGGACCAAACAGGTCCCCGGCGAACACTTCGACAAAACTCTTGTCGCTCATCATCTTGATATCGGCTCCGGCGGCAAACGCTTTTTCCGAGCCGGTCAACACGATGCAGCGCACCTTGTCGTTGCCTTGCGCCTCTTCCAATGCTGTTACCAACTCGCCCAGCAGCTGATCATTCAGCGCATTCATGGCATCGGGTCGGTTCAGCGTGATTAGGGCGACGTGGTCTTCTACTTCGACGGTGATCGTCTCAAAGGCCATGAAATCTGCTTTCGCTTGTTTCTGTCAGGTGCTTTGGTTTACCACCCCGGCGCGCGCTTTCAACCTATCTTTGGCATTTCGGACAGTAGAAGCTGGACCGCCCGGATTGGACGATACGTTTTATCATACCAGTGCAATCTGTATTGCGGCACGCCTGTCCCTCGCGGTCGTATACATCAAAGCGATGCTGGAAATACCCCAACTCTCCATCGGCTTGACGGAAATCACGCAGGGATGAACCGCCCGCCGCAATCGCATCACGCAAGACATCGCGTATGATCGGTACAAACGCGGCTGCGCGCACCGCACTTAAATTTCCAGCCTTACGGAGTGGTGACACCCGCGCCCGATAGAGCGTCTCGCACACATAGATATTGCCCAGCCCTGCCACGATTCGCTGATCCAGCAGCGCCGATTTGATCGGCGTCGATTTTCCGTGCAGCGCTTGTACCAGATATTTCTCGTCAAACTGGTTGCCCAGCGGCTCTGGCCCCAGCTTTGCCAGCAGTGCATGAGCCTCGCCCAGCGCAGTATCATAGAGGTCCATTGCCCCAGAATCGGCGCGGATCGTTGAACGTGATCCGCGCCCCATTCTCCATGTGTAAAACAACATGATCATGCTTTTCCGGCGCAGGATGATCGTGCACGAACTGGCCAAGCGGATCACCCGATATCAGCATCCGGCCTGACATCCCCAAATGGATCAGCAGCGTCTCGCCCGAACTCAGATCAGCAAGGATGTACTTGGACCGGCGCCGCAGCCCCAACACTCGCTGGCCAGTCAGCCGCACGGACATCTCAGGCGGAAACGGCCAGCGTAGATCAGGTCTGTTCACCTCAGCGCGCGAGATCACCGCGCCCTCCATTGCCGGCGCCAACCCGGCGCGGACGGTTTCAACCTCTGGCAATTCGGGCATGCTCGCCTCCACATCTGCAAAAGGGCCGCATTGTGTCCGCGCCCGAGCGCTCTATAACAAGGCCCTGAACCCGTGCAAGGCAAGGCCCATGACCGAGAAAACCACCCATTTCGGATTTCAGACTGTCCCCGAGGACGAAAAGGCGGGCCGCGTACGCGGCGTCTTTGGCTCCGTGGCCAGCAAATACGACGTGATGAACGATGCCATGTCGATGGGCATCCACCGCGTTTGGAAGGACGCCATGATGGATTGGCTAGCCCCGCGCGCCGGGCAAAAGCTGCTCGATGTGGCGGGCGGAACCGGCGATATCAGCTTTCGCTTTCTCAAGCGCGCGGGCTCCGGCCACGCGACAGTGCTGGATCTGACCGAGCCGATGCTGATCGAAGGACGAAAACGCGCCGAAGCCGATCAGATGGTCGACAGCCTCGACTGGGTGGTGGGCGACGCGATGGCGCTGCCGTTTGCCGACAATACATTCGACGTCTACACCATCAGCTTTGGCATCCGTAACGTCACCCGCCCCCAAGAGGCCCTGAACGAAGCGTTCCGCGTCCTCAAACCCGGCGGCCGCCTGATGGTGCTGGAATTCAGCCAAATACCGAACGACCTGATGCAAAAGGTCTATGACCTTTATTCCTTCAACATCATTCCACGCCTTGGCCACGTGATCGCCGGGGATCGCGACAGCTATCAATATCTGGTCGAATCGATCCGGCAGTTTCCCGATCAGGAAACCTTTCTCGCAATGGTTAAACAGGCCGGTTTCGAACAGGCCAAGTATCGCAACCTGACAATGGGCATCGCTTGCCTGCATTCCGGCTGGAAAATCTAAGGCATGCGTGGACCCCACAACATCATTCGCCTGATCCGCACTGGCGCCACGCTGGAACGCACCGGCGCCATGGGCGTCATAATGGATGCGATGGATGCGCCCCCCTTGGTGCGCGGTACCCTGCGATTCCTCGCCTGGCCATTTCAGTGGCTCGGGCTTAAGGGCGACCCGAACATGCCCCCGGCCACCCGTGCGCTGACGGCGCTGGGACCGGCCTACATCAAATTCGGCCAGATCCTGTCAACCCGCCCTGATCTGGTGGGCGACGAACTGGCCACGCAGATGCGCGTGTTGCAGGACAAGCTGCCGCCGTTTGACATTGATGTGGCCAAGGCCAGCATCGAGCAGGAGCTGGGCCAACCGATAGAGGCAATGTTCGACGACTTCAGCCCGCCAGTGGCCGCTGCCTCTATTGCGCAGGTGCACAAGGCCACGCTGCGCAAAACCGGCGATTCAGTCGCGGTCAAAGTGCTGCGTCCGGGGATCGAACGCGCGTTTCGCGTGGATATCGACGCGTTCTACTTTGCCGCTAACATGATCGAGTTTCTGTCACCCGCCGCACGCCGCCTGCATCCGACCGAAGTGATCGCCCATTTCGAGGGCGTAGTGATGGGCGAGCTCGATTTGCGGCTAGAGGCGTCCTCTGCATCCGAGTTTGCGTCCAACACCACGGGCGACGCAGGCTTTCAGTTACCCGGCATCCAGTGGGACCATTGCAGCCGCCGGGTAATGACGATGGACTGGGCCGACGGTGCGCCGCTGGGCGACAATGCCGCCATTGATGCAGCCGGCCATGACCGTGTAGTGCTGGGTGACCGAGTGCTGCAACTCTTCCTCAGTCACGCGCTGCGCGACGGATATTTCCACGCTGACATGCATCAGGGCAACCTTAAGGTCGCGCCGAATGGCAATATCATTGCTTATGATTTCGGCATCATGGGGCATATCGACGAATACACCCGCCGCGTCTACGCCGAGATCCTCTATGGTTTCATCAAACGCGATTACCGCCGCGTTGCGGAGGTGCATTTCGAGGCAGGCTATGTGCCCGCCAACCGCGATGTCGATGAGTTCGCCCGCGCGTTGCGGGCGGTAGGAGAGCCGATCTTTGGCATGGACGCCAGCCAGATCAGCATGGGCAGCCTGCTCAGCTATCTATTCGAGGTGACAGAACGCTTTGGCATGGAAACCCGGACCGAGCTGATCCTGCTACAGCGCACGATGGTCGTGGTCGAGGGTGTTGCGCGCTCGCTCAACCCGCAGATCAATATCTGGCAGGTCGCCCGCCCCGTAGTAGAGGATTACATTCGGCAGAGCCTTGGACCACGCGCCTTGGCGCAAAGTCTGGGGCGCACTGCGATGGTTTTGTCACGCTTTGGCCCGCGTCTGCCGCAACTGGTGGAATCCGCTCTTATTCGCGCCTCGGCCCCGACACCAGAGCCGCCACGCCGTCGGCGGCGTGATCTGGCTGTCTGCGGCGTCAGCGGGGCCATTCTCGGCGCAGGTGTCCTTGCCGCCTGCCTCGCGCTGCTCTGAGGCTCGATCGTACAGCCTGCTCGCAAACGAAAAAGGCAGCCCTATAGGCTGCCTTTTCCTCAATCAACCACGCCGGAGCGTAGTGTATTCGTTCAGGTGTCGTCGCTCGAATCAAGCGCTGCGATACCAATGATGGTAACCGCGATACCAGCTGCGACCAGACCCGGCGTCAGGCCGACTGCTGGACCTGCTGTCGACACAAATGGGTCAGCGTTGACGTCTTGGGCTGCAACGGGCGCTACAGCGGAGACGGCGATTGCAGCTGCTGCTGCAAGAGTTGCGAATTTTTTCATGTAATCTCTCCTCAAATTGAGATGTCAAACATCATGGCACCTCTCGGAACCATCTCTGATGCCGAATCTATGCCATGCCCGGACGTCAATTGAAAGGGCATCGTTGGGGTCGGGAAAAAAGGCTGTGCTGGCGCACCAAGCCAATGACGGACGTTCAGCCATCCGGACCACGATCACCCCACATGAAAAAGGCAGCCCTATAGGCTGCCTTTTCCTCAAACAACCACGCCGAAGCGCAGTGTATTCGTTCAGGTGTCGTCGCTCGAATCAAGCGCTGCGATACCAATGATGGTAATCGCGATACCAGCTGCGACCAGACCCGGCGTCAGGCCAACTGCTGGGCCTGCTGTCGACACAAATGGGTCAGCGTTGACGTCTTGGGCTGCAACGGGCGCTACAGCGGAGACGGCGATTGCAGCTGCTGCTGCAAGAGTTGCGAATTTTTTCATAATACTCTCCAAACCGGTTTTAGAATCTGTGTCCCCACAAATCTCAACTGGGAATATCGCACGTTTGGAACGAAAACAAAACAGTTTTCCCGGTTTTTCTTCAGTTTCGCACGACTTTGCCGATGGCGTCTGATAGTCGACCAACCCATTGATAGTAAATCACAATTAATTCCAGACTTTCTAACGTGAGCGCAAAATGGGTTGCGCGCGCGTGTAAACGTTGCAGCCATGCAACATGCCCTCACGCCTGTCAGTGCCGAAATACCAACCTCGTAGGCCAAACCTGCCGCTAACAACAAGGGCCGCGACTCTGCCCGGATCAATCGCCTGATCGAACATCATTCGATTGCTACCCTCCTGCACAAACCGCGTAATTTCAGCGGGTAATTGAGCTATCGCCTCCTGCTCAATTCGGGTCAGGCTGCCGCAATGCGATCACCTCAGCCGCCTGCACTTCCTGCCCGCCTGCCATCACCAGAACAGTGGTTCCGCCGCTCAGACGCGCCTCGACCACCCGTGACTGCGACGCGACCGGCGCGGTGCCCAGATGCGCCTCTCGCTGAAACGCATCTACGCTCAGATGATAGGTGCCAGCAGGCAACATCTGGCCAGTTTCATCAGTGCCGTCCCAGATCACAGGGCCGCCTGACGGCGACACGGATTTCTGTTGCACGATGCCGCCAGTTGCATCCCGCACCACAAGTTGAGCGAGATCGGTGCCGGTGCTGGTATCATATTGCAGCTCCACCGGGGTGCCATCAAACGCGACCGGCATTTCCGCACGGGCCACCATCCCGACCCAACCTTGCAATTGCCCGAGGCCCATCAACCCCATCTGCTCTGACAGCCCTCCCAGCAGGTCATTGGTCCGCACCTGCTGCTCGACCGAGGAGAAGGCAGCGAGTTGTGTCGCGAAGTCCGCGGAATCGACTGGATTGAGAGGGTCCTGATTCTCCATCTGCACCGTCAGCATCTTCAGGAATGTCTCAAAATCTGAACTAAGCGCGTTGGTCGCCGCGGCGTTAGGTTGTGCCCCGGTAGGGGGCGGGCTTGTGCCCGGCTGTGTCGAAGTCACCTGCATGATCTCATCCTTTTCGAAATTTGCCGCTTGGGTGCTGGATATCCGTTACTCCGGAATGCTTCATAAACGGATATCCAGTCGGTCCGTGGCCACCGTCAGTGCCCCCTGCGCTACCTTTGGTTCGGATCGCGTTCCGCCGTCCTGCGATACCGTATCGTCCGTGTGGACGTCCGCTGTATCTGGCCTGCCGTGCGTGCCGGGCTGACCTGCAAAGTCAAAGGCTGCACCATTATAACCAATCGCGCGGAATTCTTCTGCCAACAGATCAATATGCCGGCGCATCAGGTCCAGTGTATCCTGCCGTTCGGCCACCACCTGAACCGCCAATGCGCCATCCATTGTACTTAGCGACAGGCGGACCCGCCCCAGCTCTGCCGGGTTCAATGACAGATCAATCACTCGCTCACCGCTGCGATGCGCCGCATCGGCAATCTGCACCGCGACCTGCCGTGCCGTCTCCGGGCGGTGCTGTGCGGGTGGTAAGACGGCTCGTAGTTCGATCGACGAATCGCGCAGGCCGCGCACTTCGACGGGGGCAGCCAGATCCACCCCGGTTGTAGCAGATTTGTCTACCGCTGCTTTTACATCCACGTCAAAAGCACTGCTGCGCGATATAGTGTCCGTAACCTGCGGCACCATAGTGTCCGCAACCTGTGGCACCGAACGCGGCTGCGCTGTTTCAACGGCGCGGCGATCCAAAAATGCGGCGCCGTCATGAATCGTCGCGCGTGGAAGGAGTGTTTCCTGTCTGGGTTTATCCAGCCCGCCTTCTGCAGCCCGTTCAATCATCGCAGCCTGCAATTCATCCACCTGAACTTGCGGGGCATGGCCCGCTTCCCGCGGACCTGCGCCAGAGACGACACTCGCACCTCGGATTCCCAGAGGTGGCGATTCAAACGGTATCACCACACTGCTGATACCATCAGCGTGTGTACCGCCCGCAACGGATCGAATACTCCCGGATACGGTAGGCATTGCTATGCCGGGCTTCGGATCGGGCACGACTGCCCCACCACTTGACCGCGACAGTGCGGGATCACGGCGCATGTATGCATCACCTTCTGATGCGATCTCTATCCTGTTGAATAGGCGTGGTGTTCTGCCAGTTATCAGCGAATTTTCGGTATCTTCCGCAACGCCCTCTCCGTCGCCTGCTGCGGATGTGGTCATCAACGGCACTGCCATCGCCTGACTGCCGGCGGGCTGTCCCGCCGAAGGTTGACTGATGCGACGTCCCGCCGGTTCAGCAGGGCCGGCTTGCTGCATGTTAATCGGACGAGATGCGGACGCGTCGGTCAGAAAACCTGCTGCTGTTGGTCGCAGGACATCCGCCCCATCTGATTGCAACGCAGGAGCTTGACCCGATGGGGCCTGATTACCTTCGCCCCCCCGAGGACTGTTTCCGTTTGTATTCAATTGATTGGGATGCTCTGACGTCAACATGTCGGCCTGGGCGGTTGCGTAGCGCGGGGAGGGCGCGAGGGGCATTGCCGTACCCGCCCCCTTACTCTGTATTCGCGTAGAAACGATCATTTCATCGCGTGAATCGGCTTGGGATGCGTCGCTGCCTGTATTTCCGTTTCGGACGGGCAAGCCGATGCCATCTCTGCCTTCCGCACCCGCGGCAAGAGCTACGAAGTCGGGCGAAGTTGTTGGCAACGCTGACTCCAGCGGTGTTACGTCCACAACAGGACCGTACCCCCCTGCGCCACTTGGTCCGGGGTTGCCTGAACAATTTCACCCGCCTCGGATCCGGGGTCAGTTCTTCCTGTTGTTGCACTTGCACGCGCGACGGTCGTTCCAGCGCCGGAATGCGCGTAAGCCGCCTCGTCTTGCAAACGCCCTGTCAGCCGTTCTTCAACGCCACGCGCGGGACGACTCGCCACGTTCTGAGCTTCGACCAGAGATCTCTCGTCCGGTGACTGCCCCATCGCAGCAGCATCAAGAACAGCATTCGTGTCCCCGCTCACCTCGTCGCCCCCCCCCGCATCGGCCCGGCGCCCATCGCCCCAGATCAGAGGGCTATCCGAAACCGGAGAACGCGCGCCCGTTGGTGAAACATCGACTTGCCCGCCCTCCGCAGGTGCAGTCGTGTTTCGTTTATCCGCCGATAGAAGATCTGCCTCAGCTGTGTCAGTTGATCCTTCTGACTTGTTCTGCCCTTCCACCGTTTCCGGCTCGGGCAAAACCAAGCCATGCTCCGGCACGTTTCGGGCAAAAATACGATCAAAACTTCGCCCATCATTCTGCGCTGCGTCCTGAGGCAGCATCCCCGATACCTTGGCCGGATTGCCGACCATCGTCCGCGCGATCATGTCGTTCAATAGAATCATTGGACTGGGCATCGGTTTCTCCGGGACTTCTTCCTTGATGCCCAGACCATGACAAAAGCTGGTTACTGCTTCTTTACTGATTTGCGCTCAAATACAGCGGAGTTCGATCAATTCGAGGTAATCCCGTGACCGATTTTTTACCAATTCAATCCCAGAACCCTCCTCTCTCCCGCATGACCAAATCACTGAACGCGCGCGGCGCCGCAGAGAAGCTGGAGGCGACGTTTCTGGCTGAAATGCTGAAATCCTGTGGTTTGGGAACACAGAACAGCAGCTTTGGCGGCGGCGTTGGCGAAGAGCAATTCGCATCGTTTCAGCGTCAGGCATTGGCGGACGCCATGGTTCAAACCGGCGGCATTGGCCTCGCCGAACATTTTTATCAAGCCATACTGGAGAAGAGTGATGACAGATAACACCGTACAAGTGCTGATTGATCGTCTCGATACCTTGCTGGAGAAAGAGAGGCGCGCCTTGCTGGTCGGCGATCTGGACGCGATTGGCGGTCTGCTGGCGCAAAAGGAACACCTGATCGACGCGCTAAACATCGCCGCACCTGATGCTCAACACGACCTGCGCCCGGTTCAGGGCAAGGTGGCCCGCAATCAAGCATTGCTAGACGGCGCGTTGCAGGGGATTCGCAAGGTGGCCACTCGCATGGCCGCCTTTCGCAAGATCCGGCGCACGTTGGAGACTTATGATGAAAGCGGGCGGAAGCTCATCTTGCAAGCCGACGTCGAGCATAAAGTGGAAAAACGCGCCTGACCGGAATTGTCTCAAATGCTAGCAATATGATCCGATGGTTTTAGCACTCCATTAGCACCTGAAAACGCATCCTGCATGGGCATCCCAACCGGATGGCGCAGCCCGCCTCAGGCGTCCGCTGCACATGTCAGAAAGACAGGTTAGGTCGTCCCCACACCCGGTGGCGAAGCGTGTAATTGGCGCAAAAGCGCCAGAAACCAAAGGATTATGCTATGTCCAGCATTCTGACAAACAACGGCGCCATGACCGCGCTGCAAACCCTCAAATCGGTCAATATGAACTTGTCAAAAACACAAGACGAGATTTCGACCGGCAAGAAGATCGGCAGCGCACGTGATAACTCGGCCATTTTCGCCATTTCCAAAGTCATGGAATCCGATGTCAAAGGATTCAAGGCAATCACCGACAGCCTGTCGCTTGGCCAATCCTCAGTCGCCGTGGCGCGTCAGGCCGCCGAAACGGTTACCGATCTTCTGACCCAGATGAAGGGAAAGATCGTTGCTGCACAGGCTGAGAATGTCGACCGCACCAAGATCAACGATGATGTAACCGCACTGAAAGGGCAAATTAACTCGGTCATCGCGGCGGCACAGTTCAACGGGCTCAATCTCGTCGATGGAAATGTCGCCTCGACCGATATTCTCGCCTCTCTTGACCGCGATTCCAACGGTAACGTCACGGCGTCCTCCATCTCTGTTGACGGTCAGGATCTTGCGACTGGCGGATTTACCGCCAAGGCGGCATTTACTGGCACTGACGGATTGGCCGTGGATGACGACGCTTCATTCGGCTTTGCGCTGGATGCCACAGGTGGCACCAATGACGATGGTACGGTCGTGATTGTCGATCCGACCTATGCGGCCGGTGACAAGATATCGATGCGTTTGGGCGATACTGAAGTCTCCTACACTGTCACCGCCGAAGACATCGCAAGCACCTCAGTCGAGGACATCGTGGCTGTCGGCCTCAAATCCGCGATCGAGGCCACCGATGCGGACGTCACGGTGGATTACAACATCGCCAACGCAGGCACATTGGTAATTACCAACAACAGCGCTGATGCATTGTTCGTATCTGGCCAGTTCACCAATGCGGGGTCCGGCGGCCTCGGCGCGATGACGGGGATCAACGTGACCACCGGTGTCGGCGCGACATCCGCGTTGGGCACAATCGAGTCACTGATTGACACTGCCATTGACGCAGCGGCGGCGCTGGGCTCCGCCGAGGGCCGGATCGTAACGCAAAACACTTTCATCTCAAACCTGACCGATTCCCTGACGTCTGGCATCGGGGCGTTGGTGGACGCCAACATGGAAGAAACATCGGCCCGACTTCAGGCTTTGCAGGTCCAGCAGCAGCTGGCGGTGCAGTCGCTCTCGATCGCCAATCAGGCGCCGCAGAGCATCCTGACACTCTTCCGAGGCTAAGCCAGCCTGAGGGGCGCCCTATGGGGCGCTCCTGACCCTGCTTACCGCCCCATTAAACTTTCGGAAGGACGCCCGCCGTGAATGCAATTCGCAAAGCGCAGGAGGCCTATAGCCAAACCGCGCGCACGATCAAGACCCCCCGCAGCACCGAGTACGAAGCCTTTGCAAGGATCACCAATGCTCTAAAATCCAGCACGAGTTCCGGACAAAAGGATATACGCCGTCTGGCTGGCGCCCTGCATGACAATCGCCATCTATGGACGATTCTGGCCAGCGATGTTGCAGACACCGGCAACGCTTTGCCGGCCGACATCCGGGCACGCATTGTCTATCTAGCCGAATTCACCCATCTGCACAGCGCCCGCGTTTTGTCGGACGGGGTCTCTGCAGCGCCGTTGATCGAGATAAATACCGCGATCATGGCCGGGCTGCGCGGCGAAGGCCAAAGACCATGAGCGGGCTGGTTCTGAAGCTCGGCCCGAAAGAGCGCGTGTTGATCAACAGCGCAGTCGTGGAAAACGGCGACCGGCGCGTGCGGTTATCGATTGTCACACCGGGCGCGAATATCCTGCGCTTGCGTGATGCAATCCATCCCGGCACCGCTAACACGCCAGTGCGCCGTGTCTGCTATGCCGCGCAGCTGGTTCTGTCGGGGGATTCCAATCCCGAGGAGGCGCGCCTGCCACTCTTGCGGCATATTGAAGAGTTGAGCCAGATCCTGATCGACCCTGACAGTCGCGCGCATCTGACGAGCGCCACGCAGGCTGTGCTGAATGATCAGTTCTATCAATGTCTGAAATCCCTACGCGCGCTCTTGCCCCGCGAAGAACGCCTATTGGCACATCACACGGCATGACTCCCCGGGACGTCAGCGGTCAAAGAAAGACACGACAATGAGCTATCAACCAGTGGTTCCTTTGGACGGTTTGGCGGGCTGGGCGTTCTTGACGCGCACATTGGCCACTCAAACGGCCGCCTTTGACAGTGGCGCCCGCATCAGCCGCGACACAACCTATTTCGAGCAAGCCATCTCTGATGTCGAAACGGCTGAGCAGTTGGTATCAGACCGGCGCCTGTTACGTGTGGCTCTCGGTGCTTTTGGATTACAGGACGATCTCGATAACCGTTTCTTCATCCGGAAAATTCTGGAAGGCGGCACAGAGGCCGATGATGCGTTGGCCACTCGGCTCGCTGACAGCCGATACCGCGAGTTTGCCGATGCATTCGGCTTTGGTAACCTCGGCGGGCGCCGCACCTTCTTTGAAGGATTTGGCCGGGAGATCACTGAAAAATTCCGCGCCCGGCAGTTCGAGATTGCTGTCGGCGATCAGGATCAAAGCATGCGCCTCGCCATGACCGCAGAGCGCAGCTTGCCTGATATCGCGACCGGAACCGGTAGCGACAAAACAAAGTGGCTACGCATCATGGGTGATCCACCCTTGCGAGAGGTGTTCGAACGTGCGCTTGGGTTGCCCGAAGGGTTTGGTCAGATGGACCTTGATCGGCAGGTCGAGGTTTTTCGTGACCGTGCCAGCCGTCAGTTGGGCATCGACACATTAGATCAGCTCGCTGATGCAGACACCCGAAAGCACATCATCGAACGCTACCTGATACGCAATCAAGTGGCTGAGTTCACCGCGCAAAGCGGAACCTCCATCGCCCTGACCCTGCTGCAGTCATGATCATCAACTGCCGATGCTGACACCCGACCGCTCATCGGCGACCGACGATGGCATGCTCGGTGCGACCTCCGCTAGCCGCAGGCGTATCAGGCCTGTCTGGTTTTCTGACATCAACCAACGCCAGGCAGTTCGGCAGCGCCGGGCTCGCGTTGATCCGCTGTCACACCGGGGCCGACCTCACCGCCTCTGCTGGAAACTCTTTGACTGCCCTCCGGGCTAGCCACTGTTTTGTGCGCCATCTTCTTGGACGCAGGAAGCGCGCGTTTTGCGCCCGCACGGCGCAGGATCAGGGCGAGCCGGTCAAAGCTGTTCTGGCATGATACTGTCTCCTGCTCTGCCAGAAACGCATCCAATTCGGCCCAGACACGCACCGCCATGTCCAAATGCGGGTCCGACCCTTCGACATACAGCCCGGCACGCAACATCGTCTCGGATCGGTTATAGGCTCCTAGCAGATTGCGGGCTTGCGCGATCAGTTCGTTTTCAGCGGCTGTCGCCGCCTCGGGCAGGCTACGCGAAACAGACCGCAACAGATCAATCGCCGGGTATCGGCCGCGCTCGGCAATGGCGCGATCCATGACCACGTGCCCGTCCAGCACACCCCGCAGGATGTCAGCGATCGGTTCGTCCATATCTGACCCGGCGACGAGCACACTAAACACGGCCGTGATCGCCCCCTGCCCGGCGGCCCCCGGTCCGGCCCGTTCACATAGCGACATGATGGTATGGGATGTCGTGGCAGGAAATCCGCGCAAGCTTGGCAGCTCGCCCGCAGCCGTCGCGACTTCGCGATGGGCTTCTGCAAACCGTGTAACTGAGTCTGCCAACAACAGCACCTCGTTACCCTGATCGCGAAAATGTTCCGCAACACTCATCGCTGTCCATGCGCAGCGCCTGCGCACCAGCGGCGAACGATCCGAGGTGGCAGCGACAACGATCGAGCGTGCCATCCCCTCTTGTCCGAGAACGTCCTCGATGAATTCACGCAATTCGCGCCCGCGTTCGCCAATCAGCGCAAAGACCACCACATCCGCCTGCATGTGCTGTCCCAAGTGGCCCAGGAGGCGCGATTTTCCGACACCCGAACCGGCAAACAGACCTACCCGCTGTCCCCGCACGATCGGCAGCAGCGTGTTGAATGCAGCCATTCCCGTCTCAAGCCGCGCGCCCAATCGATTACGTTGCGCAGGCGCGGGCGGGGCCGCGTATAATGATCGGCTATCCACACCGCGCATCAACGGACGGCCATCCAGAGGGCGCCCATGCGGATCAATCACCCGCCCTATCCAGTGATCCCCCGGCGCAATCTGCGCCGCCCCGTGTAACTGTGCCGGATCCCCCAATGATACTCCCGCGGGTGTTTCGTCAGGCAACATGGTCACAGCGTCCTGCGCCAGCTGCACCACTTCCCCCCATAGCGCGCCACCATCGGTACGCATTACGCACAGCCGATCACCCAGCCGCGCCGCGCCAGCAAGCCCACGAATGTGCAACACCGCGTCGGATACCGATGTCACGCGCCCAATGATCCGCGCGGCGCGCAAATCAGATATTTCTGCCCCAAGACAGGCCAACCCAGTGTCATTCATCGAACTCTCCGCAAATCTTTTGAAAACAATTTCTAAAGGAATCACGGTTAAGCCTTGGTTGAAACCGATCGAGGAAGAAGTCCCGATGTTCGAAAAACTGGAAATTTTCCGCATGGCCCACGCGATGGCCACCCATGCCGGGACACGACAAGCAGTGGTCGCCCGCAATATGGCCAATGCTGATACACCCGGCTACGCGGCCCGCGACATCATCTCTTTTGCCGACGCATATCGCAGTGAGGCGGCTGGGTTCGCGCTGCGTGCCACCCGCACATCTCATTTCGGGGGCATGGCGCAGAAAATCGCGCCAGAATCATTCGCCGTCCCTGACCAAGAAAGCGACCCGAACGGTAATTCGGTCTCGCTTGAACGTGAAATGCTTCGCGCGGTCGATGTCAAACGCCAGCATGACCGCGCCATCGCCATCTACCGTTCCAGTATGTCGATACTTCGTACTGCCGCGAGCCGTCGCTAGTTCTCCGTAAAAAAGGACTTATTATGAGTGACTTTTCAGATGCCCTATCGCTTTCCTCCAGCGGACTGCGCGCCCAGACCCAGCGCCTGCGTCATGTGGCCGAAAACATCGCCAATACCGACACACCCGGCTATCGGCGCAAATCCGTGTCATTCGACACCGCGATGACCGGCGACACGCCCGGCACCGTCGAGGCCGGTCGGGTACGGCTCGACCGCAGTGATCTGGTGCAGATTTTTGACCCCGGTCACCCGATGGCAAACGAAAGCGGTCACTATGACGGATCGAACGTCAATCTGGTGATCGAAATCGCCGACGCCCGAGAGGCGCAACGCAGTTACGAAGCGAACCTCAAAATGTTCGATCAAGCTCGGCAAATGTCCTCCAGCTTGATGGACCTACTCCGTCGTTAAGCAACCCAGAAAGGAATTCCAGAATGGATATCCAAGGCCTAAGTTCCGCCCAGAAATATGCAGCGTCTCGCCCCGCCACCGCGCCCGAACCGGGCACCGGCGGGGCAGGCAATATGGCCGCGAACCTCGCGCGCGACTTTGCCACCACGCTGCAAGACACCGAAGCCACCGCCAAGGCTGCGATGACAGGTCAGGCCGATCCACATGCCTTGGTCCAGGCACTGGCCCAGACCGAGCTGGCCGTCGAAACCGCCGTAACGGTCCGGGATCGCGTGGTCGAAGCCTATCAGGAAATCCTGCGTATGCCGGTCTGAACGATGCACAACGAAGTCGTATTTTTTGACACGATGCGTCAGGCGCTATGGGTCGCGGTCATCGTCTCGGTGCCGATCTTGGCCTGCGCGCTCGTGGCCGGGCTGACCGTGGGTCTGTTTCAGGCACTCACATCGATTCAGGAAATGACCCTGACCTTCGTACCCAAGCTGGTGGCAATCGTCGCGGTGTTCTGGGTCTCGATGGGCTTCATGACCCAGACGCTCGTATCGTTCTTTCAGGATCGCCTGATCGCACTGATCATCGGAGGGTAAGATGGATACCATTGGCTACACCACGCTGACCCGGCAATCGGGGCTGATGCACGAGATGCAGATCGTAGCGAACAATATCGCCAACGCCGCGACCACCGGATTTCGACAGGAGGGACTGGTATTTTCGGAGCATGTCACCCGGATGCAGGGCGGCCCATCGCTTTCGATGGCGAGCGCGCAGGTGCGGCACACTTCCATGTTGCAGGGCGCGCTCACGCAGACCGGCGGTACACTCGACTTCGCGATCGAGGGCGACGGTTTCTTTCTGATCGAAACGCCACAGGGCGAACGTCTTACCCGCGCGGGTAGTTTCGCTGTGTCCGCCGAGGGCGATCTGGTTACGAACAGCGGCTATCGCGTGCTTGATGCAGGCGGTGCGCCGGTCTTTGTGCCGCCCGACGCCACCGACGTAAGTGTTGCCGCTGATGGCACGGTCAGCGCGAATGGCGCCCCTCTGACGCAAATCGGTCTGGTGATGCCGACCGATATGAATGGCCTCATTCGGGAAGATGGCGTCATGTTTCGATCGGAAGGTGGGATAACCCCCGCCCCTGACGGGCGCATCCTGCAAGGGTACCTAGAGGGTGCCAATGTTGATCCGGTCAGCCAGATCGCCCGGATGATCGAAGTGCAACGCGCCTATGAGATGGGCCAAAGCTTTCTCGACGCCGAGAACGAGCGCCTCCGCACCGCCTTGCAAACCTTTATTTCCTCACGATAGGAGCCTGATATGCGTGCCCTTAAAATCGCGGCCACCGGTATGGCCGCCCAGCAGATGCGGGTCGAGACGATCTCGAACAACCTCGCGAACATGTCCACCACCGGCTATAATACACGTCGAGCTGAATTTGCCGATCTGCACTACCAGCAGATGACGCGCCCCGGCACTGTGAACGCCGCAGATGGCACAGTGCTCCCGACAGGTGTTCAGCTGGGTCTTGGCGTCCGGCCCGCCGCCATTTCTGTGCATCTAGAACAGGGTTCGCTTTCAGCTACCGGTGGGGATCTGGACCTTGCGATTGAGGGCAATGGATACTTTGAAATTACTCTCCCCTCAGGTCAGCCTGCATATACGCGTGACGGTGCGTTCAAACGATCTGCCGAGGGGGTGGTTGTCAATTCTGATGGTTTCACCCTCGCACCAGAGATCGTAATTCCCGAGGATGCCCGCTCGATCTCAATCAACGGCGCGGGCGAGGTCTATGCCTATTTTCAGGACACGGCCGAGGCACAGCAATTGGGGCAGCTCAATCTCGTCGGTTTCACCAATGCCAAAGGACTGGAAGCGCGCGGTAGCAACCTGTTTACAGAAACCGAAGCCTCAGGCCCGCCAATCACGACCACGCCCGGACAGGACGGGCTTGGTACAGTCAGACAAGGGTACCTGGAAGACAGCTCTGTTGATCCAGTGCGCGAAGTCACAGAACTTATCGAAGCCCAACGCGGGTACGAGCTGAACTCCAAGGTGATTTCCGCTGCCGATCAGATGCTCGGTGCGACAACACAGATTCGCTAATGCGCATCCCCCTCGTTCTTTGGTTGCTCTACGCATCCCCGGCATGTGCCGACACGATTGTCGCCACCCGCACGATCCGCGCACAGACGCTCATCACTGCGCAGGACATCGTGGCAAAAGATGCCGACATTGTCGGTGCCATCAGCGATGCCAGCGCCATCATTGGCCAAGAGGCACGCGTCGCTCTCTATCCCGGTCGCCCTATTCGGCCCGGCGATATCGGCCCGCCCGCAGTGGTCGAGCGCAACCAGATCATCATTCTGGTGTTCGATCAGAGCGGAGTCACCATCTCTACCGAAGGTCGTTCGCTATCACGCGCAGGCCCAGGTGAGCGCATTCGCGCAATGAACCTTGCTTCGCGCATCACCGTTTCCGGCCATGTCCTGCCCGATGGTCGCGTGCGTGTCACACATTAAGGAATGACTTACATGATCCGCCCAGCATTCTGCCTTTCCATAATCGCCTTGCTTGCCGCGTGCGAACGCGCGGGTCACATCGGGAAGCCTCCTGATTTCACTGCTGTTTCAGACAGTCCTGAACATGCGGCGATGTTCGGTTCCGATCTTCCTATCACGACCGAGCGGCACCGAAAGGCCGACGAGGCATCGCTGTGGACGGCAGGACGCAAGTCGCTCTTGGGCGATCGTCGCGCAATCCGGCGTGGTGATATTCTGACCGTCGTGATCGAGATTGATGACGAGGCCGAAATATCAAATTCCACCTCGCGCTCGCGCAGCGGATCCGAAACCATGGGAGTGCCGCAACTGTTCGGTATCCCACAGCGGATCGACGGCGATCTACCGGACGGTGCCAGCATGGCCGACGCTGTCTCGATCAATTCCTCCGGCCGTTCCGGCGGCGATGGCTCCGTCAGCCGTCGCGAAGAGCTGACCCTGCGCGTCGCTGCGACCATCATGCAAGTGCTCCCCAATGGCGTGCTGTCGATTCAGGGCAGTCAGGAAGTTCGGGTAAATTTCGAAATGCGCGAATTGCTGGTCACGGGCTATGTCCGCCCCGAGGACATCTCGCGCCAGAACGAAATCACTTATGACAAGATCGCCTCGGCACGGATTTCCTATGGCGGACGCGGGCAGATCACCGACGTACAGCAGCCCCGGATCGGTCAACAGGTTCTCGACGTCATTTTGCCATTCTAAAGGAATATGTAGCGATGATGAAGAAACTGCTTCCCATAATCTTGTTGCTGATCGGTATCGGTGGTGGCGTCGGCGCGGGCTTGGCGCTGCGCCCGGCGCAGATTCCGGGCGAGACGGATGACACCGAAAATATGACCACTGAGGAACACCCTGAGCAGAAAAGCCCCACGGATGATGGCCATGTCGACACCGATCATGCCAACACCGATGGCGTGGCATTCGTCAGGTTGAACAACCAGTTTGTCATTCCCGTTGTCTCGCCTGACAGGGTAGAGGCGCTGGTGGTCATGTCTCTCAGCATCGAGTTGGCCAAGAACCAGCCCGAAGCCGTATACGAGCGCGAGCCAAAGCTGCGCGACAAGTTTTTGCAGGTACTTTTCGAACACGCCAATATGGGTGGTTTCGACGGTGAATTTACTGATGCCAAGAGATTGGACACCCTCCGTGCGTCCTTGCTTGAGGTCGCTCAGCATGTGGTCGGTGCAGAAGTCACAAGCGTATTGATCACCGATATCGCGCGTCAGGACAGATGATCATCTGAGCGGCCCGCGTGGCCTCCTCTCGTGTCGCCTGTGCCTTGTCTCTTGCCCTGCGCGCGTCGTTGATCAGATGATCCATCGCCACGTTGCGGCCAAAGGCCCGGTGCAGAGCGGCCATTTTATCTGCCTTGGTGACCAACACCCGTGCCAGCTCTGTGTTAAGTCGCGTTCGGGTCCGTCCGACCCACCCCTGCCAGACGATATCCGCCCCCAATGCACGCGGCGCAGCCAACTCGGCCGCGGTCAGATCCAGATTATCCCGCCGGTGCCGGTCCAAATCGCCCAGTGCGCGGCGTAGCTGCGCCTCACGTTGCAGGATATCATGCATCTTGGCCTGCTCAGCGGCGAGCAGCGCATCCGTAATCTGCTGTAAATCCGACAACCCTTGGTTCGTCATTTGCGCGCTCCGGCACGTCGGCGCATCGTCTCGGCAAAGCGAATCGCAGCGGCAACCGCACGATATTGGTCCGCGTCGATCTCTTGACCGATTTCGGTCGTAGCATAAAGCGCGCGTGCTGTCGGAGGATCGTGGCGCACTGGCACCCCATGTGTCACCGCCAGCTCGCGGATCGCCAACGCCATATGATCGACACCCTTGGCAACACATTCCGGGGCCGCCCCTGGCATCCTGCTCCATTTCAGCGCGACGGCGTAATGCGTTGGATTGACCACAACCACATCTGCCTGCGGCACATCTGCCATCATCTGTTCAGCCGCAAACTGCATGCCGCGCGCCCGACGTTCCTGCTTCATATGCGGGTCGCCCTCGTTTTGTTTGTGCTCGTCGCGCACCTCGCGATGCGACATCCGATTGCGCCGCATGTGATCAAAGTGCTGCCAGAGATAATCAACGGCACCGATTGACAGGGCGATCGCACACACCACCATCATGAACTCGATGATCGTTTGCGCCATCAACGCGCCTATACCGCGCGGCTCTGCATGCAACGTGCCACTCATTTCAGGCAATCTCCATTTGAGGTAGATACCCAGCAGAGCAGAGTAGAGTACCAGCTTGGCAAAACTTTTGGCGAATTCAAACAAACCCGATGGGCCGTATTTGTTCTTGGCATTGGACACCGGGTTAAGCCGCGACGCCTTCGGTTTCAGCTTGCTCGGGGCAAAGACCATGCTGCGTTGCGCAACCACCGACAATAATGCGATCCCCGCCGGAAGGGTAAACCACACCAGAAGCCCCAATGAGACCGCCGCCATCAAACTGCCCACCGTCGCGGTCGCAGCGCCACCGAATATCAGCGGCGCAAGCCGATCTGGTTGCTCCAACAAGACGTGAAATACGTTTCCGATCTGCTGAACGGAATACACCCCTCCCGCTAAGCCCGCGATCAGAAAACCGATATAACTCGCTGCAGTGTTGAAATCTGCGGAGCGAACCAGTTCACCTTTCTTGCGCGCCTCGTCCAGCTTGTGCTGTGTTGGCTCGTGGGATTTGTCGGTATCTTCTTCTGGTCCAGCCATCAGCCTGCCCCGAACGGGGTCGCGACATAGCCTTCCAGTGCGGCCATCCACAGGCCGAGCATCATTGGCGCGAGCAGGAACAACAGAAACAACCCTCCGGCGGTGATTACCGGTGCACCGACGAAAACCACCATCAATTGCGGCATGGCCCGATTGATAATGCCCAAAGTAAGGTTGTATAGCACAGAGACGATGACAAAGGGTGCCGCGAGGCGGAACGCCAGCGCAAAGGCGCCCGACACTTGGCGCACGCCCCATTGCGACAATGCAGACGCCTCTGGCAACTCCCCCACAGGGAAGAGTCCATAGGTCGCGATCACCATCGCAGCCACGTGTACATGCAAATCAAGGATCATCGCCAGCGCCATTCCACCCACGACCAGCAGATGGCCCATTGCCGGCAATGGCTCCATTCCGGCGCTACCCAGGATTTGGCTGAGCGAGGTCGCCTGTGCCGCCATTGATCCCGCCGTCTGAAGCGCCATCAAGAACAGCCGCAATCCGATACCGATGATCAACCCGATCACCGTTTCGGAAACGGCAAGCCAGATGAAACCTGCACCATTCCCGAATACGCCGTTGATCTTGGGGCCCACCGCCGGTGCGACAATCACCGTGAACACCAGAGCGAGTGCCAGCTTGATCCTCACAGATACAGATTGCTCTCCAAACCCCGGGAAGAGCGACATCACCGGTCCGACCCGTAAAAAGACCACGGCATGCAGCCACAGAATCTCTTGCGACAGCGCCATGAACGCAGGTAGTTCGCTCATGCCGCAACGACTCCTACCAGCGACGGGCGCGCCTCAAGCCCGATTTCTTCGAATGACAGAACCGGATTGCTGATGCTCTTGGCCGACAGGACCGTGCGCAGGAACCGCCGTCGCGCCGTCGAGGTGACGATCGCCGGGAACACCCCCTGCTCTGACACGCGTGAGACTTCCTCTCCTACCGCAGACGTAAGCGCGTTGAAGAGTTCCGGTGGCAGGGCGACATCCAGTCGGCCACGATCCTGATCAACCTGATAGGTTGTAAACGTGTCCTCCCATTCCGGGGCCAGTTGGATCAGTGGCAAAGACCCGTCTTCACGTTGCAAACCAGCCACCAATTGAAAACCTAGCCGTTGGCGTACGTGTTCGCAGATTGCCTCGGGTGCCTTGTGAATCTGTCGTGCTTCGGCAGTTGCTTCGATGATCAGCGGTAGGTTTCGAATCGACACCTGCTCGGCCAACAACAAACGCAATACCGCGTGTAGCAAATCTGCGGGTACGCGGTCGGGGATCATCTCGTCCAAGAGCTTGCGATTTGCCTCGGCACGTGCGGGGTTCGTCAGATTCACCATCTCGTCCAGCAGACGCCGCATGGCCTTCATCGTCAACAAACGACCCAGATTGCGGCGGATCACCTCTAGCAGATGGGTCGCAAGGATCTCGGTCGGGGCCACCAGTGTCGCCCCGGCCAGCGCGGCATCGTCCTGTCTGCCGGATGCAATCCACCGTGCAGGCGCGCCATACACCGGTTCTTTCACGATCTCGCCGGACGGCATTCCCGCAATGTTGTCCGGATCAAGCAGAAGAATGTGATCACTGCGCAGAACAGCACAGCCCTGCTCAACCCCTTGCACCCGTATGACATAGCGACCGGCAGGTAGTGCGGGATCATCGGTCAGTCGAATCTCTGGCAGGATCACACCATAATGCGTGGCCACATGGGTGCGCATATTCGATATGCGCGCATCCAGACCGGTCCCCGGATCGAGCACCAGACTAACCAGATCAGGCGCAAATTCTACATGGATGTCATCCAACTCGAGGATATCACCCAGCGATTTTTCGACTGGCGCCACATCCCCGTCTTCGGGTGTCGTGCCCGGAACAGGCCGCAATCGGGCACGGCGGTGCAGGATCAACGCCGACGTCCCCAACGCACCGCCGCCCAGTATGAACGGCACAAACGGTAATCCCGGCACCAGTGCAAACAGCACCATCAAAACAGCCACGGTTGCCATTGCCGCTGGGTGACGGCCCAACTGCGCGGCCAGCGCGATGTCCGTCGCGCCTGTCGCACCGCCCCGTGCCAGCAGCAACGCCGAAGCGATCGAAATGATCACGGCCGGGATTTGCGTCACCAGCCCATCACCCACTGTGAGTATGGCATAGGTTTCAAACGCGGCACCCAGCGGCATGTCGTGGACGACGATACCCATGATCAGGCCCATCACGAGGTTCAGCAGCGTGATGAGAAGCCCCGCAACCGCGTCGCCCTTGACGAATTTCGACGCCCCATCCAGTGATCCGAAGAAGGTGGTCTCCAGTTGCTCACGTTCGCGGCGCTCACGCGCCTCTTGGTGATTGATCGCACCGGCGGACATGTCACTGTCGATCGCAAGTTGCTTGCCCGGCATCCCGTCCAGGGCAAAGCGCGCGCCAACCTCAGCCATGCGCGCCGCCCCCTTGGTAATCACCATAAAGTTGACGATCATCAGCACGCCAAAAACGACGAGCCCCAAGAAGACGCTGCCGCCCATGACAAAACTCGCGAACCCTTCAATCACCTCTCCAGCCGCGCCTGTCCCAGTGTGACCTTGGCCAATGATCAGCTTGGTCGAAGAGATATTGAGCGAGAGCCGCAGCATAAGCGAGGTCAACAGGATCGTCGGAAAGGCCGAGAAATCGAGTGGGCGCTCTACAAAGAGGGTAACGGTGAAAATCAAGATTGCCAGCGCAAAGGATGCGGCCAACCCGACGTCCAGCACCCAGGAGGGCATCGGCAGGATCATCATCACAATGATTGCCATCAATGCCAGCGCCAGCAGGACAGTTGGCTGGAACAGGTCCCCGAAACGCAATCCTTTCATGTTTCAGGAACCTCCTACCGTCAGCGCGACCAGTGCAGGCCGCGTCGAATGATCCAGCGGCACCAACGATCCGAACCGTCCCGCCGCACCTGCCGCCTGCAACAATGGATAACTGTTCTGCCGTGTCTGCGATGCCGACACGGCCGCTATCCGCGCAGGCATGGGGCCTTCGACCGTCTTACGAATTCGGTCAAAGCGTGTGCTATAGCGGCTCGCGTATTTCGGCGTCCGCGAATGATAGGCACCCGCCGCGCTGGACCAGTCCCCGGTTTCCGAAAAGAGCTGACTGAGAAAGCGGGCCGCATATGCTGCATTCTGGAACGGGTCGAACATGTCCGCGATCGAACTGAACTGATCGCCGTGCCATTTATAGTTGATTTGAAAGCACCCGACGTCAAAGCTGCGCGCACCGCGCTTATGGTGCTTCACAACATAGGCATGTGCCTCTGTCTCGGTCGCGAACCATCTGCCTGCCCCCTCCATGTTCACTGTCCATGGCCACGGCTCCAGTGCGCCGCCACGCGCGCGCCCCGTCTCAGTCCGGGTAATGGCACGCAAAACCGATAGTGGAACATTGGACGTCTGCGCCGCCTGTTGTGCAGCATGATCACAGATTTTCGCGTCGGCAGACGGTCTTTCCTTCAGATTGGCACTGGCCTTGGTCGGGCCGGTCTGCGGCACCATCGTCAGCACGCTGAGCGATAAGATCAATAACACGCATCGACTGAACAACGCACCCATGGTCCTGCCTGACATGGCATCGGGCAATACCTGCGGCCCAACCGTGGTCAATGGATCATTCGCGCGTCGGATGGTCTGATTGAAGTGTTGCACACTCAGCTCCCCTAAGGTCAGCACATTCTGTTGCTGCCCGGCCAAGCTATTGAGGAGTCGTTTAGATTCGGTAACTTCGCATGGCCTCATGCCCATGCCCAACCACTGTCAGTTGGCGACCTCGTGGGCGACCGGGCGTGTCGTCAAGAGCCCGGATACTGACGCGCGTACTGCTTCACTCGCCGCCAACAATTTGCGGTTGCGGGCCAGTACACTCCCCGCCTCATCCGGCATGGAATCTGGCACGTTGGCGAGTGATGCGACATCCTCATCCCCAAGGGCAGCCACCTGACCCCAATCCTCAGCCTGCATCGCCGCCAATCGCGCCGCGTCGTCCTCACCACCCGAAATATACAGCAAATGTGCCGCCCGATATGCGCCTACCATGCTCTGGGCGCGGGCACGCAACCGGTTCACATCCTCTCCAATCAGCCCGAGTAACGCCACCTGCGCTTGCCTCGGTTTTCGCAATGCCAAAGCAGCCTTTGCACGCAAGAGTTGGCGGTCACGCTGATCAACGCCCTGCACATCTGTGCCCACATACGCCTGCGCCACATCCGCGAACCCAAGCCCAATCAGTCTGGCTGCGACCGCATTCCCCGCGCTGGCTGCCAATTCAGCAACGCTAAACGCGCGCACATGCATCGCGTATCGCAGGAATGTCAGGTCATCAGCGTTGTCAGCGAGTAAAGCCATCACCTTATCAGTCATGCGACGTCGGATATCCTCGGGAACAGTCGGGGTAAGGCGAGCCATATCTGCAAACGCGCGATGAAACGCACCCGTTGCTGCGCTCGCTTCAATATAGGCCCGCGTAAGCTCATGGCCGACCGGGTTATCGCCCTGTTCCTGCGCATAAGCCCCGGCAAGATCCGCCATGTCATGTGGTATCATTCGCCCATCCCGCAGCCGCGCATCAATCTGACGCAAGAGTGCCACAGCCGAACTCTGGCTGTTTGCGGCGACCACATCCGCCAATCTATGATCAGCATCATCGACCCGGTCCGCAGAGAGCTCAACTTCCGCGCGCGCCAGACTATGCGCAGGCGAAGCAGTTTCGTCATCCCGTTCAAGAAGACGCAGAATACGTTCCGCCATTTCAGGCCGATCTGCTGCCGTGAACTTCCGCGCCAGCTGCGGGGCCAGGTATTCCCTTAGATGAGGTGGCAGTCCGTTCGTCGTGCGCAGAATTGCATTGTCATCCGTTGGCGCGCCGGCAGGAAGACGAGAGTAAGAGAGCGCGGACCAGAAAGCAGCCGTTGAATCGCAACTCAACTGCCCGGCAAGCCGCGATCCCTCGGCATCCTCTCCGTCCATGATGCGCGCCAGCGCGGCGGCGATCTCTGCAGGTTCACCTTCCACTCCAGTCGCGCGCAGGACTTGATCGGCTTCCGCTCCGAAACCGTAATGAAGATACAATCGTGCCAGAGCAATTCCAGCCGACGGTACGAATCGATCAAACTCACCCGACAGGCGCGCCCGTGCTGGCCCGATCTGATCAGCGAACCGACCGCCGTCCGCCCATGACTCCACTGCTAACGCCGTATCCGCGAGGCAGACTGTACCAGTTTCGGCTATTATATTGTCAGCTAAAGATGGTAAAATGTCTGCGCCAATCGACGTTTCTGCACGTATCTGCCTCTGTGAATGTGTAGCGCTGCCGGATCGGTCGGTAGTCGCTTTTTCGGGTACGCTTGCATCGGTGGCTCGCTCAGCAGAGGCGGCTAGGGCATTCGAAGTTGGCCAAGGTGCATCCTGTGCTGTCAGCAGTCCCATCGAGGCGGCACGCGCCAGATGCCGGGACAGCTGCAATCGTACCGGTCCCAAATCTGGTCCTTTCTCGGCACGTTCCTCCCCGCGCTCCGACATTTTGCCGTCCTCAGACGTTTCATCTTCCAACACCTCCTCTGACAATAGCGGTGCCAATGTCGCGGCAGCCATGGTGGATGCTATCTGACCGAGCGTCTCAGACAAAGCTGGAGCTTTTGTTGCCCCCGGAACAACAGGGTTGTTCGGGCGGGGGCGCGCATCGCGAACGTCTACGACCAACATGGCCGCCCCATGCCAGAATACTTCGACCTCACATGTACACCCAAGATTGATGCGCAAACCATCGCCACCCTCGGTGTTCGCAATGGCCACTATTCTCTGATTTTGCATTCGCGTGAACACACTGCTGATATCAAACGTCCAGTTCGTCCCGGCGAGGTTCAGCACCCGAACTTGCCCGTCGCTGAGCAGCGTCCACTTCAGGCGGCGCGGCAGATCCAGCACCAGCCGTGAGAAGCCGTCGTGATCTCCGGACCGTACGATAACAGGTGCCGACGTCTGCGCCGGTGCGATGGTGCCAAACATCCAGAGCATTGCCGAACAACCGATCACGAGCCACAGGCGAACCATTATGCCGCCTCCTGCTTGACGGATTTCAGTGCCTCCTCCAGCTCAGAGAAGCTGGGTCTGCGATGCGACGGCGTATTCTGTCGGCCAACCTCAATGCAGATATTGGCGGCATGATTGTGCAGATTGGCCACCAGAACTTCGCGGATTAGTTGGTAAAAATGTGCATCTTCCTCCACCACCGCTTTAAGCTTGGCGGCAAAGGGGCCGACCAGTCCGTATGCCAGAAACACGCCCAGAAATGTGCCGACCAACGCGCCGCCGATCATCTTGCCCAGAATCTCCGGCGGTTGATCGATCGATGCCATTGTCTTGATCACGCCCAGCACGGCGGCCACGATGCCAAGCGCGGGCAGCCCATCGGCGACAGTCTGCAATGCATGACTGGAATGCAATGCGTGATGCAGATTTGCCTCCATCCGCTTTTCCAGAACTTCCTCGACTTGATGCGGATCATCATAATTCATTGAAGCCGAGCGGATCGTATCGCTGATCAGGGCAATAGCTTCCTTGTCTGACAGGATTTTAGGATATCGACCAAAAATCGGGGATTCGTCCGGCGCCTCGATATGCTCCTCGACGGCCACCGGATTCTGCCGTCCCAAACGAATAAGTTCGAACAGGAGACACAGCAGATCGCGATAGTCCGCCTGCTTCCATTTTGGCCCCTTGAACACCTTGGCGATATCCTTGGCTGTGTGCTTTGCCCCGGCAGCATCGGTGCTCAGCATGAAGGCACCCAAGGCGGCACCACCAATGATCATCATCTCGAACGGCAGCGCCTTCATAATGATGCCCAGCTTGCCGCCTGCCGCCAGATAGCCGCCAAAAACCATCGCAAAGATGATTACGATGCCGATGATGCCGATCATTACGTTCTCCGCTTCCGTACCTTGCGCTAGCCTGCCAGCCCGGCGTTAATATTCCTTGACTGCGGGACGATTATTCTGTCGGCACACCTGCATTCCTCCCCGCCAGCACGACGCTGAACCGGTGGGCCGAACCGGGCGTGAGGTTGGCCATGATACCTGCCGCCGCTTCGGGCCGCATTCGACCCAGAAAACCGGCGGCGAATTCGGCATTCATCTCTTCAAAGAGCGCTGCCGCATTCTTCGGTTTCATACTCTCGTACACTTTGGTCAGCCGCGCGATGTCACCTTCTGCGGCGTTGTCGGCCAGTGCGATCGTGGTTCGCAATGCCTCTTCGGCGGCTACCAGCCGGGTCAGTTTACGCTCCACTTCCCGGTCAGCCAGCTTGAGCGCTTGCATCCGCTCTGCCATCGCTGCTTCCTGTGCTTCGATATGGGCTTCACGCGTCTGGAAACGATCCAGCATCAACTGCAAATCCGGGGCCACGTCGCACGTTGAAGCTGCGGTCTGAACGGCATCCAGAGACGACACATCAATCGATGCGTCGGATCGAGCCAGAACCTGACCTGCGTCATGTCCCATCCTCAACATCGCCGAGCCAACCAATAGCCCGGCAATGACCACCAGAGCACCGCGCCCGGCCCTTGCCCCCCGTCGGCGGCGGGGTTGTGGTGGGGTCGTCATCACACTACCCCCGCATGTTCACGTCTGCGAAAGATTGGGCCGGGCGCAGGCGCGACTGCGCGTTTTTGGTCGCCACTTGCCCCGGTATCAGCTGACATTTCGTGTCCCTGAGCAGGAAATTGGTTACCCGGAAGGTCGTGCATAGACGCCACCATCAGTTCCAGCCGCCGGGCCACACCTTCGGCTCGATCAGTCAGCGTTTCCAGTGATTCAGTCGAGGCCCCAGCAGTGCCTTGGGCAGCTTCCAGAGTTTTTGTCAGGTCATCGACCTGCGCCGAAAGGATGGCGACCGCACCCCCGACGCCATTTTCCAGATCGTTGAACCGGCTTAGCCGCCGGGCTAGGATGTAACAGTACAGCCCTGCCCCCAGAGCCCCGGCAACCAGCAGAATATCAGCAATCATTTCCATTTTACGTCCTCAGTTCAGCACGAATTCCATGATAAGCAGGTCGTTCACACGCTCTGCCCCGGTCACGATCTGGATCCTGCGCAGCATTTGCGCCCGTAGCCGTACCAGTGCGGTACTGTCAGCCAGATCACGGGTTTCCAATGCGCGCAGGTAGCTGTTGAGCACGTCAACGACCCGCGGCATCAGAGTTTCAACCTCTTGCCGATACTGGCTCGCCACTTCCAGTTGGGCGCGGAACCGCAGGTGCGCACCGGTCGCGCCGTCACCAAGCGAAATCACCAGCGCATCCACAGGAACATAGGCGATGTCGGGCATTGTTTTTTGCGTGTGGCCCTTCGCATGCTCGTCGTGCGTTCCCGTCACAGTCAGGTCGTGCCCACCCGATTCGGGTGCAAGGATAAGCCCGGTATTGGCAGCGAAAAAACCGCCGCCGCCACCGGCAAGCGCCAGGCCAACCCCCAGAATAAGCGGCAGTTTCGAGGGTTTCCCACGCGTCTCGTCATCTTTGTGATCTTTATCGGCCATGATCTGTCCTGCGTTTCAACCAGACCCAATATAGCCCCGCAGACACTAACCGATTGTTAAGCCTGATCAGCGAAACATGACGTCACCGTCCGGCAGAACGCCGGCTCTGTAGGAGGCATGAATTTGCAGCAGATCACGCAACTCTGGGCCACTCTGGACACCCGGAAACGTATCGTCATCACCCTTGCCAGTGTGGCGATGTTTGCCGCGATACTTGGACTGGCCCGCCTAGCCGCATCCCCGAACATGTCTTTGCTGTATTCCGGACTGGAAAGCGGCCCCGCGGGTGAAGTGGTGCGCGCACTGGAACAACGCGGCATGGCATTCGAGGTGCGCGGCGGCGCGATTTATGTCGAGGGCGCGCGCCGGGACGCCCTACGCATGACGCTGGCGAGCGAAGGACTACCGACCAACTCCAGTCAGGGTTATGAACTGCTCGACAGCCTCTCCGGCTTTGGCACCACGTCACAGATGTTCGACGCAGCCTATTGGCGCGCCAAGGAGGGAGAATTGGCGCGCACGATCATTTCCAGCCCTTCGATCAGCTCGGCGCGCGTACATATCGCCAGTTCCGGTTCCAACCCGTTTCAACGCGACATTCGTGCCTCTGCCTCGGTGATGGTGACCCCCGCCACGGGAGAGATTCCAGCGAAGCATGCACAGGCGTTGCGCTATCTCGTGGCCTCCGCAGTTCCCGGCCTGACCCCCGAGGATGTCTCGGTGATCGACAGTAATGGTGGCATGATCGGCGCCCCTGACGAGGCACCGGCGAATATCTCAGAGGACCGGGCAGATGCTTTGCGTCTGCGGGTCGAGCGGCTGCTGGCAGCCCGTGTCGGCCCCGGCAATGCGGTGGTCGAAGTCAGCGTGGACACCGTAAAGACCAGCCAGTTGATCCGCGAGCGGGTGATAGATCCCGAAAGCCGTGTGGCGATCAGCACCGACACCGAAGAGCGCACCGATTCGGCTCAGGATCAGGCCGGGGGCGATGTTACCGTCGCGTCGAACCTGCCCGATGGTGACGCTGCAGGCGATGGCAATTCGCAGAGCCAAACCAGCGAATCGCGCGAACGGATCAACTATGAGGTAAGCGAGACCGAACGCGAGATCACCGAAGCACCCGGCGCAATCAAACGGCTCAGCGTAGCGGTATTGGTCAACGGGACAAGCAGTCCAGATGCGGCCGGAACGCTAGAGTTCACCCCCCGCCCCGAAGAAGAGCTTGAAGCGTTGCGAGAGCTTGTTGCCTCAGCCGTCGGTTTTGATGAGGCGCGCGGCGACATGATCACCATCAAGACGATGCAGTTCGAAATTCAGCCGATTGCGGGGACAGCAGCAGAACCGTCGCTTTGGGCATCGCTTGGCCTTGATCTCATGTCGATAATTCAGGTTGCCGTGCTGGGCTTTGTCGCAATGGTTCTCGGTCTCTTCGTGGTCCGGCCTTTACTTTCGCGCCCCGCTCACGACGATAGGCCAGCCTCGTTGGCCGCCCCGGACTCGACCGCGCTGCCCGCTGAAGCGGAACAAGCGATTGCACCGCCGATCGCACCAACAGATGCGGTGGTCAAAGATGCGCTGACCCCCTTAAACGGTGAGATCGACGATAGCGATCTGGATCCAGATAGCCTGCCCGTCATTTCGGACTGGCGGCAGGCTCCGCAGAACCGCGCACTCTCGTCCAACATGGACGTCAGTGAGGACGCTGTTTCACGCCTGCGCAATATGATCGGCGAACGACAAGAGGAAACCATCGAAATCCTTCGTAACTGGCTGGAAGGCGAAGAGGAGACTGTCTGATGTCCATTGCCCATATTCTCGATGACTTCGGCACATCCGGCGGAGAGGCCACGATATCTATCAGCGACATCTCATTGGAGGATGAACGGCTCGCGTCTTTTGAAAGCGGGTACAAGGCCGGCTGGGACGACGCGGCCAAAGCACAGCAAGACGATCGCAAACGCATTTCAGCCGATTTCGCCGCCAATATGCACGACCTGTCATTTACGTATCGCGAGGCGCAGTCCGGGTTGCTGACCGAACTGAAGCCGCTCCTGACCAGTATGGTCGAAACGGTATTGCCCCACCTCGCTCATGCCAGTCTCGGCCTGCGGGTGGTGGAAATGCTTCAGGATATCGCCAAGACCGCAATCGAGGTTCCGGCTCAGATCGTAACAACCCCCTCCAACGCCGACGTAATGGAATCGCTGATCGAAAAGCACTTCGATTTCCCCGTGATCGTTCGCCGCGAAGACACGCTGGGGGATGGACAGGTCCATATTTCCTTTGGCAGCCGCGAAGCGCAGATCGACCTGACCGCCGTGTTGGCAGAAATCGACAGCGCCGTGGACGGGTTTTTCGAAACATGCGCGACCAAGGACACACATGACCATAACCAAAAGGAGAGCGCATGATGGATGATATGCAACCTCAGCACCCCGAGACCAGCCACCCTTTTTCCAGCGTGCCGATCGAGATAACCATATCCGTGGGCAAGGCCCGGCCACTGATCGGGGATCTGCTCAAGATGGGCAAAGACACTGTTCTTCCACTTGATAAACGGGTGGATGATCCGGTCGAACTATATGTCGGTGATCGTCTCATCGCCCGCGGTGAACTGGAAGAAATCGAAGGCGATTCTTCCGGCCAACTGGCGGTACGCCTGACCGAAGTTGCAGACCTTCGAGACGGGTTGTGAAGCGGCGCGCCATCGGGCTGGGGGCCGTACTGAGTGTTCTCATCACGGTTGACCCTGCTCTCGCACAAGGCATCTCGATATCGCTTGGGGATGGCAGTGGAGGATCTCTTTCGGGGCAAACCTTGCAGTTGATCGCGCTCATTACTGTATTGAGCCTTGCACCGGGTTTGGCGATCATGATCACCTGCTTTCCCTTCATCGTTACAGTGTTAGCAATTCTGCGGCAGGGGATTGGGCTACAACAATCACCACCGAACATGCTGATCGTCAGCCTTGCGCTCTTTTTGACCTATTTCGTTATGGAGCCGGTATTCATTCAGGCTTGGACAGCGGGCATCGAACCATTGTTAAGCGAAACACTGTCAATGGAAGAGGCTGTCATACGCACACTGCAGCCGTTCCGTATCTTCATGGCCGGTCGGCTCGACCCGGATACATTTTCGGCGATAGCCGCCTTGCGTCCCGATGCTGTTCAGATCGCGCCGGGCCCAGATGCGCCGCTTTCGGTTCTGATTCCCAGTTTTCTCCTGTCGGAAATTGCCCGCGCTTTCCAGATCGGATTTCTGGTGTTTCTGCCGTTCCTGATCATAGACTTAGTCGTCGCCGCGATTCTGATGTCGATGGGTATGATGATGGTACCACCCGCCATCGTCTCGCTCCCGTTCAAGCTGGCATTCTTCGTGATCGCAGACGGCTGGGCGTTGATTGCAGGCAGTCTGGTACGTGGATATTTCTGAGTCTGATAATGCCACCACGTCCCCCGGCAACCATGCGTGCCAAACCGGCGGGCAGAGAAAGAACCGGGCATTTGCTGTACCCTCACACTCTTGGCCCGCATATCGAATAGTCCTATGGCAACGCGCACACCTTCGTGTCGTTCCGGGTCGCCCCTTCAGCGTACCACAAACTCGGCATGCAACGCGCCAGCTGCCTTGATGCTCTTGAGGATGTCGATCATATCGCGGGGTGCCACGCCCAATGCATTCAGGCCGGCGACCACTTCAGACAGTGTTGTGCCCGGAGGCACCTCTGCCAGTCCGACTCCCGGCTCTTCCTCTATATCCACATCCGTCCGCGGCAACACGACGGTCTCACCGGGGGAAAAGGGATTGGGCTGTACCACGACCGGTGCTTCTCGAATGCGCAGTGTTAATCCACCTTGGCTGACCGCGATCCGACTTATGCGCACATCCTGCCCCATTACGATCGTCCCCGACCGCTGATCCACGACAACCCGCGCTTTGCGCTCAGGCGCGACCCGGATGTTTTCAATCTGTGCCAACGCGTGCGCAGGCGAGCGCAAACGGGTCCGCGCGATATCCAACTGGACAGTTCCGGAATCCACCATGACAGCGACATCGCGCCCCAGATCAGCATTGATCGCGGCCTCGATCCGCGCCGCAGTGGTGAAATCCGGTTCACGCAGGGCCAACCGCAGACTGCTCAGGCCGCCAAGTTCAAAATCGATCTCCCGTTCCACCCGCGCACCCGCCGGGATCACGCCAGCCGTCGGCACCCCCTGTATTACAGTCGCCCCATCGCCTTCTGCGACGGCGCCGCCAGCGATGATCGTACCCTGAGCCACGGCATAAATCTGCCCGTCTGCGGCATTCATCGGCGTCATGACCAGCGTGCCACCCAACAGACTGCCCGCATCACCGATTGCTGACACGGTCACATCGATCTGCCCCCCCGCGCGCGCAAAGGGCGGCAGGCTGCCAGTGACAAAAACCGCTGCAACGTTTTTCGGGCGAAATTGCTCACCGGTCACATTGACCCCCAGCCGCTCCAGGATATTTGTCATGATCTCCTCGGTAAACGGCGCATTGCGTAATCCGTCGCCAGTACCGTTCAACCCAACCACCAGCCCGTAACCAACCAGATCATTGCCCCGCACGCCGTCGAATTCGACCAGATCCTTGATCCGGATCTGGCTCGCCATAGCGGGAAGCGTTGACAAAAACAGCAGGGCCAAAAGGCTGAAACGGAGAAAATTCATGACAGGAAACTCGCCAGGTTCAGGCGCGAAGAACGCGCGGTGACTGTGTAAATCGTCTCGAGCTGGAACTGCACTTCTTCCAACTCGCTCGCTGTGTCGAACGGGTCCACGGAGGTCAGCGTATTTCGCGCAATTTCCAGCGCGCTCAACTCGCTTGAGATACGGCTTTCAGCCTGCGCAATACGACTTTCGGCAAAGCCCAGATTGGCTTGAATTTCGACCAGAGCATCACTCTGCGTCAGCAACCCTTCTGCGCCCCAACCTATCAGTGTGTCACGCGCAGCATCGTCCAGCATCAGTCCCGGATCATCCGCAAGCGCGGTCATGACCGTGTTCTTCATCACGCTGCGCAGCGCCACGTCGTCGGCCCGGATTGATAGTTGCACCGCTGCTCCCGCCCCAAGCCGGATGGCGGCGACATCATCGGTGTTTCCTTGATATACATCCGTCTCAAAACCCCCTCCCGGTCCGAAGAAAACGTCCAGCGCCGAAGCTACATCTGCGGCAGTAACAGCCCCCGCCGTGGCACTGCGAGCCGCATCCAAAAGCCCCTCTCCAGCGAGCAATGGCGGGGTAGACAGATCCGTACCGGCGAAAACGGGGCGGCCCGCAACACTGATGTTCAGCGCAGCAATCATCGCCTCCAATGCTCCGCGCGCCTCTACCGCGGCTGTATTGCGCGCAGTGGAGCCTACCGTGCTACCTGCGACCACCGCATTTGCACCCAGATCACGCGCCAGTTCGTGAACCCGCCCCAGCGCCGATTGCATCGCACCCGCGGTGATCCCCGCCTCTCGAGCAGCGGTTTGATAGCCGCCTTGCACTACGGTTTGATGCTCTATGTCGCTGAGCCAGGTCATGTTGCCGCCGAGATGCCGTACCAGATCGGCGCTGCGCCCGGTCGCCAGTTCCAGCGTCAGCTGAGACATCCGTGATTTCAACGCCGCATTCTGCCGCCGCATGACGAAAGTTTGGGCGAGATCACCAATAGAAGTTAGCGTCATGTGTCAGATCCTCAGAAGGGTTTGCATCATTTCATCGAGCGTCTGGATCATGCGGGCGTTGGCGCTATAGGCCTGCTCAATCAGCAGCAGGCGCTGTGTCTCGACATCCGAATCCACACCGTTCTCCAGTAACCTCTCTTGCATCTCGACAGTGCTGGCGCGGGCAAAACTCGCGGCACCTTCTGCCGTCATCTGCTGCTGGCCCAGCCGCGATGCAAGGCTGCCGACATGTGCCGACACAGAGCCCGCTCCGTTGCCCAGGTCGCCTGACGCAAGCGCGCGCCGGGACGATAGCGCCTCGGCCATTGCATTCAGCAATGCGGCCTCTCCCGTCGGGCCGGGAACCGCCGCACCAAGCCCGTCGCGCAGGCGCCGCAAGTCGCCGCCCTGTCCGAGATCGACCAACGGATTCAGCTCGATCCGGGCAGCGATCCCCACCTCATCCAGTGCCGCAAAGACATTGCCCGCGTCGGTAAACAGGCCAGCCTGACCCATAGCCAGCGTTGTATCCACGCCAGAGTCCTGAAACCGCTCGATCATATCCCGTGCAAGCGCATCAATCTGGGTCTGTGCATCCAGCGCCAAAGCATCGCGCACCTCAAAAAAGGCCGACAGCCGACCACCGTTGAGCGGACTGCGCCCACCCGACGCGGCGACCACCTCACCGTTCAGCGTCAACCCCGACAGCAGGCCATTCTCAAGCGTCATGTGCGGCATGATCACATTGCTGCGCTCAAAGCCCAGACGCGCCACCGAGCCGTCGAGTAGGGTCGCACCACCGGGGGTCATCAACGCGATGCTACCATTGTCGCGCGGCACTTCTCGCACGGGGATATACTCTGCGATCCGGTCGATTACGATCTGGCGGTGGTCCTCAAGGCTAGCCGTATCACCCCTCCGCATACGCGATGATAAAATCTGGCGGTTGAGATCCTGCACCTGCTCAAGCGCGGCATTCACGGTTTCCACACCAACTGCAATCGCACCCTCTGCCGCTTGACGTCGCCCCTGAATATCATCAGAAACCCCCGCAAACGTCGCTGCCAGCTCGAACCCGCGCATCGACACGGCCTGCAATCGGTCCTGCGCGTCAGGGCGTGACGCGGCGGTGATCAGGCTGGCTTCAAACGCGGTTATGCGCGCGCTTAACGACCCGACCTGATCAGGCGTGCCAATCACGCTCTGTATCCCGGCGATGAACGCGGTATGCGTTTCAGCATGTCCCAGTTCGCTCTGTGCCATGCGTCGATCCCCGAGCACAGCCGCATCAACGTGCCGGGTGATTCCGACCACGCGCACACCACCACTGCTGCCATGCTGGTTAGACATTAGCCCGATTTCGCGCCTGCCATATCCTTCGGTATGCATATTCGCGAGGTTGTCAGAAACGACACTGACCGCACGCGCATTGGCGGTCAGCCCGCTCAATGCATTGCTCAGGGCACTGGATATGCTCATTTCTTGGCCTTTCGATCAGGGGGCGGGTGCATCTTCTGCACCCGTGAAGTCAAACCAACGTGTGCGGTCTAGCGTTTGATGTTTGTCGTTTCCTGCAACATCTCATCAACGGTCTGGATCACCTTGGCATTGGATGAATAGGCCCGTTGCGTCTGGATCATATCCGTCAACTCACCAGCCACATCTGTCGCACTTTCCTCGCGGGCAAAGGACACCACATCCCCCGTCGGCCCGTCACCGGCATCCCATAGAAAGAATGATCCGCTCTCGGGCGAAGGCAGGAAGGTCTGCTGATCCAGCGAAACCATACCATTGGGGTTCGGCAGATCGACCAGCGGTACCTGATAAATGATCCGCGTGATTCCGGTATCGAAAGATGCGTGCACGAACCCGTTTTCATCGACCTCCGCCGAGGTCATGTTGCCCACCGGCGATCCATCCTTTGAGATGGACAGCGGGGCAAAGCTGTCAGAGAGTTGCGTCAATCCGTCAGACGCCCCAAGTCGGCCGATCTTCACCTCCATCGGGCCGCCCGCAACGTTCACGATAACGCTGCCGTTTGCTCCGTCATAGGCACCCCCGGCTGCACCGGCGACCACGCTCAACAACGTACCACCCGACGCGCGCGAGTCGTCAAAGCTCAGTGTGTATTCGCCAATCACGGCATTACCCTGCGCGGAATCCATCAGCGTCATCGTCCACTCGTTGGAATTGCCCGTTCCGGGGATCGTCGGCGTAAAGTCGATCTTGATGTTCTCGGATTTCCCCAGATTATCGAAATACTCCACCGACAGTTCTTGCGGGATACCGTCAGCCGTCGCTGCCGTATCTGTTGCGGGAAGGTTCAGCCCGAGGTTCAGCTCGGTCGTGGGTTCCCCTGTCAATTGGTTCACGTTGATCTGTACCGGCTCCAGCCCGTCGCTGGTGTCGCGCGGAAACTCCGGCACCGTCCCGTCCGGATTGGCAGGCCATCCCAGTAGGACCAGCCCTGATTCAGTGCGCAGGATGCCATTCGAATCGGTGCGAAACGATCCGGTCGTCGTCAGCAGCATTTGACTGTCACCATTGCCGACCTCGACCTCGGCGGCCCGGGCGACAGGCAACATGCCGCGCCCACGCACTGCCAGATCGGTCGCATTTGATGTCGTCACCAGCGATCCCCCCTGATCGATCAGTCGCTGGGTTTCGGATCGAACACCACCGGCGGAGTAGCTGCCGCCACCGGAACTGATCACCAAGGACTGGAAATCAGTCTCGACACGTTTATAGCCGTAGGTGGCCGAATTCGCGATGTTGTCGGAAATCGCCGCCAACCGGGTGGCATTCGCGCTCAGCGCCGCCACCCCGGCATTCAACGAGGATGAGATTGTCATGGATACGCCTTTCTGCTGCATCGACTGGTCTTGACCCAGAGGAATACGGCAGATCGGTTTACAGCCCGCTAACAGATAAAATGCGCCCTATTTGCTGGCGAGCAGTCCCACGCGTCAGATATCCGATCGCAAGAAGATCACTTCGATCCGGTTGTTGCGCATTGCCATCGGCTCTGGCGTTGCCAGTTCACGGTCCGCATGACCGGTGACCCGTTTCATGCGCAACGGCGTCATTCCCGCCGCCTCCAGCAATTGCCGCGTGACATTGGCACGCGTAGTCGTGACATCCCACACCGGCTTTTCGCGCAGCACAACGGGCGGCGCCGCCATATGCCCCTCGACGGCCAGCGCATTGGTTACCAACCCGCCTAGTTCCGCCAGCAGTCCCACCAGTTCATGCAGGATTGGCGCAGGTGTCGCGCTACCCGCCTCAAAAAGCGGTGCATCAGGCACCGAGAACAGCTCGATCACCAGACCCTCATCCGTCACACGGGTGATGATATGCCGCTGCAGCCTGCGCGAAACCATGCTCTCGCCGTTGGTGCCCCGCAGAAGGGAATCGAGGGCCTTTTTCACCGCCTGCATTTCCTCGGCAGCCGTCTGATCGACCCCAGTATCCCCGCGGGCGCGATCTGAATCTGTCGGCTTTCGCTGGGACGCGCCGGTGCCCTCCTTGGGCAACGTATCCTCGGCAAAGACACTCTGTCCGCCAAAATCGCCATCGCCCCCGCCCGAGACACGGCTGATCGGAATTGTCGGGCTGAAATAATCCGCCAGCCCCTTGCGTTGCTTTTCTGTTGTTGCGTTCAGCAGCCACATCAACAGGAAAAAGGCCATCATCGCCGTGACAAAGTCCGCATACGCGACCTTCCAGGCACCACCATGATGCCCGCCACCTTGAACGATTTTCTTTCTCTTGATGATGATGGGCCGCGCATTGCTCTGCGCACTCATCTCCACCACCTTAATCTCACCCATCGCCAGTGTTACAGCGCAGGCGTCAACGGCGCGTTAACGATTCAATTTGTAAGGGCTTTTCCGGTTCTCTCCGTAGCAGGCGACCGGCCACCAACGGCTGAGAAGTCCGGTAGCCCATATCCGATCTCTGGCGATTATTGCCCTGCCAAGAGCCGCATCAGCGTCGCCCGCGACACGTAGCCTGTGACCGGCAGATCGCGGGTGTCCTGATACCAGCGCAGCGCATTGCGCGTGTTGCCGTCGAACTGACCGTCGACGCTTCCCGGTTGGGCACCCACTTGTTCCAGCCGCTGCTCGATCATCAAACGGGTCACGCGTGACGAGGCGACGTTGCGTTCTTCGGCTGCGGCCTGCGCAATGGCCCCTTGCGACGCCTCCGCATTTTCCAATTCGTTCAGGCGCGCACGCGCGCGACGGGCAAACTTGCCATTGGGATAGGTGGCCAGAAATGCGCGGTAGTGATCGGGCGTATCGCCTGCCTTGGCCGCCTGCCACGCTTGCCGCTCAGCACGCTCTTCCTCGCTCTGGCGTGCATCCTCGATCTCGCTCAGCTTGGTGCGCGCCTCATCAGAAAACAGCCCCTGCGGATAGCGTTTCAGATAGGCGCGCAGCCCCGCCTCGCTGCCATCCTTGCCGGTTTGCCGCCAATAGGCGCGGTCCTTGCGCTCTTCCAGCTTCTTTTGTTCCGCAGCCTCCGCATCCAGTGCCGCTTGTTTTTCCTTGGCCTGATTGCGCAACGAAAACAGCTGATTGCCTGTCAGGTAACTGGTCTCTTCGAACCCGCTGTTACGCTGCCACGCGGCAATCGCCGCACGGCTACCGCGCCCCAATTGCCCGTCAATCCCGCGGTCATAGAACCCCAGTAGCTTCAGATCGCGCTGAATCCCTTTCTTGGCCGTCCGGCTTAGGTTCAATGCATCCTCGGCTTCGCGCGCCAACCGCTCCGGCTCGCCTTGCAGGAACGTGATCCGTTCCTCGGCAACTGACCGGTTGGCCGCCTTCGGATACGCCCTGAGGTACAGCCGATACGCCTCGACTGTGTCCACATCGCGGATCGCCTGCCAATATCCCGCCTGCATCAACTGCGCCGCATCCGGGCCCTCGGTTTCCCCCATGAACCCGATCCCCGGAGAGATAAAGCCAGCCACCTCGACGCCGCTCGGGGCGTCATCGGCAATATCGGCAAAGCTGGTACTGCCATCCAGCAAATCGTCCCGCAACACCCGCGCTAACGCCCGCGCGTTGCCGGTGATGTAGGTCACACCACCCACCGATGTGATTTCGCCCAGTCCGGGGAACAGGCCAGACCCCAGATTCGGTGTGCTCTGCCCTGGCACCAGCATGACAACCCCACGCCCCGAGCGTTCCGCCATATCCGACAGCGCCGTGACCGACAGGCCGGTTGCGCCAATCGTAATGCTTGATGCGCCGATGGAATCATTCGACAACGCCCAGCTATCCCGCGCGTTCTGGGCAAACGGGCCATAGACCACCACCAGCAGCCGATCCACCTTGCCCGTTGCAAGCAGTGTCTCGACCTCCTGCGCCGCTTCGCGCATAGAGGCCGCATCGCGGCGGCGCGGCTCAATCACGCGGAAATCAGCGCGCGCCAACTCTGACGTAAACGCTGTGGTCGGCGTTTCTTGCGGGTTCTGCATCAGCAATGATTGCCCGCGATCCCCGTAAATCAGTGCGACATTATCCGCCGCCGCCATACCCGAACATGCCAGTAGCAGGGCCAGTGCGACCCAGACCTTTCCAAAGACCTGCATCACACACCCTCCTCCTAGATCACTGTTCAGTCGTAGCTGCGTTGATCTTCTATCACTTTTCCATCGTTGGGAAGCGCGCCTTTGGAAACAATCTCGATCCGGCCCTTCAGCTTGAGTGCCGCGGCAACAGAGCTGGCAAAACTGGCCTCATCGCCGCCCGTCGCCTCGATCTGCACGGTCATCACGTCCATTTCCCCCTCGCGGCTGGCAATGACCCGCGCGCGGGTGATCTCGTTATGACGCGACACCAGATCCGCGACCTGCTCGGGCCGAACGAACATGCCTTTGATCTTGGTGGTCTGATCGGCACGCCCCATCCATCCCCTGATCCTGATATTTGTTCTACCACAAGTACTTACACCTTCTAGAACGGCACTCAGATCGCCAGTGGCAAAGCGGATCAGCGGATAATCCGGGTTCAGGGTTGTCACCACAACTTCACCCACCTCACCCGGCGCGACAGGGTCGCCCGTACCCGGTGTGACGATCTCGACGATGACACCTTCATCGACAATCAGACCCTCCATCGTCGCACTCTCATAGGCGATATTGCCCAGATCGGCGGTGGCGTAACATTGCAGACAGGCGATGCCCCGGTCGGCATATTCCTGCCGCAAAGATGGAAACAATGCCCCCCCTCCGACCGCCGCACGTGTGATTTTCAGCGGCAACGCCATCTCGTCCGCCTTATCCAAGATCACTTTCAGATAGTCCGGCGTCCCGGCATAGGCCGTCACCCCAAGGTCATATGCGGCGCGCACCTGCAATTCGGTCTGCCCGGTCCCTGCGGGCAAAACAGCCGCACCAACGGCCCGCGCTCCGTTCTCGAAAATCATGCCTGCCGGGGTCAGATGATACCCAAAACAGTTCTGCACAATATCGCCCTTGCCAATCCCGCAGGCTGCCAGAAACCGGCCCATACGCCACCAATCGTGATCGGTACCGCCCGGCTCATAGATCGGTCCGGGTGATTGAAACACATGTGCGAACGTCCCCGGTTCCCGCGTTGTCAGCCCGCCGAACGGCGCATTTTTCCCCTGCGCACGTCCCAGATCGGACTTGCGCAACACGGGCAGGCGCACCAGATCCTCTATGCGGGTAATGCTGGCTGCATCGACCCCGGCCAGACGATCCGCGTACCCGGGCAGTGCCTGCGCTCGTGCCACCTGCTGCGGCAGGACAACCGCCAGCGCCTCGGCCCGCGCGGCGGGCGTGCGCGTCTCCAGATCATCAAAATACTGCGACATCATTCTTTCCTCTTACGCGCTGCGCGCCCTGCGACAGCCTGACCAATTGATCCATGCGCCAGCGTATGGCACATTTCAGTATTCATTCGTATACAATCGACCTCACTTGGAGATGCCATGCCCTACACCAGCACACCCTCCAACGTGGATGACGCCACTCTTAACCGGCGCATCCGCTTCCACGATGACATCCAGACGATGGAGGTGGATTTTTCCAACTTCCACTTTGGCTCTTCGGCCATCGTGAACAGGTTTTACGATCGGCTTGAGGCCCGCATCGCGGCGACCGATGAACCGCAGTGGTTCTTTCTGATCAACCTCACCGGAACGCGTATCGACCCTATTGCCTGGACGCCGTACTCGCGACGCGGTCGGGCGCTGAATCTGGCGCATTCGATGGGCTCGGTCCGCTATGACGCGTCTGATGATACCCGCCGACAGATCATCCGCGCCGCAAATACAGACGCCTTCGATCCCAATCTCTTTGCAGACCGCGATGCCGCGCTTGCACGGATTGCCGAACTGCCCAGCACCCGCCGAACCAAAGTGGTCCACGATCCCACCTACGCACTCTCCGACATCGTCCGCCGAGTGCATTTTGACGAGGACCGACAGATTATGAACGTCGATTTCTCGCATTTCACACTCAACCACAGCCGCGATGTCGATGATGTCTACGACTACCTCGAAGAGCGCATCAAAGAGAGCGGCCGCAAGTGGTTCTTCCTGATCGACATGAACGGCTGCCAGATTATGCCCGGCGCATGTATCCCCTATGCCGCCCGGGGCAAGTCGCTGAACCTCGCCGCCTCGCTTGGGTCGGTGCGCTATGCAACTGGATCCGAAACCGAGGCCGACATTCGTCTGCGCGCCGAAAGCCAAGGCTTCCGCCCCAATATCCGCAACACCCGCGCCGAAGCGCTGGCGCTGATCGACGAAATGCGCGCCGCATTGACCTGAAACGCGCTGCGCACGATCAACCAAGCTGCGGTCGGAAATATCTGCGCGCAATAAGGTCATGTTCAGGTCCGCAGCGGCCTCAGCTCAGCCACCGCTTGCGGCGGCGATAACTGCGCACATCACGGAATGATTTACGGCCCTCATCCGACATCCCCAGATAGAATTCCTTCACGTCCGGGTTCTCGCGGAGGCTCTTGGCCGGACCGTCCATCACCACGCGTCCCGATTCCAGAATGTATCCGTAATGGGCAAACCGCAGCGCCACATTGGTGTTTTGCTCAGCCAGAAGAAACGTCGCACCTTCCTTCTCGTTGAGGTTCTTCACAATCGTGAAAATCTCTTCGACCAATTGCGGTGCCAACCCCATGCTAGGCTCATCCAACAGGATCGTCTCGGGTCGCGACATCAACGCACGACCGATCGCGACCATCTGCTGTTCGCCCCCAGAGGTATAGCCCGCCTGACTGCGCCGCCGTTCCTTGAGCCGCGGAAAATAGCTATAGACCAGATCCAGATCCGCATCGATATCGCCCCGGCTGGCACTCCGTGTATAGGCTCCGGTCAGCAGGTTCTCCTCGACGGTCAAATGCTCAAAGCAATGCCGCCCCTCCATCACCTGAATGACGCCCTTCTTGACCAGATCGGATGGTGCAAGGTCCTGAATCCGGTCCCCGCGATACCGAATGCTGCCCTTGGTCACTTCGCCACGCTCGGACCGCAGCAGGTTCGAGATCGACTTGAGCGTCGTCGTCTTGCCCGCTCCGTTACCGCCCAGCAGCGCAGTGATCCCGCCCTTCGGCACACTCAGACTGACCCCTTTGAGAACCAGAATGACGTGATTGTAGATCACCTCGATATTGTTGACCTCAAGGAGCTTTTCCTCGGTGGGGGCCGCATCCAGCATGTGATCTCTCTCTCCATCAAGGGGATCGCCTCTACTGGCGTTAACCCCTGCTTTCATCGTTCCAGAAATAATCGAAAATCCCCCGGCCGCCACAGATGTCACGGCCGGGGAAATGCGTTTAGTTACAAGATGCTTCGATCCCGTTCTCTGTCGCAAAAGCGGCCGAATCTTCAGCCACGAGCGCGCCGATAACGTCCTGATCGGACTGGAAATAGTCGGTGATCAGTTCGAACTCGCCCTTCTCGGCATTCCACTGCGACACGGCACCCATGCCGTCGCCACCGTGGTTTTCGCACGACACTTTGAACTCCGGACCAAAGCCCGGCAGACCCAGACCGGCCATCTTGGCTTCGGTCATCTCCAGAGCTTCCATGCCGTCGCGCATCTGCGCCGCATTGATCGCCGACGTACCGGCCAGTTCTTGTGCGGTGCGCATCGCCTCAACCGCCAGCATGGCGGCATACATGCCACGGTTATAGAGAACGCTACCCACCTGATCGCCAGCACCGGCTGCCTTGCCCGCGTCGACGACATATTTCGCCATGTCATCATACAGCGGATAGTCAGAACCGAGGTTGTGGAACGTCAGTGCCTTATAGCCATTGGCCTTGTCGCCTGCCGCTTTCACGTCGTTCTCGGACCCGGACCACCAGATACCGATGAACTGATCCATCGGATAACGAATGTTCACCGCTTCCTGAATCGCGACCTGGTTCATAACACCCCAGCCCCACATGATCACATTGTCCGGCTTTTCGCGGCGGATTTGCAGCCACTGCGATTTCTGTTCTTGACCCGGATGGTCGACCGGCAGCAGCGTCAGCTCGAAACCATGCTTCTTGCTCAGCTCTTCCAGCGTCCGGATCGGCTCCTTGCCATAGGCTGAGTTGTGGTAAACCAGCGCAATTTTGCGGCCCGAAATGTCTCCACCGTTCTCATTCAGGATATGCGTGATCGCGTGGCTCGCCCCGTCCCAGTAGTTGGCGGGATAGTTGAACACGTTCTTGAACACGGCACCGTTCTTGGCCGATGTCCGGCCGTAACCCATCGTATGCAGCGAAATGCCATCAGCGGTCGCTTTGGGGATCAGCTGATAGGTGATGCCGGTGCTGAGCGGTTGATAAACCAACGTGCCTTCGCCTTTGGTCGCCTCGTAGCACTCCACACCCTTTTCGGTGTTATAGCCGGTCTCGCATTCCACGACCTTGATCATTTCGCCGCCAACACCGCCGTCGCGCTCGTTGATCAGAGTGAAATAATCCTGATAGCCATCCGAGAACGGGATGCCGTTCGCGGCATATGGACCCGTGCGATAGCTGGTGTCTACCACCACGAGGTCCGCAATCGCCGGCCCCGCGGCCATCACCGCGCCCAGCGCGGCTGTCATAAGTGTCTTTCTCATCGGTTAATCCTCCCTTGGTTATGTCCGATGTCTTCTTTCGTAGGGTAGGGTTTCACCCCACCGCACGTCGCCTGACCGTTCCTAGTGTGGGAACGGCCAAAGTCTCAGTTTTTCCTTGGCCACGCGCCACAGCTGCGCCAGCCCATGTGGCTCCGCCACCAGAAACGCGATAATCAGCGCGCCCACGATCATAAATTCCAGATGCGCAGCCAGATCCGTGGGCCAGCCCAGCGAACCCACCAGCACGTTCTTCAGCAGAACCGGTAACAACACCAGAAACGCCGCACCAGCAAAGCTCCCAAAGATCGAGCCAAGCCCGCCGATGATCACCATGAACAGCACGAGGAAGGATTTGTTGATCCCGAACACCTCGCCCACTTCCACAGCGCCCAGATAGACGGAAAAGAACAGCGCACCCGCGATCCCGATAAAGAAACTGCTGACTGCAAAGGCACTCAATTTGGCCTTTAGCGGGTCCACACCGATGATCTCGGCAGCGATGTCCATGTCCCGGATCGCCATCCATTTGCGCCCGGCCATGCCACGCGTCAGGTTCCGCGCCAGAATGGCGCTCACCGCCACGAACACCAGACATACCATATAGGCCGCCCAAGGTGCTGTTTCGGCCCCGGTGACGGGGACACCCAGCACGGTACGCTCGGGCGCACTGATCTGGCCAGAGGCCGAATAGTTGTAAAACCACGGTACCCGGTTAAACAGCCAGACGAGGAAGAACTGCGCCGCCAGCGTCGCCACCGCCAGATAGAACCCCTTGATGCGCAGGCTTGGCAGGCCAAAGAGCACGCCAACCGCCGCCGTAATCGCCCCTGCGATGATCACGTGGATCAGGATCGACACTTCGGGGAATGACGTCATCAGCTTGTAACAGGCATAGGCACCTACCGCCATGAACCCGCCGGTTCCCAGACTGACCTGCCCGCAATAGCCCACTAGGATGTTCAGGCCGATCGCCGCAATCGCATAGATCAGGAACGGCAGAAACACCGCGTTGACCCAGTAATCATTGATGATGAACGGCACGACCGCAAAGGCGATCAGCAGCACCACGTAATACCGATACCGGTCGAACTTGATCGGAAAGGTCTGGTTGTCCTCGGCATAGGACGTCTTGAAATCGCCTGCTTCACGATAGAACATCACTGGGACCTTTCTGAAACGAATTTCTTTGCTTCCGTCATATTCGGAAAACGTTTTGGACCATCTGGCGTATCAACAACAGCCATTCCATTTTCGAAGCGTGGTTGTGATACGCTGTCGGGAAAGCTCTTGTTTTCGCCATCAAGGTAACTATCACCCGTAAGATGCACGGTCGTTCTTGAGTGCGCTGTGTCCAAATCACCCTGCAATGCCTGCTCAATTCCAGCCAGCTTGTCACAGATGAAACCAATCGCGAACACGCCGATTGATCCAAAGAACAGCGTTAAACTGGAAAACAGATTTTCGTCGAACAGAACTGCTGCTGACACGACGCAACCGATGCCGCCCAGCACGTAACAGCTGTAAACGATCAACTCTCTCAAGACGTGATCTCCCCATTCATGTCCCTTCGTGCGGCTACACGTCGCTGCCCGCGTGTCGGTGCCGAATGCCATGCCAGCCACAGATAGGCCAACATGCCCAAGCCCCCGGCAATCGCCGCCAGGATCGCAGCCGTCACCATCTCGCCAGTGTTCGCTGCATTCGCCGTGAACGCCAGATAACCAAAGGCCCAGAACCCCGACCACGCCACGACGTTAAGGATCGCTACCACCTTATGCATAGCTGCGCACCGTAGGCCGGGCTTCAGCCCGGCACCCGCCGTTTCTAAACCCGCTCAATGATCTTCTCCCCGAACAATCCCTGCGGCCGGAACACCAGAAACAACAGCGCCAGAACATAGGCGAACCAGTTTTCAGTCGCCCCGCCGATCATCGGCCCTACGGCGAATTCAAACAGCTTCTCACCCACACCGATGATCAGCCCGCCGACAATGGCACCGGGGATCGAGGTGAAACCACCCAGCATCAAGACGGGAAGTGCCTTGAGCGCGATCAGCGACAGCGAGAATTGCACACCCGATTTGGTGCCCCAGACGATCCCGGCGACCAGCGCCACGAACCCGGCCAGCGACCAGACCATGACCCAGATGTAATTCAGCGAGATGCCGACGCTCAGCGCCGCCTGATGATCATCCGCCACGGCGCGCATGGCACGGCCCTGCTTGGTGTATTGCGCAAAGATGATCAGCGCGACCACCAGAAGCGCCGCAATCACGGTCGCCACGATATCCAGATTGTCGATAAAGAACCCGTAGTCAAAGATGCCATAGGTCACCTCGTCGATGACCTCGTTGATCCCTTGCGGCAGGCCGACATCCAGCTTCTTGATATCCGCGCCCCACATGATGTCGCCCACCCCTTCCAGGAAATAGGCAAGCCCGATGGTGGCCATAAACAAAATGATAGGTTCCTGATTGACCAAATGCCGGAACACGAAATGGTTCACCAGCCACGCCAGTCCGATCATCACCAACATCGTCAGGAGGATCGCCAGCAAGGCAGGAACGTGCCAGCCGAAATGATGGATCTCCGTGCCAAAGATCGCGTTGATCAGATGGCTAAAGGGCACCTGCCCTTCCATGATCCCCACCAGCGTCAGCGCGGCGAATAGCGCCATCACCCCTTGGGCATAGTTGAAAATGCCGCTGGCCTTGTAGATCAGCACGAAACCCAGCGCTACCAACGCATAGAGAACCCCGGCCATCAGACCGTTAAGGAAGACCTCCATCGCAAAGACGAGTTGTTCAGGCATTGTGCTGTCCTCCGGAATTGGGCTCTACCCGCCCTGAGTTCTGAGCGCCCGCACGCCCACGCGCCGACGCGATACCGACGTAATACCGACGTGATACTGATGTGCGAAAATCAATCATGCGCCACCCCCAGATAGGCATCGATCACGTCCTGATTGTTGCGGACTTCATCCGGCGTGCCATCGCCGATCTTCTTACCGTAATCCATCACCACGACCCGGTCGCTCAGGTCCATGACCACGCCCATGTCATGCTCGATCAGTGCGATCGTGGTGCCAAATTCGTCATTCACATCCAGAATAAAGCGGCTCATGTCCTCTTTCTCCTCGACGTTCATGCCCGCCATCGGCTCGTCCAGCAGCAGGATCGACGGCTCTGCCGCCAGCGCCCGCGCCAGTTCAACCCGTTTCTTCAGGCCATAAGGCAAACGCCCCACCGGCGTCTTGCGAATATGCTGGATTTCAAGAAAATCAATAACCTTCTCAACAACTTCCCGGTTTTCAACCTCTTCACGCTCGGCCTTACCCTTCCAGATCGCCTGCGCAAAAATCCCCGCATTCATCTGCCGCAATCGGCCGGTCATCACGTTGTCCAGAACGCTCATACCCTCGAACAGAGCGATGTTCTGAAACGTCCGCGCAATCCCTTGTCGCGCGACCTGATAGGGCTTCATCGAAGGGCGTTTTGCACCTTTGTAAAACACCTCGCCCTCCTGCGGATTGTAGAACCCGCTGATGACATTCAGCATGGATGATTTGCCCGCCCCATTGGGACCGATGATCGCCCTGATTTCGCCCTCGCGAATGTCAAAGCTGATATCCTGAATCGCCGTAACACCGCCGAAACGCAGGGTAATATTCTTCATCTCCATCACCACACCGCCGATCTTGCGACCGTCCTCGGTGGTGTAGCCTTCTGCGCTGTCAAGCATGGTGGCACCCTTCAATATCTGCGTGAATTCGGGATGGCGGGTACGGGATCGACGTAGCTGAGCGGCGCCCCATCATTCCGCTGCAACCTTCTGCGTCTCGACCGGCACAACCGCCGCATCGACAATTTTGAGCGTCGCTGAAATGCTGCCCTTGCGGCCATCCTCGTAGGTCACTTCAGTCTTTGTAAATATCTCATCCGACCCATCATAAAGCGCCGTCAGCAGATCATTGAACTTATCCGAAATCACCCCGCGCCGCACCTTGCGCGTGCGGGTCATCTCGCCGTCATCGGCATCCAGTTCCTTGTGCAACACCAGAAAACGGTGGATCTGGCACGCCCCCAGCATCGGGTCATCTGCCAACGACCGATTGACCGTTTCCACATGCTCGCGGATCGTCTCGAGCACCTGACTGTGACCAGCCAGTTCCTGATAGGACGCATAGCCGATATTGTTGCGCTCGGCCCAGTTGCCCACCGCCGTCAGGTCGATGTTGATGAACGCTGTGCATTGCTCGCGACCATTGCCAAAGACCACGGCCTCCAGAATGTTGGGAAAGAATTTCAGCTTGTTTTCAACATACTTGGGCGCAAACAACTCGCCCCCCGCCATCTTGCCCACATCCTTGGCACGGTCGATGATGCGTAGCTGGCCGGTTTCCTCATCGAAATAACCCGCGTCGCCCGTCGCGACCCAGCCTTCGGGGTCTTTGGTGCTCTTCGTGCTTTCCTCGTTCTTGTAATAATACTCGAACGTACCGGGGCTGCGATAGAACACCTCGCCATTGTCGGCGATACGGATTTCCACCCCCGGTGCCGGGACACCCACGGTATCGTCACGCACTTCCCCATCGGGCTGCAACGTGATGAACACCGATGCTTCGGTCTGGCCATAGAGCTGTTTCAGGTTGATTCCGAGCGAGCGATAGAACGCGAAAATCTCGGGCCCGATCGCTTCGCCTGCCGTATAGCCCACGCGCACCCGGCTCAGGCCGAGGGTGTTCTTGAGTGGACCATAGACGAATAGATTGCCCAGCGTGTATTTCAGCCGATCCATTCCGCCGACAGGTTTGCCGTCCAGAATATCACCGCCCACTTTGCGGGCATGCGCCATATAGTGATCGAACAGGCGTTTCTTCAATCGCCCTGCATCCTCCATACGGATCATCACATTGGTCAGCTGTGTCTCGAACACTCGCGGTGGGGCAAAGTAGTAGGTCGGTCCGATCTCGCGCAGGTCAGTCTGCATCGTGTCTGCACTTTCAGGGCAGTTCACGCAGAAGCCACACCAATAGGCCTGACCGATGGAAAAGATAAAATCCCCCACCCATGCCATCGGCAGATAGGCCAGAACCTCTTCGTCGCGGCGCAGCTTGTCGAACTCCGACGATGACTTGGAGGCCTCGATGATGTTGCGGTTGCTCAGCACGACGCCCTTGGGCTTGCCCGTCGTACCCGAGGTATAGAGCATCACACAAATGCTGTCGTAGTTCAGCTTGTCGCGCCGCGCGCGTAGTTCACTGATATTTTCATCATGGGTCGCGCGACCCTTCTCCTGAACCTGACCATACTGATGCAGCTTGGAATGGTCGTATTTGCGCAGGCCACGCGGATCGATATAGATCATATGCTCGAATTCAGTCAGCTGACCCTGAATTTCGATCACCTTGTCGACTTGTTCCTGATCCTCGACGATGGCCACACGTGCCCCGCAATGGTCCATAACATAGGCCATCTCGTCTGCAGCGGCGTCCTGATAAAGTGGAACAGGGATCGCGCCCACTGATTGCGCCGCGACAATGGCCCAATAGAAATACGGACGATTGCGCCCGATAACGGCGATGAATTCACCTTCCTTCACCCCGAGATCAATCAGTCCCAGTGCCAAGGCCTCGATCTCTTTCTCGGTTTCGGCCCAGGTCCAGCTCTGCCAGATCCCGTATTCCTTTTCCCGATATGCGGAACGATTTGCAAACTGCGATGCATTACGCTGAAGCAGCGCCGGAATCGAGCCATGCCCGTCCGTCGCCTCTATAGGCTTGGCCAAATTGTCTTCCTCCCAGATGCCCGTCTTTGCGGGCCGATCACCTCAACAGGGCGATTCTCGCTACCCATCAGAGTGATGCAATTACTCTCAGGGTCAACTTTTTCGTGAACATTTCCCAATCCTAACGAATTGTAACAACCGTGGCGGGGCTTGACATCCGCACACCTCTGCCCGGAATTGAGAGACAGCCGAAACCACATGAGTGTCACTCAAATGACCAAGCCGAAGCTGGAATTCTGGTTCGAATTCGCCTCGACCTATTCCTATCTCAGCGCAATGCGCCTGCCCGCAGCAGCCAGCAACGCGGGCGTCGAGGTGCATTGGCGGCCATTCCTGCTGGGCCCCATCTTTGCAGTCCAGGGCTGGGACACGTCACCCTTCAACATCTACGCCGCCAAAGGCCGCTACATGTGGCGCGACTTGGCGCGCCGGGCAGATCGTCTTGGCCTGACAGTCGAAAAACCCGATCCGTTTCCGCAAAATGGCATCTTGGCGGCTCGAGTGGCACAGATCGCACTGGAACGGCCCGAAGGCATCGACTTCTGCCAGACAATCTATCGCGCGCAATTCTCCAAGGGATTGAATATATCAGACCCCTCCGTGGTTGCGGCCTGTGCAGACGCAGTCGGTCTGCCCGATGGCGTCATTGAGGCGGCACAGAGCGACACAAACAAGCTGGCCCTGCGCCAGACGACAGACGAAGCCACCCGGCGCGGCCTCTTTGGCGCGCCCAGTTTTTTGGTCGGAGATGAGTTGTTCTGGGGCGACGATCGTCTGGAGGACGCGCTGGACTGGGCAGTGAGACACGCACAATGATCAGTCAACAGACCACCGAAATGACGATGGCGGGCCTGAATCTGATCCAGCAGGCGCTGACAATTTATGACAGCGACTTGAATCTTGCAGTTTGCAACCGCCGCTTTCAAGAAATGTTCGACCTCCCCGATGCGTTGGTCACACCCGGTGCAAGCTTTGCCGATACGATCCGCTATCTGGCCCAGCGCGGTGATTACGGTAATGTCGGCGATCTGGAGCAGTTCGTTACCAGCCGGACGCAAATTGCCCGCGCATTCGAGCCACATTACATGGAGCGCACCCGCGCCAATGATCGAACCATCAGCGTCGAGGGTTCGCCGCTGCCGCAGGGAGGTTGGGTAACGGTTTATACCGACATCACCCGCACCAAGCAGCAAGAAAGCCTGCTGCGCACCCGGTCCGAAGAGCTATCCGATCAGCTGGGCGCATATTCCGGCGAGCTATCCGCCGCAAACCGACAGCTGGAGGCCACAGTGACCGCATTGGAAGAGGCCAAGCGCCAAATCACTCAGATCGAGGCCCGCACACGCCTGACCGCTGAAATGATGCCGGCCCACATCTCTCATGTCGGACCCGACCGGCGCTATACGTTTTCGAACCGACGGTTGAGCTCGATCATACCGGGAACCAAGTCCGAGATTATTGGCGAACGCATCGAGGACGCGCTTGGTCCAATAGCATATGCCACGATACGCACCCGGCTGGATCAGGCATTTGCGGGCACCGCATCAGTGTTTGAATTCACGCACGAACCCAGTTCACGACGCATCCGTGCGGCCCTAACGCCGGATACATTACAAGGTGGTGTCTATATCCTGTCAATGGATATCACCGAAGAGGCGCAGACGCGTGCGGCTCTGCAACAGACCCGGCGCCGCGAAGTCGCCGCACAGATGACCAGCGGGTTGGCACATGACTTCTCGAACCTGCTGACGATCATTCTCGGCATGCAGTCCAAACTGGCGCGCATGGACCTGCCTGATACGGCAGACACCTTGATCTCCGCGACACAATCGGCGGCACGGCGCGGCGGAAGCCTGTTGAACAGGATCGCAGACATGACCGGCCGTCGAGAGCACAGCCCGGCACCGACCAACCTGCATGGGTTCCTGTCAGAACTGGACACGTTGGCGCGCTCTGCCCTACCGGATGCCATGGGATTCAATATCGACATGGGCAACATGCCCAACCGGGTGTTGTTGGACCCGGGGATGTTGCAGGATTCATTGCTCAATCTGGTCCTGAACGCGCGCGATGCCTGTGGCACAACAGGTCAGATCACGCTGACCGTTGCCGCAATACAGGATACCTGGATCGATTTCACCGTTAGCGACACTGGTCCGGGGTTCAGCAAGACAGCACTTTCTCGCGCGTTCGAGCCGTTCTTTACCACCAAGGGCGGTGAAGGGTCCGGGCTTGGCCTTGTCATGGTCTATGACATGACCAAACTGGCCGGGGGACGCGCCACGATCGGCAATAGTGACGTGGGCGGGGTTGTCACGCTGCGCTTACCGCTGCGGATCGCCGGGCAGGCCCCGACACAGGGTCTTATCCTGCTGGTCGAGGATAGCGCCGACCTGCGCGACACCGTGCGCGACATGCTGCGCGAAGCAGGCCATAGCGTTATCGAAGCCGCATCCGTGCCCGAGGCGCGTTCGCTACTGGCGCAACTACCCGAGATTTCCGCCCTTCTGTCGGATATCGTTCTGGAAGGCGAGCAAACCGGCGTCGATCTGGCAGCCGTTGCCCCTTGCCCCACTTTTCTGATGACGTCATTACCGCCATCGGATCCACGTTTTGCCGCCGCGGTGGCTGCGGCGCCCGTTTTGCGAAAACCTTTTTCCGCAGCAGAATTATATGCCTTTCTTTCCGCCCCATCGGAGACCACCTAATGAGCGCGCCCCTCGTTACGATCCTCGACGACGAACCCGAAGTGCGACGTATGCTGGCCGACGCGCTGGAGGAGGCCGGTTTTCGCACGCTCGCCTTTGGCCGGGCGACAGAATTTGAGGCCGCGTTAAAAACCACCACGCCCGACATCTGTCTGGTTGATTTGTCGCTGCCGGACCGCGACGGGCTGACACTGGTGCACCGGCTGGCGCTGGAACAGGGCGCGGCAATCATCATCATTTCAGGCCGTGCGCAGGTACAGGACCGCGTGACCGGGCTGGAACTGGGCGCCGACGACTATATCACCAAACCCTTCGATCCTGCCGAGGTGGTCGCACGCATCCGCGCCCGCCTGCGCCGGGATACGCCTGCCGTACCCGCTGCCGACATAGCATTTTTTCAGGGCTGGACCGCCGCATTTGACCGTTTCGTGCTGGTTGACGAAGCTGGTCAGGAAACACCGTTTTCTCATGCCGAAGGCGAAGTTTTGCGGTTGTTCCTTGAGCGCCCCAAGCGCTTGATTTCACGTCAAGCAATGCAAGAGGCTCTCGGAGGGGCCGCAGGAGAAAGCTTTGATCGGGCGATGGATGTGCGTATCTCGCGACTGCGCACCAAGCTACGCGAAGATCCCAAAAACCCCCGCCTGATCAAGACAATCTATGGTGCTGGCTATATATTCCTGTCGGACGTGCGCTGGGGCTGACGCGTTTCGCATTTTATCTGACCCACAGATTCGATGCAAAAGGCTTTAACCGGCGATAGCGGCCTTGATAAACGGTAACGTTGCAGCAGCAGCAATCCCGACAACCGCACCAATGCCCAAACGCATCGGCGCAGCGCCCAAACGTGGCCCCGCCAACCCCAGAACACCGCAGATCATTGCGTAAAACCCAAGTGCAATCAAATCCATGCCGCCCTCCTGCCGCTGTCCCGCAGACATCATAGCACATGGTGCGTCCGTTATCAGCCGTGGCCGGAACGCTCTAGATGGGCGCGCATATGCTCGGCCTCTTGGCGGGCTTCGCGCAGCCCCTCCATTGTCGCCGCCAACTCCGCCTCGGTTTGGCTCAGTTGATTGGTCAACTCTGCCTCGCGTTGCTGCAAATACGTGATCGCCTGATCGCGGGTTTCTTCGGCTTCATGCAGCTCTTGCGCCATGCGGTCCAACTCTCCCATGTCCGAGGACGAAACGCGGATAAAGCGATGAACCAGCCAATTGGCGAACCAGCCCAGACAGAAGGCGACGAAGAGAATGATCGCCGTGGCAAAGATAAACTCAGTTCTGTTCATCGGCTGTGCCTTCTTCTGCGGCGGGGTCATCCGCCGGGTCTTCGTCGGCGTCTGTTTCTTCTTGGCCCGCATCCTCAAGGGCTTCAAGCCCTGTTTCGGTTTCCTCTGTCGTCTCCGGCACAATCAAACGGAACTCGATGCGGCGGTTCGCCTCTCGTCCTTCTTCGGTATCATTGTCAGCGATCGGATTGGCTTCACCATGGCCGACGGCAGAATAACTGCTGGTAAGGATCCGGCGCGCACGCAACGCATCAAGCACGGCGTTGGCACGGGCTTGGCTCAGTTGCTGGTTCATCGTCTCACGGCCCTGACTGTCCGTATAGCCACCAATCTCGATCTGGATTTCACCGCAATTTTCTAAAATTTCGGCAATATCGTTCACAATATCCGCCCCGTTGGAATCGATGGTAGAAGAGCCGGGCTCAAAATTCAGCTTCCTCCCCACTTGCTGTTCGGCAATCAGGGCAATGCATTCCTCAGGTGTGGGGATGCTGGCGACAGGGTCCAACTTCTCCTGATAGGTCACATCAATTTCAAATTGCTCGGCTTCGCCCAACTTTTCTGCCAGAAGCCCGGCAATCTGCGCGCTGGCAGTCTTATGTCCGGTGTTACCCACGACACGCAACATTTCAGGCTCAACGACAACAGCACCGTTCGACAGATATGCCAGTGCCTCCAGCCCGGTCAGAACACGTACCGGCCATTCCGGCGGCAACCCTTCGACAACACGCGCCTTGGTGTAAACGCTGTCAGTCGTGAAACGCGCCTTGGCAAAACTGTCGACGGTTTGACGCAACCGATCGCTTCCCAACCGGCCGCGCAGTTGCACCGAACCTTCAGGCGACAATGTGGCGACGAATTCCGGTGTGACCGGCGCGGAATCATCCGGCGGCGGTGGCAACACGGCATGCAACGCGAACACATCTGGCAGCGCGGCATCCAACTCTCCCACCACATCGTCAAAGGTGTTCTCCGGCGTACCCTGCGCCGCAATCAGGGAAATGTCTGCATCCGCAAAGGTGACACTTCCCCCGCCCAGTTTCGCCACCGCAGATATCGCCAGCGCGCCCGCGCGGCCCCATTGTGGCGTCGGAACACCCAGACCGATCACACAGTCCGCTTCCCCGGTCAGCCCTGCCTTGGTCGCAGCCCCGATGATCTCCTCACTCGAGGCTTCGGTATCGGCAGAACAGGCATCAAAGCGGGCGACGCCCTCTTCGATCAGAAATCTCAGGGTGAATGGCGTGATCACCGGGCGCGGTGCAGACACCTCGACATCCACGATCAGCCGCGCCGGTATTCGTCGGCTCAACTCGGTTTCCAGCTCCAGCTTCTCTTCGATGCTGTCTGTCATCGTTTCGATCGTAACCTGCCCCGCATCAATCGAGATCTTTGCACGGTCAAGCTTGCTCAACGCGCGCACCGAATAATCAATCGCCGCTTCCCACCCTTCGGGCATTGGATAATCGGCCGTCTCCAGCAGGTCGGCAACGTCGTCGGTCTTGGCCGCGTCAGTAATCTGGCGAAGCAGGGCATCACGGTCTGTCGCGGTTGGAATCAGGCCAATCAGCGATAACCCACTGCCATTACGCAGGATTTCGACAGAAAATCGGGGCGGTGCTATATCGGCGGAATCCTCGACCAGCATCTGGTCGATCACCCGCGCTGCATCCACGACGCCACCCGCCACCGACAATGCCCCGAACCGCGTGGCCTCTGTCGGAGCGGTTCCAGCCAGAAAGACCTGAAGCCCGTCGGCGTCCACCTCGGCCCATTCCATACCCTGAAGCTCCAGCGCACGGCGTACTTCGGTGCGGGAATTGTCTTCGATCACAGTCACAGAAAATCCGGCGGCGACCCAGGCGAGGATCGCGGCCAGAACAAATGTTCCAGCAATGGCAAAGATCGAAGACAAGCGCATCAGTGGGCAGCCTTTGTTATGGCACCATAACTCTTTAGGCGGGGCGGGCGATGAGTTCAATCACAGGAACAGCGCGACGGCGAAAAACGGCAGGGGCAACAAACCAGCGTCCCGGTTCGAACGAAAGAGCGCGAGCAAGCGGTTCGTGTCGTCCGGGGCAAACCTCGTCAGTTGCCACAGCATATGCAGGCCAAGCGCCCAAGGGCCAAGCAATGCAATCAGCACCGCTATCGGATCACCCCCACGCATCGCCAGAATGACTGCCAGCGACATCAGCGCGACACTCGCCACCAGAAACCGCCGCAGCCAGATGGGCGAACGCGCACCAAACAATCGCGCAGTGGATTTCACGCCGATCAACGCATCATCCTCGGCGTCCTGATGCGCGTAGATCGTGTCGTAGAACAATGTCCAAGAGATACCTGCAACGTAAAGGATGACCGCAGGCCATTGCAGCTGTCCGGTGTGTGCCGTCCATGCCAGCAGCGCGCCCCAGTTGAATGCCAGTCCCAGAAAAACTTGCGGCCACCAGGTGAACCGTTTGGCGAATGGATAGACTGCAACCGGCAACAGTGACACGATACCCAGCACGATGGCCGCCGGCGGAAAGGTCAGCAAAATACAAAAACCGATCAACGCCTGCGCGACCAGCCAAACCAACGCGCCCTTGACGCTGACTTGTCCCGATGGGATCGGTCGCAATGCCGTGCGTGCCACGCTGCCGTCGATATGCCTGTCTGTAATATCGTTCCACGTACAACCCGCGCCGCGCATTACAAACGCGCCGATACCGCAGGCTATGAACACCCACAGGTCCAGCCAGCGCGCCTGCCCGTCCGACAGCATCGCCAGCAACAGCCCCCACCAGCACGGCAACAGCAATAGCCATGTGCCAATCGGCCGATCAGCGCGGCTGAGCCGCAGATAGGAGCGTGTGCGTTCGGGTGCGAGCCGGTCCACCCAGTTGCCTTGCACCGCATCGGCAATCTGATTGGTTTGGTTTTGTGGCTTCTGGCCCTCTGGTATCGGGTCGGGTTGGGTCATATGTTGCCCCCATGGCTGCGGCAAAGATCAGACTTTATGTAGAGCACCCATTGGGGGCAGGGCAATCGGTTCCGCTGGAACGCGATCAGGCGCATTACCTCTTTGGTGTGATGCGTCAAAACATCGGCGCGCCAGTGTTGCTGTTCAACGGGTGTGATGGCGAATGGCAGGCAGAGGTGACCGAGGCGGGAAAGCGCGGCGGCAGCCTGCGTTGCGACACGCAGACCAAACCACAGCAAAATCCGCCTAACCTCTGGCTGATGTTTGCGCCGATCAAAAAGGCGCGCACCGACTTTATTGTAGAAAAGGCAGCCGAGATGGGCGCGGCGCGCATCTGCCCGGTGCAGACCGAGTTCACCAATTCCGAGCGCATCCGACAGGACCGCCTTCAGGCCCATGCGGTCGAGGCCGCCGAGCAATGCGGCGGCACGTTCGTACCCGAAGTGGCAGAACTACAGAAACTGGATCGTCTGTTGACCGATTGGGGCACAGATAGGAAAATCCTTTTTTGCGACGAGGCACTGGCCGGGCGGTCCTCAGACCTCTTGGTAAATTTCAAAGCGGATGCGCACTGGGCCATCCTGATCGGGCCCGAGGGCGGGTTCTCGCAAGCCGAACGCGCGCGCCTCTCCGCCCTGCCCCATGCCCACGCGATCAGCCTCGGCCCACGCATCCTGCGCGCCGACACCGCCGCCGTGGCGGCCATGACGCTGTGGCAACAGGCATTGGGAGATTGGCGATGAATTTTATCCGCCCCGAAGCATCACAAGCACTGACCCGCTGGCGCGCGGTTATCATTTCAACGTTGATCATTCTGCTGGGCCTCTGGTGGGCGCTGTCCAGTGCAACCCCGATCAGCTGGATCGGCGGGGCCGTGGTCCTGATGGGGGTCGCATCCGCGGCCGCCGCATTGCAGCGCATGCGGTTTCACGCAGGCCGCGACGGGCCGGGCGTCGTTCAGATCGACGAGGGCGCAATTGCCTATTTCGGTCCGCTCACCGGCGGCGTTGTATCACGATCCGAAGTCACGGCACTGGCAATCGACCGATCCGGCAAACCGCCGCATTGGGTGCTTAGCCAACCGGGTCAGCCCGATGTGATGATCCCCCTCAATGCCGCCGGATCGGACGGTCTCTTTGATGTTTTTGCCAGTTTGCCCGGCATCCGAACCGAACGCATGCTGAACGAGATGCGCGCGACCGCTGTTGGCCGGGTGCTGATCTGGCAACGCAATACGCGCCCGGCAACCCAACTGCTGCATTGAAGCACGTCCCTCACGCGCACGTGTGCGTATCACGCTCGCGCCTTGACACCCCCCCGCGTTCGCTTCAGGACTGACCGAACACGCAAAACGGAGGCCTCGCCCATGTCCATTCCCCAGTCCGGTGGCGGGCCGATCGAAGATCACGCACAACTGGCCCAATACCTTGCCGATGGCTGCAAGCCAAAGGCCGATTGGCGTATCGGCACCGAGCATGAGAAGTTCGGCTACTGCAAAGACACGCACAAACCGATCCCCTATGCGGGCGAACGCAGCGTGCTGGCGGTTCTCGAAGGGTTGCGCGACCATCACGGCTGGGCCCCGGTCACCGAGGATAGCAACCTGATCGGGCTGGAAAAAGACGGCGCGAATGTGAGCCTTGAACCCGGCGGCCAGCTAGAGCTGAGCGGCGCACCGCTAGAGACAATCCACGAAACCTGCGATGAGGTGAACGCACACCTGCGCGACGTCAAGGACATCGCCGACAAGGTCGGCGTCGGCTTTATCGGGCTGGGCGCGGCGCCAGAATGGCACCATGACGACATGCCGCTGATGCCCAAAGGCCGGTACAAGCTGATGGACGCCTACATGCAAAAAGTCGGCACAATGGGCCGAACCATGATGCGCCGGACCTGTACCGTGCAGGTCAACCTTGACTTCGCCTCCGAGGCGGACATGGTTCAGAAATTCCGTGTCGCACTGGCCCTGCAACCAGTGGCAACCGCACTGTTTGCCAATTCACCGTTTTTCGAAGGCCAGCCCAACGGGCACAAATCGTGGCGCAGCCGCGTTTGGCGCGATCTGGACGCAGACCGCACCGGCATGCTGCCTTTTGTGTTCGAGGACGGTATGGGGTTTGAACGCTATGCCGATTACGCCCTCGATGTGCCGATGTATTTCGTTTACCGCGACGGCAAATACATCGACGCACTCGGGCAATCCTTTCGCGACTTTCTGCGCGGCGAACTGCCCGCACTGCCGGGGGAAATGCCGACCCTGTCAGACTGGGCCGATCATCTGACAACCGCCTTCCCCGAGGCGCGGATCAAGAAATTCATGGAGATGCGCGGTGCCGATGGCGGCCCGTGGCGACGTCTCTGTGCGCTGCCCGCATTCTGGACCGGCATCATGTATGACCAGTCCAGCCTTGATGCCGCCACCGACCTGATAAAGGGCTGGACCGCACCGCAACGCGAGGCGCTGCGCATCGCCGCCAGCGAGGACGCGCTTGCCGCCGAAGTGGACGGGATCAAAATGCACGATCTGGCCCGCGAAGTTGTCGAGATCGCCAATGCCGGGCTAATCGCGCGCGCGCGCAGCGGTGCGGACGGCCTGATTCCGGACGAAACGCATTTCCTCAACGCCCTGCGCGAAAGCCTCGACAGCGGTCAAGTGCCCGCGGATGAACTTCTGGCACGCTACCACGGCGAATGGGGCGGCGATCTGGGTCAGATCTATGACGAGTTTTCATACTGACCGGATGGGTGTGGCGTGCCGGGCTAAATCCGGCCTACGACCGCAGCGCCGGCAGGCCGATTCCGGTCGCCTCGAATCCGCCATCAGATGCGATGATCTGACCGGTGACGAAACTGGCCTTGGCCGAACATAGAAAACAGATGACCGAGGCAATCTCGTCCTCGCTGCCATAGCGGTTCAGCGGCAGCGCATCGTGATAGGCGGCAATGATTTCCGGCGAATGCACCGCCATCGCCAGCTTAGTCGCCACCGGACCCGGACAGACGCAATTGGCCCGCACACCGTATTCCCCCAACTCTACCGCTTGCTGCTTCGTGAGGTGCATCACCGCTGCCTTGCTGGTGCCATAGGCCACGCGCAAAGTACTGGCCCGAAGGCCGGAGATCGACGCGATGTTCACTATCGCCCCCTTGGCGGCTATCAGTGGCGCCCGCAACGCTTGGCTCATCAGGAATGTCCCGTCCAGATTGGTCTCCATGACGCGCCGCCACCGAGCGAAATCGGTTTCGGCGATCGGGCCAAAATCGGCCACCCCCGCATTATTCACCAATGCATCAATACTGTGCCCCGCAACGATAAGGTCCGCCGCCATGCGGTCCACCTGATCCGGTTGAGAGATATCGCACAGCACTGGCTCGGCATTCTCCAGCGGTGCGGCGGCCTCTGCTAGCGCCGCTTCGTCGCGGTCAATCATCACCACGCGCCACCCATCTGCCAGAAACTGCTGTGTGGTGGCCAACCCGATACCGCGCGCGGCCCCTGTGACGACGGCAGTTTTCATCTCGCTCTCCCTTGCTCTGCAATCATCTGCACCTATCGCGCAGTTTTTCCCGCCGCCGTGGCGGCATGCACGGTCCCCTGTTCTGCATCGCCTTGATAGATGCCGAACTGGCCGTGCTTGTACTCTTGCCGGTATCGCGCCAGCATTGACCGCTCGGGCGCGCTTTGCACATCATCAAGCGGAATATCCTCCAAGGGTAGATATACCATCCCCTCAGGTGCCGATCCCTCAACAGTACCGTGATAGATGATGGCATGCTGGCCATGCCGCGCATCCTCGTAAACCGAATAGAGATGATCGAGCTGCGCCGAAAGCCCTAGGTCACCAAGATGCCCCACAAGTCCCGACAGACTGCCCGCGCCCACCGGCGCGACCGGTACGCTGACATGCCCGGCAGCATGCCGGCACAGCAACAACGCGCCGTCCTTTTCCATGATCGCGCCGATCCGCATACCACCCTGCCCGGCGGCAGCATTCGCCAGCCGATCTTCCAGCCCGATCGAAAAATAGCTGCCCCGGTGATAGCCCAATGGCGCACCCCCACGCATTTCAAAACTGATCACGCGCCCGACCACGACCACATGATCGCCCGCATCCATCTGTGCATGATGTGTACAAACAAAGGAACAAAGCGACGCAGGCAGAATTGGCACACCTTCGGGGCCGGAATGCCAATCGACCTGATCGAACTTATCTGGTGCGCGCGACGCAAAGAGGCCGGACACGTCGCGCTGATCTTCGCTCAATATGTTCACGGCAAAATACGGCGCGGAACAGAATGTGCAGCAGCTATGCGCGGTCTTGGCAACACAGATCAACAGCAACGGCGGATCGAGCGAAACAGACGTAAAGGAATTGGCCGTGAATCCGCGCGGCGTTCCATCCTCCTGCACTGTGGTAAGGACGGTGACACCGGTGGCAAAGCTACCAAATGCATCGCGCAGCGCGCGTTTGTCAGCTTCTGCCATCGGCACAGGTTCCGTGTCTGCCATGCTGTCCTTTCGCGCTGCCGCCTGTCGTCGATCTGCTATTGCCACTATGGTAACGGGCGGGGGTTTGGCAGCAATCAGATAATGCGCCCCGGTGGCACGGCATCCGCCAGATGGGCCTTTGAACCACAGGTCTGGCTGGCCGCTTCAGAGTGCAACCAGATGGTTGTCCCATCGCAGGTCCATTCGCCCGACGGGCACCAGACGCCCGTCCACGACCATCGCCAGCGCGCCTGTGCCCGACGACACCAGTACGCCCGCGCCCGAAGGTGCAGCCCCACAAACATCCATCACCGGCAAAGACGCCGCCCAGCCCAACGTATCGGCGTCAAAGCCCAGCACCATGTTTCCACGCGGCGATGTGACAATCACCGCCCCGTCGTCAGGCGCAAAGGCAATGCTGCCGATATATCCCTGCATCTGCCGCCATTCCGCGTCCGGGGCCGTCATAATGCGCGGCGTGCTTCCTCTGGCGTGCAATCCGACCAGCGGGGGCGCTTCGCCTTTGCCCTGCCACTGCATCCCGAACGCGACTTGCCCGCGCGCGGATACTGCCAGATGGCGGATGGAATTGCGGTGCCATTGCTGCGGCTGTTCTGCCGTCTCAATCACCTGACCATCCTCGATATAGCTGAGGTTCGGCCGCATGGTTACGATGTTCAGCGGTGTCCGGCCCGTATCGGGATGCGTGTCGATCCCACCATTGGCAACCACCAGAATATCGGTGCCGGGCAACCGTTTTATGTCATGCGGGCCTATTCCGCCGCTGGCGATGTCACCTGCACGCACGTAACTGTTCATCGCGTCCCAGATACCAACGCGCCCCTGCCCCGCTGCATAGTCATTCTCAGTTGTAAAGAGCCAACGACCATCCTGCGAAAAGACACCATGGCCGTAGAAATGCCGCCCGGCAGGTGCGTTTAGCGTCGCCATCGGCATCCCCGTCGCGCAATCAATCACCACCGCAAACGTGCCGGGTCGACGAGCAAATGCGATCGCCTCGGGCCGATCGGGATGCGCCGCCGCGGCGTGGCCGCGCGCGGGCAACCGTATCTGAAACAGCTGATCACCCGCCCGCCCGATGCCGCACAGGGCATAGCCGCCATCCGCCAAGGCCGCCGCGGACAGGAACGCAGGCGCGCCAGCATCGGCCCAAGTCGCGCGTGGAGCCAATCCCGTGGCCAGAAGCCCCGCCAGAAATCCCCGTCGGCTGGTCACATCAATCCCCATCCAGCGCGTTGAACCCGGCCGACACGCCCAGTCTGGGGCCCAGTTCGGCGGCGACCAGATCGCGAATATCATCCACCGCTTGCTGCACGGCCTCGATACGAATACGGCTTTGTGGCGCGGCTACCCCGGCAAAGATCGGATCATCCAACCCGGCGAGCCGCTCTTTTGCATGATCGAATGCCGCTGCCAGACGTTCCGCCAGATCGGCGTCCTCTCCGGCCAACCGCACCGCCAGATCCTGCAAGGCGTCCAATGACAGCGCCACATGGCGCGCCGACCGTCCGGATCGCCAAACTTCGGCGCGCTTGGGGCGTGGGCGGTCAAATGTGCCCAACGGACGCCCCAGACGTGCATCCGATGTAAACTGCAGCCCCGTCGTCAGCGACTTGTAAATCACCTGCAACGCCTCGTCATCGCTGCGATATGGCCCGGTTGCAGAGGGTGTTATCAACCTCGCCGCATGTTCCGTTTGCCACTCTCTGTCGATCTCGTCCGCGGTGGCAGCGATATCCGCAGCTAACGTGCGCGTCAGAGTACAACGGTAATCCGCCGATCCAAGGCTGCTGATCGCAGGATCGAACAGCAGAAATTCCAGTGCATAAAACCCTCGTGCCGCAATAGACACATCTCGATAGACTTGCTCGGTTTGCGCGACCGCATCCTCAGAGGTGATTAGTCCACTCAGGGTCTTGGGCGTTGCCCCGCGGCTGTCGGGCCAGAACGCCAGCGCATAGCCACGGTCCGCATCTTCGGTCGGACCGAAACGCAAATGGCTGGCAGCGATCCAGGCATCGAATGCCTCGCCATAGGCTGCGCGCAACGACTCCGACCCGGCCACGCAGTTGTCCTGCGCCGCAGAGGCCAATGACTGCGCCTTACTCGACAGCACATCGAACCGCGGCAAGATATGTTCGGTCACCACATCCTCAGTTACAGCCCCGGCGGCCTGTGCGGCCAATGGTCCGGGCGTCAACGCCATCAGGCAGACAAAAAGCAGACGTTTCATAGGCTCTCCAGAAATCGGATCAAGGCAGCACGGTCAGCAGCGGGCATCTCGACAACAGCATCGCGCGCGCCCTGAGCCTCTCCACCATGCCACAGAACCGCCTCCAACAGCGACCGGGCACGTCCGTCATGCAGAAAATAGCTATGCCCACTGACCTGTTCCGTCAGACCAATCCCCCACAGCGGCGGGGTACGCCATTCATACCCGGTCGCGCGCACTTCAGGTCGGTGGTCGGCCAACCCCTCGCCCATGTCATGCAGCAATAAATCGGTATAGGGCCAGATCAGTTGAAAGCTCTGCTCGGGTTGGTCACGCAGACGGTGGGTGACAAAGCTGGGTGTGTGGCAGGCGGTGCAGCCGGTGGTGTAGAACACTTCCTTGCCACGCAAAACCTCGGGATCGTCCACGTCACGCCGCTTGGGCACAGCAAGGTTGCGACTGTAAAACGTCACCAGTTCCAGCCCCTCGGCGTCAATCTCGTACACACGATCATCATCGGCGCCGTTTGGTGCAGCCATACAGTCAGCCTGTAAATCCGTGCACTCGCCCGACGCCGCCGCAAAGAGCGGGTTGGAAATGCCGATATCACCGACAAAGGCCGAGGCCGATTGCTCTCGGATCGTGGGATTACCTGCCTTCAGACCAAACCGGCCCAGCATCGGCTGGTCGAATTCCGTGGACCAAACAATGTTCGCACGGCCCGAAATGCCATCGCCATCCGCATCATCAGGGTCAGCGCCTGCCACAATGTCCGCCGCTGGAACGGCCTCCAACAGCCCGAGGCCAATCATCTGCGGCGCGACACGCGGACTGAGCATCGCATCAGGATGCAGCGGCCCATAGCCCAGATCAGCGGCTGTAAATGTCGGCTGTCGCAGCGTTGCGACCTCTCCATCCGACAGGGGCACCGTCACCTCTTCATAGGTAATTTGCAGGCGATATTCGGCGGCATGACCGGGCAGACTGAAATCCTGCAATTGCGATCCGTAAGTCGGCTCTGGCAGGGTCGCGATATAATCCTCGATGCCTGCAATCGCGTCCGCCTCTGTGCCCGGAATAGACACCCTCAGGAACATCGACACGGCGCTATCCTCCGGCCCTTCGGGTGGATGACCGCGCCCGTCCTTCAGGTGGCAACGCTGGCAGGAACGCGCATTATAGAGCGGTCCCAACCCGTCCGAGGCCAATGTGGAGGACGGCGACGATACCCAGAGCTTGCGAAACAGGCCATTGCCGACCTTGAATTTCAGCTCGTCCTCAAACGCAATGTTGCCGGACGGTAACGAGAACGCGTCGGCATTGGTGCGCGCCCGGACTGTGGCGGCCCCGGCTGACATCTCCTCGAACGGAGCAGCAGCATCAAAACTTGTTACCGGCGCAGTCACATCGGCAATGCGCGCGGCCTCTTGCGCAGTGCGCGGGATAATATCCAGATGCGGCTCGGCCAGCGGGTCGGCGTGCACGGCGGCCCCACAGAGGACCGCCATACAGAAAAGGCTACTCTGCCTCGTCCATTTTGGATGCATTGAGTTGGGCATATTTTTCTTCGCCAAGTTTTTCGACCAGATCAAGCTGGGTTTCCAAGAAGTCGATATGCCCCTCTTCATCGGTCATCAATTCTTCAAACAGGTTTTTGCTGACAAAATCCCCGACGGATTCGCAATGCTGTCGCGCTTTTGCATACAACTCACGCGCCTCATGCTCTGCGGCCAGATCACATTCCAGCGTTTCCTTGGGCGTCTGACCAATACGCAGTGAGTCGAGCTTTTGCAGGTTCGGGTGCCCACCCAGAAACAGAATGCGTTGGATCAGCTTGTCCGCGTGGTGCATCTCTTCAATGCTTTCCTCGCGTGATTTCTTGGCCATATGGCCCAGCCCCCAATCTTCTTGCAGGCGGAAATGCAGCCAGTACTGGCTCACTGCGGTTAGCTCACTGCGGAGTGCACTGTTCAGATATTCGATAACTTTCGCGTCGCCTTGCATGCTTGGGTTTCCTGTGTTTGTCCGCGCCGAAGGCCGCGGAGGGTCATGGGGACTTCCAGGTTAGCGTTTTTGCGCATGGTGGCCAGAAAAAGCGGCATACATCCGCCGCAATCCGCCGCTTTTCCCAATGCGCGATAAACTTTGCCGGGCGTAATGAGGGCTGCCGCATCAGCAGCCCTCATCCAGTCGATCGCCGCGTTGATTTCGCGATCAGATATGCTTTGGCAATGGCATACGATCATGTGACACCTTTAGAATTCGTATGTAAGGACCGAGCCGAGTGTGTGGTTGCGGTCCCCCGCCTCGCGGCCATAGCGATAACCGATTGTGGTGGACAGACTATCGGTAACCGGCACCTCGACGCTGAGCGTCGCCAGATGGTCCGTCGGCGCATTCTGGATGTCGCGCACCGCATAAACACCCGATACCGTCGCCGGGCCGACCGCAAAAGCCGCGCCAAAGGTTGCGATGGTCGCATCGGCCCGGACACCTCCGAACGCATCAAAATACGCCACCTCGCCGAGCAGCTCGACAGGGACCGATGACCCTTCGCCCAATACATAAACGACACCGGCAACAAAGCCCGTTTGGTCCGTGACATCACCGACACCTCGTGCCTGATTTTGAATGCCGATATTGTAGGCAGTGTTACCGACCTCACCCATAAGGCTAAGGGCGAAGGATTCCGGATCGCTGGTGTTGGACACGCCACCCGCAGACAGATTGTTCTGTGGTCGCTTGCGGCCCAAAGACTCGCTAAAGATTGACCGGTCCGCGTTGAACGCGGCAAAGGACAGCACATGCTCGCCAACCCCGAGCGGCAGCGCGATGTTGATCGCTGCACCCACCCGCTCTGTCAGCTGATAATCCTCGGCAAAATCCGCGCCATAAAGACCCGGCGCCAGATCCCATGCGGCGCCGAATGCGGGGTTGAACTTGCCCAGCACCACTTCTGCCGGGCCAAAATCATGCGCAAAATACAGCTCTTCCGCGTATAGCCCATGATCCTCCAGAACCCGATCTTTTACAGCCCCGATAATCGGTTCAATCACCAAGGACGCATTCACCGATGTCCGCGACGTGATGGCATAGCTCAGCGCGCCATTGATGGTCATGTAGGTATCGTTCAGTTCGTTCGCCGGGTTCGAGGAATCGAACAGCACGTCACTTTGCAATTCGATGCTGCCCTCCCAAGTAAAGCGACCATCTTGCGCATTTGCCGTTCCGGCGCTGGCCAATAAAAGGCTACCAAGCCCGGCGATTGCTATCGTTTTATTCATCGGGTTTCCGTTTTCTATTTTAAGTTTGTCTTGAGTTAATCGTCCGAAATTCACCCTCTAGTATGTTATATCATAACATACTAGAGGGATTGCGACAGACTACTCAAAAACCGCGCCCGGATTGTCCAGACTGTCAGAGCCTTCAAAGCCAATGTGATCAAGGCCCAGCACCGTCACGACACGTTCGATACTGCGGGTTTGATCTATCAGGCCGTTCACCCCACCCATCACCAGTTCTTCGCCTGCGGTATTGCCGCGTTCCAGCATCTGGTCATAGGCAAAGCCAGCCTCGGCAGCCGTCTTGATCCGGCCGAGCGCCATCATCGTCGCCGCCAGCTTTTCTTTCATCTCTGCGTCCAGCGTCGGATCTTGCTCTGCCACCAGATCGGACAGGGACGCACCCTTGACCAGTGTGCCATCCGCACGGACATACTCGCCCAGATAAACATTCTGGATGCCCAGACCGTCATAGTAGTGGCTGTTGTGAGTGTTATCCGAGAAACAATCATGCTCTTCCTCGGGATCGTTCAACATCAACCCCAAGCGCATCCGCTCGCCTGCCTGCTCACCATACGAAAGCGATCCCATACCCGTCAGGATCGTTGCGATCCCCGCCGCCTCATTTTCGGTCAGGGCCACACGCGCCGCGCCATCCTCGGCCCATTGTGCCGCCATCCAGTCCAGATCAGACACCAGCAGTTCCGTGACCGCGCTCAGATAGGCCGCACGGCGATCACAATTGCCCCCGGTACAGGCATCACCCGATGCGTAATCCGTCCATGGGCGCGCGCCCGCACCATCACCGAACCCGTTCAGGTCCTGACCCCACAGCAGAAACTCAATGGCGTGATACCCGGTCGCCACATTCGATTCGACACCATCCGCCTCGTGCAGTGTCTCTGCCAGCAATGCAGGCGTGATCGCCGAGGCATCCACAGTCGTCCCCGACAACGTAAAGCTGGGGTTTGCGACCACGTTCAGCGCCGCCAGCATATTTTCGTCCGTGGCCCCGCCATAACCGGAATCGACATAGTCAATCAGACCTTCATCCAGCGGCCAAGCGTTCACCTTGCCCTCCCAATCGTCAACGATCGCATTGCCAAAGCGATACACTTCGGTCTGCTGGTAGGGAACGCGCGCCGCGAACCACGCTGCTCGCGCGGCTTGCAAGGCCTCCGCAGAAGGGTCAAGGATCAACGCCTCAACGGCATCCTGCAACTTCTGCGCCGATGTCAGGCTGTCTTGGTACTTTGCAGCGGCAATGCTGGCATAGGTGTCCAGAACGGCCGATCTCTCTACGGCGAAGGCAGAGGTCGCGCATCCCAATGTTAGTGCGGCGGTCAGCGATAGCATACGTCTCATGTGGAATTCCTGGTTAGTGAAGTGTTGCGTGATCATGCCGCGTTGGTGCGGTCAGTTTTTCCGAAGGGCACAAGCGCATACGTCGGAATGCGATGCCAACATTGTGAGCAAGCGCAGCCATTTTGTCCGCCATTGCCGGGCGGATCATCAGCGTCGCGATCAGCGCCGCGTCATCATGCGCACCGTCCGCTGCCGTGGCGATAAGGTTGGCAAAACACGCCTCATCCGCACCCAGACACTTGCATGTCATCGCATGACGAACCAACGGCCTGCGCCCGTATTGAGTGCACATGCTGCAAAGTTGGGTAAAGGCATTTGCGGCCCGCTCGCCCTGCGCCGCGCCCAGCATGGCAACGAAGTCATTTTCAATATCAATCTTGCCATCTGCTTTGGCGCACCAGAGCCGCAGATAAATCACGGATGCGGCCTCGATACCGCCCAACTCCGCAAGCAAACCGACCGGCGCGCCTCCGCGTTTTGTCTGTGCCGTAGTCATTTGGTCAAAATCAGCTTGCCTGCCCGCGTGATCCGCAGGGTGTATATCTGGTCGCCTAGGATGATCTGGGCCTGCTCTCCGCCCTGCGTCAGATCGCGAGCGTCATAGGCGGGCAACTGGGCGGCGGTGGCGGTGCGATTCTGGGGTGGGGTATGAAACGACATCACTGACTGCTCTGCACTGCATCAAACCGGTCAAAAACCCATTCCAGACTAAACCCCTCCATGACACTCGCCTCGTGCAACAGCGATGCAATTTCAGTGCGGGCGGGAGCCATGACAGAGGCACACCGGACAGGTTCATTGAATCTCTGAATCACCTTTGGCATTGGAGAAGTCCTTTCATTTTTTAAATGTCGGGCTTCCCCAGATAAAACCGGGGTGGCTAGAGCGATCTCCATTACCTGATAGATTCCATCGGATATGTCAATCCGACAATTTCAGTCAGATTAAGAATGCCATCGCGATGTGTTTGCCAATCACTGCACGAAAAAACCGCCGGCCATTGGCCGACGGCTTGTCATGCTCTATCTAAACCAGTTCAGACAGAACGCCTGTCGTCAGTCAGACGCGCCATGGGTCGAATGGTCTGTGCTGTGCCCGGTGCGCTCTTCAACGTTGAACTTGACGTCGATCTCACCAGACTTTTCAAAAACAAGTGTCGCAGGGATCGCCTCGCCGACCTCGAACGGGTCACCACCAAGGCCCATGAACATGACGTGCATGCCCCCCGGCGCCAGCGTTACGGTTTCACCGGCAGGCAGGTCGATCGCCTCAAGATGAATCATTCTGGCAACGCCGTCCTTTTCTTCTGTCGTGTGCAACTGAACTTTGGGAAAATCAGCCCGCACAGCAATCAGTCGGTCTGCGGTACTGCCGGTATTGGTAATTGTCAGATACCCACCGCCAGACATGGCCGTTTTGGTGGTCTCGAACGCCATCGGATGATCAATGACCAGATCACCCGCCTTGAATTCATGGGCGATGGCCGGGGTGCAGACAAAAGTGAGGGCCGCAAGGATCGCGAAAGTAGTGCGTTTCATAGGGGAACTCCGTGGAAACAAGACCAGATAACACTGGCCAAAAAAATGTGAAAAGCAGGCCGAAGAAATCAGGCGCGTGGCGGCGCGCGCGTCAGCCGTGACAGGTCGAGATCCACATGCGGCGCATAAACATACTGCGCCGAGATCCGCTTACCCGTTGGTCTGAGATATGTTTCGTTCAGCACTGAGGCCATTTCGGGCAGAATGGCAGCACCAGTCAGACGGCAAGCCTCGCACGCTTGTCCGGCTGTGCCCTTGCCACCCCGTACATCGCCACAAATATCCGAAAGCGTTCCACCAGCGGACAGATACGCCAGCAGACCCAGGTCGCGCGGCGCTGAGGTGCCCCGATGCGCAAAACCGATGGCCGCCAGCGCGACGCATAACACCGCAAAGCCAAAGTAACGCATGCCAAGGTGATGGGTCATTTTGCTCATACGCCCTGAATACCGGGATCGCCCTCCCCTTTCAATCACCTCCACCGCCCCGAGACGCCGTGCCACAGGCGCTGAACTTTCCGGTCATGTGACGAGAAGAAAAGTCGACATATTGCGGTTTACAGAAGCCACCGCTTCTGGTGATCCGGCAAGCGCGCAGCATTGCCCGAAAACTGATTTATCGTGTCTCGGTGGTGTCCAAATGGGGCATCGCAGAAGGCATGTGTGTCGCCAATCCTGCAACTGCCGATGCGCTGGCTTTGCCGCGCATGGAACGCAATTCGCAGCACCATTAGGCGCTGCCTTATCTTGAGATGACCAGCGATGATCGACACAAGCGTACGATACTTCGAGCACTCATTCGCGGACTGATCGGTTTCGAACGTGCCATCGGACTTTTTGCGGCAAAACCCAATTTTCGAACCGGCTCAGGCGGATCCTGTTATTTTTCGTCCAATGTTTACTGCGGGGGACGGCTTTGTCTCGGTTCTTGCTTTACCCTCGGATGAGATGCTTGCCTTGGCAGACACAAAAACTAGACAAGCAGTGGGCTTGTCTCGCCTGATCGAAACGTCAAAAGCGGACTACAGCGCATTTACGACCCTGAGGTTTTTTGCCGCGATAGATCTTAAACGCACAATACCAATTCAGAAGCGGAGCCTCTGCGGCGCGCAATTGCTTATCTTGCCAAAGATATCAAGTGACGCATCAAGCTAGCCACGCCATTACCCAGAGATCATCACGCGCGCGTGAACTGCTCAACAAAACGCCGTACCGCCGGGTAGCTTCGATCCCTGACATCCATCCAAACCCGCGCCGCGAGAAAAAGCCGCGGCGGGTTAGACCATACCCGCTTGGGGAGGACGCTCATAACCTCTCTTTGCAAGCGTGGGGATAATTCTGCCCAGAACGCTGGGTCAGATACCCCTAGATTGTCTCCGGGTTTCTCCTGCCCGATTTGACCGGTCAGAAAGCGTTTGATGTTGTACGGGTGCCCGCCACTTCAACGCGCGCATCATGCTTCAGGCAGCGTGTGGCGCCGCGCAGGGCGGGTGCGGAGCAGGGAGCGCCGTCTCGTCGCCTGCTACGACATCTTGGGGCTGCGCGCATGGCGGAAAGCCCCTTGTCTCGACCCAGTGCCGTTAGATTTTCCTGCGTAGGTTTCCCCCGCCGCCACGTTGGTTGACTGGTACGGGCCGCTTCTGCCACTGAGGCTAAGAATCTGGCCTTCGATCATTCAACAGTTATCAACTGGGTTAGCCGGCATGACCGCCCCTATAATCGAGAGTTTGGCTCCGAATAGACGTAGCATGGGCAATCCGCTTTCTGCCTTGTATCATGATATCACGGTTAAGATATGCATCAGCTATTGCAAAGCCAGCTTAGATCGACAGAACCCGTCATTTGATGAAGAGGGGCTGATGTCGGCTTTGAACTCTTGGCTACTATGTAGCGGTCGCTGACTTTCTGCATATGAAAGGATTGCGCCAAGTGCGAACGGCCAAATCCTGCCGTTGGTTCAATTGGTAATAGCTGCGGCGCAGCTCCCCCAAAACGGACCCTGAAACGCCCCCCCTTTAATCGAAGGAAGCGATGCATATCTCGCATCTAAAGCTGGAGGACGGGTATGGCGCTCACAATGAATATGGATTCAAAGAAAGCAGAGTTGTTGCTGCGGTCAGCATTATTGGATGATGCAAGCAACGTGGGAGAAAGACTCGCTGCTTTGAGCGCTGACATCAAGGTCGATGATGACGGCGATGCGTGGATAACGCTGGACATGGACCTTTGGCCCGAAGACAAAGAGTCCCCTGCAGCCGAGGCCATTGCAAAAATGCTTTGGTTGGAAATCGACTGGTCGGTGACAGAAGGAACCTTTCCATTTGCCTGGCCTAGTCTCAGCGAGCACTCCGACAAAACGACGACCTACTTCACGATGGTGCTGGATGCTTATGGCGGGCAGACGCCCGACAAGGGCACCAAGTAGTCACGGCCCGAAGCCGACCTTCAGCCCCGGTACAGATTACTGCAGTGCGGCCAGCCAAAGCCGCCGTTCGCTGCGTCTGCGCGTGTCGGTAGCAGTCGGAGGTCAGCTCTGCGGGACGAAATGTGAGTTCGCCGCGTTTGCACAGATGTCCGCTTTTTTGGTGCGTAGGACTTGGATCGAGGAATAGCGCGTCGATTACGGCCTTCGGGAAGTCCGTGATTATTTTCGGGTTTCTAGAATTCGTCAAATTCCGGAAAATGGCCTAGCCTTAAAAGGAAGCTTGGGTCGCCGACTTCTCCGCTGGCTGGATCTTCAGTAACCATGTAGGCGTCATCACCCGCGCAGTATTCGGATAGCGCCTCTCGTTCGGCTCTGCTTTTTGCTTCCGACGCTGAGGAACATTCAAATTGCTTGGCAATTTTCAGACCTGTCTGCCCATTGCTCTTAGTGTTGGTTCCAACATAAGTCTGGCAGATGTAGTGGATTTTTCTGGGGAACGGTCTGCGTCTGTCATGGATGGATCCTTGTGATCGGCTGAGAAAATTGGAAGTTCCAGGAACAGCCCTAGCCGATTTCAGCCGGATTGAAGTGCCTTTTTTCCAGCGGAGCACTTAGCGCACTCAAAACCGCCGAAGTTCAACTACCGCGTTGAAGTGGCTTTCGTGCGACGCGATTTAGACGCTGCTGAATCTTTGGGTACAGGTGGCCGGTTTGCTTCTCTTTCAAGGCGAGCATTGCGCAGTCGGGAATTCTTGGCGTCACGTTGTTCTGTTTCTTCGTCGACCATTTGTCTGACAACACGCGTCGTCTTATCCATCGGGGTTTCTGGTTTGGCGTCATACACCTTGAACAGATTTTTTTTTGTGAGTTTCGTCATTTTTCAGTTTCCTTTGTGGTTTAAGGTCGGCCGGACCAAGCGAGGTCTTTCACACCAACGCCAAGTGGCCGACCTCGCCTTGGGTGTGCCGTGATGGGCGCATGGATTGATTGCCCAACAGTGTCACTTCGATGTCTGGTGCAGCCATGGCATGCATCAACGCATTGTAATTCAAATGGAATCTTACCTCGGAGCCCAGCGGCGGCGGGGTGCCGGGCATTCCAATGACAAGATGATCGCTGGTCGCACCGATCAATGTGCTTCCAACAGGCATTGAAAGACCCAGAATGTCGGTGTCCTGATGTCCCATAGCGACGATAAAGCGCTTGGAAACACCACTGGCTTGCGCGATGCGACGTCTTGCCAAAGTTGGATTGACCAGAGCGATGGCGGAAGGCGCAGGTTTTGAACCCGTTTCAATGACTTCTGCGACAAGCGTGAAGGCGTCTGTGTACATCCCGTCGATCCGGTCGCCAGACACTGGCTCAACACCCAGTAGGATCGCCTCACCCAGACGAAGGTCGTTGACGCGACCCGTCGCGTGTTCGCCAAGCGCCCAGGGCAAGTTGGCTGAGTTGCCACCAGACACGATCTTGAGGAACGGGCCGCAAACACCCTCAATCTCATTCGCGAGGTCGCAAAAAGCGTCCATTTGCAACGCGGTAGGCGCAAGCCCGTTCAAGCACGCGAAATTTGCGCTGATCCCTTTCAACGCGACCCCAGACATCTGCATGACCTGCTGCGCGATGTCAGCCAGGTTCTCGGGCAATATGCCGTCGCGCTGATCGCCCATCTCGACCATCAGGACGATACCGTGGACAGCCCCCTTGCGGATCGCGGTGGCGGCCAATGCAGTAATGACCAGCATCTCGGTATTATAGCTTGTCTCGCAGGACTGGACGATGTGATCGGCCTGGCTCAACATCGGAGTGCGGATCAGGGTGATGGGGTCTGTCAGCCCTGCCGCACGCAGCCTTTGCACGTTTGTGATACGTGCATCGGCAAGCCCCACAGCGCCACCCTCAAGCATCGCCCTGGCAATGGTAGGATGTCCGCAGACCGCCTTGGTCACGCCCGTGACGCTGATCCCGCGTGGGCCCAGGCGACTGACAAGGGTCTGCGTGTTGCGGCGTATCTTGGCCAGGTCCACTTCGACGCGTGGGCAACTCATATCGCGGCCACGGGCGCCCCTTGCGTCAACCCTGGATATGCAGCGACCACCATCTCAAGCAGATGTGCAACGGGTCTGGCCAATGCATCGGAAACGGGCAACCCGAGTTCGTGGGACTGGGCCGCGATGGTTTCGGTGATTTCGGCCTCTGTCATGCCTTCGTGATTGAGGGTGACACCGATGATCTTTGTATCGGCAAAGGCTTCGATCAAGGCGATCTCACTTGCCGCAGAAGGCATCGGCATATTGGGAAAGTCACATCGATGGGCACGTTTCGGCGCGTGCTGCAGGATGACCGCATCCGGCTGGCTCCCCCGCAGAATGAAGGCCGATGTGCAAAAGGCAGGGTGGCTGAGGGCACCCTGACCTTCGATCAGGATCACATCGGGCTGTTCGGCCTCAGATGCGGCAACTACCGCGCCTTCGAGCTCGCCACAGCAGAACTGCGGCGGTACGGCATCCATTGCGATACCGTATTTCGCGCCCTGCATCAGGCCGGTCTGGCCCGTGCCGACAAGGACCGTCTTGATGCCCTTCGCATTGAGGGCTCGCGCCAAAACGGTCGCCGTTGTCCGCTTTCCAATAGCGCAATCCGTTCCAAGAACCGCTATCCGCAGAGCTTTGACACCAGATACGCTGCCATCGAACAGGCGCATGTCCTTGCTGGGTTTCGGCTTGCGGATGTCGCGGATCGTGACATTCCGTTCGGATGCGGCGGTGGCTATCTCATGGTCGTCGCTCAGATACTCATGCAGCCCGCTCACGATGTTCATGCCAAGCCCGATCGCATTCAGAACAACGCCTCGATCCGCAGGTGAAAGCCGTCCTGTTGAGGGGGCCATCCCATAGATCAGCGTATCGGGAATGACAGCTTGATGTGCAACCGCAGCGTCCAGATCACCAAAGATGGGTATATGGTTCATTGTATTGTCGAGGACGGATCCGCTGTCTTGTCCGCTATAGGTGCTGTCGATGACGGAAAGGATGCGATACGCTTGAGAATGGCGCACAAGACCATTTGCCGACTTGCCATCGATTTGCGCGAAGTTCCCTTCGCAATAGACGACCGCCGTCGGTGAGGACGCGATCTGCCTGCCTGACGTCAAGCCTGCAGGTTTGATCTGTTTCATTGGAGGCGCTTGGGATCCCCTGACAGGGCGGCGAATGGTATCGACAGTTTCAGATTTGGTTTCCATTATCGCTCTCTTTTATAGGTTGGCACGGAGGGCGGAATTGCCCTCACATGCGTATTTTGAATGGGGATGGTGCCGTGGCTCACGCCTAGTTGTTAAGGACGCACAGCCCCTTCGATTTCTGGAAATTTTTGTTGCATTCCCAGCGGTTGCCCGACCTGTCCAGATGCGCATTTTCGGGAACGTTTATGAATTCGCATGTCTCGCCTGAAGCTTCGTATCCACGTTCGCACTTCCACCCTGTGCCGTAGATTGCGTCGTCGAAAAATGCATTTGCGGGGATCGCGACGGCTGCGCACAGACCAGCCTGTTCAAAGAAGCCACGCTCACATGTCCAGGGATGACCGTATCCTGATCCATTCAGATAGGCGTTGGCCGGAACCGCGATGGCAGTACACTGGTCGTCAGTTGCTTTAAACCCGCGTTCGCACGTCCACATGGAGCCATATGAGGCATCTGCCAGATACGCATTTGCTGGCAGCACGATCTCCTGACAGGTGTCATCGACCTTAATGTAGCCGCGCAAACACCGCCACCGTTCGCCTGAGGGGGCCAAGAACCCACCCTCAGGCACCTCCACTTCAACACATGCAGCTTCATCGGTTCTGCGAAACCCATGCAGACATTCCCAGCCGGACCCATAGGACCAGTTCGTGTCGTATGCGTTTTGCGGCACAACAACGGCGACGCAGGCATCTTCGTTCAACCGGAATCCAATGTTACATTCCCATCCATCACCATAACTTTTGGCACTGGCGTTCTCAGGCATTGGCTGACTGGCGGTTTGTCCAAATGCAGGGGGTACAAAAAGCATGACCGCCAAAATCGAACCGATAAATAGGGCCATGACTGTTGGTGTTTGCGCAGGGGCAAAGGCAGCGATAGCATGTGGATCGCGATGCTTCGTGAGTTGTGATTTACGATCCACCTAAGGCGAGCTCCGCAAGACATGCGTCTGCCAGGTCCCGGCTCGGGGCATCTGTGCCCGGCAACGTGGCCCAGCCAGTTTCCATCATGGCATTGCGCTGCTGAAAGCCGGAAGCTTCTCGAAGCGTTGCCAGTATTTCTACGCGCTCCGCATCCGCTTCTGAAAGGCCGAGACATACGGGCACCATGGCCAAGGTGACTTGCTCTGCGGCAAAGCTATCAGCCATTTCCTCCGCACTACCTGCAGTCGTCCAGCCGCCCCATGTAAAGCCAAGGATTGAGACAGCTACTGCGCCAACTAAGGCACCGTAAACACCGGGTTTTGTCCATTCGGGAAATGTCATTTTCAATCCTCTGACGGAGAAAGCGCCGCCGCACTATTTTTGACTACGTTTGTAGTTGCGCTGGCCTGATCTTGCGCCGATGCCAACTCTAGGTCTCGGTGGTCCACTGCGCGTAGCTCTGACTTCCAGCGGGCCAATTCATCATTAGAAACGTCGCTGTCGGTCGATATGCCGCAAAGCAGTGGCTGAGCATGACGTTATCGTCTGCCAACCCTCAGCAGTCGCCCGCGGACAGTTCGTCGGTGTATCCTGCGACCACAAACGGATGAAGAAATGTCAAACACGACGTGGTCATGCGCGATGACATCGGCAACCTTCCCAAACATCAGAGCCCTGCTACAGGACGTGACAGCTGAATTTTCATGATGGAGGGTTGTGGTTCGCTCTGGCAGGCTGATGCGCCTATGCCGCAGTGAGCCGCAACTTTCGTATCTTTCACATAGTCTCTTAACGTCGAAAATACAACGTTGATGACTCTGGCTTCATTTCTGAGACCACCGATGCCCTTAAGGTGGTTTAGGTTTGCAAGCCCTTAACATGCGGATCGGCAGACCTTTGTCGATCTATGTCATTTTCCGGTTCGTTCGCCCAGAAGCTGACTTTCGGTGCGTCACAAAAAATTGCCAAATAGGGCTCGTTCCCGACCTTCGCTGCGCCGCAGGGCCAAGCGCCTGGTCCGCCCCCCCCGCGCGGCGTCGCTCTCGGCCCATAGACGACCTCCGGGCCTGGCGCAGCGTCCGCCCTGACCGGGCTCGGGTTCGCGCCTGCAGCGAAGGTCCGCTCACCGCCCGAACTGTTGAAATGCTCATCAAAATGCCGAGAGTTTCGCAGCATCAGAAAATGTTGGCACGTTACGCTCAACCGACCTTCAGGTAATTGCCTGCCATCCAAATGGAAAAGTTAGCCCACTTCATAGAACAATTTTTGCCTTGTCGAGCTTAGAGATATTTCGTGCGAATCTAACTGCAGAATTTTTCGCGAGGGGTCTGATAGAAAGAATGGAGTATGTCGCCGGGGTGGGCCAGGGGGTGGGGGTATCCTCTGTCCGATTAAGCCTCGACCGTCGTGATTGGTTAGGTGGGATTGGCCCGGCGGTCGAATTTGTGTGCGGACGCTTCAGGAAAAAAGCAACAGTCCGAAGACTACCGGACGCATACACACAAATAGGGGGGATAATTGGGGGGGATGATAGAAAGTAAATTTCAAATATTTACTATATATCAGCTATTTAGCCATATGTAGTGGTGACCCCGGCAGGATTCGAACCTGCAACCTGCCCCTTAGGAGGGGGCTGCTCTATCCAGTTGAGCCACGGGGCCACGTTGAGCTTGCTTAGCGCGCCAAAACGTGGATGTCACCTATGTATAGTACGTGCACGACGCTTGATCACTACGCGGTGTTCGCGCTAACGTTTCTACAAGGTATGCAAGGGACAAACACTCGTGAGCAATCAAGACAACCGCCCGCTGACCCTGCGCGATGTGTCCGAAGCATCCGGTGTGTCCGAAATGACCGTCAGTCGCGTTCTGCGCAATCGCGGCGATGTGTCGGACGCTACCCGCGCACGTGTACTCGCCAGCGCCAAGGAACTGGGTTACGTGCCCAACAAGATCGCCGGGGCACTGGCGTCCAGCCGGGTTAATCTGGTTGCCGTGATCATCCCATCCCTGTCGAATCTGGTCTTTCCCGAGGTCATGACTGGCATCAGCGACGCGCTGGACGACACAGGACTGCAACCGGTTGTCGGCGTGACCGGGTATTCCCGCGAAAAAGAGGAAAAAGTCCTCTACGAGATGCTCTCTTGGCGGCCCTCCGGCGTGATCATTGCCGGACTGGAACATTCCGAAGCATCGCGCGCGATGCTCAAGGCCAGCGGGATCCCGGTGGTCGAGATCATGGATGTGGATGGCACACCCGTGGATTCGGTCGTTGGCATATCGCACCGTCGCGCAGGCGAACAGATGGCGCGCGAAATTCTACGCTCCGGCTATCAGCGGATCGGATTTCTGGGCACCAAGATGCCGCGCGATCACCGGGCCCGCAAACGCTTCGAAGGCTTTACCGAGGCACTGGCCAAGGCCGGCGTCGAGATCGCGGATCAGGAATTCTACGAAGGCGGCTCTGCCCTGATAAAAGGGCGCGAGATGACCCAAGACATTCTCAAGCGCGACCCGGAACTGGATTTTCTCTATTATTCTAACGATATGATAGGCGCGGGCGGCCTGCTTTGGCTGCATGAACAGGGCGTGGATATTCCCGGTCAGATGGGATTGGCTGGTTTCAACGGGCTGAACCTGCTCAAAGGATTGCCGCGCCAGTTGGCAACGATGGACGCCTGCCGGAACGAAATTGGCCGCCGCGCAGCCGAGATCATATCGGCACGGGTCGCGGACGACGCGGACCCGTCACCGGTCCGCATCGCACTGGAGCCGACCATCAGCTATGGCGACACGCTGCGCCGCCCCTAGGCCGCGAACGCTCCCCATGATCGGACCTTCGTCGGCGGTCGTTCATCGCGGCGCGCCAAAGCTTGATAGCATCTGCTGGCCAAAATTCTGTGCGGGTGGACCCCGCAGTTTTCGGCCCCCGCCTGCGCGGCGGATACGAAAAAACCCCGCTCGCGTTGCGAACGGGGTTTCAACAGCATCATATCTAGTTTGGATCAGCTGGTTTTCTTGTTCTTGCCCTTGATCGGGGCCCAGATCCGCTTGTTCGTGAGATAGAGCAGAACCGACAACAGCGTGAGAAAGATCACACCGGTCAGGCCGGCATTCTTGCGCGCCATCAGCTTGGGCTCAGCGGTCCACATCAGGAACGCCGCAACATCCTCTGCTGTGTGGTGCAGGCTGTTGTCGTGGCCATCATCAAAGTCCACGTCCTCACCATAAAGTGGCTGGGCCATTGCAATCCAGCTGCCCGGTACCATGTGCGAACCGTCTTCGTTCTTGCACGAGTCGGGGTAACCACCTGCAGCAAAAGCCACGTTGTACGAGCCGGGGAAATCCTCGGGCGCACATTCAGGAGCTTCGTGATAGCCCGTCAGCAAAGTTACGATGTACTCTGGCCCGCCCATGCCTTTGACCAGCTGATTAAAGCCAGAGCCCAAAGGCCCGTGGAACCCAGCGCGCTTCTTCGCCATCAGCGACAGGTCGGGTGCCGTGTCCAGCGCCGAACCGGGGAAATGGTCAACCGGCTTCGCGGGGCGGAAATCATCGAGTTCCTTGTCGAACACCTCGAACTGCTCCGCATAGGCACGGACCTGATCCGCCGGCAGGTGCGGCCCGCCCTCATCCGCGAGCGTGCGGATCGGAACGTATTGCAGCCCGTGGCAGGATGCGCAGACCATGGTGTAGACCTTGAGGCCGCGTTGCAGCTGGTTCTGGTCAAACTTGCCGAACGGACCCTCGAACGAGAAATCCACATCTTCGACATGACCCCCGCCGCCAGCGGCGAATGCACCACCAGCCGAGAGGGTCAGGGCCGCAACGGCGGCAATGCCAATCTTCTTAAACATTTTCCTGTCCTCTCTTATTCGGCCGGCGTTTCGGCTTTGCCGTAATGCGCCTTGAAATCGTCTTCGATGGTCTCGGGCTGTGGCAACGGTTTCTCGATCACACCCAATAGCGGCAGGATAACGAGGAAATACGCAAACCAGTAGGCCGAAGCGATCAGCGAGATGGTCGAGAACGGCGGTTCTGCCGGCATCGCACCCGCCCACATCAGAACGATGAAATCGAGCGCAAGCAGCGCAAACCACCATTTGAACATCGGCCGATAGCGACCAGACCGCACCGATGACGTATCCAGCCACGGTGCCAGCGCCATGATCGCGATCGCACCGAACATCGCCAGCACGCCAAAGAATTTGGCGTCGACGATGCCGCCGGTGATCCAGCTGGCAAACATCACCACCCATACATCCGACGTAAAGGCGCGCAGAATTGCGTAGAAGGGCAAGAAGTACCATTCAGGCACGATATGTGCAGGCGTCGATAGCGGGTTCGCCTCGATATAGTTATCGGGGTGACCGAGATAGTTCGGCATGAACCCGACGATGGCAAAGAAAACCGCAAGGATAACCGCCAGTGCGAACAAGTCCTTGATCACGAAGTAGGGCCAGAACGGAACCGTGTCCTTTTGCGCTTCGGCTTTCGATGCGCGGCGCACTTCGACGCCGGTCGGGTTGTTGTTGCCGGTGCTGTGGAACGCCCAGATATGCACGGCCACGAGGGCTGCGATCACGAAGGGCAGCAGGTAGTGCAGGCTAAAGAAACGGTTCAGCGTGGCATTGTCCACCGCCGGTCCGCCCAACAGCCATGTTTGGATTGATCTCGCCCACAAAGGGGATCGCGCCGAACAGACCGGTGATGACCGTAGCCCCCCAGAACGACATCTGCCCCCAGGGCAGAACATAGCCCATAAACGCAGTGCCCATCATGGCGAGATAGATCAGCATCCCGATGATCCATGTGATCTCGCGCGGGGCCTTGTACGACCCGTAATAGAGACCGCGGAAGATGTGCAGGTAGACCGCAACAAAGAACAGCGATGCGCCGTTCATGTGCAAATAGCGGATAAAGTGCCCGCCATTCACGTTGCGCATGATGTGTTCGACCGATGCAAAGGCAAAATCGACATGCGGCGTGTAATGCATCGCCAGGATGATGCCGGTAACGATCTGCAACACCAGACAGAACGTCAGGATAATGCCCCAGATCCACATCCAGTTCAGGTTCTTGGGGGTGGGGATCATGATCGTGTCATATAGCAGCCCGACAATCGGCAGACGGCTATGCAGCCATTTTTCGCCGCCAGTCTTGGGCTCGTAGTGATCGTGTGGAATTCCAGCCATTGCGCGTGTCCTTATCCCAGTTTGATCGTCGATGCGTCGACGAATTCAGCCGGGGGAACCGGCAGGTTTTCAGGTGCGGGTCCTTTGCGGATCCGACCGGCTGTGTCGTAGTGCGAACCGTGGCATGGGCAGAACCAACCGCCAAAATCGCCGGCACCGTCACCCAACGGCACACAGCCAAGGTGCGTACATACGCCCATCATCACCAGCCATTCGCCATGCGCAGAATCACTGCCTTCGGGCGGGGTCAGGATGCGGTTATCATCGGTACCCGGCGCGCCGTCCTCGATATTGGCGTTACGCGCCAACGGGTCAGGCAGGCTGGAAACGTCGACTTGTTCGGCGGCTTCAATCTCGGGCGTGGTACGGCGACGGATAAAGACCGGCTTGCCCAGCCACTTGACCGTGATCTGTGTGCCCGGCTCGACACTATCGACCGGCACCCGGATCGAACTAAGAGCCTGAACATCGGCCGAAGGGTTCATCTGGTTGACCAGCGGCCAAACGGCGGCACCGGTTGCGACGGCACCAGCACCGGCAGTGGCATAGTAGAGGAAATCTCTGCGGGTGCCTGCGTGATCATCTGCGTGGGACACGAGGTATTCTCCATTGGTTGCGGCGGGCTAACGCCCCATAGGGTTACGGGCCACGGATGCCCGCAACCTTTCCAAAGCGATCTTTAGCGGGCACAGCGAAGGGCGTCCAGTCTGCAATCACTTTGATTTGAGACCACGCGCGCTTCTGTCGCGCTTGAGACAACCCGCATAGGGGTGTAAGCAGGATAAAATCGAGTAACCGCAAAGCGAAAGTGTCCCGTAATGCTGAATACCGCCAAAACCGCCCTAGCCGCGATTCTCTTGCTCGCCAGCCCCGCCGCTGCCGAGATTGAGCTAAGCCTGTATCTGGGCGTGCAAAGCGTCGATGACAGCACCGTTTCCGGCGCACTGCCCAACGGCACCGCAGTGAATCGCAAGTTCAGCTGGAAAGGCAACCCGCTGGAAAACCCTTATTATTACGGTGCGCGGGCAACGTGGTGGACCGCAAACAACCTCGGATTCGGGATCGAAGGCACCCATACCAAGGCCTATGCCAGCAATGCCGATATGGCCGCGATCGGCACCAGCCGGTTTGAACTGTCGGACGGGCACAATATCATTACTGCAAACGTGCTAAAGCGGTGGCCGGATGCATTTGGCGGATCAAAATTCACGCCCTATGTCGGTGCTGGCCTCGGCATGGCCATCCCGCATGTGGATATTCAGGTCATCGGTTCGACCGGGCGCACCTTCGATTACGAGGCAACGGGCATCGCCGCGCGCGGAATCGCCGGGATGAAATATTCTATCAATGATCGCTGGGCTCTGTTCGGCGAATATCAGGTCACATGGTCCGACAACGACATCACCGTGGACCCCGATCCCGCCGTCCCCGGCCAAACGCCGACGAAACTGCGGACCGATCTGTTCACGCACGCGGTGAATTTCGGGGTCAGCTACAGCTTCTGAGCCAACCCCGACCAATCATTTTCTTCACCGAGGGAAATGATTCTAGAAATTTCGTCGAATTTTCTGCGCCGTCACTCGGGCGCGGTGGCCTTCATGCTCTCGCGCTCGGAAAACTCAGCGTACCACGCGGCAAGCTGCGGGCGCGAATTGCGCCAGTCGCGCGTGCCATGCCGGAAATCGAGATAGCCCAGCGCACAAGCGGTACTGATCTGGCCCATGTCTACAGGCCCGGACAGATGGCTCATCCAACGTGCCTCCAGCGCATCAAGCGCGCGACTCGCCTTGGCCCATTGGCTATCCAGCCAGCCATCGAACTGCTTCTCTTCAGGCCGAATGCGTAGCTCGTAGACCATCGAAATCGCAGCGTCGACGATCCCGTCTGCAGTCGCCTCCAGCGTCAGCACATCCCACAGCCGCGCCTCGGGATACATGCCCGCCCCCGCCTGCGCGTCAAGATAGCGACAGATCACCCGACTATCATACAGCGCCGGACCATCGTCACGAATGAGCGCCGGAATCTTGCCCAGCGGATTTGCCGCGGCAACCGACGGATCGGTGGTGACCGGCGTCGTGGAAACCAGCACCACCTCGATCTTGTCGGTTTCACCGATCTCGTGCAGCAGAACCTTAACCTTGCGGCCATAAGGCGACGGAATAGCGGATAACAGCTTCATCTGGGGCGTTCCTTGACTAGGTGTTCGCGCCGACCGTAGGACGCCCAATCGGGGCTGTCTATGCCCGGCAGGCGATGCATCGCGGACAGCACCAGAACGCTACTTGCCCCCTGCCCCACGCATCAACGCCGCCAAGAGACGGGTTTCCGCACCCATCCCGTATCCGTCCACATGATCTGCCGCACGCAGTCGCACCTCATCAGGTTTGTTCTGGTTCAGCTTCCATGTGCCCTGCACATCCTCGACAACCATCCGGCACGGCACGATCTGGCGCATCATCCGCTCTAGCACATCGGGCGTCATCTTTGCCGCTTCCCAAGGGGTCTTGGGCAGCAGGCGTTGCTCAAACATGGCCGATTGCCTGTCCAGCAGGTCACGCAAACCGGATTGGGGACTCGACTCAGCCACGCCGGTTAGATGCACCGCGACATAGTTCCATGTCGGCACCTGATCATCGGCCCCGTACCAGTCCGGGGAAATATAGCTATGCGGCCCCTGCACCGCGAGGCGGACCGATGTGGGCGATTTCAGCAATCGCGCGATCGGATTGGAGCGAACGAGGTGAAATTCGACCGTATCCCCCGCATTGTTCAGCACAAAGGGGATATGACTAATCAACGGTGCACCATCTGCACACACCGCCAGCACGCCAAAACCCTGTTCGCGGGCGAAGTCCAGATTCTGTTCTTCGGTCTCAGTACGATAGACGGGATTGGGATGCATCAGGCGGCAATCAATTGGGTGTCGCTGGTGGATGCGATGTGGGCAGGCACGATGTGACCCTCGGGCTGGGCAACATCAAAATGCACCTCGGTAAACTGCTCTGTGCGACCCATATGCGGGCTCTCCATCAGGACGCGATGCACGCGACCCACCTGCCCATTCAGATGTCGCGCCACCTGCACAGCCCCTGCTGCGCGCAACCGCGCCGCGCGGTCCTTGATCGCAGGCCCATCTACCTGCGGCATACGTGCAGCAGGCGTGCCCGGACGTGGCGAATAGGGAAAAACGTGCAGCCATGTCAGATCACATTCCTCGACCAACCGCAGGGAATTCTCAAAATGCGCCTCTGTCTCGGTTGGGAACCCGGCAATGATATCAGCACCGAATGTCATGTCCGGGCGCAATTCACGCGCCTCGGTCGCAAAACGGATGGCGTCATCGCGCAAATGCCGCCGCTTCATCCGCTTCAGAATCAGGTCATCGCCGTGTTGCAGGCTCAGATGCAGATGCGGCATCAGGCGTGGCTCGGTCGCGATCGCCTGCATCAGGTTTTCATCCACCTCGATCGAATCGATCGAACTGATCCGCAGACGTGGCAGATCGGGCACCAACCGCAGAATGCGCATCACCAGATCCCCCAGCCGCGGCGCACCAGGCAGATCCGCTCCCCAGCTTGTCAAGTCGACGCCAGTCAGCACCACCTCGTTATAGCCCGCATCGACCAGCCGCTTGATCTGATCCACCACAACGCCCGCAGGCACAGAGCGCGAATTGCCCCGCCCATAGGGAATGATGCAGAACGTACAGCGATGATCGCAACCATTCTGAACCTGCACATAGGCACGGGACCGCGTGCCGAATCCATCGATCAGATGCCCCGCCGTTTCGGTCACCGACATGATGTCATCGACCTGCACCGGTTCGGTTCCGAAATCACCCGCCAACCCCGCCCATGTTGAGGGCTGCATTTTTTCGGTGTTGCCGATCACTGCGTCGACCTCGGGCATGTCGGCAAAGGTCTGTGGCTCTGTCTGTGCGGCGCAGCCGGTCACAATCAGCTTTGCATCCGGGTTCTCGCGGCGCAGGCGACGAATATCTTTGCGCGCCTTGCGCACGGCCTCGGAGGTGACAGCGCAGGTGTTGACCACCACGGCCCCCGACAGCCCCGCAGTGGCCGCCAGTTCCTTCATCGCCTCAGTTTCATAGGCGTTCAGGCGACATCCGTGGTTGGAAAAGACAGGTACACTCATCGCGCGGCCTCGATAAATGCTGCCGTCAGCACTCCGTCGGCGACATGCATCGTCGGGCCCGTCATCCACACACCGTCGTCGCGCCAATCCACCATCAGCGTGCCACCATCCAGATCGATTCTGCACCGCGCGGCCGGTCAGACCGCGTCGTGCCGCCGCAACAGCCACCGCACAGGACGACGACCCCGATGCCAGTGTGACGCCGACGCCACGTTCCCACACGCGCATACGCAAATGATCAGTCCCGATCAGCGATGCGACCTGCACATTGGTGCGCTCGGGGAAAAGCGGATGATGCTCATAACGTCCGCCGAACTCTTGCAATGACACAGCTTCGGCATCCTCGACGAAAAATGTGCAATGCGGATTGCCCATACCCGTCGCGACCGGCGCCCCCTCAATGGGCAACTCCAGCGTGTCCATCTCCTCGGACAGCGGAATATCGCGCCAGTTCAGTTGCGGTGCGCCCATGTTCACGGATGTCAGCCCATCCCCTGCGTCGCGAGCATACAAATCACCACGCGCAGTTGTCAGGTGCAGTGCATCCTTGCCATTCTGATCCATCAGATAGCGCGCGATACAGCGCGTCGCGTTGCCACAGGCCGCAGAGGTACTGCCGTCAGAGTTATAAAACGTCAGATGCGCGTCACCGGCCCCCGCGCTGATCACCGCCAGTTGATCGAACCCGATACCGCGATGCCGATCACCAATCGCCACAGCCAGTGCCGGCGAAACATCAAACGCACGCGTACGCGCATCGACGACGACAAAGTCGTTGCCCAGCCCATGCATCTTCATAAAGGGCCAACTGGTATCTGCGTGCGTGTCCATCGAGGCCGCATATAAACCCCCATCCGGCGTGAATCCAGCATTGGTCTGCAATACAGGGCAGATTCGGGGTTGACCCCCCCGCGCGCACTTTCTAGATACGCCGCTAGTGGGCCTGTAGCTCAGTTGGTAGAGCAACTGACTTTTAATCAGTAGGTCTCCGGTTCGAACCCGGACGGGCTCACCACTTATGCAATAATTTCAAAGCGTTACGCGATTCTGCGCTGCGGCGAAATTTACTCGGAAAAATCCGGAAGCTTATCGGAAGCCGATTTTTGGGCATTTTGGCTGGTATCGTTCCTGCAACAGATTCGTATTGCGCTGGTTTGCGCCCTTGTGCATCGTCAGTTTCAAGCAATGGGCGCGACGAATGCAGACGATTTCAGAATTTATTGAACGATGGTCTACATCCGGCGGAAGCGAGCGTGCCAACTATGCGCTTTTCCTGACGGAACTGACCGAGGTTCTGGGGCTGGAAAAGCCGCTGCCTGCGACAGACACCGGAACGAATGACCACTACCGACTTGAGCGGCCTGTTGCATCTGCGAACATTGGCGAGACCACCAAGAAATTCATCGATTTCTACCGGCGTGGTGCATTCATCCTTGAAACCAAACAAGGGTCACAAGCCAAGGTGACAGACGACAACCAACTGGCTCTGCCCGATGTGCCAAAAGTCAAACGGGTCGGGCATGGGGTGCGTGGGTCGCGCACATGGGACAAATCCATGGTCAAGGCGCGCGGTCAGGCCGACAATTACGCCCGTGGGATCGCCCGTGAGGACGGTTGGCCGCCGTTTATCATCGTGTGTGACGTGGGCTATGTGTTCGAGATTTACGCAGACTTCTCCGGGCAGGGGCACGGTTACACCCAATACCCCGATGGCAATAGCTTTCGCATCTTCCTTGAAGATCTGGAAAAGCCCGAGGTGCAGGAGCTGTTCCGCGCTATATGGAATGATCCGCTATCGCTGGACGCGTCCAAGCAAAGCGCCAAGGTCACACGCGAGATTGCGCACCAACTGGCACAGTTGGGCCGGTCGTTCGAGCAACAAGGCCATGAACCAGACAAGGTTGCCGCCTTCCTCATGCGCTGCCTGTTTTCGATGTTCGCCGAGGACGTGGACCTGATCCCGCGCGACAGTTTCACCGACCTGCTGCGGGAAATGTCTCGCGATACCGACAATGCCGCCGCCGCGCTGGAATCCCTCTGGCAGACAATGAACACCGGCGGCTTCTCCCCCATCCTCAAATCCAAGGTGCTGAAATTCAATGGCGGGCTGTTCTCGGATGCTGCCGCGCTACCTCTGGACACCGCACAAATCGCGTTTCTGATCGGTGCCGCGAACAAGGACTGGAAAACCGTCGAGCCTGCGATTTTCGGCACCTTGCTGGAACGCGCCCTGGACAAACGCCAACGGCACAAACTGGGCGCGCATTATACCCCGCGCGCCTATGTCGAACGGCTGGTGATGCCGACGGTGATCGAACCGCTGCGCCATGACTGGGAAAACGTGCAAACCGCCGCGATGACCCATATGGAAACTGGCGACCGTAAAAGCGCGCTGGCAGTGGTGCATGCCTTTCACCGGACATTGTGCGAAACCCGCGTGCTGGACCCGGCGTGCGGGTCGGGCAATTTCCTCTATGTCGCGCTGGAACTGATGAAGCGGCTGGAGGGCGAAGTCACCAACCTGCTGGAAGAGCTGGGCGAGGAACAGACCGCCCTTGGGCTGGCCAGCTTTACCGTGGACCCGCACCAGTTTCTGGGGATCGAGCTGAACCCGTGGGCCGCTAGGGTGGCGGAACTGGTGCTGTGGATCGGCTATCTGCAATGGCATTTCCGCACCTATGGCAAGGCCGCACCTGCCGAACCTGTCCTGCGCGATTTCCACAATATCGAAAACCGCGATGCAGTGCTGGACCACGGCGAAACGACGCCGCGCATGATGGATGGCTTGACGGTGACGCGCTGGGACGGGATCACCACCAAACCGCATCCCGTAACGGGCGAAGAGGTGCCGGACGACACCGCGCGGGTGCAGGTCATGGACTATGACAAACCCCGCGCCGCCAAATGGCCAGAGGCCGAATTTATCGTCGGCAACCCGCCGTTCATCGGCGCCAGCCGGATGCGTGACGCGCTTGGCGACGGCTATGCCGAGGCGCTGTGGAAGGCATATCCCAAGATGCCCAAATCCGCCGATTTCGTCATGTTCTGGTGGGAAAAGGCGGCGCTGGCCGCGCGTGCGTGGAACCCCAAGACGGGCAAGGGCGCACGCCGTTTCGGGTTCATCACCACCAATTCGCTGCGCCAGACATTCAATCGCAAAGTGCTGGAGCCGCATTTGAGCGACCCGAAAAAGCCGCTTTCGCTGATCTATGCGATCCCCGATCACCCGTGGGTCGATGCCAGCATGGGCGCGGCGGTGCGCATCGCCATGACCGTCGGGCGGGCCGGACGCGCCGAGGGCCGGCTGCTGACCATCGCGGAGGAACGCAAGGGAGAGACGGAGGACGAAGGCCGCGTCGTGCGCTTTGACGAGGTGCAGGGCAGAATCTTCGGCAACCTGCGGATCGGCGCGGACGTTGCGGGGGCCAAGGCGTTGAAGGCGAACAAGGCCTTAGCGTTTATGGGCATGAAGCTTCACGGTGCAGGCTTCATACTCACGCCTGAAGAGGCAGAGAATCTTATCTCAAAAAGGCACCATGTGAACCGAGAGGTAATTAGGCCATACCTAAATGGGCGTGATTTAGCACAGTCTAGCCGTGGCTATTTTGCAATTGACCTTTATCCCCTGTGCGAACAAGAGGCTCGCAGAAAGCACCCAGAAATTCTTCAGCATGTCGCGGATACCGTTAAACCGGAGCGGGACCAGAACCGTGAGCCTTGGAGAAAAGAACACTGGTGGTGGTATGGGAGAACGCACGAAGAGCTTCGAAATGCCTCTGCAGGGATAAGCAGTGTTATTGGAACAACTCGAACGGCTAAACACCGTTTGTTTTCAAAACTTCCCGCTGATACGATCGCCGAAAGCAAAATTGTAGTGATCTGCATTGAGCAAGCAGATTATCAAGCAATGCTTAGTTCTCGCTTTCATCTGCAATGGGCACTGGCGGCAGGTGGAATGTTGGGAGCTGGTAACGATCCGACTTATAACCATACGGATTGTTTTAACAAATTCCCCTTCCCCGATCCCACACCGGCGCAGACCGAAACCCTGCGGGCCTTGGGAGAGGAACTCGATGCCCATCGCAAGGAGCGGCAACGCGCCCATCCCAAGCTGACCCTGACGCAGATGTATAACGTGCTGGAAAAACGCCGCGCGGGGGACGTGATCGAGGGCAAGGATAAACAGATCTATGATGACGGCCTGATCGGCCTGCTCGCCGATATCCATGACCGGATCGACGCCGCCGTCGCCGATGCATATGGCTGGCCCGCCGACCTGTCGGACGACGACATCCTGCACCGCCTCGTCGCGCTGAACCACGAGCGGGCGATGGAAGAGGCGCGCGGCCATATCCGCTGGCTGCGCCCCGACTACCAGAACCCCGACGGCAAATCCGCCGATATCCGCCAGCAGGGCGAAATGGAGGTCGGCATCATCGACAAGGCGGCAAAACCCGCATGGCCCAAATCCCCGCCCGAACAGGTCGCCGCCGTCCGCGACGCGCTGGCCGATATGGGGGCGGCGAACCCAGACCAGCTGGCCCGCACGTTCAAGCGCGGTCGCGCCGCGTCGGTCCTGCCCCTGTTAGAAAGCCTCACCGCGCTAGGGTTGGCGACCAAAACAGACGCAGGCGTATACCGCGCCACCCGCTGACCCGACACGCGAAAGCCCCCTACGTTAGCTAACGTAAGGGACTCACGAGGGGCGGGCCGCTCCCTACGTTACGTAACGTATAGGAATTGCCGGTGCCGGATGATCCCTACGTAACGTTACGGGATGCACCGTCCATTTTTTGGATGAACACATAGCGTTCCTTTGCCGCGTGCAGCTGCTTTGCTGTTTTGCCCGGATCGGCCTTAACCCTGGCCTGCATCTGAGCGGCAAGATCGGTGAACATGCCGGGCAGCTCGTCCTGCTGTCGACCATGCAGCGCCGCCAATGTGATGCTACACCCGAGCACATTGCGAAAGATCAGGCTGATATGTTCTTCGCGGTGGACCTCTTTCATCGGGTGGGGATCGGCCCCGCTGCGCATTTCCACCAGATCATCGTTCATTTCCGCGCAGACGATTTCCCAGAGCGGATGATTAGGCCAGCGGGCGCGGTTGCTGTCAGCCGGATCAGGTTGAGTATAACGGACCACCTCGCCCGATTGGCGGCAAAGATCACCGAAGCGATCAAAGAACTGCTGCCATGTGCGGATGCCCCATGTGTCTTTGAGCAAATCCTTGCCCGCCCGAAACTCTACCCGCCAGACCCGGTTGGCATCGGCGTGCGCGGGATCAGGTGATAGCGACGCGGGCGGGGTATCGGCCCTATGTAAGGTAACGTTACGGGGCTGACCTGCGTCCATGTTGCGTAACGTATGGTTCCAGATATCCCACCAATAGGTTTTGGAATGGGCGATCACCTCGGCCCGTTTGTCATAGGCAATGACCTGCCGGTTACGGCTGCCTCCTATTGTAACCGATGTGACCCGGCCTGATTTTCCGTTAACGGATTTTTCAGTTTCCACCAGATGATCCCGCCGATCTGCCGCGCTATGCATGACAAACTGTTCCGGGTTCAGCACAAAGCCCGGCGCGTGAATATCAACGCAGAAATCCGCGCGCGATATACTGACGTCATCGGGGCCAAAGCGAACGCCTAGCCGCTGCAAGGTATCCTCGACATGTGTCTTGGCGCGTCCCAAACCGTTGAGAGCCATGAAGGATGAGCCAAACGACAGGCGGATACCCCAATCATCCTTGGCGTTGGGTTTCTTGAAAAACCACGTCGCACCGTCCGGTCCGCCACTGGCTATAAAGTGGTAGCCGTGCCCGCCATAGGCTTTGAGGTGGAGTTTGACGCCGTTGTAGTCAATCAGCACCTCGCGGCGTTCCTCGTCGGCGCGATCTTTCTCAGCTTGCAGATATTCAAACAACTCGGCTGAAATGTTGGCCCTGACTGCGAGCGCCAGCGTGTCAAAGCCACGATGCAAAACCGTCATGCCATGCGGATCGGTATTTCCAGACTGGGGTGCTTCAATCACCCCAGTCTGCCTGCTACCGTTGCGGGTCTTTTGTTTTGGCTTGATCTCGTTGGTGCCTCCGGCGGGGTAGCTTTGGTTTTGGGGCCGTATGGCTTGGGGTGATCCTGAGTTACTTGTTTGCATTGGCTTGCCTCGCAATCCAGATTTCCGCGCGCTCGGCACATTTGGCGACGTTCAAGAGATCGTTGTGGGTGAAGCTGGTCGAGTTCTGCCAATCGCCGCTGCTGTCCTTGTAAGACCGCGAAAGATCAACGCTGTAGAAGCCGCTATTGTCCCAGATTGTTGCCGTTATCAGGCCAAGCCTGACCTTGTGGCTGGGTGCTTTCGTCATATGAATTTCCTTTCATGTCGGGTGAGCGGTAGACAAAGAAAGGGCGCACGCTGCCGTTTGAACGCGCGCCCTGTTTGAAAGCCATCCGGCCCCAAAATCCTTTAGCGCGCTACCAACCCGCCAAAGGCAAAACTGAATGTCAGATATGTTGCGTGGTATTGGAAACCGTGCGGCTCGCGATCCATTTTTCCAGATCGGCGCGGCGATAGCGGATCGACCGGGACGAGACTTTTACAAAGTCTGGCCCGCCGCCACGGTGCCGCCAATTCTGTAGCGCGCGCACCGAGTAACAAAGGATCGACGCCGCTTCGCGCTCGTCAATGAGTTGATCATTTTGGGCAGGTATTGTTGTCGGGGAATGCATCAAAGGTCTCCTTAGTTGTTGTCTAAGGAAACTGCAGCGTAATGGATCCGTAATCAAAGGACAGCTGAGAATAAGCTCAAGCTCATGTGTCCTTTTTCAAAACGCGCGTGATGCGCTTCCCCAGTGCAGCGTTACTAAAGTAGCTGTCGGGGGCATAGGAATCCAAGAGTAGTTTTGTAAATTCATAGAGCGCGCCACAATATTCGCCTTTAATCGCATTGTAGTAACAAGTTGCACTATTCTTACCTGAATTGTGGTGCTGCAAAGTTCCTTGAACGTCAGTGATAAGATCGTCGAGCGGCGCTCTAGAGTAAGCTTGGTTGGTCTCCACCTCTTCTTCTGGATTGCTTTCTGGTTTGAAATCCAAATCAACCAACATTTGCTTGCTGGCCCGATGTAACAATTTCAAAAATCGTTCTGTTTCGTCAAGGGTCGGGCTGGGCGGAGGGTCCGTATCGAATATGGAACTCGTGGATTTAAGCCAATCGTCAAGAGCATCATACTTCATTTGATAAACAAGATTTTCAAGTAAGTATGCACTTAAGTCTTCAGGAGTTTCGAGCAGTTGCGACGTTGCTTTCTCAACATTCATAAACAGTTTTCGTCGCACTTTCTTGAGTGGTTGGTGCGCAATGGATCGCCGTCGCTCGAACCGAGATAGTATATGCACAAGGCGCTCTCTGAAATCACCTAAATCAGTCGAAAATGAAAAGCGATCATGCAGTTTGGAAACAACTTCGCCCGAAAGGCGGGCACTCACCTCACTACGGTCGATACAGTCAAACTTATAACGATCATTGTTTACCACCATCTTCCCTCTACATGCCCAATGCAGTGATTTTCCGAACCACGATTTCTTTTGTCGTATAAGTTGTATGGAGAACAATAGCGTTGGTTAGAAGAGTTACGCCACACTTCCCAAGGTCGCCGCAAGCCGGTTAGCGATCTGGCCCGCCGCCTTTTGCACTGCATCATCTGACAAATGCACATACCGCAACGTTGTAGACAGGTTCTTGTGGCCAAGGATTTCTTTCAGCGTGAACGGGTCAATCCCGTTCATAACCGCGACTGATGCGTAGGTGTGCCGTAGGTCGTGCAGGCGAACGTCCTCTAAACCAGCACGTGCCCTGATCTTGCGCCACGGCTTTTGCAGGTCGTTGTAATGGCCCGTCCCATGACCGCCCAATATAACGTAAGGATTGCCCTCACGGCGCTCTAACGTGTCGATTAGGGCACGCCCCTCCCGCGGAAGTGGAATGCGCCTGCGTCCCGTCTTGCTGTCTGGCAGCTCAAGATGGGTACGTGTAACGTAATCCCATTTCAGTTTCTGGATTTCTCCAAGCCTGCAACCCGTCAACAATAACAGATAGAACGCTGCAAAGACGTAGCGGGTGATTTCGCCGCTCGCCAACATATTGGCCAAAACGCTACCCAACCGCTCTTGTTCGCTATCGTCCAGATAACGTTTCTTCTCAACTTCAGGATAGCGTTTGAGCCTGCGGGTCGGGTTGGTGTTCATCGCACGCAATCCCCAATCCTCTGCGAGGTTAAGCATTTTGGACAGAACCATGACGCCACGATTGGCCTGATAGGGCGTGTCGCGCCGTTTGAGGTGAAAGGTTTGTATGTCGGCAAAGGTAATTTCGGAGACCTTGATGCCACCCAAAACAGGGTTCACCACGCCTCGCAAGAGGTTGCGGTAGTCGTATAGGGTCGTTGGCTTGCAATGCAGCGCAACGTGTTCTTTCAGGAACCGTTCCCCCAACGCCTTGATTGTGGGACTGCGCAGACGGGCTTTGCGCTCTGCTGACGGGTCCGCGCCACGTGCGACGTCGGCTTGCACCAGCTTGGCCCCTCTGCGGGCCTCATCTGCTGTCACGACACCATGCTTTCCCAACGTCTTGCGCCGGGTGCGCCCGTGTAGCTTGTACTGGACAATATAAACCTTACGACCGCTCGGATAACTGCGCAGGCCAAAACCGCTCAGATCATCATCCCAAAGGATGCGTTCCTTGCGTTCAGGTGCTACATTCTCAACGTGTCGCGCCGTCAGTTTCACCATCGTTTCCCACCAAATCCGGAAGCCTATCGGAAGACTTGTGCAGCGTTTCGTGGGTTAGTTGATGCGACTTGAGCGCAGGTGACGTCAAGAATAAACATTCTTTATCAGTTATTTATGATAGTTTAGCGCAGCGCGGCGAAAACTGGCGAAATCCATTTTTGGCCGCTTTTAATCAGTAGGTCTCCGGTTCGAACCCGGACGGGCTCACCACTTTTCCATACGACACGAATACCGAGCAACCGATCGACTGAATATGGGCGCTTGGTGGCTGTTGCTGGACACCATTGCAGGACGCCACATCACACCCGGGTTCGGGTATGCTGGCGGCATGTTCTATGAAATCGGCCTGCGACAGGGTAACGACACAGGGTACCGCGCAACGATTGCACCGGGTTTCTCCGGGTTGCAATCTGACGCGGCAACGTCTGATGTGGTCCAAGGGGGATCAAGGGGGATCAAGGGGGATCTAGATCATGACCGACACATTCGACACCGGCATGTCCGTGCGCCGCGCCGTATTGGGCGATGCCCATGTGGATCGCGCTGAAGCGGATAAAACCGAGTTTGACACCGCGTTTCAGTCCCTCATCACCGAAGGCGCGTGGGGCACGGTCTGGGCGTCAGACGCCATATCATGGCGCGAACGCTCAATGCTGACGCTCGCCCTGCTGGCCGCAACCGGCAATTTTGCAGAAATTCCGATGCACATCCGTGCCACCGCCAATACCGGCGCCAGTAAACAGGACGTGATCGAAGTGTTCCAGCACGTTGCGATCTACGCAGGCGTGCCCGCAGCCAACCACGCAATCAAGCTGGCCAAGCAGACCTACGCGGAAATGGAGGAGGAGCAGACATGACAACCAAAGATCTGTATCAGCGCGACCGCGAATGGCATCCTCCCGCACTGGCCCCGGATTACAAAACCAGCGTGGCACGCGCCCCACGCCTTGCACTTTTGTCGTTGGAAAGCACGGCGAGCGAGCTGACTGGCCCCACCTTTGGGCATGGTGACATTGATGAAATCGACAACGACCTGCTGCGCAACTACGCAAAATCCGGCGATCCTATTGGTGAGCGGATCATCGTGCATGGCCGCATTCTGGACGAAAACGCGCGCCCGGTTCCCAATACGCTGGTCGAGATATGGCAGGCCAATGCAGGTGGGCGGTATCGGCACAAGAAAGACATGTACCTCGCCGCCATCGACCCTAATTTTGGCGGCTGCGGGCGGACCCTGACCAATGAGAACGGCTATTACACCTTTCGCACGGTCAAACCGGGCGCCTACCCGTGGCGCAACTGGGTCAATAACTGGCGGCCAGCGCATATCCATATCTCGGTCTTTGGCACCGCCTTTGCCCAGCGCCTGATCACGCAGATGTATTTCGAAGGCGATCCGCTGATTGCCCAATGCCCGATCGTGCGAACCATCCCCGACCAGCGCGCGATTGATCAGCTGGTCGCGGCGCTGGACTTGAATGCGACGATTCCGCTCGACAGTATTGCGTATAAATTCGACATCGTTCTGCGCGGACACCGGTCCACGTATTTCGAAACCCGCCCCGAGGGGAACTGATCATGGTGCAATCGCTGAGCTATCTCAAGGAATCCGCGTCACAGACCGCCGGGCCATTCGTCCATATCGGGTTGGCCCCCGGCGATGCGGGCTTTGACATCTACCGCACCGAGTTGGGTCGCGACATCGCAGGCCCGAACGCACCGGGCACCCGCATCACCGTGACCGGCACCGTGACCGATGGCACCGGCGCACCCGTCACGGACGTGCTGATCGAAGTCTGGCAGGCCGATGCCGATGGCATCTACCCCGGACAAGGCACCGTTGCGGACGGGTTTCGCGGTTGGGGACGGGTGATTCCCGATTTTGACAGCGGCATGTTTACGATCAAAACCGTGAAACCGGGACAGGTCATGGGCCGCAACGGTCGGATGATGGCCCCGCACCTGAACCTGTGGCTGGTGGCGCGCGGCATCAACACCGGGCTGAACACACGGATGTATTTTGCCGATCAAGAGACCGCCAACGCGGCGGACCCGGTCCTGAACCTGATCGAGCAGACCCATCGCCGACAGACATTGATCGCGCGGGCGGATGGCGACAGCTATCACTTCGACATCTGCCTGCAAGGTGAGGACGAAACCGTATTTTTCGACATCTGAGGACCTCCCCCATGCCAAACCCATGTATCATCTGCGTTGCAATCACCGGGTCGGTCGTGGCCAAGGCCAGCAACCCGGCAGTGCCGATCACCATCGCCGAACAGATAGAAAGTACCCAAGAGGCGTTCGAGGCTGGGGCGTCCATCGCCCATTGCCATGTCCGCGATGCGGATGGCAAACCCACGTCTGATCCGGAACGCTGCGCCCGGCTGAAGGCGGGGATTGAGGCACATTGCCCCGGCATGATCGTGCAAATGTCCACCGGCCTGCGTTCCGGCGCGGGGCTGGAAGACAACGTGCGGCTTGCCCCCGCGAATGTGGCCCTCGTGCAGCGGGCGGGCGATCGGTGCGACAAATACGAACGCCCCGTCGCCACATGGCAACAGGCGCGGGACATTCTGGGATTGCGGCAGGTCGCAGCACACCCGGCATGAGCGGCGTTTTCAATCACCCGTGGCTGGGCGGCCTGTTTGACGATGCCGAGGCCGCAGCGATCTGGGCCCCCGAACGCCAGTTGTCGCATATGCTGATGTTCGAGGCCGCATTCACCCGCGCTTTGGGGGCCGTCGGAACGATCTCTTCTGGTGTCGCCCAGACAACCGCCTCGATGATTGAACAGTTCGACACCGATATGACCGATCTGCATCACGGCACCGCGCGCGATGGCCTGCCTGTTCCGGCCCTCGTGGCGCAACTGCGGCAGGCAGCGGGCGAGAACGCCAAGGCGGTGCATACCGGCTCCACGTCGCAGGATGTGATGGACACCGCGCTGGCCCTGTCGATACGAGAATTTAACCCCATACTATCCGAGCGGCTAAACCAACTGTCAGGAGCACTGGCAGACCTGTCTCAGCGATTTGGCGATAACCAGATCATGGGTCGCACCCGGATGCAGGCCGCGTTGCCGATCACTGTGGCGGATCGTCTGAGCACATGGGCGCAACCGCTGGACCTGCACCATACGCGGCTGGATCAATTGCGCCCGCGCGTCGAGTGTCTGCAACTGGGCGGTGCGGTGGGTGACCGCGCCGCCCTCACGCCGAACGCTGACGCAATGGCCGCCGACATGGCCGCGCGACTTGGTCTGACCAATCCGGGCAAGGCATGGCACGCGATGCGCGACGGGATCGTGGAATACGCAAATCTGCTATCCCTGATTACCGGCACATTGGGCAAAATGGGGCAGGATATCAGCCTGATGGCGACACAGGGCATCGACGAAATCGCGCTCTCAGGTGGCGGCGGATCCTCTGCCATGCCGCACAAGCAAAATCCGATTCTGGCCGAACTTCTCGTCACCCTTGCGCGCTATAACGCGACGCAGGTCGCCGGAATGCATCACGCTTTGGTCCATGAACACGAACGCTCTGGTGCGGCATGGGCGCTGGAATGGATGATCTTGCCCGATATGGCCCGCACCACGGCGCGCAGCCTGTCCGCTGCCGCGCAGCTTTGCCAGCAGATCACACATATCGGCCAAGGCAGGTAGTTCCCGGTCCGTGCCATTTGTTTTCTTCCCCCCAACTTTCTAAGGTATAGCCGGGGAGAGGACACAGATGCGCAGGCCACTGGCGATACTGATTTTTCTGGGCATCACCGCGTTGCTGTCTGGCGGCGCGTGGTGGCTGGGATATCGCACCAGCCTTGTGCAGGTTGCCGACCGCGGCGCGGCCGACCTGCGTCTAGCTGCCGACCGGCTCGTAGGGCAATTGGCGCGTTATCGGCTGATCGCGGTGCGACTGGCCGATCACCCGGATGTGGTTCGGCTGGCGCAATCAGGTGACGCCAGCGGGATCGAGGCCCTCTTTCTCGACGTGGCCGACCAAAGCGGCGCGTTCGAGGTCGCCTTTTTCGCCGCCAACGGTCAGGTCACCGCGACATCCAGTGATGGCCCGCCAATGGCGCATTCCGGGGACAAACCCGCCTTTGCCCGCGCCATGACCGGCGCGCTCGGGCTGGATCATGGTCGCGCCACCGACGGGGCAACGCGCACGTTCACCTTCATGGCTCCGGTGTTTTCGGGCACATACCCCCAAGGCGCGATTGCCGTGCGCGTCGACATGGAGGCGGTAGAGGAGAGCGATTGGCGCGGCGCACCGCAGGTCGTGTTCTTTACCGACAAGCATGATCAGGTTTTCGTCACCAATCGGTCAGAACTTCTGTTTCGCAACTTTGGTACCGGCGCTCCGGCAGACTTTGCGCCGACGACAACCCAACAGATCGGAGGGATCGAGATCTGGACGAACGCCGCAGGCCCCTATGTGCCGCGCCGCGCCGTTTACCGCGAACAACCATTGCCGGTTATCGGGCTGACCGGACGGGCATTGATCAGCACCGCCCCGGCAGAGCGCATCGCCGGATTGCAGGCCGCCGTTGTCGCGGCCCTCTGTCTGGCATTTGGTGCAGTTCTGTTCCTTGTACTGGAACGCCGCCGCACGCTGGCCTTGGCCAATGCCGGGCTAGAGCAACGGGTCGCGCGCCGCACGGCTGCACTGGCCGCCGCCAACACCGCCCTGCGCCACGAAGTGACCGAACGCAAGGAAGCCGAACATGCCCTGCGCCGTGCGCAGGCCGATCTGGTACAGGCGGGCAAACTGAGCGCACTGGGCCAGATGTCCGCCGGGATCAGCCACGAGTTGAACCAGCCACTGATGGCGATCAGGTCGTTTTCCGAAAATGCCGCACTGTTTCTCGACAAGGGGCGCACGGTCGAGGCCCGCGCCAATCTGGACCGCATCGCGGACCTATCCCGCCGCATGGCGCGGATCATCAAGAACCTGCGCGCCTTTGCCCGACAGGAAAACGAGCCGATGACTGACGTGGACATCGTATCCGTGGTGTCGTCGGTACTGGAAATGACTGACAGCCGCCTGCGCACAGAGGGCGTGACCGTAGACTGGAGCCCGCAGCCGGGTGTGCCACCGGTCCAAGGCGGCGAGGTGCGTCTGCAACAGGTGTTGCTGAACCTTGTGACCAATGCACTGGATGCAATGGTTGACCGCACTCCCAAGCGGTTAGAGATCAACGTGACGCCCGGCATGGATCATGTCGAGGTCACAGTGCGCGACACCGGACCGGGGTTGGTTGACGCGGGCAAGATTTTTGACCCCTTCTACACCACCAAACAGGTCGGTGCCTCAGAAGAGGGCATGGGGCTGGGCCTGTCGATCTCCTACGGGCTGGTGCAAAGCTTTGGAGGCGCGATACATGGGCGAAATCATCCACAGGGCGGTGCGATCTTTACCGTGCGGCTGGCCACATCGTGCGCAGAGGTAGCCGCATGAGAATGCCGGTTCTGGTGGTGGATGACGATATCGCCGTGCGCGAGGCTTTGGGCCAGACCCTGACGCTGGCCGATATGCAGGTGCAACTGGCCGGCAGCTATATCGAGGCCAAGGACCACATTAAACCCGGCTTTGCCGGCGTCGTGGTCAGCGACATCCGAATGCCCGGCAAGGACGGCTTTGCCTTGTTGGAATACGCCCAGTCGACCGATCCTGACCTGCCGGTGATCCTGCTGACCGGCGAAGGCGATATACCGATGGCCGTGCGCGGCATGTCGGCGGGCGCTTTCAGCTTTCTCGAAAAACCATGCAGCCCGCAGGATCTGATCGCTGTGGTGGAAAAAGCCCAGCGCACTCGTGCAATGGTGCTGGAAAACCGGGCGTTGAAAACCGCGCTCGAGACTGGCGATGCAGCCTCGCGTATGCTGATCGGTCGCTCCAAACTGGCCGAGGATTTGCGCGCGCAGGTCCGCGCCGTGGCCCGCGCAAGTACCGAGGCGCTGGTAACCGGCCCGCCCGGTGCGGGCAATGCCAAGGTGGCCGAGGTGATCCATCTGCTGTCTGCCGGATCCACCCGACCATTCGAAAAACGCGCCGCGGCCGCGCTGAACCCCGAGGCCCTGCATTCTGCCGCATCACAGACTGCGGGTGGCACGCTTTTCATTGACGAGGTCGCAGCATTATCCGCCGAAACCCAGTTTGCCCTGCTTAACACATTGGAAAGCGCGCCCAGCCTGCGCGTGATCGCAGGCAGCTACCGCGATCTGAATGCCGAGGCGCATGACGGACGGTTCAATCCTGACCTCTACTATCGTCTCAGCGTGATGCATGTACGCATCCCTGCACTGCGTGAACGCCCCGAGGACATCCCGATCCTGTTCCGTCATTACCTGTCAGTCGCCTGCGAACAGGCCAACCTTCGCGAACCAGACGTCACCCCCGAGGTTATCAGCCGTCTGATGGCGCAGGACTGGCCCGGTAACGCCCGCGCACTGATGAGCGCGGCAATGCGCTATGCGCTGGGACTAGGCGGCAGTGAAACCGCCGAAGAAATGGGGCTGACCGAACAAATGGCAGCGGTCGAACGCTCGCTGCTCGGCGCGGCACTGGAACGTCATCAGGGCAACGCAACCGAGGCGGCCCGCGCGCTCAAGCTTCCGCGCAAGACTTTTTACGATAAACTGGCGCGCCACGGCATCAAGGCGGACCGCTTTCGCTAAGACTGTGCGAGAATCCGCACAGGCAAAGGATTACCCCGTGTGGATTCTCGCTCACCCGTTGACGCGGCGGCATCCCCCTCGCCCAAACCAGCCCGCAACAGACTGAAAAAACAGGTATTATTACTCCGTTCACGCATCCACAGCTTTTGCTTGCGAGAATCCGGCCCTCGGTGTCTGTTACGCTGCGAGGACGTTAATGGGACGTCCCCACGACATTTTGCTGCACTCACTATGGGAGGAACCACTATGAGATTTGTATCAGCAGTTGCCGCGGCCGCACTGGCACTTGGCGCAACCGCGGGAACCGCATCAGCGGCCTGCGACGATGGCGAGGTTGTCATCAAATTCAGCCACGTAACCAACACCGACAAACACCCCAAAGGCATCGCCGCCTCGCTGCTGGAGCAGCGCGTCAATGACGAGATGAACGGCAAGGCCTGTATGGAAGTGTTCCCGAACTCGACACTCTATGACGACAACAAGGTGCTGGAGGCACTGCTGCAAGGCGACGTGCAACTGGCCGCGCCTTCGTTGTCGAAATTCGAGGCCTTCACCAAGCAATACCGCCTCTTCGATCTGCCTTTCATGTTCAAGAACATCGACGCGGTCGACGCGTTCCAAGCTTCCGACGCAGGTCAGAGCATGAAGAACGCCATGCAGCGCCGCGGCCTTCAGGGCTTGGCCTTCTGGCACAACGGCATGAAACAGATGTCGGCGAACAAGCCGCTGATCGAGCCGAGCGACGCCAACGGCCTGCGCTTCCGTGTCCAAAGCTCTGACGTGCTGGTTGCCCAGATGGAAGCCATCGGCGGCATTCCACAGAAAATGGCCTTTGCCGAGGTTTATGGCGCACTGCAACAGGGCGTTGTCGACGGTCAGGAAAACACTTGGTCGAACATCTACGGCAAGAAGTTCTTCGAAGTGCAGGACGGCATCACCGAAACCAACCACGGCGTCATCGACTACATGGTTGTGACGTCCGTCGAATGGCTGGACAGTCTGGATGCGGACACCCGCGACCAGTTCCTGACCATCCTCAGCGAAGTGACCCAAACGCGTAACGCCGAATCCTATTCGGTGAACCAAGCCGCTCGTCAGTCGGTCATCGACGCAGGCGGCACCGTGCGCGAGTTGGATGCCGAGCAGCGTCAGAAATGGGTCGACACGATGAAACCCGTCTGGGAGCAGTTCGCCGAAGACGTCGGTCAGGACAACATCGACGCGGCGCAGGAAATCAACGCCGGCATGTAAGGCGTGACACTCAGGGGCCCGGCGACATCGCCGGGCCCCACTGCCCTCTCGGGGGCGCATTGGGGAGGGGACAAGATGCATCCGAAACCGGGGCAAAATTTTACTGACAAAATCGAAGAAAACCTGATCGCGCTTTTGCTGGGTGCGATGACACTACTGACATTTGCCAATGTCGTGGCGCGCAAGGGTTTGAACTCCAGCATTCTATGGGGGCTGGAACTGACCGTTTTTCTGTTTGGCTGGCTGGTCCTGTTGGGCGCATCTTATGCCGTCAAGAAAGGCGCGCATCTGGGCGTTGACGTGGTGATCAACATGGTGTCACCACCCACGCGCCGCCTGCTGGGCCTGATCTCGGTCGCAGTCTGCATCGCGTTCTCGTTCTTGCTGTTCAAGGGCGCTTGGGATTATTGGGCCAATTTTGCCAACCTGCCCGCCACTGACGGTCGCTGGTTCCCGCTGGGGTTCGAGGACAAGTATCTGGCCAAAGGTTGGTACGAAGTGAACGACGTGCCCCTTCCCGGCATCCTGCGCTGGATGGAGGACGCGTTCAACGAAGGCGAGGCGTATAACAAGATGCCCCGCATGATCCCCTATCTGGTGCTGCCACTCTCAATGGCCTTGTTGCTCTTTCGGTTCTGTCAGGTCGCAGTGCGGCTCTGGACGGGCAAGATTGACAGGCTTGTGGCCAGCCACGAGGTCGAGGATGAAATCCGCGAAGTCAAAGAACAACGCGGGGAGATAGCCCAATGACCGTTCTTCTACTCTTTGTGATGGTCATCGGCCTGATGCTGATCGGTGTACCGATTGCGGTCTCGCTCGGCATGTCTTCCGTCCTCTTTCTGCTGTGGTTCTCGGACACGACGCTGGCATCTGTGGCACAGACACTGTTTCAGGCATTCGAGGGCCATTTCACCCTGCTCGCCATTCCGTTCTTCATCCTCGCCAGCAGCTTTATGTCCACCGGCGGCGTGGCGCAGCGGATCATCCGCTTTTCCATCGCCTGCGTCGGACATTTGCGCGGCGGCCTCGCCATTTCGGGCGTTTTCGCCTGCATGATGTTCGCCGCTCTTTCGGGATCGTCACCCGCCACCGTGGTCGCCATCGGATCTATCGTGATCGCCGCAATGAAACAGGCAGGCTATTCCAAGGAATTCGCCGCCGGTGTCATCTGTAACGCGGGCACGCTGGGCATCCTGATCCCGCCCTCCATCGTGATGGTGGTTTATGCGGCGGCGGTCGAGGTGTCCGTTGGCCGGATGTTCCTGGCTGGTGTCCTGCCGGGGCTGATGGCCGGGATCATGCTGATGATCGCGATCTACGTCATGGCCCGGATCAAGGACATGCCTGCAGGTCAATGGCAGGGCTGGGGCGAAATCGGCGCCTCGTTCCGCGATGCCGCTTGGGGTCTGCTGCTGATCGTGATCATCATGGTCGGTATCTATGGCATCCCCGGCGTCACCGGCGCATTCTTCACGCCCACCGAGGCGGCAGCCGTTGCATCGGTCTACGCCTTCTTCGTGGCATGTTTCATCTACCGCGATATGGGGCCGCTGGCCGCAAGGGGCGGACAACCCCGCAAGAGTATCCTGCAGGCTCCGCAGGCCGTGATCACCGCGTTCTTTCATCGCGACACGCGCCAGACACTGTTCGAGGCGGGTAAGCTGACAGTCACACTGATGTTCGTGATCGCCAACGCGCTGATCCTCAAACATGTCCTGACCGAGGAACAGATTCCACAGATGGTGGCCAATTCGATGCTGGACGCCGGCTTTGGCCCGGTGATGTTCCTGATCGTGGTTAACCTGATTCTGCTCGTCGGCGGTCAGTTCATGGAACCATCCGGCCTGTTGGTGATCGTCGCCCCACTGGTGTTCCCCATCGCCATCGAGTTGGGGATCGACCCGATCCATCTGGGCATCATCATGGTCGTGAACATGGAAATCGGAATGATCACGCCACCCGTGGGGCTCAACCTCTTCGTCACCTCTGGTGTCGCGGGCATGCCGATGATGGATGTGGTCAAGGCGGCACTACCGTTCCTGATGGTGCTCTTCGTGTTCCTGATCATGATCACCTATATCCCGTGGATATCGACCTTCTTGCCCAACATGATGATGGGGCCGGAGATCATAACCAACTAACTCGGGTACGGGCGTCTAGTGCGCCCGTATCTCCAGATCGGCGGCCGTATCAACGTCCCGTAACGTGTCAGTCAGCGCAACCCGCACACCGGGCAGCGTGGCGATACTGTCGCGCAGGGCATGCGCGCTGGACCAGCGCACACCTTGGTAAAGACTGACAGGGACGGCCGCGGTGCGTTTCAGACCGGTCAGCCAATAGCCCCCGTCAGGTGCGGGACCAAAAACCGCCCCATGATCGCCCAACGCACCAAATGCCCGCGCGATATGAGCCCGCGTCACACCCGGAATATCCCCACCGATGATACAGACAGGGCCGGGCGGCATCCGCCGCATGATCCGCGCCATCCGGTCGCCCAGCGATCCGCCCCCCTGCGGGATACGCGGCAAATGCGCAGGCCAGACACGGCTGTTCAGTCCTATATGATCCGGCGACACCGCTAGGATCAAATCCCAGCGCGGATCCTCGATGCGCCGCAACAACCGCGCCGTCTGATGCCGGAACCACCACGCAGCGGGCACCATGCCGATGTCACTCCCCAGCCGGGTTTTCACCCGACCGGGACGCGGCTCTTTCAGCATGACAACGAGGCGCTGACGGCTCGGCGCGCCAACCCTAGCCAAAGTAATCGCGCAGAATACGCCCATAGATCGCCTTGAGCTGGCCAATCTGCTCCACATTCACCCGCTCGTCCACCTGATGCATCGTCAGTCCCACCAGACCGCATTCGACAACCGGGCAATGATCCTTGACGAACCGCGCATCAGACGTGCCACCCGAGGTGGACAGAACCGGGCGATGCCCGGTTTCCGCCTCGACCGCCGCGACGACCAGATCGGAAAATGCGCCGGGTGGGGTCACGAAACTTTCGCCAGAGTTTTTCACCTCCATCGCGCCGCTCACACCAAATTCAGCACAGACCGCATCTATCTCTGATTGCAGCCATGCCGTCAGAGATGCACCACTATGGGCGTCGTTGTAACGGATATTCAGCGTGGCGCGGCAGCTGGCCGGGATCACGTTGGTCGCCAGATTGCCGGTGTCGATCGTCACCACGGCCAATGTGGACGGGTCGAAATGCGCGGTGCCCTCATCCAGCACATGCGACGACAATCGGTCGACCAGCCGCGCCATCACAGGTATTGGGTTCCGGGCACGGTGCAGATAGGCTGAATGCCCCTGCTCGCCGGTGATCGTGATCCATGCATTCAACGAGCCGCGCCGCCCGATCTTGATCATCTCACCCATGGTGTCCGGGCAGGTCGGCTCTCCGACCAGACAGACCGACATCGCCTCGCCCGCACCATCCATCCAGTCCAGCAGCGCCGTGGTTCCATCCACGGCATCCCCTTCTTCGTCACCCGTGATTGCCAGAATAACAGCCCCATCAGGTGGCGTTTCGCGCACAAAATCAATCGCTGCCGCGGCAAAGGCCGCCACCCCGGATTTCATATCCGTCGCACCACGCCCCCACAGATAACCGTCCCTGATTTCGGCACCAAAAGGCGGCACACTCCACGCGGCTTCATCGCCCAACGGCACCACATCCGTGTGTCCGTTGAACCCGAAACTGCGCGCGGCACCCTTGTCGCCCCAACGAGCATAGAGGTTTGGCACCCCGGCCCGGTCCACACGCGTACAGGTGAACCCTGCCCCCTCCAGCAGACCTTGCAGCAGCACCAGTGCCCCCCCCTCTGCGGGGGTGACAGACGGACAGCGCACCAGTGCGGCAGTCAACTCGACGGGATCGGTGGGGGTGTTTTGCATCAGATCTCTCACGGGTAATTCAGCGTGGAACACGGGTACCGCGATTTTCCAACCGGGGCAAACCTGCCGCATAGCGAAACCGACGCATGGATATGTCTTAACAGAACGCAAAAACCTTGATACAAACAATCTCAATAATAAAGTGACCCGAGGCAGGGCAACAGCAGAGGGGCCGCAACAGGCCCCAGATCGAGCAGATCGCATCAGCGATCGATGACGGCGAGGCGGGACATACCCGCCCGACTGCGTGTTTGCGTTGTCTCCGGCAATTGGGCTGGGGCAGGACATGGTTGCAGGCAGAGAACTACCGATCGACAGACGCGCCAGCGCGGATGAAATGGCACAAGAGATGTTTGGCAGCGATGTCACCATCGTCAGCGCGTCTTATACCGGCGACCGCGACAGCTCTGGCATCTATTCCGATGGCGATTCAATCTCGGACGCCGTAACACCCGGCGACACTGGCGTAATGTTCTCGACCGGCGATTTACGCTATTTCACCAATAACAACAGATGGCAGTCGAACGAAAGCTCCTCCACCACCAGCAGTTCCAGCGGCGAGAACAACAACGCTCAGTTCAACGCTGCGGCCGGCACCAATACTTATGATGCATCCTATATAGACGTCGATTTCATCCCTGATGGCGATGTGCTGACGATGCAGTTTGTCTTTGCCTCAGAGGAATATCCTGAATATGCCGTTGGCTCTTTTCAGGATTTCGTCGGCGTCTGGATCAATGGCACCCAGATTCAGCTAGGCGTGGGCGATGGCGATATCGATCCCAACAACCTGAACGCCGGTGCGAACCAGAACCTCTTCATCGACAACACCGGTGATCAATACAACACAGAGATGGACGGGTTCACCGTGAACCTGACGATGACGATCCCGGTCAATGATGGCGTCGTCAATTCGATCCGCATCGGTATCGCCGATGTCAGCGACAGCAATTACGATTCGACCCTGCTGATTGCCGGTGGCAGCATCCAAGGCAGCGTGGTCGCCAATGATGACAGTTATCGGCTGGACCCGGATGGATCGCGCACCGTCGACGTATTAGACAATGACACCGTGCCGTCGGGCGGTAGCCTGACCATCACCCATATCAACGGCCAACAGGTAACACCGGGCGACACGGTGTTCCTCAATACCGGCCAGTCAGTCAAGCTGAACCCCGACGGCACGCTCACCATGAATGGTGACGGCAATACTGAACAGTTCAACTATACCTATACCGTCCTGTCAGATACCGGAATCAGCGACACCGGGTTCGTTCTGGTGGATTCGGTGCCCTGCTTTGTCGCCGGCACAATGATCGAGACACCCGACGGCCCGGTTGCCGTGGAAACGCTGGCACCCGGCGATCTGGTCATGACTCGCGACGAGGGTGCCCAACCCCTGCGCTGGATCGGCGAACGCCGCGTCGAGGCAAAGGGCAATTTCGCCCCGATCTTCATCGCTGCGGGCACCTTTGGAAATCACGGAGATCTCTTCTTGTCACCACTGCACCGGGTGTTGATCCGTGACGCACTGGCCGAGCTGCTCTTTGGCGATACCGAGGTGCTGGTGGCCGCCCGCGATCTGGTCAATGACCATTCCGTTCGGCAGATAGAAGGCGGTTTGGTGGATTACGTGCACATCCTCTTTGATCGCCATCAGGTGGTGTTTTCCGAAGGATTGGAGACCGAAAGCTTCTTGCCCGGTCCCCAGACCGCCAACAGCTTTGAAGCCGAGATTGTCGATGAGATCTGCACAATCTTCCCCGAGATCGATCGTGAAACCGGCATCGGATACAGCCCGGCGGCGCGGCGAACGCTAAAACGGTACGAGGCGCACCTGCTCCTTGGCGGCCATATGCGGGCGGCTTGACTTTGGGTTGGATCGGCATTTCAGATCATCAGCACGGCCGGTTTAACCACGCCGGACTGGCCATGCCGATGAACGATGGTATTGGTGCGCACCATCCGCCAGACGCCATTGTGCCACGTGGGACGTTGCTGGTCGAAACCCACCTCTCGCCCGAGGGGCGTCCGCAAACCCTGCTGCGCTTTGACCGCTCGCAACCTTGGGCTGGTGGTCTGTCGCTTCAGGTCATGCCCAGCGGCGGGATCGTTCTGGTCGAGACGATGGGTGGCGAAACCTGTCACGCCGCGCTTACTCACGATCTGGATGGGCGCAGCGAACAGGTGCGCGTCAGTTATAGCTGGGATGCCCCGCGTCGCTGGGGACGACTGACGCTGGAACATCTGGCCGCCGGTCGTATCCGCAGCCGCAATCTGCCGCCGCCGCATCCCATGCCGCTGGAAGATCTGCAAATGATCACACGCTATCCCGCCCGGCGCGAAATGGACGCCGATGTAAATTTTCTGGCAGTCTCGGATCAGGTCGAACCCATCGGACCGATGCCGGGCTTGACCGCAAATGTACCGATCGCAACACCGCGTGGTCCGATCCCTGCGGCGCGGCTTCGGCGCGGCGATACAGTGTTGACCAGCACCGGTGACATCGTGCCCGTCTTGCAAACCGTGTCCCAGACTGTGCCCGCCCGTGGTAGCCTGCGCCCCGTCCGTCTGCGTGCCCCCTTCTTCGGGCTGGCGCATGATATCTTGCTGGCCCCGCATCAACGTCTGGTGATCGGTGGCAGCGAGGTAGATTACATGTTCGGCACAGAGGCCGTGCTGGTCCCCGCGCGACACTTGGTCAACGGCGCGTCAGCCTTTTACGCCGATGGCCCTGATCTGGTGACCTATCATCATATCCTGCTGCCCGAACACGCGGCCGTTCTGGCCGGTGGGTGCCCGGTAGAAAGCCTTTATATCGGCCGCTTGCGACGCAACCCAGAGGCCCTTGGTCAGAGCATCCTGCACGCCGCTCCGCGCCACCGCCTGCCCGAACATGCCAGCCCGATCTGGCCGGTTCTGCGCCCGTTCGAGGCCGTCACACTGGCCAAACACCGCGCGGCCTAAACCCCGCCGCCCTATGCTTCGTCGAAAAACGGCGTCATCTGCGCCACGATCACCGAATTCTCGTCCAGCGCGCGCCCCATCAGCGCGCGTTCCTCATCCGAAATGTCGTGACCTTCCTCTTCGCGCTCTGCCAGACTTCCATAACCGCTGACATCCAGCGGCGCCGTATCCGCCTGCTTCAGGATCGCCACCGTTTCACGCACGGCTTCAGCCTCATCCACACCACTGGCGTAAATGACCAGCGCCGCGCCGGTCGCCTTATCCGGCAGACCATCGCCTTTTTTACGCCCGATCTCCACCAGCAGGGTATAAACCTGCTGGCGGCTCGGCTTCTTCGGCTTTTTCTCTTCAGGCACGCAGCAACTCGTTGATGGATGTCTTGGACCGGGTCCGCTCATCCACCCGCTTTACGATCACAGCGCAATAAAGGTTGATGTTGTTCTTCGTCGGCATGGACCCCGCCACGACGACTGACCCAGATGGCACTTCGCCATACATGACTTCACCGGTTTCACGATCCACGATCTTGGTCGACTGGCCAATAAAGACCCCCATACCCAACACGCTGCCCTCGCGTACAATACAACCTTCGACAACCTCAGAGCGCGCCCCGATAAAGCAATTGTCCTCGATGATCGTCGGCCCGGCCTGCATCGGCTCCAACACACCGCCGATTCCGACACCCCCCGACAGATGAACGTTCTTACCGATCTGCGCACAGCTCCCCACGGTCGCCCATGTGTCGACCATCGTGCCCTCGTCCACATAGGCACCAAGATTCACAAACGACGGCATCAGCACCACACCCGGCGCGATATAGGCCGATTTACGCACCACACAGCTTGGCACCGCGCGGAAACCCGCGCCGGTCCACTCCGCCTCGCCCCAGCCCTTGAACTTGCTGTCGACCTTGTCCCACCAGCCGCCGCCCTGCGGGCCGCCCGGCTGCGCTTCCATGTCTTTCAGACGGAACCCCAACAGCACGGCCTTCTTGGCCCATTGGTTCACATGCCACTGGCCATCTTCGCGCGGCTCCGCCACACGCAGCTTTCCTGAATCGAGTGCCGCCAGCGTTGCCTCGATGGCCTCGCGGGTTTCACCACCGGTTGCGGGCGTGATCTGGTCGCGCGCCTCCCAGGCGGCGTCGATGGCGATTTCTAACTGGGCATTGGACATTGGGGCAGGCTCCGATCAAGATGTTTCCGCGCATCCATAGCGAATAGCACAGCGTAGGTCATCCACTCATTGCGACATATCCGGGCACCTGTACGAAGCAATTGACCACACAACAGCCCGCAGCCTTTCATCTTTCCCCAAATACCTTTCCACCACGCGGCTGCATTCCCTACGCCAGCGGATCAGGGGCGACATTGCCGCCACAGATCAGCACCGCCACCCGCTCGCCCGGTTCCGGCACATAGGCACCGGACATCAGCGCGGCCAACGCGGTCGCACCGGCAGGCTCTACCAGCTGCCGCATTTCGCGCCACAGCAGCCGCTGCGCCGCCGTGATCGCCGCATCCGGCACCGTAACTGCAGGCGATGCCATCCGCCAGTCCAAAGCATATCTCACCGATCCGGCGCGCGCCCAGCGCGTTGGCGGCAACGCCTGAGACCTCCACATCCACCGGCTGCCCCGCCGCCAGCGCCGCATGCAGCGCGCAGGAGGTTTCCGGCTCTACCCCGACCACCTTGCGCCGTCCGCTCAGCCACGCCAGCGCACCGCCTATCAATCCGCCGCCACCCACCGCGATCAGCACGGTGTCAGCCTCCAAGCCCTGCGCCTCCCACTCGGCCATGCAGGTGCCCTGCCCGGCCACGGTCATTGGCGCATCATAGGCATGGATCTGCGCAGCGCCGGTTTCGGCCTCATAGGTCTGTGCCGCCTCCAGCGCGTTGGCATAGGCACCCGGCACCACCACCAGATCGCCCCCCAGTTGCTCGATCAGCGTGATCTTGGCCGCGCCTGCCATTTCAGGTACATATATCCTCGCCTTATGGCCCAGTCGTCGCGCTGCATAGGCCACCGCCGCGCCGTGATTCCCCCCCGACGCAGCCACCAGACCCGCCGCAGGCACCGGCCCTGACAGCAACGTGTTGAAGGCCCCGCGCGCCTTAAAACTACCGGTATGCTGCATTTGCTCCAGCTTCAGCGCCACGCTCTGTCCGTCCAGCACGACATCCGCCACCGGGGTGCGCCGCACATGGCCCGCAATACGCGCGGTCGCTGCGCTGATCTCGTCGGTCCAGTCCATGTGATGCTCCTGCTGGTCAAGGGATGCGTTCCGCTCTACGCTCAAGATCACAGATGCCAGTCAAGGATCAAGTACCCCATGAAAGACGACCGTCAGAGCCAGTTTCGCGATGCCCATTCGGATCGCAGCACCGCAGAACAGGTGCCCGATACGCCGCAAACCCGCGCGCCTGCGTACAAGCTGGCCTTCAACGACACCGATTTCATGCTTCGCGAAGAACTGCGCCCGGTCCGCCTGCAATTAGAGCTGCTCAAACCGGAAATGATCCTGAACGAGCGCGGCATCAACAGCACCATCGTCCTTTTCGGTGGCGCACGCATTCCCGAACCTGCCAAGAAGGACGACGCACGTACCAAGACGCTGGCCGACCTGTCAAAATACTATGATGAGGCGCGCGAATTCGCCCGATTGATGACCGAGAAATCACTGGCCTCTTACGGGCGTGAATTCGTCGTGGCCACGGGCGGCGGGCCGGGTGTCATGGAGGCAGGCAATCGTGGCGCGGATGACGCGGGCGGCGCGTCCATCGGCCTGAATATCGTGTTGCCCCACGAACAGGCCCCGAATGAATATGTCACGCCGGGGCTTTGCTTCAACTTTCACTATTTTGCGATCCGCAAGATGCACTTTCTCATGCGGGCGCGGGCGATTTGCGTCTTTCCCGGCGGGTTCGGCACTCTGGACGAAACCTTTGAGGCGCTGACGCTGATTCAGACCGATCGGATGAACCGGGTGCCCTTCCTGCTCTTTGGCGAGGAGTTCTGGCGTTCCATCATCAACTGGGAAGCACTGGCAGATGCCGGTACAATCTCACCCGAGGATCTCGAACTGTTCCAGTTCGTCGAAACAGCACAAGAAGCCGTCGCCATCATCGACGCATGGCATCCCGACTGCTGACCGCACGAGACGGCTGGCAATTCTGGCAACGTGACGGGAAAAGACGTTTTTTTCGCGCCCTGTCACCGGATTGCGATCAGGCGGCCAGATGGCTCGGCAGGTTGCAAATGCTCGCACCACGGGTCAGCGACGTCAGAATGCGGCCTTCATCCGTGTCACGGATCGCATAACCATAACCGCGCAGACGGTGCTGCCATTCACGATCCGATACCGCCATGCGGCGCTCGCGCATCACCAGTTCCATAACCGCGTTGCTGTCATTTTGTGTCGAAATATTCATCGTTTCATACCTTGTTACAATCTTGTCCTTTGAATTGGATAATCCCGCCTCATGGCAACAATCGTGATGAAATGTGGCGAACTAGAGGTCATTCTCGGATTCACCGCCCCATTGTTCACAAAACCGCAACGACCCGACAGGCCATCAATGGGTCACGCCCAGCCCGCTATCGCACATCAATCGTCACTGTCAGGGGGGGGCGTTTCAAAGCAGCCTGCCGCTATCGCACGCCCCCGCGAACAATCGAGTCCGGCATACAGGTCGGCGGCATCTGGGCGCGGCCTGACGTAAGGCTCAGACCAATGCACCCCGCCGCTGGTGCGGCAGGGTGCATGTTTTGCATATCGTACCGCGCCAGCTATTACGCGCGATACACCTCATCATTTATGGTGTCGCTGGCGGATCAGATCGCCGCGCCATCCGGTAGGCGGCAGATCTCGACACCATGCGGAAGGGTGGTCACATAGTCCCCCTTGTCGGTGTGCTGCACTGCGTAGCCGTGATTTTTCAACGCATTCTGCCAATCCAGAAGGTTGGCCGCGCGACGCCGTTCACGCAGCACGAAATCCAGAACGCCGGCCTGGACGGTGGGATCACTGTGGACATAAACCATGCTCGAACTCTCCTTTGCGGAAATCTTACAAACCCAATTGTTAATTTCGGGTTTGAACAACGCTCGCACGCAATAGTGGCGGGACTGCGGTGAAATCTTAGCCCTTTTCGGGTGATTTCAGCGCGGCTACGCCCCCAAGAGATTGGCAATGTCCGGCGGGGCATAGCGCCCGACCTCTACAGGCCGGCGTCAGCCTCGATCGCGCGCCGCGATTTACGCGCGCGTTCCGTAGCCGACTTCAGCTGACCGCAGGCGGCCATGATATCCTCACCGCGCGGCGTGCGGATCGGGCTGGCATATCCGGCCTTATAGATGATGTCGGCAAAGGCATGAATGCGGTTGCCCGAACTGCGCTTATAGGGGGCACCGGGCCATTCGTTGAACGGGATCAGGTTGATCTTGGCCGGAATACCCTCGATCAGCTTAACCAGACGGCGTGCATCCTCATCGCTGTCGTTCACGCCATCCAGCATGACATACTCGAATGTGATCCGCTCGGAATTGCTGACTTTGGGGTACTGGCGCAACGCATCCAGCAATGCCTCGATGTTCCATTTCTTGTTGATCGGCACCAACGTATCGCGCACGTCGTCCGTCGTCGCGTGAAAGCTGACCGCCAGCATACAGCCGATCTCGGCGGCGGTGCGATGGATTTCCGGCACCACGCCAGAGGTGCTGAGTGTGATCCGGCGGCGGCTTAGCTGGATACCCTCGGGGTCCATCGCGATCTTCATCGCATCACGCACGTTCTCGAAATTATACAGCGGCTCACCCATGCCCATCAGCACGATGTTGCTTAGCAGTCGAGTTTCATCCTTGGGTGCGCCCGGCACCGGCCACTCATTCAGATCATCGCGCGCGACCATGATCTGCCCGACAACCTCGCCTGCCGTCAGGTTGCGCACCAGTTTCTGCGTCCCGGTATGGCAGAACGAACAGGTCAGGGTGCAACCCACTTGGCTAGAAATACACAGCGTGCCGCGATCCGCCTCGGGGATATAAACCACCTCGACCTCGTGCCCGCCCGCGATCCGCACCAGATATTTGCGCGTGCCGTCCGCGCTGACCTGCTTGCTGACCACCTCGGGCACAGCCACGACAAAATGCTCTTCCAGTTCAGCGCGATACGCCTTGGCCAGATTGGTCATCACGGCAAAATCACGCACACCCCATTGATAGATCCATTGCCAGATCTGCCCGGCACGCATCTTGGCCTGCTTCTCGGGCGTGCCATGCGCAATCAGCGTCTCGCGCAACGCGTCGCGCGTCAGGCCGACAAGGTTGATCTTGTCACCTTCAGGCAGCTTGCGGGGGATGGTCATAACATCCTGAGTGATCGGGGCTTTGTCGGTCATCGGGTCGGGCCTTTTACAACAGATGGTCTCCATATAGGATTCGCAGAGCAAAGCCAAAGGGGCACGCGCCGATTATGCCAGACACCCAACCGCCCAGCCAAACCATGTTCGCCATCGTGACGACCGGAAACGGCGGTTACGACAAACTGGAACCACGACAAGTGCCGATCCCAGCGCCCGAACCGGGCGAGGTCTTGATCCGGGTGCTGGCGGCGGGGGTGAACAACACCGAGATCAACACCCGTCTAGGCTGGTACTCTGCCACCGTCACCGGCGGAACAGACACCACGGCAGACAGTCAGGAAACCAAGGCAGAGCAGAAATCCGATGGCGGCTGGAACGCTGCGACACCTTTCCCGCTCATTCAGGGGACGGATTGCTGCGGCAGGGTCGCGGCGGTCGGGACAGACACCGACGCGGGCCTGATCGGTCAACGGGTCATCGTGCGGGCCTGCATGCGCCCGAACGGGTTCGACAGTATGGAATGCGTCTGGATGGCCTCTGATTTTGACGGGGCGTTTGCCCAATATGTCAAAGTCCCGGCACAAGAGGTGTTCGCAGTTGACTGCGACTGGTCCGACGCAGAACTGGCCACGATCCCCTGCGCCTATGGCACCGCTGAGACGATGATGGAACGGACAGGCGTCACCGCGCATGACCGCGTCCTGATTACCGGCGCGTCGGGCGGCGTCGGGTCCGCCGCACTACAGCTTGCCAAACGCCGAGGTGCACATGTCACTGCAATCGTCGGCGCATCCAAGGTGGATCAGGTCCGGGCCTTGGGTGCGAACGCTGTAATCGAGCGCGGGAATGACCCCGTTCATACCCTTGGGGAAAATGCTGCCGACGTCGTGATCGACAATGTCGCCGGGCCGGGGTTTGCGCAAATGCTCAAACTGCTCCGGCGCGGCGGGCGCTATGCGTCGTCGGGTGCCATTGCCGGACCCATCGTCGAACTGGATATGCGCGACATGTATCTCAAGGATATCACGCTATTCGGTAGCACCGCATGGGATGAGGCTGTCTTTCCCAATCTGGTATCATACATCGAGGCTGGCGAAATCCGCCCGCTGGTTGCGAAAATCCTGCCACTGTCAGAGATCGCAACTGCACAAAAAGAATTCCTGCAAAAAACCCATTTCGGCAATTTTGTCCTGATCCCACCACAGATCGACCGCTGAACATGCAAAGGCCCGGAACATCTGTCCGGGCCTGAAGCGTACAAATATCCGTCACCGGGATTATTTGCAGCGTTTTTGCGCCTCTTCCATCGCCGCCGTGTAGCCCAGTAGCGAAAACGTGTCTTTGGTCTGCGTTCCGCGCGACGAACGCGCTGTCAGGGATGCATCCGCACCGCGCTTCATCGCCGCGATGATCTTGGCATCGTCTTCCGCGCTGGCAGGCCACGCCCATTCACCTTCGGTAAAGAGCTCGAATTCGTCACCGCTGATGCTGACGTCGACGGTCGATCCCGGCGCAAACGGATAGCCGCCGGTAAAGGCCACCTGCCCCGCCACACCCGCTGCGGGACGGAAGAACGTCATAAACAGGATTTCGCCGCGACGCACTGCGACCACGCGTCCGCCGCGTGTGTTGACCGTCTCGGTCGGTGCGGAAACGGCCCAGCATTCCTTGGGGTCCGCATCGACAAATACGCTCCATGCCGTGTTTGCAGCAACCTGATTGCTGCTTTCGTCCTGCGCCAAGGCGCTACCCGCAATAACGGAAAATCCCAACGCAAGCACACCGCGCGTAGAAAGTGATACCATATGTCCAGCCTCCAAGCTGTCCTTAAGCCTCAATTCGGACCGGTTGCGTCCCGGTTGATACGGGTTTTTACTGGCACCGGTCTATTCTTCTCGACATTGCAACAATAGCGCGAAACAGACCAGAAACGAAAGAATGAATTGGCGGAAAGTCGCACATACGCCCCGCCGGGAAGGAAAAAATGTCGCAACCGATTCCGATGGTAGAAATTTGGCGCGGTGCTTTGGCCGAAAGCATCCACTTCGGGCAGGCGGTCATCTGCGGCCCCGGAGGTGAGATCGTACAGGCTTGGGGGGATCCCGATGCACAGGTTCTACCGCGCAGTTCGTGCAAGATGTTGCAAGCATTGCCCCTTATCGAGAGCGGCGCTGCGGCAGCATATCGCCTCGGCGCCGAGCATCTGGCGCTGGCTTGTGCCTCGCATAGCGGCGCGGCCATTCATACCGACCGCGTTAATCGGTGGCTAACGGATCTCGGCCTTGGCGATGACGACCTGCGATGCGGCGGGCATCTGCCCTATGATCCGCAAACCCATGACGCGATGCTCTGCGCGGGCACGACGCCCTGCCAGATGCACAACAACTGTTCTGGGAAACATGCGGGGTTTCTGACATTGACCAAGCATCTCGGCGCGGGGCCCGAATACATCGACATCGACCACCCCGTGCAGCGCGCCTGCCTCGCCGCCTATGAAGAGGTCACAGGTATCACCAGCCCCGGCTACGGCATCGACGGCTGTTCTGCCCCCAACCACATCACCACCTTGCACGGCATGGCCCGCGCGATGGCGTTCTTTGCCAATGCCCGTGACGGCGCGGATGCCCGTCAGACCGCCGCCGTTCAACTGTGGCAGGCGATGGTGCGCCACCCCGAACTGGTCGCAGGCGAAGGCCGCGCCTGCACCGAACTGATGCGCGCCTGCAAGGAACCGGTCGCCCTAAAAACCGGTGCCGAAGCGTTCTACATCGCGATCCTTCCGCAGCGCGGGCTTGGCATCGCGCTGAAGATTGCGGACGGTACCACGCGCGGGTCTCAATGCGCGATTGCCGCGTTGCTGGTACGTTTGGGGGTACTGGACGCAGATCATCCGACAGCACAGAAATACATGAACACGCCGATATCCAACGCACGCGGAACCGTGACTGGCGTCATCCGACCGTCGGCGACGTTTTTATAGCACTGCGCAGGGTGCCGCCATCGCAGGGCAATTTTCGCTCTTGCCGCGCACGAAAAACCGCGCCAATGTTCCGCCTGTTCTCAGGGCGGGGTGAAACTCCCCACCGGCGGTAAGGGGCCAGATATGCCTCAAGCCCGCGAGCGGCTTCGGCCTATGCCGAGGTGTCAGCAGATCTGGTGTGATTCCAGAGCCGACGGTCATAGTCCGGATGAGAGAGAACGTCAGGTTCCAGCGGTGCGCGTGCACCGCCACGCCTGTCGTCCTTCGCCTGCGGTGAACGTGTCGATATGCGAAAGGAGCCCAAGATGACACACACCCGATACGCCTTTGTCAAAGCGAACTGGCACACCAAGATCGTGACCCGCGCGCTGGACGGATTTTCCGAAATTATCCCGCCAGATCAGATCGACGTCTACGACGTGCCCGGCGCGTTCGAGATGCCGCTACTGGCGCGCGATCTGGCGATGACGGGCCGCTATGGCGCGGTGGTCTGCGCCGCGTTCGTCGTCGATGGCGGTATCTATCGGCACGAATTTGTCGCGCAGGCCGTGGTTGATGGCCTGATGCGCGCAGGCCTCGACAGTGGCATTCCGGTGCTGTCGGTATCCCTGACTCCGCACCAATACCAAGAGGGGCCGCATCACGACGCCATCTTTGCCGCGCATTTCGTGGAAAAAGGACGAGAGGCCGCCCACGCCGCACAGATGATCGGGCACACCCGCGCGGCACTGGCAGCCTAGCCACAACCACACCACAGCAGTCGGCCCCGCAACCGCGCGGGGCCACCGCTACATTTCTATGATCTCGGCCACTTCGACGCTGCCCGACCCGTCGCCGACCATCGGGCACCCTTTGGCCATCGCGCACGCCGCGTCGATATCAGCAGCATTGACCACGCTATAGCCCGAGGTCGGATTGGCACCGCCATCATCCGCCACACCACTGGCGCTGACGGTCTTGGACAGGCCCACAGGCGCACCACTTTCAACCACAGCCGCCCCCATATCACCGAACCAGGCCATCCATTGGGCCATCATGGCATTGCCTTCTTCCTCGGTTTCCGGCTTGCCGCCGCCGTGATAGATAAACAGGTAATTGGGCATGATCAGGGTCCTTTTCTTTTCGGGGTTGCGAAGGGTCTTGAACGGTCCGACATCGCTCCGGCCGTACCATCGGCCTGCCGGGCCATGACCTCGACCACACCGGGCAGGTCGCACCGGACAAATCAGCATAGACCTGAGCAAGATCGACCATGCTCAATACTTAACATATCCACCACTGGATGCGGGCGTTAATCTACTCGCCCAACAGCGGCACATAGTTAACCCGCCGCGAACTCTGTCCGCGCATATCCCTGCAAATAGAGCAATGCAGTCAGATCGCCATGATTGATCCGCACATCACATTCGGCGGCGACGCTCGGTTTGGCATGCAGCGCGACACCCGTGCCCGCCCGGCCCAGCATCCCCAGATCATTGGCACCATCCCCCACGGCGATCACATCCGCCGCCGTCAGACCCAGCCGCGCGGTGATTTCCTCCAGCGCCTCGATCTTGGCCTGTCGCCCCAGAATAGGCCGCGCCACGTCACCCGTCAGAACCCCTTTTTCGATCAACAACCCGTTGGCGCGATGCTCATCAAATGCCAGCGCATCCGCGACAAGCGCGGTAAAGGCGGTGAACCCACCCGACACCAGCGCGGCATGACCACCCTGCGCCCGCATCGTCGCAACCAGCGTTTTGCCCCCCGGCATGAACGTAATCCGCTCCGCCAAAACCTTTGCGATGATCTGCTCCGGCAGGTCGCGCAACAGGCCGACACGTTCGATCAACGCACCTTCGAAATCAATCTCGCCATTCATCGCCCGCGCGGTGATCTCCTTGACGCGCTCTCCGACACCGGCCTCGTCGGCCAACTCGTCAATGCACTCTTGCTCGATCATCGTGCTGTCCATATCGGCCAGCAGCATGGATTTACGTCGGCCCTGCGCAGGCTGCACCACCAGATCGACGCGCAGTTTCTGCAAATCGTCCCAGACATCCCAGCGATTCCCCGGCATCTCTGCCAGCGCAAACTCTGCCGCTTCATCCGGGTTCAGCCATTGCACGTCGCCCCCACCCCACGCGTTACGCAGGTTTTCAACCAGAGCCGGGTCAAGCGCACCCGGCGGCGCGATCAGGGTGGCGATAAGCATGGCAAGAGTTTCCGATCGTAGTCGTTGAGGTCGCATTTATCTTCTCAAGCGGCGCTATAGCGTCATTTCTGCGCTTGCGAAAGACCAGACCAGACCGTATCCCGGCAAGTGGGACACCCTTCCCCAACGAAGGGCGCTTATCTGGAAGGATAGCATCAATGGCTATACAAGACCCCGGCACGCGGCCGGTCATTAAACCTGTCGTCACTCCGGCGAACCCGCGTTTCTCCTCTGGCCCCTGTGCCAAACCCCCCACATTCGATGTCGCCAAGCTGGCCGATGCCCCGCTGGGCCGCAGCCACCGCGCCGCAGTTGGCAAAGCGCGGCTGAAAGCCGCCATCGAGGGCACCCGCGAGGTGCTGGGCATCCCCGCCGACTACCGCATCGGGATCGTGCCCGCCTCGGACACGGGCGCGGTCGAAATGGCGCTGTGGAACCTGCTCGGCGCACGCAAGGTTGAAATGCTGGCTTGGGAGAGCTTTGGCGCGGGCTGGGTCACAGATGTCGTGAAACAGCTGAAACTCGACGCCGAGATCAAAACCGCTGACTACGGCCAGATTGTCGACCTGACCACGGTCGATACGGATAATGACGTCGTCTTTACATGGAACGGGACCACATCGGGCGTCCGCGTCCCAAATGGCGATTGGATCAAGGCAGACCGCGACGGGCTGACCATCTGCGATGCCACATCAGCCGCCTTCGCGCAGGAATTGCCGTGGGACAAGCTGGATGTAACCACCTTCAGCTGGCAAAAGGTGCTGGGTGGCGAAGCCGCGCACGGCATGATCGTTCTCAGCCCCCGCGCCGTTGAACGGCTGGAGAGCTACACACCCGCATGGCCCCTGCCCAAGATTTTCCGCCTGACCAAAGGCGGCAAACTGATCGAGGGAATCTTTGAGGGTGCGACCATCAACACCCCGTCGATGCTGGCGGTCGAGGATTATCTGCTGGCGCTCGACTGGGCGCGCTCGGTCGGTGGGCTGTCGGGCCTGATCGCCCGCGCCGATGCCAACGCGCAGGTGATCCATGATTTCTGTGATGCCCGCGACTGGATCGGCAACCTCGCCGATGATCCGGCCACACGATCGAACACGTCTGTCTGTGTCAGGTTCACCAACCCGCGCATCACCGATGGCGCCAGCTTCGCCAAGGCGATTGCCAAACGGTTGGAAGCTGAAGGTGTTGCGCTCGATATCGGTGCCTATCGCGATGCCCCTGCGGGCCTGCGCATCTGGTGTGGCGGCACGGTGGAGACCTCCGATCTGGCGGCGCTGATGCCGTGGATCGACTGGGCATACCAATCCGAAATCGCAGACGTGCCGGGCTAACGCTCGGCCTAGGGCGGCTGGTAGCCCGGGCTTCAGCCCGGCACGCCACGCACCGACGCGATACCGATCAAATACCGACGTAATACCGACATCAGAATTGGAGCCCAAAATGGCACCCAAAGTACTCGTCTCCGACAAGCTCTCCGAAACCGCCGTGCAGATTTTCCGCGACCGCGGCATCGACGTGGATTTCCAGCCCGACCTAGGCAAGGATAAGGACAAACTGGCAGAAGTGATCGGCCAGTATGACGGCCTCGCCATCCGGTCCGCCACCAAGGTGACCGAGAAAATCCTCGCTGCTGCAGACAACCTCAAAGTTATCGCTCGCGCAGGGATCGGCACTGATAACATTGACAAAATCGCCGCCTCGAAAAAGGGTGTGATCGTGATGAATACGCCCTTTGGCAACATGATCACCACCGCCGAGCACGCCATCGCCATGATGTTCGCCGTTGCGCGTCAGATCCCCGAGGCCAGCGCATCAACCCATGCTGGAAAATGGGAAAAGTCCAAATTCATGGGCGTCGAGCTGACCAACAAGACACTGGGCGTCATCGGAGCGGGCAATATCGGCGGCATCGTCTGCGACCGCGCACGCGGTCTCAAGATGAAAGTGGTCGCCTACGACCCCTTCCTGAGCCAAGCCAAAGCCGACAAGATGGGCGTGGAAAAGGTCGAGCTGGAAGCGCTGCTGACACGCGCGGATTTCATCACGCTGCACGTGCCGCTGACTGACCAGACACGCAATATTCTGAGTGCCGAAAACCTCGCCAAGACCAAGAAGGGCGTGCGAGTCATCAACTGCGCCCGCGGCGGCCTAGTGGACGAGACCGCATTGGCGGAATTGCTGAAATCGGGCCATGTCGCCGGGGCCGCCTTTGACGTCTTTGCCGAGGAGCCCGCGACCAGCAACCCGTTGTTCGGTCTTCCGAACGTCGTCTGCACACCGCATCTAGGTGCCGCCACATCCGAGGCGCAGGAAAACGTCGCATTGCAAGTGGCCGAACAGATGTCGGACTACCTGCTGACCGGTGCGGTGACCAACGCGCTCAACATGCCGTCCGTGACCGCCGAAGAGGCCAAGGTGATGGGCCCGTGGATCAAGCTGGCCGACCACCTCGGTGCGTTCATCGGCCAGATGACCGATGAGCCGATCAAGGCGATCAACATCCTCTATGACGGCGTGGTGTCCGAAATGAATCTGCCCGCGCTGACCTGCGCCGCCGTGGCAGGTATCCTGAAATCCGCAAACCCCGAGGTGAATCTTGTCAGCGCGCCTGTAATCGCCAAGGAACGCGGCGTCCAGATCAGCACGACCAAGCAGGATAAATCGGGCGTATTCGAGGGTTACGTCAAGCTGACCGTGGTGACAGATCAGCGCGAACGGTCCATCGGCGGCACGGTGTTCTCGGATGGCAAGCCGCGCTTCATTCAGATCAAGGGCATCAATATCGATGCGGAAATCGGCGAACATATGCTGTATACCACCAACCGCGACGAGCCCGGCATCATCGGCGCGCTGGGGCAGACCATGGCAGGCAGCGGCGTGAACATCGCCAACTTTACGCTGGGCCGCACCGAACCGGGCGGAGAGGCGATTGCGTTGCTCTATGTCGATGCGCCTGTACCACAAGAGCTGACTTCCAAGCTGCGTGATACCGGCCTGTTCCAGCAGATCAAACCGCTACAGTTCAACGTCGGTTAACGTATCAACGCCTGCGGTCGCACCAATGTGTGACCGCAGGCTTCCGGCCTTGCCCGCTCTGCCCCCGCACCCCATAATCGATCCAAAGGGGTGCAGAATGATCGCTCAGGACCAGCTAATAGCAGCCATTTCGGCACGACGTAACGACCTGATCGCGCTGACGCAGGACCTGATCCGCATCCCCACGCTAAATCCGCCGGGCGCGGATTACCGTCAGATTTGCGAATATCTGGACCGCCGCCTGCTGCATGCGGGATTCGAGACGGAACTGATCCGCGCAATAGGCGCACCCGGCGACAGCGACCAATATCCACGCTGGAACATCGTCGCGCGACGCGAAGGCACCCGCCCCGGCGATTGCGTGCATTTCAACAGCCATATCGACGTGGTCGAGATTGGCCACGGCTGGACCACCGATCCTTTCGGCGGAGAGGTCAAGGATGGCAAGATTTACGGGCGCGGCGCTTGCGACATGAAGGGCGGGCTGGCCGCATCTATCATCGCTGCCGAGGCTTTCATCGAAACTTGTCCGGATTATGCCGGCGCGATCGAGATCAGCGGCACCGCAGACGAGGAATCGGGGGGCTTTGGTGGCGTCGCCTACTTGGCAGAGCGCGGCTATTTCGACCCAGCCCGCGTGCAGCACGTCATCATCCCCGAACCGCTGAACAAGGATCGGATATGTCTGGGCCATCGCGGTGTGTGGTGGGCCGAACTGGAAACCAAGGGCGAGATTGCGCACGGCTCCATGCCCTTTCTCGGCGATTGTGCAGTACGTCACATGGGCGCAGTGGTGGCCGAGATGGAGCACAGGCTGTTCCCGGCCTTGGCCGCGCGGCGCACCGATATGCCCGTCGTCCCCGATGGCGCACGTCAATCCACGCTCAACATAAATTCGATCCATGGCGGCGAGCCGGAACAGGACGCAGCCTATACCGGTTTGCCAAGCCCATGCGTTCCTGACCGCTGCCGCATGGTGATTGATCGGCGTTTTCTGATCGAAGAGGACATAGACGACGTCGAGGCAGAATTTCGCGCCGTCCTGAAACGCGTCGGTGATGCGCGCGAGAATTTCGACTACGACCTGCGCGAACTGCACCGCGTCCTGCCCAGCATGACCGAGCGCGATGCCCCCATCGTCACCACCGTGGCCCGCGCGATTGAGGCAACACTCGGCCATGCGCCCGATTACGTGGTCAGTCCCGGCACCTATGACCAGAAACATATCGACCGCATCGGGCGGTTGAAAAACTGTATCGCTTACGGGCCGGGTATTCTCGACCTTGCGCATAAACCGGATGAATACGTAGGGATCGACGATATGATGCAAAGCGCACAAGTCATGGCATTGAGCCTGGCAGAACTGTTGTTGCGCGCGGAACCCTGACCTTCAACGTTGGACCAATACGCTCGCCGAAGGCGTCCGCCCTTGGCTCAGGCCGCCAGCGGGGGAAGTATTAATACAAAAACAAAATCCCTGTCATTCCCCTATGGCGATGTTGTCGATCAATCGCACTCCGGCCAGCCACGCCGCCGCAAACAGGCGCGCCGGGCGCATCGGCGCGTCCAGCAACGCCAAATCATCCGCAGCACGCATTTCGAGGTAATCCACCTTGGTGAAATCCGCGGCCTCCAGTCGTTTCACCGCATCCGCATAGAGTGTGGAAAAGTCGCCACCAGCGGCCACCCCTTCTGCAATCTTTTCCATCTCTTCAAACAGGATCGGCGCTCTCACCCGCGCCCGGTCCGACAAAAGCAGATTGCGCGACGACATGGCCAGACCGTCAATTTCGCGGATCGTCGGACAGCCATGCACCGTAATCGGAATATCCAGATCGCGCGCCATCCGCCGCACCACCTGAAGCTGCTGGAAATCCTTCTCGCCAAAAAACGCATCGCTGGCAGAGCTCTGGGCAAACAGTTTGGCAACCACGGTCGCGACGCCCTCAAAATGACCGGGGCGATGTACCCCGTCCATCACGTCCGTCAGGCCAGAGACAGACACCGTGGTGGCAAAGCCATCGGGATACATCTGATCCCCGTCCGGTACATAGATCGCATCGACGGCAAAACGCGCCAGCTTGCGTGCATCCTCGTTCTCAGTACGCGGGTAGTTGGCCAGATCTTCCGGATTATTGAACTGCTTTGGATTGACGAAAATCGTCACGATGACACGGGCGCAGACCTTTTCCGCCGCTGCCACCAGCGACAGATGCCCGTCATGCAGCGCCCCCATCGTGGGTACGACGCCGATCCGCTCGCCTGCGCGGATCCATTGCTGGGTCATCCCGCGCAGCTCTGACAGGCTGCGCACGATTGGCGCGGTCACGTCTTGGACCTCTTGGAGGGCACCGTATCGGCAAATACATGCTCTTCACTTGGGAAGCTACGCTTGCGCACTTCATCGGCATAGGCGGCGATGGCTGCCTCGCCTTGCTCGCCCAGTGTCGCATAGCGTTTGACAAATTTGGGCTTGAACGCGGTAAAGAGGCCCAGCATGTCATCCACCACCAGAATCTGGCCATCACACCCCGCCGATGCACCGATGCCGATGGTTGGTATCGCGACCTCAGCCGTAATTCGATCAGCAAGGCTGGCGGGCACCTTCTCCAGCACGACCGAGAATGCCCCGGCATCCGCCACGGCCCGCGCATCCGACAGCAAAGCCGCGGCTTGATCTGCACGGCCCTGCACTTTGTACCCACCCAACGTGTTGATGGATTGCGGGGTCAGGCCGATATGCGCCATGACCGGCACGCCACGCGCCACCAAAAAGGCGATCGTGTCAGCCATATGCACGCCCCCCTCCAGCTTAACAGCCGCGGCACCTGTTTCGGCCATCAGACGGGCGGCATTGCGAAACGCCTGTGCCGGGTTTTCCTCATAGCTGCCAAACGGCATGTCGACGACCATCATTGCCTTTTGCAATCCGCGCGCAACAGCCTTGGCGTGCAGAATCATCATCTCCATCGTCACACCAAGGGTCGAAGGAAGGCCATGCAGCACCATCCCCACGCTGTCACCGACCAGCACGAAATCACAATGGTCGTCCATCATTCGCGCCATGGGCGTTGTGTAGGCCGTCAGGCTGACCAGAGGCGTGCCGCCTTTGGCCGCGAGGATATCGGTCGGCATGGGGGCGGTCTTGCGGGCGGTGGCGCTCATCAGCTTGCTCCGGTTTCGCTGCGTTGCGGCGTTGCGTAGCAAGAAATGCCGGGAATTTCCACACCTGAGTTCGTTTGGAGCGTTCTATCGTGTCTAATCACAACCCCGGCATGTTCACGCTGCCCGCCTGCCGGTGCCTTGTCTTTACCCGGCAAAGCAGGTCTGATGTATCCATCCATTCGCCCATTGCAGGAAACTACCGACATGCGTTTTCTTGGCTGTCTGCTGACGATCTGCCTGTTGCTGACGCAACCAGTGTCAGCAGAGGACCCGCCGCGTGCGCAGGTCAGCAAGGCTGACATCGTGCGTCTTCTTGGGCGTATTTTCACTGAAGAAACCGTGCAGGACGATCTGGTTCGGTTAGGCTTCAAAGGGCCTAATCTGGCATTGGCGACCACCCAGATGCGGCGGATCATGACAGACCCTGATGTGGCTGGCTACATTGCAGATCAGGTTCTGGCCTTCAGTGCAGACGGCACGCTGCCCGGTCAGGCGGGGGCACAAGGCTCGCTCTGGGGGGTAATCGACCGCGGCGTGGGACATCTGCCCATGCGCGATTTGCGCTACTACTATTTGGTAGAACAGACCGTGCTGAACGCCATGCCAACCCGCGATTGTGGTTTGGCAGTCAAGGAACGTCTGTCGCCTGCACGGCTGTCTGACGCGACCGCACGGGCGGCGGCCCGCCTCAACACTCCTGCGCTGAAACAGTACTACCGCATTCAACTGGACGCAGCCCGGTTTGGCGCGACGCGTCCGCCGGTGACGATGCCGGCCGCCCGCATGGAACAGATCGAAGCCAAGATTTTTGACGCGCTACTTGCGCGGCTGGCCGGGGCCAAGAACGAGACCAGCATGATCCGAACCTTTGCCCGGCTCGACCAAGCGGATAACCGCAGCGCCTGTACAGCCGGGCGTCTGTTCATCGACACGGTGATGAACATGAAAGGTCGTGATCAGCATGACGCGCTCGTCCTGCTCAGCATGCCCTGAGTTTGTCTGCCCCGTTGCATCCACTGGCCGTTTGTCGCAAACAGTCTGCTTCTTCGGCACAGGATAACCCATGACCGCCCTCAGAATACCAAACCGGCAGGCACGTCACCTCTGGCTCTGGACCAACGGGCTATCCGGGACACCGACGGGAAAAGTGGATGTCATGGGTATGATCCGGCATCTCGGGTTCGTGCAGATTGACACCATCCGTAACGTAACCCGCGCCCATCATCACATCCTGTGGACCCGCAACCAGAATTATCGCGAGCGTATGCTATGGCCGCTGCTGGGTCGTGACCGATTGCTGTTCGAACACTTCACCCATGACGCGTCACTTATCCCGATGGAGACGTTGCCAATCTGGCAGCGCCAGTTCCGGCGTCTGGGTGCAAAGGTGGCAGCGCATGACTGGTATCAATCCGGCCTCGCGCGCGATCAGATCGCCCAGATCCGCGCCCGGATCGAGGCCGAGGGCGCCTTATCAACACACGCGTTCGACACACGCGCTGCCAACCGCGAGATGTGGGCGCGCCCGCCACATAAAAAGGCGCTTGATCAAATGTGGTACGCAGGTGAGCTGGCGACCTGCTACCGCAAGAATTTTGTAAAATTTTATAATCTGGGCGAACGGGTGTTCCCCGCGCATCTGCGCGAAGGTCCATCCGACCGCGACCAGATCGACGCACTGTGTGATGGCGCGCTTGATCGTCTCAGCATCGCCAGTTGTGGCGAGGTACAGCGATTCTGGGGCGCGATGGACGCGAGCGAGGCGCGCGGTTGGATGACCCGTCGTGATCTGGTGCCCATCGAGGTGGAAGGTGCGGACCGCAAATGGACAACCTGCTACGCCCCGCCTGACATTGAGGCACGACTGGAGGCACTGCCCAGTCCTACGGCGCGATTACGTATCCTCAACCCGTTCGATCCCGCCATCCGCGACCGGGTCAGGCTGAACCGGCTGTTCGGTTTTGAATACGTTAACGAGATGTTTGTACCGCAGGCCAAACGGCGTTGGGGGTACTACGTCTACCCGCTGCTCGAAGGGGATCGTTTTGTCGGTCGGATCGAACTAAAGGCCGATCGCGCAGCAGACTGGATGCACGTCACCGGGTTCTGGTCCGAGAACCGCATCAAATGGCCCCTCAGCCGACTGGATCGGCTCGACGCCGAGCTGATCCGCTTTGCACGGCTGGCGGGTATTTCCGATATCCGATGGAATGTCCCCCGACCTGCGTAACTGTTGGCTTTATTCTCAGCACATTGAGCAGTAATCTGCCAGACCAGACAATGCAGCGCAGGAGACACCCGTGGCCTTGGCCCCCACCGAAATTCCGGCCCCTGCAATCGCACCGACCCAGTTTCTCTGGCATCCGGCCACGCGGGGGTATGAACGCGGGGAATTGGCATCATCTGATAGTGCATTGGGCCAGTTGCGCATCGCCATGCAGAGCGGCAAGGGTTTTGCGGTCGCACAAGAAGGGCTTGGCCCGATGCTGCCCCCCGGTATCCTTCAATGCCAGACCGGCGGCACCACCGGGACACCAAAACTGATCGAACGCAACCATAGTTCGTGGATCAGCAGCTTCATTCAAAACGCACATCACTTTGGTATCGGACCCGGCACAGCCGTCGGGTGCTTTGGTGGTCTGGGCCATTCGCTCGCTCTTTATGCCGCAATCGAGGCCGCGCACATGGGGGCGGATATCCATATGCTGGTGGGGCTGCGGCCACGCGCGCAAATCGCCGAACTGTCCCGGCATAACGTCTCCGTGTTGTACGCGACGCCGACGCAACTATCACTTTTGACCACGGTGCAGGCGACGCTGCCCGCAGTGCGGCATGTCCTTTGCGGCGGGGGCCAGTTAGGAGCGGAAGCGCGCAACAAGGTTCATATCCTCTGCCCGAGCGCAGAAATCACGGTATTTTACGGCGCTTCCGAGACCAGTTTCGTGAGCCTCTCTGACGCGCACACCCCACCCGGTTCTGTCGGGCGCGCCTATGGGACCGCCCGGATCGAGATTCGCAATGGCGGAGAGGTCTGGGTATCCAGCCCCTATCTCTTCAGCCACTATGCCAGCGGTCACAGCGTCGAGACCCGGCGTGACGGCGCGTTTCTGACGGTGGGCGAGATGGGATGGCTGGACAAGGATGGCTATCTGTTCCTGACAGGCCGCCGCGATCGCATGGTTCGCATCGCTGAACAAAGCGTTCATCCCGAGACTGTTGAAGCGCGGCTGTTAACCGATCCAGATGTGGCAATGGCCTGTGTGCTGCCGCGTGACGACGCCGCGCGCGGGCAGGTTCTGGAGGCGGTGATCGCCAGCGCGCCGAACCCCACACTGGCCGACAGGTTGGACCGTGACTGTCGTATTGCATTTGGCCCCCTAATCGCGCCGCGTGCGTTCCATTTCCTGCCAGAACTTCCCTTGCGCGCAGCGGGTAAACCCGATCTCGCCCGCCTCGCCGCATGGCTGGACTCGCTTGCATGACGCACACTTGGATCATTGCCGCGCGACGCAGTGCCGTGATCCCGCGGGGTGGTGCCTTTGCGGCGCTGGACCTGCACGATCTCGCGGTCCCCGTGATCCATGGCGCACTGGCCGATGCCTGTCTCGACCCCGTACAAGTCGACGAACTGGTCCTTGCCAACGCGCTCGGCGCCGGTGGTAATCCGGCGCGTTTGATCGCGCTGGCCGCCAATCTGCCACAGCATGTTGCGGGCCTGACGATCGACAGGCAATGCGTAGGTGGTCTTGATGCGATCTTGCTGGCCGACACGCTCATCCGCGCCGGGCATGCCGACGTCATACTTGCAGGCGGGGTCGAGAGTTATTCGCGACGTCCCTTGCGGCTGCGCACCTTTGCCGACAATCGCACACCCGAACCGTATGATCAGCCGCCTTTCGCCCCGACACCGGCGCAAGATCCCAATATGGCAGAGGCCGCAAATGCGCTGGCCCGGAGCCGCAGCATCAGCCGCGAGGCACAGGATGCCTTTGCCATCCAGAGCCATGCCAGCGCGCTCACAGCACAGTCGCGGATGGTCGGTGAAATCACTCCGATTGCAGGTATTGTGACGGACCCATTCACGCGCCGACTGAGCCAGAAGACTTGTGCCCGCGCGACGCCGATCGCCGGCAGTATCACCGCTGCGAATGCCGCCGTGGCCGCCGATGCTGCCGCGATCTGCGTTGTTGTCTCGGACAAGTTCGCGGCACGGTTCACCGGGCCAAAGGCACGGATTTCCGCTGGTGCCACACTGGGTGCGGATCCGGCACAGCCGGGCATCGCCCCGATCGCCGCAATTCGTGCCAGCCTGACCACCGCCGGCATCAAACCGGGCGATCTGAAGGTGATCGAGATGATGGAGGCCTACGCGGTGCAGGCAATGGCCTGCATCGAGGAGGTGGGGCTAAACTCCGCGCGCACTAACCTTGGCGGCGGGGCCTTGTCGCGCGGGCACCCCATCGGCGCGTCCGGCGCGATCAACGCCGTGCGCCTGTTTCACGAGCTGCAACGATCAGGCGGCTCCGGGCTGGCCGCAATCGCAGCGGCCGGTGGCCTCGGCACGGCTCTGGTTTTGGGGGGCTAGCTGCGCGACAACACCGCAGCAGGCCGCGCGCGCGCCAGCGCAGATGTTAGCATACCCGCGATCGCCGCTTTCAGGATATCACCCGGAATGAACGCCGCGACCAGCATCGCTGCCTCGGGCAGAGATTTTTCCAGCATCAGCGCCAGACCCGCCGTCCCGAACGCATAAAGTACCACGATCCCACCCAATGCGGATGCGATCCCGGCCACCAGAGTCAGAGGTGCATTGCGCCAGCGCTCTGTAATCAAACCAGTCACGAACGCTGCAATCGGAAAGCCCACGAGAAAACCCATCGTCGGCGAGGCAAAGACACCCAATCCACCGCGCCCGCCCGCCAGAAGCGGCAGACCCATCGCCACCAGCAGCAAGAAAAGCAGCACCGCCAGTGCGCCCCTGCGTGCGCCCAATACTGTGCCACACAACATCACACCCAGACTCTGCGCCGTGATTGGCACGCCGAACCCCAACGTGACCTTTGGGATCAGCCCAAGTGCTGCAATGAGAGCCGCGAAAAGGGCGATAAGGGCAATGTTGCGTTCCATGGCATGTCCTTTGTTGTGATGTGCGGTCAGACTCCACCGCGCGCCCTTAGGGCTTCGGCCACATGATCGGCGTCGTCAATAGCCAATAAGGCAAAGGGCAGGATTATCCGCCATCCCAGCCGCCGCTGTGATCGCGCACGCCACGATTGCGCCAGTTGCGCGCCCTTCGCCGCCAGCGCGGGGGTAAAGCGGATCACCAGCGCGATGCTTATCTCCAGCGCAGCGGTATTCAGACCAAGACGCCGCAACGGTGTCGCCAACCAGCGGACAACAGCAATCATATCGCTCAACCGCGTGGTCATGGTCACCAGATTGGCCAACCCCACCGCCGTCAGCAGGCGCAGCGCGATCACCGCACCCTGAACCGGCGACTGCGTGATCAGATGCCACAAGGCGATGATCACCAAAAAGGGCCAGAGGACGCGCAACCGGCGCAGACCCGCGCGCAGGAACACCGCGCCCGGCGCTGCATAGAGTGCCAGCACCGTGGCACAAGCTGCGATGTGGAACACCAATCCATCGGCGGCAAACAACACCATTGTCGCGGCACAAAGGGCAGCCAGCTTTGCACCGGCGGGCCAACCATGCGCACGGGTCTCAACCGGCGATGTCAGAGATATCATCAGCTCCTCCCAGCTCGGTCATTTTGGTGGTAAAAGCGGGCAGCACGTCGTCCGCAGGCCCATCCTGTGCAATGCGTCCGTCGGACAACCAGATCACCCGCTCAAAACCCGCTAATGCCGCCGGGTCGTGGCTGACATGCACCAAGGTGGCCTCGATCCCGTCCAGATACCTTGTCAGCTGCATCCGCGTCGGAATATCGAGCCCCGACAGAGGTTCGTCCAGAATGATCACCCTTGGGGCCATCGCCAACACCGCCATCAGGCAGACCAGCTGCTTTTGACCCTGTGACAGCGTGTGCACCGCAGCCTTGGCCCAGTGCGATTTATCAAATCGGGCCAGCATGGCGCTGGTCCCTTCGGCGACGGCCTGCTTGTCGTGACCCAACTGGCCGAGGCCAAAGGCAATCTCTTCTTCGACGGTTGGAAAGATGATCTGGTGATCAGGGTTCTGAAAGAGGATACCGACCTGCCGGATCGCCGCCTTACGATCATCGCCGACGTTCACACCACCGACGCGCACGCGACCACTGTCAGGTTTCACTAGCCCCGCCATGACCCGCGATAACGTCGTCTTGCCCGACCCGTTGCGCCCGACGATACCAATCCGCCGTTCGTGGGCTGTCAGATTGATCCCATCCAGCAATCGCCGACCATCGACGGCCAAATCTACATCCAGCATCTCCAGAAGAGGCGGGGTCATCAGGCGGCGCTCCTCTCGCGGTCTGGTGTTGCGGGACGCGGCTTCTTACACCCGGGCAGTTGGGCGAGACAAGGGGCGTGGACAGGCTTGCGGTCACATCCCAATCGCCTAATGTACGCAGGATTACGCGCGCCCCAAGGCCGCATGACAGCATGAGGCCCCCAATGGATCGCGCCGAAATCGTACACGAAAATTTCCTGAGGCTCTGCCAACAGGGGGATTTGCCGATAGGCGCGCCGCCCACAGAAGCTCTCACCAAGCAGGAGGCAATCACGCTCTTTCGCGCGCAATGCCTCAGCCGCGCACTCGACCGGACCAGTCGAGCAATGCAAAAGGCCGGGCAAGGGTTCTACACCATCGGATCATCAGGCCACGAGGGCATGGCGGCTGTCGCCCACGCCCTGCGTCCGGATGATATCGCGTTTCTGCATTACCGTGACGCCGCGTTTCAGATCGCGCGCGCCGGGCAGGTACCCGGACAGGCCATCACCTGGGACATGCTGCTAAGCTTTGCCTGCTCCTCCGAAGATCCAATTTCCGGCGGACGCCACAAGGTGCTGGGGTCCAAGGCGCTGATGATCCCGCCACAAACCTCGACCATCGCCAGCCACCTGCCCAAGGCGATGGGGGCAGCCTACGGCATTGGGCTGGCGCGTCGGCATCCGCCTGAACATCGGCAACTGCCGCGTGATGGCATCGCGATGGCCAGTTTTGGCGACGCCTCCGCCAACCATTCGACCGCGCAGGGTGCGATCAACGCGGCAGGCTGGGCGAGCATCCAGTCAGTGCCCTTGCCGCTGTTGCTGGTATGCGAGGATAACGGCATCGGCATTTCGACCCAGACACCAAAGGGCTGGATTGCCGCAACCATGGGCCACCGCCCCGGCATTCGCTACTTCCATGCCGATGGTCTGGATCTCTACGATACGGCACGCGCCGCGGCCGAGGCTGCTGCCTATGTTCGCCGCCATCGGAAACCCGCGTTTCTGCATCTGACAATGGTGCGCCTGTACGGTCACGCAGGCGCCGACCTGCCTACCACATATCTGCCGAAATCCTTGGTCGAGGCCGAAGAGGCCAACGATCCACTGCTGCATTCGGTGCGCCTGCTGGACAGTGCCGGTGCGTTAAGCCGCAGGGATGCACTGGCGATCTACGAGGAAACGCTGGCGCGAGTCACGCGGGTCGCGGACGAGGCCGTGCAACGGCCCCGACTACAAACTGCATCCGATGTCATGGCCAGCATCATCCCGCCCAAACGGTCCTGCGCTCTGACCAACGGGCCGTCTGACGAGGCCCGCGCCGCCGCCTTTGGCAGCGACCTGAAACAAATGGATCAACCCCAGCCCATGAGCCGCCTGATAAACTGGGCGCTCACCGACCTGATGCTGGAACATTCCGAAATCGTCGTGATGGGAGAGGACGTGGGGCGCAAGGGTGGCGTCTATGGGGTCACGCGGGCGTTGCATCAAAGATTCGGCACCGACCGTGTGATCGATACGCTGCTGGATGAACAAAGCATTCTGGGCCTCGCCATTGGCCTCGCTCATAACGGGTTCATTCCCATGCCCGAAATCCAGTTCCTCGCGTATCTGCACAATGCCGAGGACCAGCTGCGCGGCGAGGCCGCGACCTTGCCCTTCTTCAGTCAGGGCCAGTTCACCAATCCAATGGTGCTGCGGATTGCCGGACTGGGCTATCAAAAGGGCTTTGGCGGGCATTTCCACAATGACAACTCACTGGCAGTTCTGCGCGATATTCCCGGCCTGATCATCGCTTGCCCGTCCTCGGGCGCGGATGCGGCCTGTATGCTGCGCGAATGCGTGCGGCTGGCGCGCGAGGAACAACGGGTGGTGGTGTTCGTCGAACCCATCGCCCTCTATCCGATGCGCGACCTGCATGAGTCCGGTGACGGCGCATGGATGGATACCTACCCCGCGCCGGACCGCGTGATCACGCTGGATACGGTTGGCACCCATGGCGATGGCACCAATCTGGCTATCGTCAGTTATGGCAACGGGCATTACCTGTCACGGCAAGCGCAGGCACGGCTGGCTGCGGACGGCATAAACGCGCGGGTGATCGACATGCGCTGGATCGCCCCTGTACCCGAGGCCGCTCTGCTGGAGGCAACCAAAGATTGCGACGCCGTGCTGATCGTCGATGAATGCCGTCGCACGGGCGGGCAGGCCGAAGGTCTGATGGCGCTCTTTACCGAAAAAACGGTACAGCCCGTTGCACGACTGACCGCCGAGGACAGCTTTATCGCCACTGGCCCCGCCTATGCCGCAACGATGCCCTCTGCAGACGGAATCGTGAACGCGGCCAAAGCATTGCTGGAGACATGGGAATGACGCGCCGCGCGGTCCTGATCTGCCCCGGCAGGGGCACCTATAACAAGGCAGAGTTAGGCTATCTGGCGCGCCACCACGGCGCGCGTGCCGATGCGCTGGCAACGCTTGATGCGAGGCGCAAGGCCGAGGGACAGGAAACCCTGACGGCGCTCGACAGTGCCGATCGGTTCGAGCCGAAAAAACACCTGCGCGGCGACATTGCGGCGCCCTTGATTTATGCGTGTTCCGCGCTGGATGCGCGGGCTCTGGCAGATGATATCGAGGTCGTCGCGATCACCGGAAACTCGATGGGCTGGTACACCGCGCTGGCGGCTGGTGGCGCGCTCAGCCTTGAGAATGGCCTGCGCGTAGCGGGCACGATGGGCCGACTGATGCACGATGCGATGATCGGCGGGCAGTTGATCTATCCCTGCACGGACGACAACTGGGGGCCTGATCCCGCGCGTCGCGCCACTCTGCTCGAATTGGTGCAGGAGATCGACGCAAAGGAAGGTGCCATTCTACGGCTGTCTATCGACCTTGGCGGGATGTTGGTACTGGCGGGGGATAAGGACGGGCTAGAAGCGTTTGAACGTGCGGTTCCAACCTTACAAGACCGCTTTCCTTTGCGCCTGCCGGGGCACGCGGCGTTTCACACAGACCTGCAAGAACCCATAGCAGCTGCCGGGCGCGCGGCACTTGGCCAAGATCTGTTTCAACCCCATGCCACACCGTTGATCGACGGGCGCGGCGCGATCTGGTGGCCGGAGGCCTGCGATGTTGCCGCGTTGCGGGCGTACACGCTGGGCCATCAGGTGACAGAACCTTATGATTTCGCACGGGCCATCGCGGTGGCTGGGCGCGAGTTCGCACCTGATCTGTTCATCATCGCGGGCCCCGGCACAACGTTGGGCGGCGCTGTGGCGCAATCGCTGATCGCCGCAAATTGGCGTGGGATGGCGAACAAAGTGGATTTCCAGACGTGGCAGGAGACCGGGCCCCATCTGGTGTCGATGGGGCGCGAGGATCAGCGCGGGACCGTGACCTGAAACCTGTTGGCTACAAAGTCTCTAGTTTTGTCACACCTGTCCCGGCAGCCAGAGCACGATCATCGGAAAGCTGACCAAAAGCGCGATGGTGATCCCGTCCGCGATAAAGAACGGTGTCACGCCCTTGAATACGTCCTGCACGCTCAGATCCGGCCGGACACCCGCCACGACAAAACAGTTCAGACCGATCGGGGGTGTTATCAGGCAAAATTCAGCCATCTTCACCACCAGTATCCCGAACCAGATCGCACACATTGGCCCCGACATGCCGAATGCGCTGTCAGCGGCACTGACAAATTCGCCACCGTTCAGCGCCATGACTGCTGGATAGACCACCGGCAACGTCAGCAACAACATCCCGATGGCATCCATAAACATACCCAGCACGGCATAG